>JAAYIN010000068.1 GCA_012523405.1 Clostridiales bacterium
CTTGATTTGGTGGCACTTACAGAGGTTGAAGATAAGAAAATGAAGCAGTTCTCAGGCGGTATGATTCGGCGGGTGGGGATTGCGCAGGCAATGCTCAACGATCCCAAGCTCCTGATTCTAGATGAGCCAACGGCAGGGCTGGACCCCAAGGAGCGCGTGCGCTTTCGTAACCTTATTCACAGTCTGGCAGAAAACCGCATCGTGATCCTGTCCACGCATATCGTTTCGGATATTGAGACCATTGCAGGGAAGATCATCATGATCCGAAACCATAAGCTGTTTTGCTGCGACAGCCCGCGAAATATCTGCGATAAGCTGCGGGGTAGGCTGTTTGAGGTTCCTTATGATACAGCGCTTGGGGATGGTTTGCTGCTGAGCGAGAGGCAGGGCGAAAACGGCACAGTTCTGCGCATTATCGCGCATACGCCGCCCGCCAATGCAAAGCCCGTTATGCCAGGGCTTGAGGATGCATTTCTCTATATTTATCGGGATATAGTGCTATGAGCTGGGCTTTGATTCGCTGGGAACTGAAAAAAGTGAGCTCTGTTCCCATGTTTGCGGTGTTTCTAGTGATCTGTTTTTGCTTCAATACTTTGCTTGTTTTGAGCAGCCGATTCGATCATGATCCTGATGAATATGCAGCCTATGTGACGGATGTGACAGGGGAAATAGGCGGGCAGATGGGGGCGGCATTTGATTTGGCTGCCAGTGATATCCCTGCATCAACACGCCGTGACCTCCTGATCGCCCAAACCCGAGGTGCGGTCGATATTCTGGACGACTATGATGCTGCCCAGATCTACCATGTATATAGTGAGGTATACCAAGTTTCGGGCAGTGCCGATGAAAGGTTGGAGCAAAAATTTATTGCGCTTGGAACAAGCGTTAAAAAGTTGGCAGAGCTAGATGCATCGCTCAGCGTTTGTGCAGCAGGCATGACAAAGCCTTTGCTGGACAGCTTATTTGGAACGCTCTGCCGCGCCGTGATCACGCAAGGGATGCTTCTTGCAGTACTGATAGCACTCTATTCCTGCGGCTATGAGGGACTATCCCGCACTGAGACCATTGCCTATTCCACCAAAACAGGGCGGTCTGTGCAGCAATCCAAGCTCGTAGCAAGTGCAATTGCGTCACTTGCTGCCTATGTTTTGCTTGCACTGGCATCGCTGGCAGTGTTTGAGGTGGTGTGGGAGCTGGGGAGCATTTGGAATGCAAGCATGTCCAGCCAATTCTACTACGTCAGTTCGGTCGGCGTATCGTTTCCATTCCTGACTTGGTCGCCGTTTACGGTTGGCGGGTATCTTCTCGCAACGCTGCTGCTGGGCGCGGCGGTCGTGCTGATCTTCCACTTGCTCGGCTTTGCCTCGGGGCTGCTCGTGGGCAATACATACTATGGCTTCATGCTAGGCTTTGTCGGCTGCGTGCTGAACTTTGGTGCGATCATGGTCTGCGGGGATGGCGGGCTTTGGACGCTGTACCAGCTCATTCAATGGACACCCATTTCCCTGTGGTGGGGACAGACGCTCTGGTTTACAGGGCTGGAACTAGGGACGGTCATTCCGTATCAAGAATGCTGCAGTGCAATGGGTTGCCTACTGATCATTGGGCTAGTGACGCTTTGCCTCTACCTTAGATTTACCAAAAAGGATGTGAAAGAAATTGCTGCATGAGGAAATGAAGAAAATATGGCGGCCAGGAATGCTCGTTGTCCTCCTGCTCATTGGCGCGGTCTTCTATATGATGTTTCTATCGTATTATGTCGATTATTTCCCCAACGGACCCAATATGGAGGCGGAATTTGAGATAGCCGCTGAGCTGGTAGCTCAATACGGGACAAATCTTGAGCCGGACGAATTTGAAGCATTTGAGAAAACGCTGCCGATTTTGCAAGACATGATGGATGAATATATTGCGGCATTCCCGCTTGCTCAGAAATACTCCTATGAGAGCTATGCCGAGTTCCAAACAGCAATCGACAATATCCAGATTGAAATGGGTGTGATACCGCAAGCGGATGAGCAGCGGTATGCAGACGGGATGCGCCTGCACAACTATCTCTGGGACGGGGAGACAAACAATATTCTAGGAAGGGTTCAAGCGACCGAATACTATATTCGTGAATACGAATCTTGGCAGCAGAATGAAGATGTTTTGCTCAGCCATGCTCAATATGCTGGCTATTCCGAGCAGGAGCTTGCCTATGCCGCGAAGAACCTCACGGAGAAAACATGGCAAAATATCATGCCCCATGAGCTTCCCTATGCAACCACTGAATATTTCGGTCTTCTGTTGATTTGGATGGTGCTTTCAGAATGTCTGCTGCTGTCGCCCGTGCTGGTGCACGATCGGATGCATAGCATGCGCCCGCTGCAATGGAGCGCGAGACGAGGCCGGGGAATCCTCAAAAGCCAATTTGGCGCTGCAATGCTCTCCACGTTTCTCCTTAGCAGCATCAACCTCCTGATTTTGGGCGCATTGTTTGCAACCAATGGTGTAGGCATCTTCCTGAATAGTCGGGTGATTTCCTTCGCGATTAGCGGCTTTTCTTGGGTGAATACGACCTACCGCGGCTATTGCCTCCTGCTGATCGGTATTTGCTATTTGATTGCTTTTGGGGCGGCGGGGATGGCGTTTGTGCTGTCTCGCTTTAGCGGGAACTATATCGCGATGCTGCTCAAGCTGATTCCGCTGATCGTGCTAATTGCCATCGTATCGCCTAGGCTCATTGGTGCTGCATTCTACTTCCATAATAATGTATATGCCTTCACGCAGATACCACTGATTGAGTTGATTGCGGCAGGAGCGATCTTTGCACTTGGGGTTGGCGTTTGCGCTGTGATGATCGCTGGACAGAAAAAAGAAGAATGCTTGACTAATTGAATAAGATATCTGGCGCGGGTTTCTCGCAAAATAAAGCACCGAATCAATACATGCCTATATGCGCATGCGTTGACTCGGTGCTTATATATTGACCCAAGTGATTCATCGTAGCAAAATGAGGGTATCGGAGAATTTCGAAGGAATATAAGAAAATTTTGAAGCGCGTTGAAAAAGCACCACACAATCTGTGTCTAATGGAGTGAAGGGGGTGAACGGCAGATGGAAGTTGTTATGGATCCTAGCAACATCCGCGAGGACGTGCTGCGCAGACTGATGGCGCAGTATAAAAACGATTTAATGCGCATGAGCTATGCCTATTTGAAAGACGCTACGTTGGCTGAGGACGCCGTTCAGGAAACATTCGTCAAAGCGTATCAGGCGATGGCGACATTCCGAGGCGAGAGCAGCGAAAAAACATGGCTGATGCGCATTGCCATCAATACATGCAGAAATATCAAGCGGGATTCATGGTTCCGCTTTGTGGACCGGAGTGTGACAACCGACAGCCTGCCGCAGAAAGCCGCGAGCGCGGAGGAACATGCGCTGACGGAGGCTGTGATGAACCTTTCGAGCAAGCATAAGGAAGTTGTATTGCTCTACTACTATCAAGGAATGACTTTACAGGAAATATCAGAAGCCTTGAATGTGGCCATTTCAACAATATCTACGAGACTGAAAAAAGCACGCGAAAGGCTTCGCCGTGAGCTGGAAGGAGGGCATGATCATGCTTGATAATATGTTTCGGGATAAGGATATCAAAAGAGCAATAGATGACTGCCTTCCCGGACTTGAGAACAATCCTGATTTTGAATGGAAGGTTCTCAGAGAAGTAAGAGGAGAAGAAAAAGTGAAAAAGAAATTATCCGCTGGATTCATATTGGTGTTGGCACTTGTGCTCACAGCTGTGACTGCGCTTGCAACATACTTTCTATCCGCACGGCAAATCGTCCAAGAGGAAGTATTGCCTATTGCCATCAAAAACGACGAGGCCAGCCATCAGGAGGAGTTCTCCAATGAGGAATTGGCAACCATTATCAAGTTGGCACAGGAGAATAATATAGAGCTGTCAGATTCCATGATCAATGCGCTGGAAGGCGGGTATGGATACTCAGAGCAATCCGCGATCATGGCGCTGGCGAGCAGCGAATTTGGCACCTATATGGAGTGGACGATCGAGCAACAATACTGGTTTAGCGAAGTCATGGTAGCGATTGGCTGGGAGGAGACGAACAACTGCCGTTTGCCCCAGAACGATGAAATCACCTTCGAACAAGCATTGAGAATCGTCGAGGGCTATATCGCGAAAACATACGATGAGGATCTATCTGATGGAGACAAATGGAAATACTATGTGAAATACAGGCTGTATGCGGAATCGGCCCAGTCGTCCAGATGGTTTTTTGCTTTTGAGCCGACAACGCCAAAGCCAAGTCGATATGATCTGATCCTTGAATCGGATGGTACGCTTGTATCCTGCGAAGAATATCAGGGAATTAGCGATTCGGGAATGGATATCATGGATCTATATCACGATGCGTATGGCGTTCATAACCTTTGGACACCTGAAATCTGGGTTGAGTACAGCAAGAGCATTGCGTCGGCAGTGCCCGATAACCGTCAAACTTGGGCGTTTCAACATACTGAGTACATTCTCCCGCCCGAGGGCGGTGTCGACCAAAGCAAAGCGGAGGAAGTCGCTCTTGCTGCTGTTGATTTGGACTATACCACTGCTGGTAGCGTGGTGTGCTGTATGGACGGAGACACCCCCATTTGGAAAGTCGTAACATATACGATGTATCCAGAGGATATTGGAAGCGCTACGTATTCAGCAATATGGCTTATCGAAATTGACGCATTAACAGGCGAGGTTCGCGGGCAACGCGAGTACAAGGCAGGAGATAAGGAGAATTTAACGCAATGGATTCCATGGTCAGTCTATGAGAATTTGCCTGAAAGACCTGAAGTTCTGGAAAATTAACATCGTGTCGGCAGGGTTGTGATCACCCTGCCGACCTTTTGTATAGGGCTTTAGCGCAATCATGTACTACAAGCCTCCCTTTATTTGGCGAACACTATATTTCCTGAAAGTGTTCATTGACACGGATTCGCAAAGATGCTATACTTTGCTCGTATCCAAGTAAAATATTAATTCTCGCGAAAGGGGTTGTTGAAAAATGTTCGTATGTAAGGTGATGGAAACCTAAAATCGAATATGGGCGCATAAAATAAGTGGATGGGATGGATCTCTGTTATTTTTGCGCCGACAACAAGTAACCTTTCGTGTATATACTGCTTTGTGGAGAATACGACTGAGGTCGTGTTCTCTTTTGCTATCTTTAGGACGTATAGCCGCAGCAAGCAGTCTCGAATGAGGCTGCTTGCTGCGGCTATTTTTGCGCCCAAAAATCAACTACATTTGGAGGGAAGAACGATAAAAACAATCGATTTGAAACAATATGGATATCTCGGAACTGAAACAATCCCGGAAGGCATGCTGGTCGGGAGAATTACAGAGGTACAACGGAATCAATACACGGTTATGACTGAGCAGGGCGAAATGCTGGCGGTACTCAGAGGGTCTTTTCTTTATCATGCTAAGGAGAGAAGTGATTTCCCCTGCGTGGGCGACTTTGTGCTGCTCCGACCTAGCAGCAGCGGTGTTTCGCGCATCGAAAAACTGCTGTCAAGGCATTCCAAGTTCTCGCGCGCGGATTTCTCAGGGCATGCAGTTGCTTACGTGAAAATGATTAAGGAACAGGTGGTCGCGACAAATTTCGACTATGTTTTCATACTAACGTCCTTGAATTGGGATTTCAAGGTCAGCCGCGTTTTGCGCTATTTGACGCAGGCGCGTCAAAGCGGGGGAGAGCCAGTTGTTATCCTCACAAAAGCGGATTTAACCACGGACTATTCCGCATATTTAGCACAGGTTCAACAGGCTGAACCCGATGTCAAAATTCACGCGATTTCCAGTCACACAGGCGAAGGACTTGCTGCATTGGATTCGTACTTGCAGCCTGGGAAAACCATTGTGTTTCTGGGGATGTCAGGCGTGGGAAAATCCTCTTTGCTCAATGCATTGATGAAACAGGAGGTTATGGGCGTGAAGACCATCCGTGAGGAGGATAGCCGCGGGCGCCATATGACAACACATCGTCAGCTCTTTATGCTGCCATCAGGCGCGATGGTGATTGATACACCCGGTATGCGCGAACTTGGACTTTATGGCGCGGATGAGGGCATCAATGAGGGGTTTGCTGATTTGGCCGAGCTATTTGCAGAATGCTGCTTTAGTGACTGCCGTCACAATAACGAACCGGGCTGTGCGGTGCTTGCAGCATTGCAAGACGGAACATTGCCCAAGGAACGTTGGGAACGATATCTTGCGCAAAAGCGTGAGAACGCATTTGTGGATCATAAGTCGGCGCATATCAGGGAGCAAAGTGCCCGGCTTAAGGCAATGGCAAAGCAGAGTAAGAAAAAAGGAGGGAATCACTGATGGTGCACCGAGAAACATTACTTCGTGTTTTATGCCAGATGCTTGGGAAGCGCATCGTAGAAAGCGATTGTCAAACTCGTCAATTGCAGGGCGGAACGTTAGGTGATGTACAGCTTATTACAGGCACCGCTCAGTCAATTGACGGCGAGCAACTTCCGTACAAGCTCGTGTGGAAAACACAACAAATCTGGGAACGTCCGGGTGATCCTAATTCATGGCATAGAGAGTACGATCTATACTGCTCGGATTTGGACGCATCCTTCAGTGATTCGTTTCGTTGGCCAACATGCTATTATGCACAGAGACATGCTGATGCAATCGAAATCTGGATGGAGTATATTGAAGGGATATCAGGCAACGACCTGACAACCGAAATGCACGAGGCGGCAGCACTTGAAATTGGGCGGTATCAAGGACGGCAGTACGTACAGCCTACATTGGCTAGGTCTGCGTCTGGTCTTGGCGATGCCGAGTTTATGCAAAGGGAGCATGCACAGTGGTATAGGCAGCTGTTTACGGCGGATTTCCTAATGTCCGATCAATCTACCTTGGCGGAGCATCTCAAGCAAATGCTCAGGGATAAGCAAATCGTTTTGCAGACGGGCAAGTCATTTGAGTATGGCTATCTGCGCTCGGCGGGATGCGGCATACCAGAACATCTTAGGCAGATGCTGATTGATATGGATGATCGCCATGCACAATTCTTTGAAAACATCAAAAGCCTGCCAGTCGTGCTCTGCCATAGAGATTTCTGGAATACGAATATCTTTTACGCAGAAGGGAAAATAAGACTGATTGATTGGGATACATCAGGCTGGGGGTATCTGGGCGAGGATATCGCAAGCTTGATCGTTGATGGAACGGAGATTGACCGTGTGGATGAATGCTACCAGAGATTATTTCCCGCGTACCTGCAAGGGATTTCTGAAGCCATGGATATATCGCAGATCAATGATTTCTATCTTCGCGATATGATTCTCATTAAATTTGGATATAGGATGTTGCAGGATTACATCTTCTCATCATCATCTGATGTACGGGAAGAGCAGGTCGAGATTCTTCAGAAGATCTATGAATGGGGGAAATGATCATCTTTCGCTAGGCGCTTAATGAACCATAATCACAACTAAAATAAAGGCGCTGTCTGGTTTTGCAGATGGCGCCTTTATTTATAATGCAAAAACTGAATGCAATACTTGCTATTGTGATGAGTGTGTCAGCTATGCTATACTTTATCCATTGTGTTAAAAAAACAATACGGAATTTACGATGGCACTGTAAAGTAAAGATGAAAGGAAAAGCTGAAGAAAACATAGCAATGCTTCAAGCAACGAGCGGAAACTCCCTTTTTTGATTTTTGGTAAGATTGAGACCCGCAACTTGCGCCGGCGTAAGA
>JAAYIN010000069.1 GCA_012523405.1 Clostridiales bacterium
CATCGGGAGTAAACTGGTTCCCAAAGAGGATGCAGAACCACTTGACCATTGTGTCTAGTGCGTCTGAGACCGTTAGCTTTTCTCCTGATACATCATCGCCATCTACCGCTGCCTTTGATAGTGCGACCAATTTCCCATACATCTTTGACGCAGGTTCCATCTCGCGTAGAGCGCGCCCAGAGATGAAGTCCACCATGTAGGTCTTGTCACCTAAAATACATGTGATCATAATTTCCTCCAAATCATTAAAGAACTAGCCAACTCAAAATCGCTTGAATACCCTTTTCACCTATGACATTGAAAGGACCAAAATAGTATAGTATAGTATAAAAATAGAAACGAATGTCGTTGGCTGTTAGATCTTTGTGATGCATTTCTCGTTTTCATGTGATCTGCATTGTGAACTGGTTACTTTCCACCCGGAAGGAGATCTAGATATGCACTTAATCCATTCGAAGTTTTCTTTGTTAGCTCTGATTTGCCTACTGTTCTTTTCTCAACCGCAGATGGTAAACGCTCTGGAGACATCTGACATTTGTGTCGATATTCCTTATGATTATACTTATCTTGACGATCGCTTATCTGTTGCTATCAAACGGTATGAAGAGCAGAACCTTGTTTATTTTGTAGCGGATATTCAGGTGCAGGACGCCTCCGTTATGCAGGCGGCACTCAGCGGAGACAAGCCTTACGGACGCGCGAGAGCGTATCAGCGATCGCTCAGCGCAATCAAGCGATTTTGGCCATCAATGCAGACAACTACGGCAGTCATAAATATGGCATAATCATCCGAAATGGCAGTCTCATTCGAGCAAACAAAACTACACGCAATATGCTCGTTGTGGAAGAGAACGGCGACATGTCTGTGCATACAGATCGTAGCAAGGATCGACCCCGAAGTATGGCGGACGCTCTGCTGGACAGGCATGTTTGGCAGAGCTTTGAATTTGGTCCTGAGCTTGTGCGAGACGGTGAAGTAGTCGCTTTCAACAAAGCTTTTGACCTTATCTCAACACGGGATAACCGTCTGGAACCTCGCACTGCCATTGGCCAGATAGGGCCGTTACATTACATTGTGATTGTCGCAGATGGAAGGCAAAACGCTTATTCCCAGGGCATTACGCTAAAAGACCTGCAGTTGCTGTTTGTTCGCTTTGGCGCCATCACAGCGATGAATCTCGATGGTGGAGGGTCTGCTGAGTGTTGGTTCCAAGGGCAAATCATTAACCATCCGGCTGGTGGAAAGGAAAGGGCTGTAACCGATATCATTATGTTCAAATAAAAAAACCAAAAAGTTGATCTTCATCATCGCATTGTTATTCGAACATATGAGGGTGGTGTAAGCGCGTGGATAGGATGAAATCACATTACTTTATTTTAAATTTACTATCCCACACTTACAAGATTACATTTGATGATCCTTAATAAACCGCCGAATAGAGAACTATTCTCCATACGGCGGCATATAATCTTTTCGTCAGGGTCCGGGTGTGAAAGTTGGTTCGTAGACCGTTGCCAGGAAGGTCGTCCCCATTGCAGAGGTGAATCCGTTCTCGCCTTCATCTGCGACGGCTTGATACAACCCATCTTTTGTTCGTTTGATGGCGGTCCACTCCACCTCACCTGTCTGGCGGTTGATAGTCGCACCTTCCTTGGTGGCATAACTCTCGGTCA
>JAAYIN010000070.1 GCA_012523405.1 Clostridiales bacterium
CTGATCCTGAATATGTTTCTTATGTGCTCGAGCTTCTCAACAATAGACCTAGAAAATGCCTTGGCTGGCTTTCTCCTTTTGAGGTCTTTTCTCATGCTTGTTGCACTTGATTTGACAATCTGCCGAACCCCTCTGATCAACAATCCGAAACCAGCGACATGCGCGGTGGTTTCAAGACCTTGCGTAGCAAGGGTTCCCTACGCGTAGTCCCGACCGAGAGCGTTAGCGAACAGGGACGGAGTGCAAAGAATCGGCGAAAAAGATTGCTTTAGCGAGCTTTTTTGACGCCCTGAGACTGCCGTGCTAATGCACGGCAGTCTCATTATACTTCAAGTTTTTAAATTGCAGCGTATCTATTACCTCACCTGTCGATGTAATAAGTTCGACATTGTAAAAGAAAGGATGATCGAGATCAATAAACTGTACTAAATACGTTTTTAGATTATCAACACCATTATATTCTTTATCGGGCCAACATGTAACATTTGATTTAAGGTTTAATGCCACTTCCAGATCGATACTGTATTCACTTGCGACTTTTTCAGCAGCTATCCGAATTGCTTCTTCTCGTGAAATATCATTTTCATCTGGTATTCCATATGATCCTGGGCGAAGCTCAGCCCAATCTTCAAATGTAAAATCATCGCGATTCAATAACCTCATAGCGATGTAGTCTTGCCCCTTTTTCTCTTCCATCTCTTTTTCAGTATATAAGTCTGAATTATCAACGTAATAAGCCTCGTTTTCTAGTGGCAAGCAAAGCATGCAAGGTCTAAGCAATTTAAATGATGCATCACTTAGCCCTGTTATCTCAACAGGTTTCAGGGGTACTTCCCATTCGTTCGCAATAGGACAATTCGGATATTTGTGATAATAGAGAGCGTACACATAAACTTGAGTTGGTAATGCCGAAGACGCCTCTTCTGATAATGCAGGTATGCAGAGGGTTAGCAAAATACAGATGGCAAGTACATATGACAATATTGTCTTCCTCATATAGCAATCCTCCATAAATACTCAGGTGTGCTAGGTTTTGGTTAATGCAGTGTAGTCCATAATACAAATATATTATGGCGCTATAAGAACTAACGAAGTGAATTAGAGTTTTCATCCATTATAATGTTAAAATTTGTATTCTTATCGTTTTGGAATTTCCTTAAACAAAACCCACCCGATGGTTTGATCCCATGCAAGTGGATTTTGCAATGCATGAAATAAACCAAGACGGGTGGGGTGAGACTGGACAGGTTAGTTACTCAGAACGTTTACCCAAATATGCATATTCCATTGCTGAACACGCTATTTTCAACCGAGTTAGCACGGATCGTTTCATGACGCTGATGGCTCAACCCCGCTACGGTCAATAAGTTCACTCAGTTGCGGATACGCATCAAAATTAAGATCAGCAAACAGGATGCCTGATCGGATCATAAGGCGGCTGATCAAATCAACATATAAGCGAGTGTTTATCGCGGGACTGCTGACAAATTCTTTCATATTCTCACCTTTCAAAGAGGGCATCGCATTGTCTATGGGTTATTCAGGTGTTCATTGGAACAAGATTGATGGAAATGGTAACGCGAAGGAAAGCTTTGTCATATTTGTATGCCGAACGTATCATGTTAACTATGATTATCTGGTCTATGGTGAAGGCTCTATGTTTAACACGTTGAGCTTGCTGGACGAACAGATACTCAATACTTCTTCCAAGCTTAGTAAATGCAATAAGGAAGTTGTGCTAGAGTTTGCGGAATTCATTAGGCTCAATCCGCTAGAAGATTCTTCATCGGACAAGTCAAAATAGATGTTAAGTTGTTCAGGGGACTGTGTAGCGAAATACCGCTACGGCAGTCCTTTTTTTTAAGCAATAGCATCAGCTCCTTCACACTACATGGCTAAGTTGGCAGGATTTCGTTTACGATTTAGCCGACACCAAGAGTCGTCATGTGTCAGCACCTTCTTTTCATTTGTTAATAGGACTAATTAGACTTTATTGTCTTAATAGGACGGATAAGTCCTAAAGTCAATAGTAAAATTGGGATACAATGAATCAAAGAGGAGGGTCAAGCTATGTATCCCAGAATTAAGCAATTACGATTAGACAATAAACTAACTCAAATACAATTATCCGTTAAGCTGGAAATGGATCAATCGGAGTACTCAAAATATGAACGCGGCAATAGGACGCCTCCAACTGCATTTCTTGAGAAGCTGGCGATATACTATAACACCAATGCTGATTATCTAATTGGATTAACGAATGTGTCAGAACCTTATGAAAGAAAAACAAACTTAGGGATATAGCCAAACTACCCTAAGCCAACTTTAGTGTTTGATGTGCAATGATTATAAAGAGGCTGCTACAGAATGATTAGAAAGAATCATTCTGTAGCAGCCTCTTATGAATAGCGTGAAGTCTGGCTTACTCTATGCCAAAAACATCATTTCGCGGATTCTTCGTGGATTCTTCGTGAAATCTTCAATGTTCAGATTGCACGATATAATGTACACTTAAATCAAGCCGCCAAGTTACCTCAAATCCGAACCCACCGATTTATCTTTGTACACGGGCTGTTCGGTTGCGTAATCGAAAGATGACGCAGAAAAACGCCATGCAGGTTTAGCTTGCATGGCGTTTTTTGTTGCACGTTGATATTTTGAACTTATGAGAAGCTATCCCCGCACTCCTCCACCCCATGGAAACCCAGTCAAAATAGCCAAAGACATCCTATGCACTTGAAACCCATACCCAAACCAGATATAATGGAATGAGCAAAACGGTATCCTACGAAGTGAGCGGGTGAAAAAATGCGAATATTACAACTCAAGTACTTTCTGGCCGTGTGCCAATACAAGAGCTTTACCTTGGCCGCCAAAAAATTCTATGTCTCCCAGCCTGCTGTGTCCGCTGCCATTCGTGATTTGGAAGAAAGGCATGGCATCAGGCTTTTTGATCGCAAGAAAACAACCTTGGAGCTGACCGAGGAGGGACTATGGCTTCAGGAGCGTGCGTCGTTCATCGTGCGCTATATCGAGGCGACGGAGGAACAGCTGGAAATGTTTTCCCAGAATAAGAAATACCTTCGCATAGGCGTTGCGCCAATGATTGGCATGCTGTCCTTTTTCCCGATATTCCACAATTTCAGCAAGGATATCCCTGATATTCATGTGGATTTGCTCGAGGCGGGATCGCTCCAAATCAGGCAATGGGTTGTGGACGGCGTGGCGGATATCGGCGTGCTGCTGATTGACGATTTGCCGCGCGACAGCTTTGAAACCCTTGATTTATTTGATACGGAGCTGATCTTCTGCGTGCATCAGTCCCATCCCTTGGCCAATCGAGAAAGCGTATCATTTGAGGATTTGTCCAACCAAAAGATCATATTGCTCAAGGAGGATAGCTATCAAAACAAGCTGATTCGCGATAAGTTTCAAGAGCATGGCAGCAGCATCAACGTACTGACCTACAGCAGCCAGATCAGCAGCATGCTCAATATGCTGTCCTATGGCAACTGCGGCGCATTCCTGTTTCGGCAATTGGTGGAGGATCGGGACGACTGCCGCATCATCTCGTTGGATTCCAAGATCACCCTCACCGCCGGCCTCGCATGGAAAAAGAATCAAATCATCTACCCGCCCATGCTAAAGCTGATCAATTATGTGAAAAAGAACAGGCACGCGCCCTTTGCAAAAGAACAAATACATACCAAGTGACCGCCGCGCATTCGCCGCCAGAATCCACAAACTGGGTTTTGGCGGCTTTTTTCTCAAAGAAAAAATTTAAAAGCACGCAGCGCTTATGCCCCTGCCAGCGGGGGCTGGGAGAAGCAAAGGCCAGGGTGAACGATAGATTCAGCTTATATCCAGTTTCCTGTAATGGAAGTAAATGTTAACTTATTCATTTTATGACTATAACTTTTTCTTATGACCCCAAGGAAAAGCTTTCTTGCAATTATCGCTGCTCAAGCTGATAATGGAATTATGAAAACAACCGCATACGTGGTAATTGCACATGAAGGAGCTATGCTTATGGACATGAAGGAAATGGCCCTTAAACGGCATTTCGAATGGAAAGGAAAAATTGGAATCGAGGTGAAAATCGACGTAGACTCAAGCGAAGCACTTTCTATTGCTTATACGCCGGGCGTAGCAGAGCCATGTATGGCGATTGCAAAGAATCCAGACCTCAGTTTTGACCTAACAGGCCGCGGCAATTTCGTCGCTGTCATCACGGACGGAACTGCGGTGTTGGGGTTAGGGAATATCGGTCCCGAGGCTGGTATGCCTGTGATGGAGGGAAAATGCGCATTGTTCAAGGCATTTGGCAATGTAGACGCCTTTCCCCTATGCCTCAAAACCTCCGACACCGAGGAAATCATCAAGACGATCAAGTATTTGGAGGGGAGCTTCGGCGGGATCAATCTGGAAGACATCTCCGCGCCCAGATGCTTTGAGATCGAGCGAAGGCTCAAGGAAGAGCTGGACATCCCCGTGTTCCACGACGACCAGCACGGAACAGCCATCGTGGTTGGCGCAGCGCTGACCAATGCACTCAAGCTGGTAAAAAAAGAGATGGACGCAGTTCGGGTAGTGATCAACGGCGCTGGTGCTGCGGGCACTGCCATCGGCAAGTTCTTGCTTGAGATGGGGGTGCGCGACATCATCATATGCGACAAGGACGGCATCTTGCGGGAGGGCGATTCCTACGATAACAAGATCCATGAAGAGCTTTCCAAAATCACCAACCGCTCGCTAGTCCAAGGCGGTTTGGCAGATGCACTGGAAGGCGCAGACGTATTCATAGGCGCATCCGTTGGCAATATCGTCACAAAGAAAATGGTCGCTTCCATGAACTCAGGCGCTATCATCCTCGCGCTTGCCAATCCCGTGCCCGAGATTCTGCCCGGCGATGCGCTGGCAGCAGGGGCAGTGGTCGTTGGCAGCGGCAGCAGTCAATATCCAAACCAGATCAACAATGTGCTCGTTTTCCCAGGGCTGTTCCAAGGGGCACTAAAGGTTCGCGCAAAGGACATCAACATGGATATGATGACGGCAGCAGCAAGGGCCATCGCAGCGCAGGTATCGCCCGATCAGCTCAAACCAAATTACATCATTCCTTTGGCAACAAGCAAGGAAGTACATCACGCAGTCGCGCAGGCCGTCGCTGTGGCAGCGGTCGCGTCAGGCGTAGCACGAAATTAACATGTCAAACTAAAAGTGATGGGGGTTAGTATCTATGAAAAAAACGGCAAGAATTTTCTTGTTATTGATGGCAGCATTGATGGTTTTGACCATGACAGGCTGCTCGATAGACGAAAAAAAGACAACGGTTACTCTGGAAAGTGACAATGTGATTGCGGCAACAAAGACAATCGGCATTTTCGGCAATGCCATCGCTGGCGGCGTTCCCGATGATATGATTCCAGATGGCATGGCTTTCCTAGGTTGGGCACTGGAGCCCGACGCAACCGAAGCACTCTTTGAGGCAACTGGTTTGATTCGATATGACGATATGAAGGAATATATCGAAAATGACCTGCTGCGCCTATATGCGGTATACGGCGACGCTAGTGCAGTCCAGCCCGAGCCCGAGGCCTAACGAAAACCAAAGAAATCGGTGATATTCCCATGGAATCAAGCGATTGATACCGACATGGGGTTTGGCTCAATAGAAAAATACATTAACTTTTAGGAGTGACTTTAATGAATAAAAAGAAAGCGTACATGGAGGCAGCTTCCATAACTGCTTACATTTGCTCGGTCGCTTGGATCATTTACGCAGCTCGCTGCTTTTCCCTTCACACATCCAGTCCTTTTCTTTTCTTGATTATCGGCGCTATCAGTCTTTATTCGGGTCTGCTTGTCTCCGTTTTGCGCGAGAGCATCACCCAAGTTCCGCTGGCAAAAGAGCAAAAAAGCAAGTATATGATTTATACCGCCCTTAGTATTGTTGCACCACCTGCCTTTATTCTGAACTTAATCGCTTGCTTTGGCAAACAGACGGACACAGTCGAAGTCATCGTGCGCAAGCTTGATGTCAAGTCAAAGAAGAAAATGTCCCTCAAGCGCAAGAGCACCATCATCATGGTCGTGGGACTCTGCATCTCGCTGCTCGCCAGCTTCGTAGCAATGGTGTTTGACACCTCCGGTTTCAGCGTGGATGTATCCAGCTTTATGCTGACCAAGGCGATGACCGAGGAGTACAACACCACGCCCATCAACGGCAAGACCTTTATCATTGCAAACGAAGAACTCCGGTACGGCGTGAACATGTATCTGCCAAATACCGCTACCGCGCAAAATCCTGCAGCAACCGTGTTTGTTGTTCCCGGCTTCACCCGCACCAAGGAAACCATGGCGCAGTATTGCATCGAGCTTTCTCGCCGCGGCATGGTCGTATTCTGTATCGACCCTGGCTGCCAGGGCGACACCACCTACCCCGGCTTTGAAAAGGACGAAAATGGCGACTTGATCTATGCCGAGGACGGCAAGAAAAAGCCCCTTGGTTCTACCTTGGAAGCCAACGGTCTGAACTACCTCGTCCAGTACATCTATAACAACACCGAAGAGTACGGCTTTGTGGACCGTGAGCGCATTGGCGCGATCGGACACTCCGCAGGCGGCAACAACGTCAGCGCAGCAGCCAGCACACTTGCAGGCGACAGCTACGACGAGAGCATCATCAAGGCACTCTTCATCTCAGGCTATATCAAGCTGACCGCAGCCAAGAAATTCACTACCCTGCACAGCAACTCCGTTCTATCCTACGCCTACTTTGATGAAGGCGCGTATCGTTACCAGACGGACACCACCTCCTTTGAAGTGGTCGCCAAGCGGTTCATCAACGAGGTCAACGGCGAAGAGCTCGACCGCGGCGATGCCATCACCAACTACCCCTACGGCAACATGGCAGACGGCACCTACCGCATCGTAGAGCAAGACCCCGTCAACCACTGCTTTGAAATGTATTCCTCCCATGCCATCGGCAAGTCGCTGGGATTCTTCCTTGAAGCACTTGACGTTGACACCACGCTCACCGATCACGAACAGATCTGGTGGGGCAAGGAAATCTGCAACGGCATCGCTATGATCGGCGGATTCATCTTTGTCATCGCGCTATCTGCATTGCTTGTCGGCACCACCTTCTTCAGCTCCATCAAGGGCGCGCCCGTTTTGGAAGAAGAGCTCGTATCCAGAAAGAAGGCAAACAAAAAGGCTTCCCACAAGATCACCTTCTGGACCACCATGCTCATCACTGCTGTGATCGCCTGCCTTGACTATATCCCACTGGGCGAGCTGTCCATGAGGCTATTCACAAACGCAGCCAGCAGCTACTACAGCTTCGTGTTCCCCGCACGCATGATCAACGCTGTCATGCTATGGGCACTGGTGAACGGCCTCATCGGCTTGGCGATATACTTCGGCGTGTTCTGGGTCAAGTATCTATGGAAGAAAAACCACAGTACATCCAAGGAAACGCAGGAAGAACTGGCAGACGAACTCGTAACGCTGCGTCCTATGAAGATCGGCATCATCGATTTGCTGAAAACCCTCCTGCTTGCCGTGATTCTGTTCTTGGCATTCTACGGACTCGTGCAAGTCTGCTCCTTGCTGTTCCATCAGGACTTCCGCTTCACGCTGATCTCCGCAGGCACGCTGAAGGCTCGCTTTATCGCTACATGGTTCATGTACATCCCCGTCTTCTTCGTGTTCTACATCAGCAACTCCATCCGCGTCAATTGCAGCATCGGCTTTGAAGGCTGGTCCGAATGGAAGGTCAATCTGGTCAGCGGTCTGGCTAACAGCGTAGGCCTGATATTCATCCTAGTGATCAACTACATCGCCTACTTTGAAACAGGCACTGTATACTACTCAACATATGGACCCACCAGCCGAGACATGTGGCTCTATATCAACATGATCTTCGGTCTGATCCCCATGATGTTTGCATTGCCGATCCTCAATCGCTTGTACTACAAGCAGACCAACAGGGTTTGGCTGGGCGCGTTTATCAACTGCATGATATTCATCATGATGTCGCTATCCGCATCCGTATCCTATATCTCGATGTAAAAGGCGAGGTACAACAAACGCCCTCCGGCACTTTCTGAGTGCTGGAGGGCGTTGGCTTTTGAATGATGGACATTCAGTCGAACGTGGGTTTTTTCAGGTCTAGCAACTGTCTAATCACTGTCCTTTTCACCTGATATCGTTGCCGTATATGCCATATGGGTGTATACTGTACACTCGAAATGGGATATGCCAACAGCATGGCATTCAATCGGTATATCCCTCAGCATAAAGGAGTGTTCACGAATTGAAGAAAGAACAGAAGATCACAGGCGGGACGTTTTTCTCGCTGGCCATGTATGCCTTTTTAGGGCTGGGCATGGAAATCGTACTGCTCACCATTGAAAACATGATTTACGGCAACAGCTTAAGCGGCTTTTCAGACGGGCAAAACATCGTGCATTGGATCATCACCTGCCTCATCTGGATCGGGTTTGCATTCGTGCTGCTTCGCTCATCCAAAAACAAGTACAGCTATGATGCGCTGGCGGGCGGCAAGGACGAGGCAGTTCCCGCCATGCATTGGGTGTTAGCAGCGCTGGCAGCGGTTGCCTGCATCGCCATCAACGCATTCGGCTGGGGCACGCTGAAGATCATCGGCGAGTTCCGCAAAAAGTCCATTGGCATATTCCTATTCCAGTATATGTACTACATCTTTGAGGTGGTGCTGGTTTGGCTGGTGGTTTGCTTTGGGCAGCGCGCGGGCGAGCTATGGTTCAGCCGCAAGAACATCCCATGGGGCGGCATCACCGCGGGGCTATCATGGGGTTTGGTGCACGCACTGACAAAGGGCAGCATTACCATTGGCCTCAGCGCATTGCTGGCAGGTATCCTATACGGCGTGATCTACCTGCTGCTGAAGAAAAAAGCGCCCGTCACCTACCTTTTCATATTGCTCGCATTCGTTATCTAAGCAGAATTTGTTCTCACACCGCCTAGAGATGGGCGGTGTTTTTGATTGCCGATTGTTGTTTAGATTTCGCCGCTGGGGTATAATGAATTCAAAGGATTCGTTTGGATCACGGAGGGAGCGATTAAAATGCCGAAACCGAGAATATACACCATGTCCTTTGCCAGCGTTTATCCGCTGTATATCCAGAAGGCGGAGCGCAAGGGCAGGACAAAGGCAGAGGTGGACGAGATCATCCATTGGCTCACAGGGCACGACGGGTCATCGCTCGCCGCGCAGATCGAAAGCGGTGTGGACGTGGAGACCTTCTTTGCACAGTTTCCCACGCCAAACCCCAACACAGCCCTCATCAAGGGCGTAGTATGCGGGCATCGGGTGGAGGACATCAAGGACGAGACGATGCGCAACATCCGCTATTTGGACAAGCTGGTAGACGAGCTTGCCAAGGGCAAGCCAATGGAGAAAATCCTGAGAAAGTAGTGCATGATCATCCGCATAGCAAAAGGAGACATCACCATGAAGCAACAGCATGAATTTGACGCGACAATCATCAAGAACCCTGATATGGATGCTGCGTATATCGAAATCCCCTTTGACGTGAAGGCGGCGTTTGGCATGGCGCGTGTGCCTGTGCATGCGACCTTTGACGGCGAGCCCTACGACGGGCAGCTCGTGAAAATGGGTACACCCTGCCATATCATCGGCATCCGAAAGGATATTCGCCTAAAGATCGGAAAGCAGGCAGGCGACATCGTGCATGTCACACTTCAGCCGCGGGAGATGCCAAAGCCCGCCTACACCACCGTTGACGAGTACATTGCCACCTACAGCGGCGATATACGCGCGCGCATGGAAGCCCTGCGCGCGCTCATTCTGGGCTGCTCCCCCGCCATCACCGACAAGATATCTTGGGGCATGGCGACATTCGTTCTCCATGGCAATCTGGTGCATTTTTCGGGTGAAAAGAAGCATATGGGCTTTCATCCCGCGCCCAGCGCCATCGAGGCTTTTGCGGCGCAATTAAGCGATTACAAGACCTCCAAGGGCACTGTGCAGTTCCCCTACGACAAGCCCATGCCCTATGATTTGATTCGCGAGATGGTATTATTTCGGGTGGCGGAGCAGATGACAAAGCAGCCGCCGCGCCCTCGTGCCAAGGGGTGAGCCGATGAATCAGCCGTTCATGATCCATCCCTTCGTATCCTCCGCCCATGAACTGCTCAAAGGCAGCTCAATCCCTTACGCGCTCTGCGGCGGCTATGCCATTGAGTTGTTTTTGAGTCAATCCTTTCGCAAGCATATCGACATTGACATCAATATCGCAAGGCGGGACAAGGACCGCATAATCGCCTTTATGATGGCGCAGGGCTGGGATGTGTTTGAGTTTTGCGGCGATGGGCTAATGCACCAAATCATGAATATTGGCGACCAAAAAAAGTCCGATGCGCATCTTTTCTGCCACAAGCATTCGGACTATGTCAGGCTCTTTGAGCACAATATCCCAGACTATTATTATTTGGACTACAACCCAGATGATTTACAGGATTTTACCTACATTGATATCATGGTCAGCCCCATCTCGGACGGCTATCTGCGCTATGAGCACAATCCGCAGATCAAGCGCGAATGCGGCAAGGCCGTTCTTTACCGCGGCGGCATCCCCTACCTCGCCCCCGAAATCATACTGCTCTACAAATCAACCGAGCTAAGGCGGTTTGGGAATCAGGCGGATTTTGAGCATACACTCCCGCTCCTAAGCGGTGAGCAGCGGGCTTGGCTCTATGACGCGTTGGTCATGGAGAATGCGGATGGGCATCCGTGGACGGCGGCGATCAGGGAATTATCTGTATAGAGGGATGGAGCTATGAAAACTATCATTGAGCTTTTGAGGGAATTGAGAGAAGATCATGACCTATCGCAAACTGATATCGCTGCCGAGTTGGGAATTTCACAGCAGCACTATTCTAAATACGAAACCGGAGATCATGAAATCCCGCTTCGGCACTTCATAAAACTGGCAGAGTATTAGCATGTTTCAGCAGACTATCTGATTGGAAGATGCCAGATAGATGATAAAACACCAATCGAATTGATCTATGTAACAAAAGACTGCACTTGCGAGCAATTGATTCAAAAGACGCTATCCCTAGGCGAACAAGGGGGACATGCTGTTATCGAATATATTGATTTGCAAGCTTTAAAGGAAACGACCAGCAAATAATACTTGTAGTAGGGTTCATTTGCTTTCCTGCAACAATATAAACAAAATGATGCGCTTGGTGGAATGCAATTTCCAGCAGGCGCATCATTGTTATTTAGCTTGAGGAAAATCTATGGAGGATTTACTCCGAAATAGGCATGAACCGCTACTTCATTCACTTGCCTTGACTCGACATCAGCCAATACCCGTCCTTGTTCCGATCCAAAAGCTGCTCTCCGATCATGTCTCGGCGAATCGTGCAAAAGTCGTCGTGATAATCGGCGATGAGGATATTCACCTCGCGCTCCGTATAAATGCGGTCATGTTCGAATGCCTTTGCAATCTCTTCCAGAACGATGCGCTTCTTTTTGCGCTGGGCGGGGATGGTTTTGAGCTTGCCGTATTCAAAGAATGCATCCAGCACCTTCTGGCGATACTCCTCGTCGCGCCTCGTTTGCAGCTGCGCCTCGCCCGATTCCTCCTGAATGATATCAAGCAGGCTGGTCATAAAGCACTCTTTGCAAAGCGAGTACATCGTGTAATATTGGTTCTTATAGGACGTGACCGCGCCTGCATCCGCAAGCTTTTTGAGGTGGAAGGAGATCGTCGCGGCTGTCAGCCCAAGCCGCTCCGCCAAGCGCTCCACATCCATATCCTCAATGGCGAGCGACTTGAGGATTTGCAGTCTGGATTTATCAGACAGGCACTTAAATAGGCGAATCGCCTCCGCTTCAGTCACCGTGCCTCACCCCAGTCATCTTCAAAAGCTGCCCTGATCTCCGCCGCCGTTTGGAGTTTGATCTGCTCGGTTTGCAGCTTCTCTGTATTTTCGTACTTCGCCGCTTTGTCATGGGACTCCTGCCAGCTTTGCGGAATCTGCTCTAGCTTTTTGGAAAAGAACGCCTTGATGTATGCGATGTCGCTGCCCGTGATGCTATCACCGCCCGTGATGCTATCGTCGCCCGTGATGCTATCGTCGCCCGTGATGCTATCGTCGCCCGTGATGCTATCGTCGCC
>JAAYIN010000071.1 GCA_012523405.1 Clostridiales bacterium
CCCTTCCGCTGGGCTTACCGTATGCTGGCTTATCAAAGCTGCGACGTTCTCCGCTGGGCTTACCGTATGCTGGCTTATCAAAGCTGCGACGTTCGCCGCTTGGCTTGCCGTAGGCTGGTTTATCATAGCTGCGACGTTCGCCGCCTGGTTGGCCGTATGCAGGCTTATCGAAGCTGCGACGTTCTCCACTGGGCTGTCCGTATGCTGGCTTATCGAAACTGCGACGTTCACCGCTAGGCTTACCGTATGCTGGCTTATCAAAGCTGCGACGTTCTCCACTGGGCTGTCCGTAGGCGGGTTTGTCGAAGCTGCGACGTTCGCCGCTTGGTTGTCCGTAGGCGGGTTTATCGAAACTACGGCGTTCACCGCTTGGTTGTCCGTAGGCGGGTTTATCGAAACTACGGCGTTCGCCGCTTGGTTTGCCGTAGGCGGGCTTGTCGAAGCTACGACGTTCGCCGCTTGGTTGGCCATATGCGGGTTTGTCGAAACTGCGACGTTCTCCGCTGGGCTTTCCATAAGCGGGCTTATCGAAGCTACGACGTTCGCCGCTTGGCTTACCGTATGCGGGTTTGTCATAGCTGCGGCGTTCGCCGCTTGGCTTACCGTATGCGGGTTTGTCATAGCTACGGCGTTCGCCGCTCGGTTGGCCGTATGCAGGCTTATCGAAGCTACGGCGTTCGCCGCTTGGCTGTCCATAGGCCGGCTTATCGAAGCTGCGACGTTCGCCATTGGGCTTGCCGTATGCCGGCTTATCGAAACTGCGGCGTTCACCGCTGGGTTGCCCATAGGCGGGTTTGTCATAGCTGCGGCGTTCACCGCTTGGCTGGGCTGATGCGGGCTTACCATAGCGGCGCTCGCCATCACCAGCCGGACGGCTCTGCCCTACCGCCGGCTTCTTATCCCCTTGGTAGCTGCGTCTATCAGATGCAAACCCTGAGCGGTTGCTTCTTGGACTTTTATCGCCATAACCCGAATTGTTTCGATTTCCTGTGTTGCTGTGTTGTGGCTTACCCTGTCCGCTCGCGGGTTTTTTTTCATCTGTCATATTCTTACCTCACTCAATAATTGACCAGGTTCAATCGGGTGTCCTAGGAGAAACACTCTTGCATCCATGCGTTTGCCATTCGGTGCTTGAATCTCACATAGCTCGATGCATCCATCTCCCGTTGCGATCACAAGACCATCCTTCTTGTTGGCACATAGAACAGTCCCTGCGGGTTTGTTTTCCGCTTCCGCCGCTCTTGCGCTCCAAACCTTTAGCACGCCTTCAATCAGCGGTGTATATGCACACGGCCACGGGTTCATCGCTCGAACACGATTGACGCATTGCACAGCTGATTCATTAAAATCAAGCAAACCCATTTCCTTTGATAGCATTGGATCATAGGTGCTCTGTGCTTCGTCCTGCTTTATGCGCACAGCAGACCCATCCTCAAGCTTTACGATGGTTTCAATCAATAGCCCTGCACCCATATGGGATAGCTTTTCAAGCAGCGATCCCGCGGTATCCTGCGGCCCTATAGCAACCTCAGTGGTGAGAAGCATATCGCCTGTGTCAATCCCCTTGTCCGTCAGCATGGTGGTAACGCCAGTCACACGATCGCCTTGCAGTATTGCCCACTGCACAGGTGCCGCGCCGCGATGCTTAGGCAGGAGAGACGTGTGAACATTCACCGTGCCTATTTTGGGGACGTCCAGAACCTCTTGAGATAGAATCTGACCAAAGGCAGCTGTTACGCATAAATCAGGCGCTAAGGCTCTTAAATCGTCTATCCCATCCACCCTGATTCTTCTGGGCTGAAACACTGGGATATGGTGTGCAAGTGCGCATTCCTTCACAGGGGTTATCTGAACCTTTCCCCCGCGTCCTTTGGGCTTATCAGGTTGTGTGAACACCCCGACAACCTCATGTCCTGCCGCTATTAACGCTTCCAGTGACGGAACAGAAAAATCAGGTGTGCCCATAAATACGACCTTTAGGCTCATTCGTCCTCCTCCTCAAACTCATCATCGTCATCGTATTCATCATCATCTTCCTCTTCTTCCGGGAAGATTTCGCGTTCCATGATATCAACATACATGACACCGTCAAGATGATCGAGTTCGTGGCAAATTGCCCTTGCAAAGAACTCCTCACCCAACACTTCAATATCATCACCCTGCGCATTCTGCGCATGCACGGTAACAGCATTGGGACGAACCACAATACCGCTGCGCCCAGGGATGCTCAAGCAGCCTTCCGGTCCTGATTGCTCACCCTCGCGCGCGATGATCACAGGATTCACAAGCTCGATGAGTCCATCTCCGACATCGATCACTACAGCACGCTTGAGAATGCCGACCTGCGGTGCAGCAAGACCCACACCATTTGCTTTATACATGGTTTCTGCCATATCTTTTAGCAGTATGTTTAATCTTTTATCAAATTTATCAACGATTTTGCATTGCTTACGCAGCTTGTTGTCACCAATCTCTACAATTTTTCTCGTTGCCATATTAAAAACTCCTTTACATCATCGTTGCGGGATTCACTTCGCAGTATATTTTACAATGATCATTGCTCAGATTGCTCATTTCAGACATCAGCCTGAGCAGCGGCGCAGTATCTGCATGATCAAACAGCTTAAGCAGTACGTGATAGCGATGCTGCCCGCGGATGCGCTTCACAGGCGCTTCATCCATCCGAACCAGCAGCACTCGCTTTTTCTGCGCGGGATGTGACAATATGAAAGTCTGAATCGTCTCATACAGCCGTTCTGCCATTTCCTTTGCATCTACTTCGCGTTCGCTTTCCACCAGCATCCGCGCAAGCATGGTGAATGGCGGATAGAGTCCTGCGCGTCTTCGGCTAAACTCCATCTCAAAGAACGCTCGGTAATCCTGATCAGCAGCCGCTAGTATGCATGGGTTGTCCGGCTTATAGGTCTGAACAATGACCTCGCCCGAACTATCCGCACGCCCTGCTCGTCCTGCTACTTGCGTGATCAATTGGAAGGTTCGCTCTTGAGCGCGATAATCGGGAAGGTTGAGCGTCATGTCTGCCGCGATCACGCCTACCAGCGTAACCCTAGGGAAATCCAGTCCCTTAGCGATCATCTGAGTGCCTATAAGCACCTGCGCGCGCCCTTCTCCAAATTCTCCAAGCAACTTTGCATGTGCATCTCTGCCGCGGGTTGTATCAATATCCATCCGAACGGTTTTGACACTGGGGAAAAGCTTGTGCATTTCCTCCTCCACGCGCTGTGTACCGCTGCCAAAAAATCGGATGTACTTGCTGCCGCATTCAGGGCAAATGGTTGGCGGTGCCTTTTCTGCGCCGCACATATGGCATCTGAGCTTTCCGGGATCATTCTTCCCCGGCTCTCGATGCAGCGTCAAGCTTAGGTCACATTGCTCGCATTTCACTACATAACCACAGCTTCTGCAGCTGATAAACGTGTTAAAGCCACGCCTATTTAAAAACAACATCGCCTGCTCGCCGCGATCCATGCATTCCTTCAGTTTCTGAATCAATAGAATGCTGAATATCGAGCGATTCCCAGCTTCAAGTTCGTGCCGCATATCAACAATTGTTACCTCAGGCAACGGTCGCTCGTTCACTCGATCCGGCATTTCAACCAGTGTATAGTCGCCGCGTCTCGCCATTGCAAAGGACAATATGCTCGGCGTTGCACTGCTTAGCACAAGCGTTCCGCCTTCACGCATCGTTCGGCTCATTGCGATATGTCTGGCATCATAGCGGGGGTGTTTGTCGCTTAGATAGGTTTGCTCATGCTCCTCATCAATAACGATTAGCCCGAGCTTCTCAATCGGTGCAAAAATGGCCGATCGCGCACCGACAACCACGCGTGCATATCCAAGCCGAATGCGCCGCCACTCATCATAGCGCTGACCGTCGGTGAGACGGCTATGAAGCACTGCCGTTTCCGGTCCGAATCGATTGCGAAACCATCTGATCATTTGAGGGGTAAGCGCAATCTCCGGCACGAGTATGATTGACCCGCGTCCCATCGCAAGCGTTTCCCTGACCATATCCAGATATACTTCCGTCTTGCCGCTGCCCGTTACACCATGGAGCAAGAATGCGCCTTTGCCCTCTTTAAGCGATGGGATCATCGCACCAAGCGCTTCTTTCTGTCCATAGGTTAATTTGGGCGCTGTAGATCTCACTTCATTCTCCGCCCCATCAGGAGCGCGAAAAACCTCTTGTTTGCTTAGCTTGATAAGCCCTGCTTCATCAAGCACTTTGAGCGCATCTCGTGGGTTTGCCACGATTTGCGACAGATCACTAACCGCATGCGGCTTACCATCCGCCAGCAGTCGAAGCAACATCGCTCTTTTGGGTGCACGCTTCTGTTTTTGCGCTTCTTCCTCAGCGTTTACGCCGTCTGCCAGCTCAGCATACTTATCCATCTGGCGTTGTATTCGTCCAGAACGCATTGCAGGCGGTAACATCAAACGTAAGGTCTCCGCCAATGGGCAATGGGCATCTTCAGCAATTTCCTTCGCAAGCTCAAGCATGGCAGGCAAAATAGCCGAGTATTCATCAAGCACCTTGGTGAGCGGGCGCATCTTTTCAAGCGGCAAGCCCACAGGCAATTGATCATCGAGGAGCAGCTGCACGATATATCCATCGACTTGCCTTCTGCCCAGCGGAACACTGACGCGCATTCCAACCGCAACGTTCATTTCCTGCGGTACTAAATAGGAAAAAGGCTTGTCGACATTCGTATGAACCACATCAACGATCACCTGCGCAATCATAAGCCCCCTCCTTTGTACTTAGCATCAAGTCACGCTCCTTAGCGATAGTAACGATTTTTGGGTTTAGGCGTCTTAGCCTTTCTCCTCCTGCCAGCCTTATTGGTCAGTCTAAGCAGCGATCTGATCGCCAAGTAGAGCCCGCCAGCCGGCACGATCATGATGAGTATAATCTCGGGTGTGAAGCCGGGGAATGGATTCGGATCAGCATACACTTCCGCTTCAATTTCCTCGATGCTCTTGGGTGCATTCTCGCGTCGGAGAATCGTTCTATCCGCAACCAAGTTATAAACAACCGCACTTCCGCCATCGGGCGGATAGTAGGTCATTGTACCCATAGTCTCGCCCTGCTCAATTGGTGCAGCGAAATCTCGCTTGTATTCAACCAAAATGGTCTTGCTGAGGTTCTTTGCCATCGACTCTACCTCAGCCTTTGTTGCAACAATCTTGACTGTTCGTGTGCCTTCTGTAGGCTCAATATTCAGCTCCAAGCGTCCAAGATCGTTGTCCGATAATGAGAAGCCCGAGGTCTCAATCGTGAGCGGATTTTGCAGGTACAATTCTTCAGGTGTGATGCTGATAAACTGCGAGAAGCCATAATTCATTAGCTTTTCTGTATCTCTCCAGCGTCCTCTTCTTGACGAATATAAAACCACGGAGATCAGTTCAACGCCATCTTTCTCCGCCGAACCTACAAAGCAATAGCCTGCGGTTGAAAGAGAGCCTGTTTTAATACCGGTTGAATAGGGATAATAGTAATCATTATCCTCGCGGTTTGGATTCAAAAAGGCATCTGACGTACTGACTAGTACACGCGCACGATGCAAATTGCTTCGCGGAAGTGAATAGTTATACGTTTTGGCGATTTTGCGAAACGTTTCATTTTGCATAGCAGCTTGCGCGATTTTTGCCATATCGCGCGCGGTCGTATAATGATTATCATCGTGCAAACCACTTGGATTAACAAAGTTTGTGGATGTGCAGCCATACAGTGCAGCCGCCTGATTCATCAGCACCGCAAAACTCGCGTTGTCTCCTGATATCGTTTCTGCAATTAAGTTTGCGCCTTCATTGCCCGATCTGACCATCGTTGCATAAAGCAAATCTTCAAACTTAATGGTCTCACCCACATCAAGGCTGATCGTTGAGCTATCAGAAGGGATATTAGCAGCAGAATCAGACAGAACCACTTCTTGGTTCATATCGCCCATCATAATCCCTAGGATCGCTGTCATGATCTTTGTTGTTGATGCTGGGTACATAATTTCATCGGGATTCTTTTCGAAAATAACTTCTCCCGATGATGCCTCAATCAATATGGCTGATTTTGCATAAAGCTGTTCTTCCAGAAGGTCCTCCGGCTTTTCAGCATCATATGGTTCAGCATCATTTGCAAGCACGGGTTCAATAATTTGGCCTGTTTCTGTGCTATCCTCTGCTACCGCTTCAAAAGGGATAGCAAAGCATGTTGCGCCTATGATCAATAAAACTAAAAACAGACTTATAGCACGCTGTTGATACTTCCAGCGTAGATGCATTGCATTACCTCCAAGATAAAATCGGTTGAAAAGTATGAAATTACATACCTTAACAGTTTATTATACCACCGAATGCATTAATTGTACAATCCGAAGAATGCAGTTTTACATAATCAAAAATCCATGATAAACTAACTATATGTGGGTAGACCAAGCGCCCGCATATAACAATTAGTATATCCTTTATACAAAGTTTTTATATGGCTTACGGAGAGGAAATAGATGCATCATGCAACTACCAAAGACGTTCAATCAATGTCTCACCGATCTCATGAAAAACAGTCAATTATCCGCCACCAAACTCGGAACGCAGCTTCGATGCAAAACCGAGCTAAAGCGGATCATGAATGATCAAAGCACTCACAAAAATAGAGAACAGCTATATGAGCAGTTGGTCGCCAATGCGGTTTTCTCACGCGATGAGCTAGCCCGTTTACAGACCGCTCTGCATGTTTCAAGAATCGGTATTGAGAGCTACCTTTCAAGGCATTCCATTGTTCAGCTTCTCTCATCTGAAAACAATCAACCCGAGCATGTCTTGCATATGGTCAAAGGCGGTACATTGAGCGAGCGGCTGCAATGCTTTTCCGATTCAGATTCAATAGATATTCTATGCGTCAACTGTTGCTTCAATAATCTATATCATTCCTTAGCGCCTTTGTTCTCCGATCCCAAACGCAGTATACAGATGAATCACTATATCCGCATATCGCACGGCGGGTATAATATGGCCACCATCATCAATGCTGTCCTGCCTATCATTTTCGATTCCAGATACAATCTGTATAAGCTTGAAAGCGAACACGCCAACATCACCAATTCTCTTGGCATTGCAGGCAATATCCTTAGCATCGTCACACGCAAAGGCGTAACAACGCAAGAATATTTTTTCATTCTTAAAGACCATGAATCCGTATATGAACTGCCCAATTCGAACTCTAGTAAGCTTTTTGATTTCATCTCCGAAATCCTGATTGGGTCAACCCCGCCGCCCGTTCAGGTTAAGGAAGATCTGGGAAGAGCATCATCCTACAATGAAATGCTCATGCGCATACTCAGTCTTGAACTCAACCGCGCCACTTACTATCTATCTCCCGACATATGCTATATGCAAATACCAGTTGATATTGGCCTGCAAGCGTTTGCGGACGGGAACGCGTTCCCTCCAGAGGTAAAGCAGAATCTGGTGGATACTGCCGTATCACTACATTCCCAAAGGCATCATAATTTTTATTATAAGCATAAACATAATTTTTCAATTATCTCACTTGACGGCTGTCGTCAATTTCTTGAGACCGGTCGATCCACCGATCATTTTGCCGGTTTTCGAAGTTTCACCATTAAGGAACGCATGGAAATATTTAACCTTATGATAGAGAGAGCCAACAACAGTCCTTTCTATCATCCGTTTTTGTTGCTAAAACCGTCTTTTTTCTCAAAATATATCTGCGTGGTTTATGATCAGCTCGGTATACTGCTATGTACCTATGACACATCCTACCAGCTCAACGTTGATACTCAAATGATCTTTCTTGCCCTTCCTGAGTTTGCAGACAGATTTACTGATTGTTATCTGGATTTCTTGCTACCAGAGCATTGCCACACAAAGGAAGAGAGCCTCCGACTATTAACCGACCTTTATGATGAATATGCTGAAAAATACAGCGTTTGATGTGAAGCATGAACCCCACTGCAAAACAAAAAGAAGCGATAGATTATCGCTTCTTTTTGTTTTGTATCATGATTATTTCTTTTTACCTGTCAATGTGCCTAGAATGCCGCGGGTCAACTCGTTGGTCAATGTTCTTGTCACGGTTGAGATCGCAGTGTTCTTCATGCGTCCAAGAACGCTGTTATTGCTGCGCGCACGGTCTGCACGCTCTTCGCGTAACTCGTCTGCACGTAGGCGGCGCTCTTCAGCTGCCTTATCCTTCTCAGCCTTCGCAGCTTCTTTTGCTGCCTTTTCCTGTGCCTTGATCTCTTCCATGGTCGCTTTGACCTCTTCCTTGGTCTGCACAGGTGCATACTGACCTGTTGCAGGATCAAGCTGCATTGTCATAAGCTGTTGTACGTATTGACCAGTTGCAGGATCAAGCACAAGGACGTTTTGCTGAACTGTTGCGGGCTGCATGGGCGCTGCTTGTACAGGTGCCGCTTGCATCGCAGGTGCGGCAGGAGCTGCTGCCATTGTATCCAGCTGCTTTTGCACATATTGTCCAGTTGTAGGATCAAAAACCATGAATCCTTGTGATGGTGCAACAGCTTGTGCCTGCATTACAGGTGCAGCGGGCATTTCCATAACAGGAGCTGTACGGATAGGCGCGGGCTCGTATACAGGAGCAGGAGCGGCAACCTGTGTCATCTTGCCAACAAGATATTCGTATGCGCTATCGCGGTCGATTACCTCGTCATATACGCCAGTGAAGGGGCTGGTTTCATTGATTGCTTTACGCAATGTCTCATTGATGGCGCCCATGTAGCTCTGCGGAGGCAAAATGGTCGCTCTGGTCACAACACAAGGAGCACCTGCCTCGTCCAAGAACGAAATCAATGCTTCACCTGTTTTAAGTTGTGTAATCGCTTCTTCGGTGTCAAAGGTCGGATTGGCGCGAAATGTTTGTGCCGCAACCTTAACAGCCTTTTGATCGAGTGGTGTAAATGCGCGCAATGCATGCTGCACACGGTTACCAAGCTGACCGAGGACATTCATAGGAACATCCGTAGGATTCTGCGTGATGAAGTATACGCCAACGCCCTTGCTGCGAATCAAGCGAACAACCTGTTCGATTTTATCCATCAGCTGCTTACCGCAATCCGCAAACAGCAGATGTGCTTCGTCAAAGAAGAATACCATGCGCGGCTTATCCTGATCGCCTTGTTCAGGCAGCAGCTCATAGAGCTCACTGAGCATCCAGAGCAGGAATGTGGAGTACATAACAGGGCTTAGGAAGAGCTTGTCGCAAGCTAGAATGTTGATAAAGCCGCGTCCCTCTTCGTCAAGCTGCATCCAATCAGCGATATTCAGTGCAGGCTCGCCAAAGAACTTATTGCCGCCCTGATCTTCCATAATCGCAATCGCACGCTGAATAGCGCCAATGCTTGCCTTGCTCACATTGCCGTAATTGAGTGTGTATCTGCTTGCATTCTCGCCAATGTAAGCGAGCATCGCTTTGATGTCCTTGATATCCATCAGCAACATGCCTTCGTCATCCGCCACGCGGAAGAGGATATTCAGCACACCCGCTTGGGTATCATTGAGATTAAGCATACGAGATAGCAGAAGCGGTCCCATTTCGCTGACTGTGGTGCGAATCGGATGACCTTGTTCTCCATATACATCCCAAAACACAGTGGGATAACTTTCATGCTTAAAAGAAGACACGCCAACGTTCATTAAGCGCTCGGTGATTTTGTCGTTTGGTTCGCCGGGTTTTACCATACCACTAAGATCTCCCTTAATGTCGCCCAGAAATACCGGAACGCCCATATCCGAGAAGCCCTCAGCCATCACCTTTAATGTGATGGTTTTTCCCGTTCCTGTTGCACCTGCAATCAGACCGTGACGGTTAGCCATTTGCGGCAAAAGACAAACCGGTTTCTGATCGGCACCTGTACCCACCCAGATTTTTTGATCATAAAACATATTTTTGTACCTCCGGATATATATATACTATACATATTTTACATCGTGATTTGAATACAGTCAATGGTTTTCTGTTGTCACAGCTATATTCTTTGCACGATTCAATACGATGAACTGGTAAAAAACAGAAGATATGCACTTTTCATTGGGAAATCTGTACTCAACATGTCATATTTGCATGAATGCATGCGTTGATCACAAGCTAGCACTATGACATCATTTTTTCGCAGGCACTTAGCACAAGCTCTCTAAACGCGTCGAAAAAATCCTCGCCAAGCTCTTGGATGCTCTGTATGCATAGATATAAAATATGAATCACTGAAGCCATGATTTCATCCGAAACTGAAAATTGGACGTTTTCTTTCTTCAGCGTATCAACAATAAGCAGCGACATGCTGCGGTAGTGATCCATCGTAACTTCTTGGGGAACGCTGGTGATCAGCAGCGGCAGATCTTCAACAAAGAAGCGAATGATCTTCATTGATTTCAGTCTTTCAAACGCAGCATTCACGGCCTTTGCAGCGCGCTCCTTACTCGTTAGATCACCTGCTGTATGCAGTATCCGTTCAACCTCTGAGATGATCATGTTTTCCCAATACTCAGCCACCTCAAAAAACAACCGTTCTTTGCTATCGTAGAATTTATAGAATGTTGACTTGGAGATACCCGCATCATCAGTCAGCGATTCAATTGTTGTCTTCTTAAGCCCTGGTGATACTGCGTGTCGGCACGCACTTTCAAACAATCTGGCGCGGATTTTGTCCATTTGCTCCGATGTAAACGCTTGTGGCACGATCTCTCCCCTCCTTCATATGACAGCTGCTACTCGACGGATTTAAGCGCTTCAACCATAACGATCTTCTTGACCTTCTGCGTGAGTACGAGTTGAATTAATAGTGAGAATAAGTAAGTGATGATGCATGCTAGCACAACCGACTGCGTCGATGTAAAACTTGGGTATCCGGTTGCTTCGCTCTCGCAAACCTTAAGAACAATCGTGGTCAGACCTATGCCTGGCACAATGCCAAGCAATACGCCAAGAGCTGTGATTAAATTGTTCTCACGCAAGATTAACCCTCGAATCTCCTTTTGATGATAACCAAGCACCTTGAGCGTTGCATATTCACGTGTGCGCTCTGCGAAATTCATGAGGCCCATATTATAGCAAATGACAAACGCTAGCGCTAGCGCGATCAGTGTAATCGCTGCAAAAATCGTCGATAGCATATCCAGCATATTAAGCAGGTCATCGATCTGGTCAACAGGCCAGTTGATACTGTCCACCTCATCCATGCGTTTCAGTTGATCTATGCACTCTTGAGATGGGTTTTCCAGCTCCAATGCGGTTGGGATGAAGGGTCCCTTGCGAAATCCTTCCCACATGCTCTTATTCATGTAAATGCCTTGAGAGATATTGTTATGTACAATTTGGCCGACACTCACGGTCATTGCGTCCTCATCCCCCGGCAGCCAAAGTTCAAGCGTATCCCCTATTTTCACATGAAGCGTCCTTGATAGCTTCTCCGTCACAGCCACAGAGCCGCTTACAATTTGAACAAAACTATCGTTCTCGCCAAGGTAGAGCAGCTGCTGATCGTCCTCAACAACCGTCATAAGCGATGTTCTATTGGTTTGCGCTGCTCGAATGCTAACGGATTTTTCCATGATGGATTCGACACGATCCGCGTCCAAGCGGCTGCGATATGCATCCGCCTCCCCTGCATCTGTCGAAAGGTTCGCACGAACATCATAGCTGAGCACTTTTGAGTAATGGTTCACCGCAAGTGCATTAATAGAATCTTGCAGCCCAAAGGACGCAATAATCAGGATATTACAGCACATGACGCCAACAAGCGACATCACCGTGCGCATTCGGTTTCTCATTAGATTTCGAACGACCATTTTGGTATTGAAGCTAAACCGCGTCCATAATGATTTGATTCGTTCCAGAAAAATACGCTTGCCTGCCTTCGGTGGTCTTGGGCGCAATAATTCTGCCGTTGTTTCATTCGCATTTTTCCCATAGGTCACCAAACTAATCAACACGCACATCAAAACCGTAAGTAGCACCATGCCCCATGCGGGCAATGAAATAGGCGGCTGCACACGATACGGATATTCATTTTGGCCAATGACCAGCTTCCACACAATGGAGGGCAACGTGAGATGACCGATAATCACGCCAAAAAGAGAGCCGATCAACGACGGCCAAATCGCATATGCAAGATAGTGCATCCTGATTTGATGGGATGAATAACCAAGAGCGCTGAGCGTGCCAATCTGCATGCGTTGGTTGTCAATCATACGAGTCAGGGTCGTCATAACGATCAATGCCGCGACAGCATAGGCAAGTATTGGGAATACCCAAGTGAGCCCCTTGAACATCGATGCATTGTTCTGCGCTTGAGCAGTGCTTAAATGCGATCCGCGGTTAATCACAAACGCTTCGGGAAGCGCTGTTTCAATAGCGGTTTGGATTGCATTACTGTCCGCTCCGTCATTGAGCTTGACGACAATTTGAGTAAGCGGCAATTCCGCGATCGAACGCGCATTAATAAGCAAGAAACCATATTTCTTGGGATTGGGCGTTATGCCGTCCATCACACAAATGTACTCAGGCGAATACACCGTTCCTTTGATGATAAAGGAATATTCCATACCGCCGTACTCTACCGTGATTCGCTCGCCCACAGCAAGGTTGTTGGCATCAGCAAAGCCTACCTGCACCAGGCAGCCCTTGGTGTCGTTAAACGCCAGTGCTTCGCCCTCCTTGACTATGGGGACATTGATGTCCATCGGTCCATCGTATGCCGTGATATTGAGTGTCGGATCTCCCGCAAGGGTGCTCTCCATATCAAAGCTTGCTCTTGCGCAAACATCCTTAACCCCGTCAATCTGGCGAATACGCTCAAGAGATGCACGATCTGCGCCGGGGAGCGATACCCAAAAATCCGCCAGTTCGTTTTCTTCAAAATACTGATCGATAGTCGCCTGTGACGTTTGTGCTGATCCATCCAATCCAGCAAATAGGAATGTGCCCAGAGAGCAGAGTACAATGATCGATAAAATTTGCATTGCACTTTGTCTCATATCCCGCATCAGTTTTTTATTGAGTGCATTCTTCATATTGACATCCTCATTCTTGAGAACAACTTTGATTTTTCATTTTCATAGTTTGTTCATATTTGATCTAAAAACAACAAATGTGAAAACAAACATTTCAATTCGTTTTCACATCTTTATTATATATTGACCACATGCAAAGTCAATATACAGAATTCTCTAATATGTTCATTAACTCGCATATGATTGATTTGTTGTTTGAATAAGTTCAATTTGCATGCACAATAAATGAGAATCCGTTTTGTTTGAATTCTCCTTTGCTTTTAGCCTTTGTTTTTCTTCTTGCCTTTGATTTCAGGCACTGGTTTCATGTCATTCTTTGGCATATGAGTCTTGTGGTTACTCTCTGTTCCATGGGGTTCTTTGGGATCGGGACGACGCATTCCGGCTTTAGCCATGTTGATCACCTCACCAATTACTATGCTGCTTTTTCTAGCGGCATATCCTCGGTTTTTTCATCCAAACATCGTTTGTGTTTTAGATGTCCAGTGTTTTAAACACCTTGATCGACCTTTTCATACTAAAGAAGGTCAATGCTGCATAGATCACAGCACCAATGGCGAGTGCTGCCATTTTTTCAAGAAGAAACTGCGGGTCGGGTGTATCAAGCCTGTCGCGCACAAAAGGTACTGCGTGAACTAGTACCTCCGCCGCAGCAATGACCACAGTGATGTACACGGAGGCAATTGCAAAGGTCTTCCCCACTTTTTCAGGAGCCGTGAAGTATCTTTTTAAAAACACCCAATTAACGATGCCATAAATCACAAGCGAAAATGCAAGAAACGAAATGTTCGCATCCATCCCAACCACATTTCCGCTCATATGCAGCCCTTGTTTGAGTGCGATGAACGGTATGGCGGCAAGCAACTGGATCATTTCAATGATAACAATAAAGGCAAACCGTGCCTTGACAAAATCGCTCTTTTTACTCGGAAGAGACATACTATAGAAAATATCGTGATTTTCTCTGCCATTGAGATTGATAAAGAAGATACCCAGCATCGTGTAAAACAAAATTACAAAATAGGGGTAGTTTGGAATCATCAGCATAGCAGACAATAGCCAAAACATCAGCACTGTCGGGTGAAAGGCAAGTTTCCACTCTTTATACAGGAAATTCTTCATATGCTCACTCCCTCTCCAAATGAATCATGATCGTTTCAAGGTTGGCAGGCTCTGCCATCAGTCCAAGGCGGTCCGATTCATCCGCCCTGACTAACGCTGTATATCCATGTTTTGCTCGATTCAGCCCCATCAAAGCGGGTTTGAGCGTCTCTGTTAGCTGCTCATCCGTCAAATGCAGTAAGCGGTAACGCGCGACATATGACTCCAATGGCTCGCTCGCTACAATACGACCTTTCATGATATGGGTTATCGTATCCGCACATTTCTCAAGGTCAGATGTGATATGGGTGGAAAATAGGATCGTCACCCCTTCGCTTGCAAGCCCAAGGAAAACATCCAGCAAATCATCTCTTGAAATCGGATCCAGACCGCTGGTCGGTTCATCAAGAATCAGCAGTTCCGCATGATGACTCAGCGCAAGAGCAAGCGAGTACTTGACCTTCATGCCTGCTGATAATGCACTCGGTGTTTTGTTCTCATCAAGATCTAAGCGCTGCATATACCCCCTATAAGCGTCTTCATTCCAGTTGGTATAAAACCGACGCGTCACTTCTGTGATTGTGCGGATTTTTTTCTTTGTGTAGTAGTCAACGCCGCCAGATACAAATCCAATGCGCTGTTTAATCTCTTGTTCATGATCCCTAAACGTTTTTCCAAAGAACTGTATTTCTCCCTGATTGGGATGGACGTAGTTAAGCAGACATTTGAGTGTTGTCGTTTTACCTGCACCATTGCGTCCAATAAACCCCATGATTTCTCCCTGATTTAACCCAAAACTCACATCCTCAAGCGTGAATTTCTCATACTCTTTCCTTAGATTCTTCACTAATAGTGCGTTCAACGTCATACCCCCTATATCATGTTGTGATAGATAATTATCGTCTTCTTGGAATAACGTTCATTATCTAACAACAGTTATATTATTGCAAGCTTCTAGATCATTGTCAATTACCTACGATTTAATGCCCAACCACGCCTGCCGAAATGTCATCATAAAGGTCTCAATCCACACCATCCATATTGCTGCGCACACGTAAAAAAGAACGAAGCCTCTCTTGCTTCGCTCTTTTGCTCATATTTTCCACTTCGAACCGCCTGATCCCATTGTAAACCCTTATCAGCAATTTTCAGGCATGATTTCCTGGCAAATCATGCTTTCTTTGCCACTTTCATGGCCGCGGTCACCACCATATGATATAGCAAGCCCACCGCTATGCTGATGGCACTCCATAGAAGCCAAGACCCTGCATCATTGGCTAAGTCAAATTGCTTTCCAAGCACCTCAACCCAGCAGTTAAAGAGAAAAATTTCAAATGATGCTTTTCCCAAAGCACGGAGCGGTGCGAAGAAACGTTTGTATTTTTCTGCACAATGAAACACCTTGCCCATCCCTATGCACAGAGCGGGAGCAATGAGCACAAAGGGATGCCAATACATGCCGTAATCGATGAGTAATTCAGGATAGCGCACAAAACAGATCATAACGAGTGTAATGCCCAGCGCAAGCACAGCTATGCATGCCAAACTTGCCGTATGCTTCTTATATTCCTTTTGTACAGGCATAGCAAACCACATGCCCAATATGAATATTGGCAGGCGCGAGACCGCCATGTACTGTTCACTGCCTACAAAGCACAAACCAATACCAAATGCAACAGCCAATAACATCACAAGCGCAAAGCGTGGATTTTTAGCCCCTTTGAGGAATGCAAAAATAACCGGTGCAAGAACCAAAGCTACAACGAGTGCACTGACATACCAGTTGATCATTTTAGGCACACCTGCAAAATAACCAACCATAAATAGATTACCCATTATTGTTCGTATGCTTTGAGCTGTGCCAAGTTCGAATTTGGGCAGCATCACACAAAGCCAAAGAATGCAAAATGGCAGGTATGCCGGCATGATGCGCTGCATTCGACGTACATAGTAGCCTTTTAAATCCGATGATTTATTCAAGGAATAATAGAGACCAAAGCCAGTGAGGAAAAAAAAGATATCGACCCCACCATATCCGATTTTCTGAATATCATAAAGAATACCCGAAAGCCCCAGCTGTGCATGAAAAAATACCACCCAGAGGATGGCTAACCCCTTTAATTCATCTCTGTACATGGAGATATTTCTGCGTTCTTGCATTCTATGATCATCCTTTTGTTCATTTCATTTGAGCGCTTACCTATATTTAATCATAGACAAAACAGAAAAGCAACATCAAGTCTTTTCGAATTGATGTTGGCTCTTTAATACAAACAAAAAACCGCGTGATGTCGAAAATCCAACATCACGCGGTCTATCATTATTAATTAGCCAATAAGAAGTGTTTTGCCTGTCATTTCTGCAGGAATTTCAATGCCCATGCTAGCCAGCATCGTAGGCGCAATATCTGCCAAACGACCACCGTCTCGAAGCTTCTTGCCAGGCATGTCTGCACCAATGGCCACAAAAGGTACGGGATTGGTTGTATGTGCGGTAAATACTTCATGTGTCACAGGATCGATCATTTGATCTGCGTTGCCGTGATCAGCTGTAACAAATACATTGCCGCCATTCTGAAGGATAGCTGTTACGACTTGATCCACACAGTCATCCACCGTTTTCACAGCCTTCATCGCTGCTTCCATAACGCCAGTATGACCGACCATATCGCAGTTCGCAAAGTTGAGGATCATGACATCGTATTTCTTCGCGTTGATCGCTGCAACAGCCTTCTCTGTGACTTCATAAGCGGACATATCAGGTTTCATATCAAAGGTTGCAACCTTTGAAGAAGGAATCAGTTCGCGGTCTTCGCCGTCATTAGGCTTTTCTACACCACCATTGAAGAAGAACGTAACATGTGCATATTTCTGAGTTTCAGCAATACGCAGCTGCGTCTTATGAAGTGATGCAAGATATTCACCCAAGGTGTTATTAAGGGTAGATGGAGGATTGACCACTTCAAGACCTGTAAAGGTCTCGTCGTACTGTGTCATGGATACAAAGTTAACAGGGAAGTAGCCATTACCACGCACAAAACCATCAAACGCAGGTTGGATGAATGGACGTGTGAGCTGACGTGCACGATCGGGACGGAAGTTGAAGAAAATGCAGCTATCGCCTTGCGAAATGACAGCCGTAGGCTTGCCATCCGTTAATACAACAGTCGGCACAACAAACTCGTCGCTTTCGCTTTTTGCATAGCTCTGCTCCACAGCCTCAACGCCGCTATTTGCAGTTGCCTGACCTGCGCCAAGCACCATTGCATCATACGCCTTTTGAACGCGTTCCCAAATATTATCGCGGTCCATTGCCCAATAGCGGCCCATTACCGTTGCGATCTTACCAACGCCGATTTCATCGAGCTTACCTTGAAGCTCACGAACAAAATCAATACCGCTGGAAGGCGGAACGTCACGGCCGTCTAGGAAGCAATGTACAAAAACATCTTTTACACCGCGCTGTTTGCACATCTCAAGGAGTGCATACAGATGCGTGTTGTGGCTATGAACACCGCCATCGCTCAGCAGACCCATCAAGTGGACTGCC
>JAAYIN010000072.1 GCA_012523405.1 Clostridiales bacterium
GCAAAACGATCCTTGTTGCTACGCATGTGCAGGAGGATGTATCGGAGCTTTGCGACACCGTATGCTATCTCGAGTCTGGAAAGGCAACGTTTGCTTCTGCGGCCATGGATTGACATGCTGCTGCTGCCAATGACCGCAGCAGCTGGCCGCTCTTATAAAAATGATTTCTCGCTATGCTCTGAACAAAGCACCCCAATGGCTGCGCAGTATATACGACTGCTTAGCTCATTGGGGTGCTTTATTGAAAAAACATATCCAAGCAGGAAATGCCTGCCCAAGGGTTATTGCGTATCCATCCCGTTTTTCTGCATCATGCGCCATAGGCTGGTGCGGCTGATCCCAAGCTTGGCGGCGGTTGTGGTGCGATTGCCGTTCTCTTGCGTAAGGACGTGCTGCATGACAATCAGCTCGACTTCTTCCAAGGATTTACCGCTCAATAGATTGACGAGCGAGAGGTCTTGAGCGGGGGGATAGAGTGTTTTTTCCCTGGTCAATATGCTTTGCACATTGTCAGCCGTAATATAGGGCGTGTCGCTGGACAGCACCAATTCTTGCAGCACCCGTTTGAATTGATCGTAGTTGGCAGGCCATTGATAGCTCTTGAGGAGCCCGACGGCTTCGGGCTCAATGCCCGCAACTTCCTTGGCGTTGTGCATGTTCAGGCTGCTGATGTATAGGGTTGCCAGATGCGCGATGTCCTCGCTGTGGGAACGCAGCAGAGGAAGCTCGATGATGGCGCAATTAAACCAGCTGACCAATTTCTGTGCTCTGGAGGACAGACCGCTGCTGTCGGGTACGGAGGTTGTGAAAATCAGCTGATTGCGGTGGTGGTAATGCGTGTCGTGCAGCAGCATGAAGAGCTGTAAAAACTGCTCATCTGTGAGGGTTTGGGTATGGCGAAAGTGCAAGGTGATGCCTGTATCGGCTAGCGGCGAATCCTCGCTATCAATCAGATACTTCCATCCCTTTTGCTGCAATAATGCGCAGTCAATCAGATAGATGGGCGCGTTTTGGAAGCGCCCCTTGCTGTAGATCATGCGTGCCATTTGATCCTTCCCCGTCCCTAGATCGCCGACAATCATAATCGCCTTGGCATTTTGCACATAGCTGTCATAAAGCTGTCCTGCAGAAGGCTGCGTGATGCCAAAGAAGCTGTTAAAGAAATGATCGGTCACTTCTTCCTTGTTTAAAATGCGAATCCCATATTTTTCAAGCGATGTTTTGTTGCTGTGCGGACGGATGGAGAAGATGACGTACTTCCTGTCATTGGCCGTGATCATCTGGCCGTTTAGTGCATAGCGCTGCCCCTGAACGGTGACGACGAAGCGCTGCGTGCCCAGCTCTAGCACGGTGGGGTATTTGAGCTGCATTCTTTTGGCGAGGATGGCGGGGAGGGCTGCGGTGATGGAGCTGTACACCTGATGCCCTTCCTCGTCAAGGATCACAAACGCATCGGTCTGTGCGCTCAGGGCGGTACTCAGCAGATGCGCGTGAGAGCGAAGCGGCTGGAACACGCGGTTGATGCTCACCGCTTGGCGGAGGGCTGCCTCGATGCTCTCGCTTCCTGAAACGATGAGCAATGCGGGAAGATCGAATTCATGTGCGATGGAATTGGTAATCATATCGCAAAGCACCATCGGGCAGTTTTCACTGGCGAGTTGCTTCAATACTTGCCTTGCTTCCACTTCGTCGTGGATGGTATATAGGTCGATGTTGTAGCGCAGCACATCACACAGGAAATAAGCGTTGCGGGTAATCGCGGGGAATCCGACAAGCGCGTATCGATTGTTCGTTGTTTGTGCCAAGCGAATCGAGCGAAGGATATCGTAAACGCTCAATTCGATATCGATGACAGGCAAACGGGTTTTCTGCCGAATGATTTCAGCCGTTCCGCCTCGCGAGAGGATTACGTCGAAATCATCGGTATCATACTTTTCTGCAATTGCTGCACCTGGTGCCAGATCGCCCACGAAGGCTGTTAACTCAACGTCTTCCATAGCGGACGCTAGCTGTATCATCAAGCTGCGCATACCTTCATAGGGAGCAATACCAAGAATACGTGTTGGCTGCATGGTATATCCCCTTTCATAGATAATGGGTGTTTCAAAAAGCATAACAGAGAGTGTGAAAAAAAGCAATAGTTGTCAAAGTGTTTCATAATAAAACATCAATTGATGAAAAAGGTCGAATATATGGTTGAATATACGCCAATTGATATGCTATCCTAAGGTCATCGAACAGAAGAGTACATAAACAAGGAGAGATTGCTGTGATGAAAACCATGGAAACGTTTCATAAAGAAACAGTTCATGGGCAAACTGCTAAACTTGTTGCAATCGCCGACGATATAACAGGAGCTTTTGATACAGGCGTACAATTTTCCAAACGAGGAGCATCCGTGAAAGTCGTGACGGGCGATCACATGGTTGATGCGATGATGCAGGCAGATGTGCTGGTGATTGATGCGGAAACGCGTCACCTAACACCCCAGGAGGCTTACCAGAAAACACGAGAACTAGCCGCATGGGCATTGGAAAGAGGCGCAACGTATTTTTACGTTAAAACAGATTCGGGTCTGCGCGGGAACATCGGGGTTGCCATCAAGGCTGTTTTGGATGCCACAGGCATTCTGCTAGCAGCTTTTGCACCGGCTTATCCGGATATGAACCGCATTACGCTAAACGGACAACAGTTCATCAATGGCATACCGATTCAGGATAGTGTCTTTGGTCAGGATGAATTCGAGCCTGTCCTTGCCCCTACGATCAGCGGATTGATCAAGCCTTTTGGGCTTGATGTGATGGAATGCCCGTTGGACATGGGGTATGATACAGTTGTCACCCGCCCAACGGTCGCCGTCTTTGATACCCGAACGAATGAAGATTTCTCCCGCATTGCAGCCCACTTGAAGGCGGAGAATCAGTTGACGGTTACCGCGGGCTGCGCGGCGTTCGCTGCGATGCTGGCAGGTCCGCTGGAATTGCCCGATTGCGTAAAGCCAGCACCTGTGGTGATCCCGCCCTTGCTGGTCATCTGCGGGAGTCTGAACCCGATCACGCGCAAGCAGATGGAATATTGCGAGAAGATGGGCGGTCATCGGGTGGTTTTGTCCAGTGACCAATTGCTGGACGATGGCTTTCTGGATAGCGCGAGCGGTCATAGCTGGATCGCAGGACTGTTGCCAGCGATGAGAAAGCACAAGACGCTCTTGCTGGATACAGGGCTGAGACCGCTTAAGACGGTGGGCGATATTGTGGAAGGGGAAGGGCTGAGAAAGCACGAAGCCTCCCTGCGCATAGCGCGGCAGATGGGACGGGTGCTGGAGAGGCTCCTTGAAATGAAGGAATCGGAGGCATATACGCCGATGATCATTGGCGGCGATACGCTCATGGGCTATCTCGCTTTGCAAGAAGCATTGGATCTTGAGCTGGAGGGCGAAGTGACAACGGGCGTGGTGGCCTTTAGGTTCAAAGGCAAAAGTCATCCAATACAAATGCTTTCAAAAAGCGGCGGATTCGGCAATGTAACGCTGCTGAGTGACGTACTATCCAAGGATAAGATGGTGAGGTGAAAATATATGTTCACATGCAGAATGCCCGCGACGGTCTGTTATGGCGAAAACGCAATGGATCAACTCCCAAAGCTTTGCAAGGGCGCAAAAACAGTCGCGGTATTTTCCGATAGGGGAATAGAAGCTTCGGGCATACTACGGAAACCACTGGAGATTTTGGCTAACGCGGGGATCGCTTACCAACTCCTCCTTGACCTCCCTGCCGAGCCGACCTGCGACCAAGCCCAGCAAACGGCGGAGGCATTTAGAAAACTTGAGGCAGAGGCGATTGTAGCCATTGGCGGGGGAAGCGTGATGGACATTGCAAAGCTGTGCGCCATTACCGCGGATGGACTATGCACAGTGCGGGAGCTCATCGATAACCCTGCACTTGGGCATAAATCGATGATTACGGTGATGATTCCAACCACGGCGGGCACAGGTGCAGAAGCCACGCCAAACGCCATTGTTGCAGTGCCTGAGAAGGAACTGAAGGTCGGCATTGTATCGGAAGAGATGATTCCCGACAGCGTCATACTGGATGGCGAAATGATTCGCAACTTGCCTAGCAAGATCGCGGCTGCCACGGGCGTGGATGCCTTGTGCCATGCGATTGAATGCTACACATCCAAAGCGGCTACGCCCTTTAGTGACATGTACGCCTTGGAAGCGCTCAAGCTTATTTTTCCCAATATCCAGAGCGCATGCATGGACCCTGACGCGCTCCAAAGCAAGAACGCCATGCTGCTCGCAGCGTTCTACGGCGGTGTAGCGATTGCGTGCTCAGGCACAACTGCCGTCCATGCCCTGTCTTATCCGCTGGGCGGCAAGTATCATATCCCTCATGGGGCGGCCAATGCCATGATGCTCATGCCTGTGATGCGCTTTAACCTTCCCGCGTGCAGCGAAGCATTTGCCAGAGTATATGATGCACTGGGAGAGACAGGCGCAGCGAATGAAGAAGAAAAAGCCATGCGGCTGCTGGACCGAATGGAAGAGATCGTGCACAACCTTGAAATCCCTGTGGATTTGAAGTCCTACGGCGTGACCAACGATGACTTGGAAGACTTGGTAACCGCGGGTATGCAGGTGCAGCGATTGCTCAAGAACAACCTTCGTCCAGTCACGGCGGATGATGCCCGCAGCTTATATATGCAACGATTACCCTGAGGAGGTTGAGGATATGAAAGAAATTGGCGGCATTATTGCACCGATTCTAACACCGATGTATGAAAATGAAACCATTAATGAAATGGAACTACGCAGTCAGATTGATCGTTTAATAGATGCGGGGATCAATGGCATTTTCCCCTTTGGCACCAATGGCGAGGGGTATATCCTTTCCGAAAAGGAAAAGGAAGAGATACTGGCGGTATGTGTGGATCAAGTCAATGGCAGGGTTCCCGTATACGCAGGCACGGGCTGCATATCAACCCGCGATACCATCAGGCTGTCGCGCAGTGCGCAGGAGATGGGCGCGGATGTGCTTTCAATCATCACACCATCCTTCGCAGCTGCATCGCAGGACGAGCTCTATGAGCATTACCTCGCCATTGCCAAAAGCGTGGACATGCCGATCCTGCTGTACAATATCCCTGCAAGAACGGGCAACGCCCTAGCGCCCGCTACAGTCCAGCGCCTAAGCGAAATCAAGAACATCGTAGGTGTCAAGGATTCCAGCGGCAATTTTGACAACATCCTTCAGTATATCGAGCGCACGCGCAAGCGGGATTTCATCGTGCTGTCAGGTAACGATTCGCTGATACTCTGGACATTGCTGGCAGGCGGGCATGGCGGTATCGCAGGATGCGCCAATGTATTCCCAAAGAACATGGCTGCCATCTATCAACGCTTTATGAAGGGTAATATGGTCGGTGCACGCGAGGCACAGGACGCGATTCGCCCCTTTAGGGACTGCTTTAAGTATGGGAATCCCAACACCATCGTCAAGGCTGCTGCGGCAATGCAAGGCCATGCGGTGGGCAAGTGCAGAGCGCCGTTTAACCGACTGTCTCAAGAGGGAATAGACGCAGTTCAAAAGGCACTTGATGAACTGAGTGCAAAGGGGGTTTGTTAATTGAAACCGATTATTGGGATCACAATGGGTGATCCATCGTCCATCGGTCCTGAGCTATGCATTCGTGCTTTGGCAGATGGCGAGGTATACGAGCAGTGCAGACCGCTTGTCGTTGGCGATTGCAGCATATTGCAGCGCGCCATGGACATCCCGGGCATGCCGCAGCTCACCATTCGCCCCATCCATCAGGTAGCGGAAGCGCTGTTTGTAAACGGCACCATCGATGTGCTGGATATAGGGCAATGCACACCAGACGATATCCCGATTGGCGAGGTGAGCGCTGCTGGCGGCGACGCAGCATTCCAATATGTTCGAAAGGTGATTGATCTGGGGATGGCGGGCGAGGTAGATGCCACCGTGACCAATGCCCTCAACAAAGAGGCGCTTAATCTGGCGGGACATCACTTTTCAGGGCATACGGAGATTTACGCCCATTTCACCCAAACAGATCACTACACCATGCTGCTTGCCCATGAGGATATGCGCATTGTGCATGTATCCACCCATGTATCGCTCCGCGAGGCATGCGACAGAGTAAAGAGGGAGCGGGTGCTCGAAGTGATCCGCATTGCGCACAGGGCATGTCTGGACATGGGGATCGCGTCCCCTCGCATCGGCGTTGCAGGGCTTAACCCCCATTGCGGCGAGGGCGGGCTGTTTGGCAGGGAGGAGATCGAGGAGATCCAGCCAGCCATCCAGCAGGCATGCGGGGAAGGGATGAATGCCATCGGTCCTGTACCGCCTGACACCATCTTTTCCAAGGCAAAGGGCGGTTGGTATGACATTGTGGTGGCAATGTACCACGATCAGGGGCATATCCCCCTCAAACTACTCGGATTCATCTTTGACCGCGAGACCCAAAAATGGCAGGCGGTCAGCGGTGTTAATATCACATTGGGACTCCCGATCATCCGCACATCGGTGGATCATGGCACTGCGTTTGATCAAGCAGGTAAAGGAACAGCCAGTGCGGCTAGCCTGCTCAATGCCATTTCGTATGCGATCAGCTTTGCGAAGTCATCCGCAGAGGCTGTTGTATAATTATAAGGAGGTATTTCTAATGAAAAAACTAGTCTCCCTATTGCTTATGGTCACAATTATGACGACGCTGCTAGGTGGCGTAGTTGCTGTGGCGGAGGAAAACACCAACGGTACCTATACCATGTACATGCGTTCGACCTATATTGACTGGATCAAGGAACTCAAGTGGTATGACGAAGCGGAAGTCCGCACAGGCATCAACGTGGAATACGTGTACGGACCTGAAGAGTTTGCAGATTGCTACTCTGAAATCGACCAACGCATCATCAGCAACACATTGCCTGATGCAGTGATGACCAAGCTGAGCCAGACCAACGTATATGGCCCAGAAGGCGTCTTTGTTGACCTAGCACCCTACATCGCGCAGTATGCCCCTAACCTGCAGGCTTACATCGATGCAAACCCCGCATACAAAGGTCTTGTAACCAGTGCAGACGGCGCAATCTACGGACTGTGCAAAGAAACCCCCATCTTCGCTGACTTGATCGGCTATCGCGTGGATCATTTTGCAGCTGCCGGCGTTGATGCTGAAGCCATCGTAACGATGGAGGATTTCACCAACGCAATGCGCGCCCTCAAGGCATTCCACGGCGCAGAGAACAAGAACTATTATCCCCTCTCAGGCCGTGACTCGGCGATGAGATTTGCAGCATGGTTTGGCTGCCCCTCCAACATCTCCCTCACAGAATCCAATGGCGTATATGTAAGCGGACATTCCAAGGATGGCTCTTTTGACATCATGAATGACGGCGCATATACCATGGCTGAGACCATGAAGGTTTGGTATGACGAAGGCCTCATCAACCCAGAGTGGGTTGCAGGCACTTTCGGCGAAGCTGATTGGGAATCCGCAATGCTAAGCGGCAACGGCTCCATCTTCTATGACTACTACAACCGTGCACAGTGGTTCATGCAAAACGGCGGCCCTGATAACGATCCTAACTACCAGATGGGCGTTATGAACTTCATCAAAGCTGATGACGGCAGCGTACTGCCAGTAACCACCAGCATGAAGTATAATGACGAGTGCGTTACCGCTGTGAACGCGAACTGCTCTGAGGAAACGATCAAAACCATCCTTGCATTCCATGACTTCTTCTACTCTGAGGAAGGCATCGTGCTAGCCAACTACGGCGTTGAAGGCGAAAGCTACCAAGTAAATGCTGATGGCGAAAAAGAATTCATCGTAGACTTTAACGCAGAAGAAGCAACCGCCGCCGGTGAAAAGCGCTGGAGCTTCCTATCTGACCGCCTGACCGTTTGCAAGCCTGTGGATGATGAAGCATTCTTCAAATGGAATGACGTGCTGATCGCAGAAGCAACAGGCCGCCTGTTCACCGAAGAAAACCTACTGCCCGCCTATGTTCTCAAGTTCACCGATGAGCAATCGATGGAAATTGCGAACTTGGTAGCTACCGTGTTTGACGCTCAGCTTTCGGGCTTGACATCCTTTGTCAACGGCACAACCGAGCTGACCGCGGATAGCTGGAAGGCTTTCCAAGACCAGATGAACACCATGGGACTCAGCCGCATTGAAGAAATTCAGTTGGCTGCTTACCAGGCAACCTACGGCGAGAACTAACCAACTTCAATTGCCTTATCTGAGGCATCTATGCTTCCTCCTCCGCGGCGGAAACCGCGGAGGAGGAGGATTCCGAAAGGGGCATTACCTATGCAGAAGCGTCAAATGAAGCCTGTCGCTGCGACACTAGACCCTCAACCAACCCTATGGCAACGCATCAAGAAGGATGTTATGCGTAACTGGCTGCTGTATGTATTGATACTGCCGGGCTTCTTGATTTTGTTCCTTTTTAAGATCGGGCCTGTTGGCGCTATGGCTATTGCTTTTCAAAAATTCAGCGCAGCAAGAGGATTGTTTGGCAGTAAGTGGGTAGGCTTTGCTAATTTTACCAGACTTTTCAGTGATCCCTACATCCTGACCGTTACCAGAAACACCATCGTATTGGCGGTGCTCTCGGTCGTGGTGGTATTCCCCATCCCCATTGTTTTTGCCATGTTTCTCAACGAAGTGAAACAAAAGAAGCTGCATTCCTTTGTGCAGTCCATGAGCTTCCTGCCCTATTTTATTTCGGCGGCAGTCATGGTTTCCATTCTGAGCACAGTGCTCTCGCCATCCTCCGGTTTGGTGAACAACTTGATTACCGCAGCAGGCGGGAAACCCATTAACTTTATGTCCAGTCCCGGCTGGTTTAGACCGCTGTATGTCATCCTTGAAATCTGGCAGACATTTGGCTATTCCGCCATCATCTATATCGCCGCCATGACCGCCATTGATCCTGCGCTGTATGAGGCTGCGGATATGGATGGAGCGAATCGGTGGCAGATGATGAGGCATATTACCTTGCCGTCCATTGCTACCTCCGTGATCGTCATGCTGATCATCTCGATTGGCAATATCTTCACTGTCAATTTGGATCGTATCCTACTCATGTACAACCCAAGCACCTACGCTACGGCGGATGTCATTCAGACCTATGTATACCGCATTGCGTTTCAATCGACGGGATTTCCGGACTACAGCTATGGTACCGCTGTGAACGTAGTAAAATCGCTGATTGCTTTTGTGCTGGTCACGGGTGTGAATCGTATTGCTGATAAAGTCGCCGATGCGCGGCTATTCTGAGAAAGGAGGACTGAACATGAAAATAAGAAAAAAGCGGAAATTTCAATTGTTCGATTGCGTCAACAATACGATACTTGTATTGGTTTCGCTGGTCTGTGTCTATCCTTTCCTATATGTGTTCTTTGTGGCATGCTCCGACGGCGCGCCTCTGGCACTTGGGCAGGTGACCTTCCTGCCCAAAGGGTTTCAGTTACGCTCCTTTGAGTATATTTTTCAAAACCCGCGCTTCAATGTAGGGTCGGGATTGCTCAACTCGTTTTTGTATACAATAGTCGGCACGGTGGCGGCGCTGTTGGTGACCTATGTCACGGCGTTTGTGCTCAGCCGCAAGCGTTTCGTCCACCGTCATTGGATGATGAAGCTGTTCATCATTACATGGGTCTTTGATGCGGGCATTATCCCGCAGTACATCATTTACAATATGTTTGGCTTTGTGGATAATCCTTGGGTCATGATCATCCCGGGCGCGATTAATACGCAGTTCCTGATTATCGCCCGTACCTTTTTGCTGGGCATTCCGGATGAGCTGGAGGAGGCGGCGTTCATTGACGGCGCGAACGACTTGCAGCTGCTATGGCGAATTTATTTACCGCTGTCAACCACGATCCTGGCAACCATCGGCACCTTCTATGCGGTAGCGACATGGAACCAGTATTTGATCCCACAGATTTACCTCAAGAGCAATGACCTCAAAACGATCCAACAGGTGCTCAAAAATGTCGTAATCACCAGCGGTTCATCGGATACCACATTTAGAAACGTGGTGGTGGATGGGGTCACCTTAAATCAGCACAACCTAAAATCCGCTGCCATTTTCATCACGATACTGCCCATCGTTTGCGTCTATCCTTTTGTTCAAAAATACTTTAAGAAAGGCATTCTTCTTGGGTCTGTGAAGGGCTGAGGAGAGAAGGGGGAAGAATCATGGCAAGAGAATTCATCGAATTACCAACGCTTGGTACTGATGGCAGACTATATCACGATCAGCGCCTTGACACGGTGGAGGCATTGATTCCCAACGTTCCTTTCAACAGCTGCCACGCGGCAGATTTGCTTGAGCTGTCAAACGGAGATTTGCTATGCGTCTGGTTTGCAGGGTCGAGCGAAGGCTATGCGGACATCTCCATCGTTGGCAGCCGCCTCAAAGCGGGGGAAAGCCAATGGAGCAATCCCGAAAAGATATCGGATGACGCAGTACGCTCAGAGCAAAACCCAAGCCTCTTTCAGCATCCCAATGGGGATATATGGCTGATGTATACCGCGCAAGTCGCGCGCACGAAAGATACCCCCGCGCTGTACAGCTTGCAGTTCACAGCTGAAATCCGCTGCAAAATCTCCTCTGACCAAGGGTATACATGGGGAGAAACGACCACCATGTTTGATTACCCAGGCTCTTTTTGCAGGCAGAAGATACAGGTGCTCTCAAACGGCCGATGGATATTTGGCAATTGGCGCTGCTTTGAGGATAAAACGCGCAATGGCAGCGACATCACCCTCCTTCAGCTGAGCGATGATGAGGGCAAGACTTGGCGCGCGGTTGAAATGCCCGGAAGCGCTGGGCGGGTTCATGCCAATGTGATCGAGCTTGAAGGCGGGAATCTGATCGCGCTGCTGCGCAGCCGTTTCTCCGATCGCATCTACATTTCTACCTCGAGCGATTTTGGCGATGAATGGACGATCCCCTACCGCACAGAGCTGCGCAACAACAACTCCTCCATATCCGCTGTGAAGCTTCAAAGCGGCGGTATCGCGATGATCTATAACGACGTTTCCTTTAGCGAAGAACCCAGCGGCAAAGTGGCCATCTGGCCTGATCAACGCTGCCCTGTGACGCTGGCGATTTCGGATGACGGAGGCAAAACATGGCCTTATCGCCGCATTGTCGAAATCGGAGAGGGCTTTACAGGTCCATGGAATGATGTGAACAATCGCCGCTATGAATACCCTGTGGTGATGCAGGGCGCCGATGGCAAGGTCCATGCTGCATATAGCTGGGGCGGCCGCAAGCAGGTGAAATACGTTGCGGTAAGCGAAGAATGGATTCGCGGAGATCGGACGATCAAGGGTGCAGAGGATGATCCGCTGTATCCGTGCAACCGCTGATATGCAATGCCGCAAAGGAATGATCTTTTGCGGCATTTTTTCCGCGTCCATTCATGGGGCGCGGCAGATAGGGAGATAAGGAGTGAGCTTTGCATGAGGAAAACATGGGCGGATATAGCGATTCCCGAAACGGGCATTGCGCAGGGCGATATGCCGGGTGATCAGATTCAAATAGGGGGGACGCATATTCAAAAGGCGGGCTTGCTCATGCCGATGCTGCTGGAAAAACTACCCCCAATATTTGAAAAGACATCGCATGAGCGTGCGGTGATATCGGTGTACGGCGGCTCAGGCGTTGGAAAATCGGAAATAGCCTCTTTGATCACCTATTACCTTGGGCATGAGGGGATCGGCAGCTATACGCTGTCAGGGGATAATTACCCCTTGCGCATCCCAAAGGATAATGACGCGGAGCGCCTTCGCGTGTTCCAAAGGGGCGGGATGAGGGGTCTTTTGGCAAGCGGGCAATATACAGACGATAGGGGACAGCAGCTGCGGCAATGGCAGGAGGACGGGCAGGACGCAGAGCCTGCGCTGTGCAGGGATGCCGATTGGCTATCGACCTATCAAGAGCAGGGACGCATGGCGCTCAAGGCGTATTTGGGTACGCCCAATGAGATTGATTTTAGCGAAGTGTCCCAGATCATATCAGCGTTCAAAAACGGAGCGGAGCGCATCATGCTAAAGCGTATGGGCAGAGCCGTCACCGACCTATGGTATGACAGCGTTGACTTTAGCGGGGTGAAGGTCCTTGTGATAGAGTGGACGCATGGCAACAGCGATTACCTTCAAGGCGTTGATTATCGAATCTTCCTAAACAGCACGCCCCAGGAAACGCTCGTGCACCGTATGTCGCGTCAGCGCGACGGCAATGCGGACGGCGCATTTACCACCATGGTGCTTGGCATTGAGCAAAAGCTCTTGGATACCCAATCGGGCAGGGCTGACGTGATCGTATCCAAAAACGGCGGCATGCTCTCGCGCCAAGAGTATCGTGCGCTGATGCTAAGGGAGGGAGCGGGACAATGAACGCAAACCAAATGGCTTCCCCCATGCTCAACCTCTATCCGGACAGCTTGGGCGGCACGCTAAAGGATGTGACGCGGTTTTTGCAGAGTGAAGCGGTACGCGGTGCATTTGGGTCGCTCTATATTCTGCCAAGCCTCTATCATACGGATTTGGATCGCGGATTCTCGGTGATCAGCTACGATCTAAACCGTGACCTCGCAACCCCCGCGGACATGGAGGCGCTCGGGGCGCTTCATATCGATCTGAAACTGGACTTCATCCTCAACCATGCCTCCGTGCTATGCGATAGGTTTCAAGATATTCTAGCCAAGGGCAATGAATCGGTTTACAAGGATTTTTTCATTGATTGGAACCGATTCTGGGAAGGCTATGGGAAGATGACCGCAGAGGGCTACATACAGCCTGATGAGAAATACCTGAAGGACATGTTTTTCCGCAAGCCCGGTTTGCCCATCCTGATGGTTCGTTTTCCGGATGGACACAGCACGCCCTACTGGAACACCTTCTATCAGGAAGTGCGCTATCCGCGCGTGGATGAGCAGGACCTCATGCGCATAAGCGCCATGCAGTTTGGCGGCGCAAAGCGGCTGGCAGCACATATCAACGACTCGCTGGATCATGGGATGACCCCCAGTCACATTGATTTTGGCGAGTTTGAAGATGCGAAGGCAAGCGTTTTGGCGTTCTTGGATTCAAACAGGAAATACCTCGGGCAGATGGACCTCAACATTGAATCCCCCTTGGTGTGGGAATACTACGATCAAACTCTCAAGCAGCTATCGGGCTACGGCGCAAGGATTGTGCGGCTGGATGCATTTGCCTATGCGCCCAAAACGCCCGGCAAGCGCAACTTCCTCAACGAACCGGACACATGGGATTTGCTTGGGCGCGTTGGGGCATTGGCGGATCAATATGACCTCACATTGCAGCCTGAAATCCACGCAAGCTACGCCGAAAAAACCCATGAAAAGTTGTCCCAAGCAGGCTATATGACCTATGATTTCTTTCTGCCGGGGCTCTTGATTGATGCGCTTGAGTGCGGAAACGGACAAGCGCTATCTGGCTGGGCAAGAGAAATCCAAGAAAAAGGGATGCGCACGGTGAATATGCTTGGCTGCCACGATGGCATTCCACTGCTTGATTTGAAGGGGCTGCTGCCCGAGCCAAGGATTCAGCAGCTGATTGACACGGTGGTTGCGCGCGGCGGCATGGTCAAGGATTTGCATGGACAGAAGAACGTCTACTATCAGGTGAATGCGACCTATTTCAGCGCGCTTGGCGAAAACGTTGACAAAATGCTGCTGGCGCGTGCAATTCAACTGTTCATGCCTGGGAAACCACAGGTGTGGTACTTGGATTTGTTCGCGGGCAAGAACGATATCGCAGCCGCTACAGATGGCGGTGCGGGAGGGCATAAGGAAATCAACCGAACGAACTTATCCAATCAAGCAATCGCACAGGGGCTTGAGCAAAATATTGTGACGGAGCAGCTCAAAATGCTTCGCTTCCGCAATACGTTCGGCGCATTTGGCTTTGATAGTCATCTGGACATTGTGAGCGATGGGGCATCTCTCCATTTCATATGGGAGAGGGATGGCTGCAAGGCGGAGCTTATCGCTGACCTGAAAACCTACGCCTTCACCATCCGTGCAACCGCTGCGACAGGCGATGCTTGGGTGATCCATCCCTAGCGGCGAGACACAAGTATTTTCCCCGCGAACAATCTGCCTCTTATAGGCGAATCGTTTGTATGTTCTGATCAGGTACAAGGGATTCTGCTATTGAGTATAAAGAGGAAAGGTAGGACCTCTTGCTGCCTAGTTGCAAGCCAAGGAGAAAGAGAGGTCTTACCATTTCTGTGCGAAAAAGTTCATGGGCAGCTTGCGAAAATGCTCGGCGATGCGCAGCCTTGTGGCGTTTGATTCCTGATAGGACGCAATATAGGTCTTGCGGGAGTCGTTCTTCGCAGCCAAGAATGCGAGGAAAGCCGCAACGATGCCAGTTCCCCAGAGCATCCAAAGATGGCTCTATTGAACGCCCGCGCCGCTGCCAAAGCCCATGAACTGTGCACCGAATGCGAGGCTGATACCGACCAGCGAGGCAAGCCCATAGCGCCAATCCACAGCGAATAGAATGATCGGCATCACGATAGGCGCAGTGACAGATGCTACAAAATCTGGGAACTGATACGCGATAAAGCCTTCAACGCTTTTGCAAAGGAAGTCATCGTGTACAATAGCAAGAAGATTGCGGATTGCGCATTCATCAGCACCCTAATGTTCTTTGATGGCTTATTGTGCCTGCATAATAAGCCATCAGGCTAAACAAAAACGACTGTATGAAGTCCAAGCATTCTTTTTTGATGCTTGGCTCATGCAGTCGTTTTTGCGTCTTTAAGTGGCTGAAACCAGTATGCCGTATCGCGGCAGCAGCCGTGGGTTATTTCAGGAATCCATTGACGATCTCCTGCTCCGCTTCTTCCTCATCCATGCCAAGGCTGCGAAGCTTCATGATCTGCTCTCCCGCGATTTTTCCGATGGCCGCTTCGTGAATCAATGCGGCATCCACGTGGTTTGCAGTCACGTCGGGAACCGCCTTAACCATGGCCTGATCCATGATAATCGCATCGCATTCGGAATGCCCCGAGCACATATTATTGCCATTGATGACAGAATAGAAATACTGCTTTGAGTGCCCGCGTGCCACAGAGCGGGAAATCAGATTGGCGCTGGAATTTTTTCCATCCAAATTCACTTCGAATTGGGTGGTGGCGCTCTGGTTGCCTCCCGTCATCAGCTTTTCCTTGATGATGAGGCTGGCATCATCGGCGATGTCCGCTTTTGTGACTCGCTCGGTGCTGTCCACGCCATCAATTTGCACGGTTTCCATCTCTAGGGTTGCGCCCTTTTCCAAATGGATAATGGTCACGGGATTGAGCACATTGCTCCCCTCGCCGCTGCCTTCTCCATAATGCTTTTCCGTATATTGAACTCTGGCATTTTTCCCTACGTGGAATGTGTGAATGCCATCATGCTGGGTCAGATGCATACCGTCGTTGTGGATGCCGCAGCCCGCGATGATTTCGATATTGGCATTTTCACCAATATGAAAGTCGTTATAAACCAAATCCGTTACGCCGCTGCTGTCGATGACAACAGGAATATGCAGCCTCTCATTTTGAGTGCCTGGGCTTACGTATACATCGATGCCGCTGCCATCAGGCTTGCCAGTGATGCGGATGTTCTTGGTGCTCACCATGCGGTAGCCCTTTCCGTTGATTCGGATATTATACGCACCCCCAAGCTTTTCGGTGATGCCTGAGACGATCTTCAGTAAATTTGCAGCAATCGCATTCATGCGCTCAAGCCTCCCTTTTGTAGAACTTACAGGTGTCCGGATTGCCCAGCAAGGAGGGCAGAATGTCCTCCCGCCTGCCTTGGGCGCTGATGACGCCATCGGCAATGACAACGATTTTATCCGCTATTTCAAGGATTCTTTCCTGATGGGAAATGATGATGATCGAGCCGTTGGTTTCCCGCCTCAGCTTTTGAAACACCTCAATGAGGTTGTGGAAGCTCCATAGGTCGATGCCTGCCTCAGGCTCATCAAAAATGGACAGCTTGACATTCCGTGCGATCAAAATAGCGATTTCAATCCGCTTCATTTCGCCCCCTGACAGGCTGGCGTTGAGCTCTCGGTTGATGTAGTCCATGGCGCAAAGACCCACCTGCGATAGGTATTCGCATGCCTCCGCTGTGGTGAGGCTTCTGCCCGCCGCATATTGCAGCAGCGCCTTTACATCAAGACCCTTGAACCTGACAGGCTGCTGAAACGCAAAGCCGATCCCTCGTCTGGCTCGTTGGGTGATATCAAGACCTGTGATGTTCTCTCCGTCAAAGATGAGGTCTCCGCTGTCGGACGGTTCCAGCCCCATGATGATTTTGGACAGGGTGGATTTACCGCCTCCGTTTGGACCGGTGATCACCACAAAGCTCCCTGTGTCCACCGTCAGGCTCACATTTTTTAAGATGTCCTTTTGATGATTGTTCTCATCAACGGCACTAAAACAAATATTCTTCAGTGTCAGCATGTATATGCTCCTTATCGTATCGATTTGCGGTATTTTGGCAAGATACCGCATGAAAACTCGTGGTTGGTTTTGCCGCCTGAGAATGAGGCGGAGTCCTTTAATATGGCGAAGCTTGCGCCGCTTAAATGGCCCTGCTATAGGGACGAGCCGGTGCAGTTGCAATCACCGCAGCATTCAAACTCGCTGATGGGGAGCATGGAGATTTGATCAAGAAAGTCCATGATCAGCGTGGCATCGCTTTCTTCAAGGGTGCTTAGATAGCTGCATATACGCTGATTCGCCTCTTTGTGATATTGCTCATGACCCCGCCTAACCTCGTCCCCAAGCTCCGTCAGCCGATAATACTTTTCCTTTTTATTGCCGCTTTTTAGGTATCTTGCAATGAAACCCTTCTCTTCCAGCTGGTTTCCGATTTGGGTGACTGCGCCTCTGGTAACCCCCATCATGCGGGATAGGGTGATGGCGTTGCATTCCGGATGCTTGTGGACGCAGTCTATCAGGTTGATTTCTGAATGGTATAGGAGGTGACTCGTGCCATAATTCCTTGGCTTCTTTTCCTCCTCCATCAGGGCGCTTAACGTGGTGAAATAGCGATGGATGATTCTGCACTGCATCGGAATGATCAGTCCTTTCACTGCACTCAGGCATAAAATATGGTCTCCTGCATAGAAAGTATACCATTCCCATGCCCGAATGTCAATATTGTTTAGCTACTAAACAATATTCTTGCGCTATGGATCAAAACAGAAAATGATGATATAATCGTGGGCATATATGACCTTGGAAAGAATACGCCGATAGCGCGGCGATGATGATAGGTGGTTTGCATTGATGGACACAGTAGAATTGGTGTTTGAGTACACGCAGGCAGAATATATCAAAGCAGAAAGACAGTATTTATTCGCAAGCAAGACGATCACGAAAACAAGCATTGTAGTGATAGCGCTGTATCTGCCGTTTTCGATATACTATCTGCTTAGCTCATCTTGTAGTGTGCTGAGCATCATTGCTTTAGCCGTTGCGTTGCTTGGGCTGCTGATGGGGTGGGGCATCTACTTTTGGCTGCCTGCATATAAGTTTCAGCAGACAGCAAAATACCACGAGGAATATCATGTAACCTTTTCACAGGATCGAATCATATTTCAAACACCAACGATTGATTCAGATCTAAAGTGGGATATTTATTCCGAAATTTGGTCAAGCGATGATTTCTATTTCTTGATTCAAGCTCCGCGAATTTATTCCCTTATGCCCAAGCGGGCGTTTGCGAGTCCTGCCGTAAGGCAAGCCTTTGAAGAAATGGCGATATCAAATTTGAAATGCTCGATTCGTGTGCTTTAAACGATGATACAATGCAAAAACACCGAGTACCGCTGAAAATTGCGGTGCTCGGTGTTTATCATTTGCGTTGCCAGATTAGCAGTGGTCGTGATGGTGATCTGCACATGATGAGCCATCTGCATGGCTATGGTGATTGCACATCACGTTTGCATTGTAATCCAAAGTGCCTGCCAAGAATGCCTGCACCAATGGGTCTGTATCTCCCTGCGTGCCGCCATAGACATCAATGCCCGCTTTGGCTAGCGCGTCCTTTGCGCCTTGACCGATGCCGCCGCAGATAAGGGCTGTGACTTCCCATGACCGCAGCATCCCCGCCAGCTCGCCATGACCCTTTCCATTTGAGGATAAAACTACGCTGGAAGCGATTTTGCCATCCTCAATGGCATATACCTTGAACTGCTCTGTTTTGCCGAAATGTTGAAATACTTTTCCGTTTTCATAAGTGACTGCGATTTTCATTGGACCATTCCTCCTGATTTTGATTTCCTGTGCATGGCATTTGCCCGCGCAGCGATTTAAGCCATGACAGTATTGTCGATGCTCGCAAAGTCGGTATTCCCCGCCGCCAATCGAAAGTGTCAGCCCCTCCACAATGCACTGTGCGATTTTCCGCCGTGCACTGGCGTAGGTGGCTTGAGCGGTTGTTCTGGCCACTTCCATTTGATCGGCGCATTTCTCCTGCGTATAGCCCTCAAGGTCAATCAGGCGAATGGTCTCATATTCGTCAATTGTCATGGGCATGACACCCTGTCGGCATCCGTTTTCAGGACCAAATTCGTTGCACGTTGGCATGGTGCAAACCCTGCGCCATTTTCTTGGACGTGGCATGGCAGTACCTCCTTCGCGGTTATTGACATATGTCAATTATAAAACTGTATCTGGCATATGTCAATAACTTAAATTGCATCATTTGAAATGAATGAGCAAGTCTTTACTTTCCGCCCGCGCTGCGCTAGGGCTTGAACGGAAATCTGGTCATAGTCCATTTTTCAGATCATGGCGGTAAAGGCACTGCGGATGGCGGCTAGTGCGTCATCGGTTTAGCAGGAGTTATGATGATTCTATGGTGAAACCCAAGAGAAGAGAGGGAATTATTAGTTGAATTGTGTAATGTTATGTAATATAATCAGAGGTAAGCGTGTGGCAAGATTTTGTACTTGTGTTTCGCAAGTGTTGATAAAAATGGTTGGGGGAATTGCCTAAATCAAATGCCGCTGACGATCAAACAAAACTAAATGCTTCGGCATAATGAGTTGCCACACGCCTCTTTCTTTTTGAGGTGACATCATGGGAAATTTCAAGGACATAGCAACGCGGAATGAACTAGCGGATTTTTTGGGGTTTCCAAGGCGAAAACTCAGTTATATTTTATATGTTAAAAGCACAGATGCATATTATCAATCATTTACAATACCAAAGAAAAGTGGTGGTGAGCGCTGTATCAACGCTCCTACCGGTGATTTGAAGGATATTCAGAAGAAGTTGGCAATGGCTTTATGGAAGCATCAATTGGATATTCGGACAAGCAGAAATATTCGTACAAACATATCTCATGCATTTGAAAAAGGCAAGGGAATTATTTCGAATGCGCAAATTCATAGAAACAAAAGATATGTACTGAATCTTGACCTGAAGAATTTTTTTAGCAGCTTTCATTTTGGCAGAGTGAAGGGTTATTTTGAGAAAAACAGAGACTTTGAGCTGCCAAACCAGGTGGCTACTGTGATTGCACAGTTGACTTGTTTCCAAGGATGCTTGCCTCAAGGTGCACCCACTTCGCCAATCATCACCAATATGATATGCCAAATACTGGACATGAAGCTCTTGCGGATAGCCAAAAGGTATAAGCTTGATTATTCCAGATACGCGGATGATTTAACTTTTTCTACTAACAACAGGGCATTCTTAGGCATGCAATCCGAATTTTATGAAGACGTAGCAAAGGAAGTTACGAGTGCAGGATTTACTATCAATGAGAAGAAAACAAGATTGCAATATAAGGATTCCAAGCAGGTTGTGACAGGATTGATCGTTAATAAAAAACTGAATGTTGATCGTATATATGCTCGAAAAACAAAGGCAATGGCGCATACCCTTTACACAAACGGTGAGTATACAATAGATGGAAAAATCGGAACGCTGAAACAGCTGGAGGGTCGGTTCGCATTTATCAATCAGCTTGACAAATATAACAATAAGCGGGATGGAAAAGGAGAACATAAAGGGTGGAATCTTAACAGCAGGGAAAAACAATATCAGAAGTTTTTGTTCTATAAATATTTCTTTTCCAATAGCAAACCGATTATAGTAACGGAAGGAAAAACAGACGTAGTCTATATGAAAGCAGCGCTCAGGAAGCTCCATGCCGAATATCCTTGTCTGATTGAAAGAAAACCTGATGGTACATTTGAGTATCATGTATCATTTTTAAAAAGGTCAAAAAGATTGTCTTATTTCCTTCATATTTCTCAAGATGGTGCAGATACAATGAAGAATCTTTTCAACTTTTTTTCCCCGACGAGTGACAATAAGAGAGTATATCCGGATTACTTGACGTATTTTATGAAGGCTGGCAATTGCTCTGCCCAAAATCCTGTTATTCTTGTTTTTGATAATGAGCTTTCAAGCAAGAATAAACCTATTAAAAAATTCTCTGATCATGTAAAGCTTGATGATGTGAGGAGAGAAACTCTGAAGCGAATACTGCATTTGAAGCTCATTGACAAAGGAAATCTATATCTTTTGACAAACCCGTTGGTTGACGGGAAAGACGAATGCGAAATAGAGGATTTGTTCGATGAGAACACTCTGTCACAAGTGATAGATGGCAGAACGTTTTCGCGTGATATAAAAAAAGGCGATACTCAGCATTATGGGAAAGAAACATTCTCCATGTTCGTTTCTCGTAATCACATGAATATAGATTTCAGCAGGTTTAGAGAAATGCTGAATATACTCAATGAGATCATCGGGCTTTATCACAAACCAGAGGTTTAATTCAAAAGCGAAGTAGTTGCTTGATGGCATTGATGGAGCAACAGCTTGAGCTCAAGATTGATATGTTTTGCATGGTTGGATTTTCATTTGCCTATCGTTTCCGCTAAAATATCGCTTGACAAACTGGATTCAATTGCGTACAATCTAATTGTACAAAATCAAACGACTGTGGAGGATAATAATATGAAGATTTATGATTACGTGGTCAAGGACAATAAGGGCGCAGATGTGTCGATGGCGGACTACCGCGATAAGGTGCTGCTGGTTGTAAACACTGCAACGGGCTGCGGCTTTACCCCGCAGTACGAGGGTCTTGAAGCATTGCAGGAGAAGTATCAGGCGCAGGGGTTTGAGATTTTAGACTTCCCATGCAACCAATTTGGGCATCAAGCACCTGGTACGAGCGACGAGATTTCCAGCTTTTGCAGCCTGAATTATCACACGACATTCAAGCAGTTTGCAAAAATCGATGTGAATGGCAAGGACGAAGAGCCGCTGTTCACCTACCTCAAGTCGCAAAAGGGCGGCGCAATTGGCAGCAATATTAAATGGAATTTCACCAAGTTCCTTGTGGATCGAAGCGGCGCGGTCATCGACCGTTTTGCGCCCACCACCACACCTGAAAAGATGGACGAAGCGATCGCTAAAGTGCTATAATCAACCTGGAAGATACAAAAAGATGGAGGAATCGCAATGAAAATTGCTATCAGATATTATTCAAAAGGCGGAAACACGCAAAAGCTTGCAAACGCACTGTCAAGTGAGCTAGGCGTTCCCGCACTCACGGTGGATCAAGGCCTCAAGGAGGATGTGGACATCCTGTTTTTGGGCAGTGCGGTCTACGCATTTGACGCAGACCCGCAGGTGAAGGAATTCGTTAAGAATCTGGATGTGAAGGTCGGCAAAATCGTGAACTTCAGCACCACTGCGATGGTGAAGTCCACATATGAGCAGGTCAAAAAGCTCGCTGACCAGAAAAATATCCCCATGAGCGAGCAGGAGTTTTACTGCAAGGGCGCGTTTGGCATTTTCCATAAGGGCAAGCCCAACGATGAGGATCTCAAGCGGGTCAAAGCATTCGCCAGAAGCGTTGTCAAATAATCAGGCACGCGCTCATTAGCAAACAAAGGAATGGTTTGTAAACGATGAATGATCTATACGACGTGCTCAAAATCGAAAATCAGGTCTGCTTCCCGCTGTACGCCGCTGCTAAAGAGGTGGTCAAGCAATACCAGCCCTACCTTGACCCATTGGATTTGACCTATACGCAGTACATCACGATGATGGTCTTGTGGGAGCGCAAAGAAGTGACGATGAAGGATTTGGGCAGCATACTGTATCTGGATTCAGGCACGCTCACCCCGCTTCTCAAAAAGATGGAAGCGAAGGGCTTTGTGCAGCGCAAGCGTTCCAAGGCGGATGAGCGCACCCTCAACGTCGTGCTCACGGAGGCGGGTGAAGCGCTCAAGGAGCGCGCTGTTTCCATCCCCATGCAGATTGGCAAATGCGTGAACCTCACGCAGGAGGAAGGCATCCAGCTATACGGGCTTTTGCATAAGGTGCTGGCGGGGATGAGGAAGTAATGATAGGCAGGTTGATCATGTGTCAGCCTGCTTTTTTGTTGTTACATTTTCCCATTGATTTACGCCCCTTAAAGCCCTAGTCAATGATAATAATGTATGGTATATTGATTTATGGATCACCAAAAATAGGGCATGGGGGTAAATACTATGAAGAATATGAAGGCTTATATTGCGGAACTCATCGGGACTGCGATCTTGGTATTCATGGGCTGCGGAAGTGCAATGGTGCTTGGATGCGACGTGTCAGGCGGGCATTTGGCGGTTGCACTGGCGTTCGGTTTATCCATTGTAGCGACGGCATATGTGATTGGCGGCATTTCAGGATGCCATATCAATCCGGCGGTGTCATTTGCTATGTTCCTCTCCAAGAAACTCAGCGCGATGGATTTTGGCGGTTATGTGATCGCTCAGGTCGTTGGCGGGATTGTGGGTGCAGGCTTGCTGCGGATGCTCACAGGCTTTGGCGTAGCTGACCTGACGGGCGCGCTGGGCTCCAATGGCGTAGCCAATGCAGGCGGTATTGGCGGCGCATTGTTTGTGGAGATCATACTGACATTCATCTTTGTGCTGACCATTTTGGGCGTCACATCGGATGACTCCAAGGGCGCGCAGGCAGGGCTTGTGATCGGTCTGACGCTGGCATTCGTTCATATCGTGGGCATTCCGCTGACAGGCACATCCGTGAACCCAGCTCGCAGCATTGGTCCTGCTTTGTTTGCAGGCGGCAGCGCACTGGCGGAGGTATGGGTGTTCATCGCGGGTCCGCTGGTTGGCGCAGCGCTTGCGGCACTGCTCTTCTCCTATCTCAAATCAAAGAAGAATGCCTGATAAAATATAAGCATTCACTGAAAGCAGCAGGCTGACATTCATCAACCTGCTGCTTTTGATTGTCCCGAAAAACGGGATTTCTTGGACTTTTACATGTAATATTTGCATAAACCGTTGATTTTCAATGGTTTATTTGCGAAGTTCTCAAGAACATGCTACAATTAGTATATCAAATCATTCCATGACCGATGTGATGCGCTAAAAGCACAGCTGTATGATGACGCAAATCAGCAACGATGACGGAGATTGATCTCAATGTATAAGGCATCATTGAACCGAATGATGACCTTGCGTTGCATAATACGTATCTACGACAAAGGTGAGAAATGCAGATGAAGATAAGGAGTATATGTGAAGATGGATTTAAAAAATCAGCTAGTAACGCATAAGGCATTTGGTGAAGGTAAAGTTGTGACGCATCGTGAGAATTATCTCACGATTTCTTTTAAAGTAGGAAAAAAGGAGTTTGTGTTTCCGGACGCTTTCAAGAGTTTTTTGAAAGTAAGTGATACACAGCTCGCTTCCCAGATCGATGTGATGATCAAGGAAGAGGACGAAAAAGCACGCGTTCAGCTGGAACTGCAGCGCAGACGCAAGTTTGAAGAGCTGGAAAACAGCATCATCGAAGCGAAGGCGAAGAAGGACCGTGCGAGGGTGAAGGTATTGCCGCGCGCGAATATTGCCTTCAAATGCAACTTATGCGATGGCGATAAATCCGATCAGCGCGTTGGGTTTGCAGGCGTATGCAGCGATGCTACGATCAAAACCAACATTGAGTCGGAAAAACGAGTCTGGTGCAGCGTGGAAGAAAACCCATGCGCACAGTATTTGGATGAAAAAATCACGCGCGAGGAGCTGGATGCCAAGCATCAGGCGGGCGAGTTTATTTGCTATGAAAGCAATATGCTCAATGACTGGTGCGCGTATGCAGGGATTGCCAGCCGCGGAATCAACAAGGGCAAGCCGATGAAGCTGGATCAAGCGCGTATGGACAGCCTTTGCGTGCTCACCACCCGCGAGCGCAAGACCAAGGAAGAGACCCGTTATATCTTCGCTGTATTTCTCGTTGGCGAGTACCACGAGGGCGATGGACAGGCGGAGGGCTTTGTGAAGGCGCAGGAAAACTACCGAATTGAGCTGACGCCGGATCAGGCGAAAGCCATGCCCTTCTGGAAATACCATGCCAATAAAAATGGCTCTGATAAAGCGGTTTGGAGCTCCGGCTTGCATCGCTACTTTGGAGATGAGCAGGCGGCGCAAATCCTGCGCGATATCGCAGCCATCATGAAGGGCACAGACAAAGAGCAGCAGGCGATTGAGCTTTACGAGCATTTCTGCAAGATCAACCGCGTGTCCCTGATCAAGCTCACCGAGCCCAAGGGCGCATTGATGCTCAGGGAGCAAAAATAAAGAGGCGTATGCTCGCATTATTGTGCATGAAATGCGAGGACAGCTTAGCCATCATTTGATACACTTTTGCTCAAGGCGCTGATGGAATGGACTGGATTACGCGACTTAACACAACGATTCACTATATCGAAGAACATCTGGCAGAGGATATCGACTACGCGGCGCTTGGCAAAATCGCCTGCTGCTCGTCGTATCACTACCAGCGGATGTTTGCATATATGGCGGGGGTGCCGCTGTCGGAGTACATTCGCCGCAGACGCATGACGCTGGCCGCCGCAGACCTGCAAAACGGCGATAAGATCATTGATGTGGCGCTGAAATACGGCTACGCTTCACCAACGGCATTTAATCGTGCGTTTCAGGTGGTGCATGGCGTTGCGCCGTCACTTGCCAAAAATAGTGGTGTCTCCCTCAAATCCTTCTCTCCTATCGGCTTCAAAATCACCATCAAAGGAGCAGAAGAAATGGAATATCGCATGGAGAAAAAGGATGCATTTCGCATCGTTGGCATTTCTCAGCCATTGTGTAAAGAGGTGGAGGAGAGCTTCAAGGTCGTTCCGCAAATGTGGTACAAGGCGGGAATGGATGGCACGATCGGCAAGTTTGCCCCTCTGATGAACGCCGAGCCAATGGGCATACTGGGCGTGAGTGCATGCGCGGACGATGATGAGTGGCGCTACTATATCGCCGTTTCCACAACCGTCCCCTGCGGCGAGTTTGAGGAATACACCGTCCCCGCGGCAACGTGGGCGATCTTTTACGGCGAGGGCACAAACCTATCCATTCAAGAATTGGAAAAGCGAATCGTGACCGAATGGTTGCCCTCCTCAGGCTACGAGTACACGAACGCCCCCGAAATCGAAGTCTACTTAAACCCAGATCCCCAGAACGCAAAGTTTGAGGTATGGGTACCTGTCGCTAAGAAGGCGTAAGCGGATCATATATAATGGATGATAATCCTCACTGAGAAAATGCTCTCGGTGGGGTTTTTATTTTGCAGCAATGCAAAGAACGCCTAGAGCGTTTGATATAGCGCCCCATTTGCCATGCCTAAAAACTAATGCTATACTAATAAAAAAACGGAGGTATTCTCATGCCGTCCATGAATCAAACCAAAGATGTGCAAAACCAATATGCTGATGATAAAAACCTAGCGATCAGAATCAAGTTCCATGAGATGTATAGCGTGGATAAGCGAGGGATTGTGGGCTGGATGTTTGAGCAATATCACTTCGCGCCAGGTGACCGCATGCTGGAGCTTGGCTGCGGGAACGGCAACCAGTGGAATGGACGAATCCAAGACCTTCCGAAGGGCTGCACGCTGCATTTGTCTGATTTTTCGGAGGGCATGGTGGGTACGGTCAAGGAAAAATACGCTGCGTTTGAAAATGTCAGCTATGAGCAGATCGATATCCAAAACATCCCCTATGAGGATGACAGCTTTGACGTGATCATTGCAAACCATATGCTCTACCATGTCCCAGACCTTGATGGGGCACTGGCTGAGGTGCGGCGGGTGCTGAAAACAGGGGGAAGGTTCTATGCATCCACGAATAGCGAAAACGGCTTATGGTCGTACCTATGCAATGCGCTGCATCATATTGATGAGAATGTGGAGTGCTTTGCGAAGACGTACTCGTTCACACTCCAAAACGGATATGGGATACTGAGGGGTCATTTCGAGGATGTCAAGCGGCTGGATTATGTGGATGCGCTTGATATCACAAACACGCAGGACTTGATTGACTGGATTTGCTCGACGATATCGCTGGCGCCATTTTCCCCAGAGCAGCTAGTGCAGATATACAATTATTTTGAAGCCATCAGGCTCAAGGAAGGGGTCATCCATATCCCCAAAGAAGCAGGAATGTTTGTTTCAACATGAAGCTCTTTTAATGCACTTCGCCCTTGTTTGCGGCACTCATGGTCAGGGCTGCGTGTAGGGAATCCATGCTACGCAAGGTTCCCAAACCACCGGGGCTTTGCCCTTCTATTGTCGCTGGTTTCGGATGATTGATCGGAGGGGCTTCGCCCATTTCTTTTCGTCCCCCGTCCCCCCTATAGCCTGCAAGCCGCAGGCTTTTTTGAATTGTTTTATTGCTAATCTATTAGGACAACCAAGATGCTTCTTGTTACCCTCCCTCCCCAGTTCGTGCAAAGCGCGAACAAATAAAGGGTCAAGGGGAGCTTCGCTCATTTAATTTGCCCTTGTGGGGTGCATCGTCCTAGCCCCGCATCGCCCCCGTCCCCCCTATAGCCTGCAAGCCGCAGGCTTTTTTGAATTGATTTATTGTTAATCTATTGCGACAACCAAGATGCTTCTGGTGTCGCCCTCCCCCCCTCCCCAGTTCGTGCAAAGCGCGAAGCCCTTGCGGGGTGCGGGGCAGAGCCCTGCTCGTTCTCCTTCGTCCCCCCTGTTCTCCCCGTCCCCTTCCCCGAAACCTGACATACCCATGTCACATTTTATCTGTTATACTGTGAGGAGAGGTGAGCGATATGCAGATCAATCGGCTTTTTGAGATTGTATATATACTGATGAACAAGAGCACGGTGACGGCGAAGGAGCTTGCGGAGCGGTTTGAGGTGTCGCAAAGGACGATCTACCGCGATGTGGACGCGCTTTCGCTGGCGGGAATTCCCGTGTACACGAGCAAGGGGCGGGGCGGCGGAATCAGCCTAGTGGAGGATTTCGTGCTGAATAAATCGATATTGAGCGATCAAGAGCAAAGCGAGATATTGTCAGCACTTGAGGGGCTTGCGGCGGTGAGGACGGAGGACACGGCGGAGGTGCTGGAGAAATTAAGCTCGTTTTTCAATAAACCGATGACAAGCTGGGTTGAGGTGGATTTTTCGGATTGGAGCTACCAAAACGGGCAGATTTTTACGGAGCTGAAAAGGGCGATTTTGGAGCGTCTGGTTGTGGAGATGACGTATTTCAGTACGTATGGGGAAAGGACAAAGAGAAGTATCGAACCGATGCAGCTGTGGTTTAAGTCAAAGACTTGGTATGTAAAGGCGTATTGTTTGAGTAAGCAGTGTGTGCGCACGTTTAAGCTGACGCGGATTGCGGAATTGCTGGTGACGGGGGAGCATTTTGCGCAGAGGGATTTGCTGAAATCCATTGCACAAAATGAACCGATTACGGAAAAAGAAGCGGACACGACGCTGACGCTCAGGATTGCACCTGGTCAGGCGTATCGCGTATATGACGATTTTGGGCAGACGGAAGTGGAACGCCTTGAGGACGGTAGCTTTTTGGTGGTGGTGAGATGGCCTGAGGGTGAGTGGGTATATGGGATGATGCTGTCGTATGGGACGAATATCGAGGTGCTAGCACCTGCGCATATCCGCGAGATCCTTTTGCAAAAAGCAAAGAAAATTGTAGAAATCTATTCGTAATATGACATACTGATGTCGACTTTCAGCTGCTATGATAAGAGCAAAGGAAAGGGGACGAGATCGTGATTCAAAGATTACCAACGCATTGCGGGGACGAGAGCTGTCCATCGTGTACGGTGGCGGGTGACTATATTTTTCTGGCGCACCACGCAGGCGGGCATGATGTGAAGGAGATCGGGCACCAGATGCGGGCGGCGTTTGAGGGCATGAAGCGCACGCTGAGCGGCGCAGGCGCGACGCTTGGGGACATGGTGCAGATTCAGCTGTTTCTGAGAAATTTGGAGGACTTTGGGGCGGCGCGTGATGTGTTTTATGAGTATTTTGAGGATGGTTTTCCTGCACGCATGATGTCAACGAGTAAATTTCTCAACGAAAACGCCCTTTGCCAAATGACGGGGATTGCGTACAAGCCACAAGACAAAAGAGAATGAAAATGGAAAACATGATCTTTTGCCAGAGCTGAGGGATGCCAATGGAAAAGCAAGAGGATTTTGCGAAGAATAGCGATGGAACGCAAAATAGTGACTAATGCCTGTGCTGCCATAAAGACGGTAAGTTCGCATCGGAACAAACAATGGAAGAAATGATCGAAAGCTGTATCCCGCATTGCAAGGGCGGCAATGATGACGTTTTTTCCGAGTCTCAAGCGTTGGGCAAAGTAAGAATCGGCGCAATAAAATAAGCGCCTTGACTTTTAAAAGGCGCTTATTTATAATCAAATACATAGGTTGTGACCAACTGTTTTTGCAAGGGGAGCCTGCGAAAACAGTTGTTTTCTATAGGAAAAAGATTGCATGGTACAATATTAGTTCAGCAGCGAAATCGATAGATTCAAATACCCCGCAAAGGTTACCCAGAGCAGATAGGGCACCATCAAATAAGCGGCTGTTTTTGATATGCGATAGAACTTTATCGTGGTGAAAATGATCAGCGCCCACAAAAGCAAAAGCCAGAAAAACGAGAATAGATACCATTTGAAGGAGAAAAAGAAGATCGACCAGAAGAAATTGACACCCAGCTGAACGGCATATACGATGAGCGCGCGGGTGCGCACAGCAAGCTTTTCATCTGCGGCATAGACCAGATAGGACGCGATGCCCATCATAATGAATAATATCGTCCACACGATGGGGAAGAGCCAGCCGGGCGGCGATAGCGGCGGCTTGTTGAGTTTCTCAAAGGTATCCATACCACCGCTAGTGATGAGTGCAGAGAGCCCGCCCACTGCCAGTGGAATCGCAATGGAAACAATAATCGCCTTCGTTTTTGATTTCAATCAAAACACCCCCAAACCAGTATATGAGCGAGAGCTGCGCGATATGCATTCGCATGGCGCAAAACCTCCTGATAAAAAATGACAAGGAAGTGACGAGTCCCATGATCCAAATCATCAAGGCGACAGCAGAGCAATTCGCGCTTGCGATGAGCAGCAGGCTGGACACCCTCAGGGCGGTCAACCATATGGAGCAGGAGGATGGATTCAGCGAGGAGCTGATGAGCCGCACTGCTAAGTACCTAAGGACTGGTGACCAGACCACCGTGCTTGCGATGGATGGGGATGTGATCGGCTGCGCAACGATTTGCTATATCGATGTCATGCCAACGCCCGGTCATCCCAGCGGCAAGCGCGCACATGTGATGAATGTGCATGTGCGGGAGGAGTACCAGCGGCAGGGCATTGCGAGGCGTATGATGGAGATGCTGATTGCGGAGGCGAAGGAGCGCGGCGTGACGGAGATCACGCTTGACGCAACGGACGAAGGCAGACCATTGTATGAAAAATGCGGATTTGCGGCAAGCGATGAATGCATGTTTTTGGATGTGAAATAAAGCCATATCATTTTGTGGGCAGTAGAGGTAAGCATTTCTACTGCCTTTTTGCTGCTTTGGGATAAATAGTCAGAGATGAATTTCAAATTCCCTATTGACAATTATATCGGCTGCCGTTATACTAACTATATCGGAGGACGATATAACGACCGCCGAAGCAAAAGAGAGGAGTTTGAGATTTTGGCAAATCAAGCATTAACAGAAGCTGTTTATTATATCCTGCTGTCGCTCACGCAGCAACTGCATGGCTATGGCATTATGCAAAATGTGGAGCAACTATCAGGTGGACGCGTAAAGCTTGCGGCGGGGACGCTGTACGGAGCGATCAATACGCTGGTGGAAAAAGGCTGGATCAAGGCATTGGCTGAGGATAAAGACAGCCGAAAAAAGGAATACGTCATCACAGATCAGGGCAAAGATGTGCTAGGCGCAGAGCTTGAGCGGCTAACAGAACTGATTGAAAACGGGAACCGCATTTTAGGAGGCGTAGATATATGATTAAAATTTGTTATAAATGGTTTTGGGCATGGGATTTTGAAAGGGAAGAAAAGTGGCTCAATGAGATGGCAGCTAAAGGGCTAAGCCTTCGCTCCGTTGGCTTTTGCAGGTATGAGTTTGAACCATGTGAGCCGGGCGAGTACCAGTTTCGTCTGGAACTTCTCGAGCATACGACTACGCATATCGAAAGTGAGCAGTATATCTCGTTCTTGGAGGACACAGGCGTAAAGCATGTGGGCACGTTTGGTCGCTGGATTTTCCTCAGGAAGAAAACAGATGGCGGCACATTCGATCTGTTCTCTGATTATCAATCGCGCATTACTCATCTCAACCGCATATTGCTGATGATCGGCATTGTTGCGGGCTTCAATCTATTCGCTGGAATTAACAACCTAGCATTTTATTTTGGGGGACAGGACAGAAATGCCATTGGCTTTGTCAATCTGCTATTGGCAGGTATGATCCTCTATGGTTTTGTGAAGACCTATGCCATCAAACATAGACTCCAAAAGGAACAGCAGCTGTTTGAATAAAGAGAACCCTCCATTTCGCTAAAAAAGAATGACTTTGACGGTTGTCTGTGATAAAATAATAACCACACCAGCGTCAAGAATGCGAAAATATGCCCGCTTCATTTTGGAGCAGGCATATTTCTGGATTGAAATGGAGGACAAAAGATGACGATGATCGATACATACTGCGGGCTTTCCTGCGCAGATTGTGGTTTCAAGGAATCCCATGGCTGCGGGGGGTGCATCGCTACGGAGGGCAAGCCCTTTCATGGCGGATGCGAGGTAGCGGAATGTGCCAAAAAGAAGGGCAAGCGGTTTTGCGGCGAATGCGAGAGCTTCCCATGCGAAATCCTGAACCGTTATTCATTTGATCCTGTGCATGGCGACGATGGCGCACGGATCGAAAACTGTAAGGCACAAAAAGCCGCGCTGGTGAAGCAAGCTCGCGAGGGGCTAAGCCCTGTGTCTATATGCGGTCATCACTGCGATTATTGCTTCCTTGGCCAGTGGTGCGGAGGTTGTAGAAGCGACTATAATGTCTGCTCGTTTGCGACGATCACCGAGGGCAGCATTTGCCCCAATGTGAAATGCGCGAAGGAAAAGAAGCTGGAAGGCTGCTATGAATGCAGCGAAGTGAAGGATTGCCAGATTGGCTACTACGGACGGGCGGACGAGTATGTCTGCAAAGCCACCGCCCTGTTCATAGGGAAATATGGCGAGGAAAGATATAGCAAAACGCTTTCGCGCGCCGTTGATGCGGGCGAGAGGTATGCCAAGGATTTTGACGCGACAGGCAGCGTGGAGAAAGCGCTGGAATTGCTGGAAAAATATTTAGATCGGTGAGGAAAACACATTGAAGCTTGTCATCATCACAGGCCCCCATGCAGTGGGCAAAATGACGGTTGGGCAGGAGCTTTGCAAAATCACGGGACTTCGTTTGTTTCACAATCACATGACGATCGATGTGGTGGCGGGGCTGTTTGATAATTTGCCAAAGGAGCGGGAAAGGCTGACCAATCTGTTTCGGCATGAGATTTTTGATGCCTACTCCAAAAGCGATGAATACGGCATGGTTTTTACCTATATGTGGGCATTTGATAGCCAAAATGACTGGGATTACATGGGCGAAGTGGAGGCGCTGTTCACCTCCCGAGGTGCGCAGGTGTATTTTGTGGAGCTTGCGGCAGATTATGATCTTCGCATAGAGCGCAATAAGACAGAAAACAGACTGCTTCATAAATCAACCAAGCGCGATCTGGATACCTCAGAGATGCTGTTTCGTAAATTGGAGGAAAAGTATCGGCTGAATTCGCTGGATGGTGAAGTGACCAAGGAGCACTATTTGAAAATTCATAATGATGAAATGGCACCTGAGGCCGCTGCGGCGATGATCAAAGAAGCCTTTGATTTATAAGCGCTTAACCTGCTAACGAGCGGCGCAACTCTGGGTTGCGCGTGCCTGCAAAAGAGCAAAGAGAAGTTGGTGTATTCAAGCGCGTTGATTCGGTATGATCGATGTATCAAATGCAGGAGGTATAAGCCATGAGCTTTGGACAAAATGTACAGTTCTTGCGCAAGATGCACCGAGGGATGACCCAAGAGGAATTAGCCGAGCAGATGAATGTGTCGAGGCAGACGGTATCCAAGTGGGAGCTGGATGCAGCGTTTCCCGAGATGGAGAAGGCGATTGCGCTGGCGAAGCTGTTTTCATGCTCGATTGACGAGCTGTTGCAGGGCGATTTGAACTCTGGCAATGAAGCGTATATTAACATCAGGCAGGAAGTGGTGGAGGGCTTCACGTATGCATGCTATGTGGTGATCAGCTGCGATCCCGAGGGCGATTCGCAGGAGCATATCACCAAGTGGGCAAAGCGGCATGGCATCGATGATCCCCAGATGATCGGCTGGGATTTCCCCTTCCTCTCGCAGGAACAGATCAACGTGTACCACATGCACGGCTATGCGGCGGCATGCATATTGCCCGAGGGCTTTGATACCAAATGTGAGGACATGCGCATCGTCTCCCAGCCCAGCCATGCCTATGCCGCGATCACGATCAAAGACCCCTTTGCCGCGCCCTTTGTGCTGATTCCAAATGCCTATAAAACCCTGATGCGCTACATGGACGTGAACGCGATGAAGCATAAGGAATCAAAGGAAATCGCGTCTTGCTTTGAGAAGGTTTATGAGACGGATGGCGTGACGTACATGGATGTATATATCGCGATGGAGGCGTAAATAGTTTATGATGAAGCAATCAAACGGCGAAGCCGCGAAGCAATTAAACGGCGACCGCGAAGCAAACAAACGGCGAAGCCGCGAAGCAATCAAACGGCGAAGCCGCGAAGCAAACAAACGGCGAAGCTGCGAAGCAATCAAACGGCGAAGCCGCGAAGCAATCAAACGGCGAAGCCGCGAAGCAATCAAACGGCGAAGCCGCGAAGCAAACAAACGGCGAAGCCGCGAAGCAATTAAACGGCGAAGCCGCGAAGCAATCAAACGGCGAAGCCGCGAAGCAATCAAACGGCGAAGCCGCAGTTGGAATGAATGAAAATAAGCTTAAAGAGCTGTGGAAAAAAGAAGAGGCATTTGCGTTTCAGGGTTGGGATTTTTCGCATATCAAGGATCGGTGGGCGTGCGAGGAACTGCGGTGGAGCTATGGCGATATCCTGCGCAAGTACCTGAAACAAACGGATTGCCTGCTTGATATGGGCACGGGCGGGGGCGAATTTCTGCTCACGCTAGGGCATCCCCATCCCCTCACCTCCGTGACCGAGGCGTATCCGCCGAATGTATCGCTCTGCCAAAGGACACTCAGTCCGCTTGGCATCACGGTTAAGCAGACGTATGATGATGATCAGATCCCATACGAGGATGCGAGATTTGATCTGGTGATTAATCGCCATGAATCCTTTGATGTGAGTGAGGTCAATCGCGTGCTTAGAAGCGGCGGGCATTTCATCACCCAGCAGGTGGGGCAACACAATAATGCGGAGCTCTCCAAAAGGCTCATCGATGGCTTTGTGCCGAAGTTTCCCAGCCATAGGCTCGGACGGTATCTGGATGAGCTAAGTGGTCTGGGCTATGATCTGATCAAGCAAGACGAGATGTTCCCAAGCATCAAGTTTTTTGATGTAGGCGCATTGGTTTTCTTCGCGAAGATCATCGAGTGGGAGTTCCCAAACTTCAGCGTAGATAGCTGTTTTGATCAGCTGCTGGATTGCCAGAGGGAGCTGGAGGAACATGGCTTCGTCCAGAGCAGTGAGCACCGATTCTTGATCGTGGCAAGAAAACCATAATAACAAAAAGCTGTTTGGCGATAAACCAATCAGCTCTGGCTGTCAAAGAACCTCAAGGAGGTATCGGATGGGGCGTACCCCTTCGATTACAATCCGAAAGCAGCGACATGTGCGGTGCTTTGGGGACCTTGCGTAGCAAGGGTTCCCTACACGTAGTCCAGGCCCTGAGCGTTAGCGAACAGGGACGCAGTGCATTAAAAGAGCGAAGCTCCGGCTAAAAAGATCGCGTTAGCGAGCTTTTTTGACGCTCTGAGCTGATTGGCGATAAACCAATCAGCTTGTTTCCTGTGTTTATCAGGCGAAAGCGTAGGAGCACAAAAAGAGGGAGCGTTTTTTTGATGGTTTCATCCAGAGCTGTGCAATCATGACGTGACACGCATGGATATTGGGTGTACACTATAGGGAATCAAGCAAAGAACATATCCATATATTGGGGAATGATTTGCTTTGAGAGCATCGGTAAAAATGACTAATGGTGGATGGAAAGGCGGATGGATTCTATGTTTGAGAATATCGGGGGTAAGATCAAAAAGCTTGCGATCATTGGTTTGGTGAGCAGCGTGATTGTCAGCGTGATTGCCGCCGTCATAATATTTAAGACGGCGGCTCAAAACTCGACTTTCACGGGTATCATGGTGATTGTGGCTGGCTTCTTGGTGGGGTATATCGAGGCACTCGTCATTTATGCATTTGGAACGCTTGTGGAAAACTCGCAGATCCTAGTGAATGCATCGCGTGAGCAGGCAGCAGCGCAATATGCCCAACCTCAGGAAAGAAGATTCCCCCGAGCGGAAGCTCCTCGAACGGAAACGTCCCGAACGGAATCCCCCAAAACGGAAGCTCCTCGAGGCGAAGTGCCCAGAAAAGATTGTCCGCATTGCGGTACATCAAACAATGGGAAAAACACAATCTGCTTTGGGTGCAAGAAATCAATTTAAATATAGATCACTACGATTTGTCATCATATGCGCCCCTTCTTTGCACAAAAAGAGGGGGCGTTTTTTTGATGGCAGGAGCTGTTCATTCTACCAAATCTATGCATGAATTTAGAGGAGAGATACGTTTCCATTAGTAGAGAGAATAGGGGAGGACACGCATGATGAAGGGGATTAGATTGCTGTTGGTACTGGCGGGCTTGATGCTCGCGCTATCGCTTGGCATGGCCCAAGCGGAAGGGACGGCCGCATTGCCGCCAAGCGCAAAGGCACTGTTGGAGCAGGTCTACCCAAACCAGCAAATCACGATGACAAGCGGCAGTGGGGACGATGAGCAAGGCATATTTGCAGTGGTGCTGCCCTATGGGGAGGAAGAACTAGATCAATATATCGTCACCGTGCTTGAAAAATCCAAGGACGATGAAGCATATAGGCAAAGCGGCACAAGCCTGCCCATGTGGCAAGCGCCGCTTGCTGTTTCGGTCACAGCAAAAGAACTTGCGCTCACATGCAGCGCCAGCTTAGGCGAGCAAGATATAAAGGACTATTTGTTCACCAAATCCATGGCGGGCAAATGGACGCTGGCTGAAGGCAGATATGTAGATATGCAGACTGTTGAGCCGAAAATCACAGGTAGTTATCAGTTAACCGTTCACGATTATTTTCTGGAGTATGCGAGGACTGATGAGGGGATGCAGATCCAATACCCGCATCTGCTGTATGGCGAAGGCTTCCAATCGTCTTTGGAGCTGGAATGCTTTGACGGCAGATTTGCGCTGACACCATGGGATTTTAGCAATGGTGACTATAGCCAAGTGATCAATACGCCGCTTGCGGAAGAAGGCGAAACGCTCAAGCAATTAGCCCTTTTGCAAAAGGAAATAGTGCTTATTGTGAAGCTTTCCGATGGTACATATCAGATCAAAATCTACCCATGGGATAACGATACGCAGACCTATGACGAGCCGCAGAAGACCAAACCGTCTGTGGCCAAATTGTCGCTGGATACGTTTCATGCAGGAGATAACGAGCTGCAACTTAACAAAGGCGATGGGTGCTACGGCTTTGATCGCATGAAAGACGGCAAATGGTATCTGTCGTGGATTCAAGATGATATACTCGTTGATCTGGGTATTAACTACGCTGTAGATTACAGCAATCCCACGATCCGCCCGGGTGATAAAGACGGTCATTTCTATGGCACGCACCCATTCACGGATATCCAGCTGATGGATTTGGATCATATGCCTCAAACGGTGGATGATGTCATGTCCCAGATTGATACAAGCAACTATGCCTATGTCAATAACCCCAATCCCGAGGATCGCCTGAACATCCGAAAGGGGCCCAAAAGCGATGCGGCGACGCTAGGCAAGCTGTATAACCGAACACCGCTGTACGTCAAGGAAATCCTTGGCGATTGGGTGCATGTGTGGGTTGGGACTGCGGATGGTCTGGACGGCTATGTGATGAAGAAATTCCTCGCCATGGGCGAAGGAAAAGAACAGGTGAAGGGGGCATTTCCTCGCTTGAGTCTGACAGAGGATGCCCAAAACCAACCCATTTACGCAGAGCCAAGCGAGAAAGCTGATATTCTTACACGGACGGGGTCGATGGCGTATGATATCGTTGGGGTATATGGGGATGAGTGGTTTATTATCATGATGGATGATGGCACGGTCGGTTATGCGCCGCAGGCCAGCTATTGGGCGGGCAACGGCTGATGCTAAAGGATAGAATGAAAGAAAGAAAGGCGTATATTCTTATGAAAAAACGGAGATTGCTTTTGACCTCCATGCTGCTGATCGCAATCGCGGTATGCACCATGGGCGCAGCGAGCGCGAGCGAAATGGCGGTGGATTTGCCGCAAGGGGTCAAAACGCTGATCGAGCAGACGTACCCTACGCATCTGCTGGAGGGCACTTGGGGACATGGCGACGAACAGGAGGGTACGTTTGTGCTGTCGCTGTCTTTGAGAGTGGAAGAGTGGAAAGAGTTTATCCTCTGTATTGTGAATAAATCGCAGGGCGATAGTGCCTACGCCTTCACCATTGATGGCGGCTCTACCATGCAAATAGAAAGAGCTCCGACTGAGGTCGAGCTATCCCAGAGTGAACTGGTGATCACCATTCGCACTGATTATAACGATGACATGCCGGTCACGGACCGCTATGTGTTGCACAAAAATGCGCATGGCGCATGGACGCTTATTTCTGGCACAAATACGGAAGTGCTCATTTATGATGTGGATGGAACCCAAGTGCGTGAGCAGATTGTGATGGAGCTCTCCATCAAAGACGGAATGCTTGCATATGTCAGAACCATCGAGGGTGAGCAAAGGCACTACGCGCCTGTACCGTTTGGGGAATCCTTCGAGCGGTATTTTTTGCTGAGCAACTTTGACGGTGCGTTCCCGCTAACGCCATTTGCATTTGATAATAGCAAAATGAGTAAACTGATTGATACGCCGCTTGTGGCGGAGGGCGAAGAGCTCAAACAGGCAGACCTTCAAGTGGACGAACTCATCCTTGTGGTGAAGCTTGCGGACGGTTTGGAGCAGATCAGGTTTTGCACTTGGGACGAGGCTGCAAAGACCTTCCATGTGGAAAACTGCAAGCCGACAGCCATTGATATAACCTTTGATACATTGCATTTTTATGACGGAGACCTTGGACTTCATCAGTATACAGAAATCAATGGGGAATCATATCATTGTTTTGTCAGAACGCCGCAGGGCAAATGGAGACTCAGCGAGATACAAGGGCTTGAGAAGGATATTTCGCTTGGATCAAACTATGCTGCTGAGATATACGGCGTGTATTGGTGGCGCAATGACAGATATTGGTATGGAGAGCATCCTTGGCAGGATATTCTGCTCATGGATTTTGATGCGCTGCCGACCTCGGCGGATATTACCGCGCAGCTGGATCAGAGCAACTACGCGCTTGTCAGCAACCCGACGCCCGATACGCGCCTCAATATTCGAACGGATCCAACCAGTGAAGCAATGTCGCTTGGCAAGCTATACAGCCGTACCCCTGTTTATGTCAAGGAAATCATGGGCGACTGGGTGCATGTTTCGGTTGGCAGTGCGGAGGGAATGGACGGCTATGTAATGAAGAAATTCCTTGCCTTTGGGGATGATAAGGAAGCGGTGAAATGCGCCTTTCCCGGTAAGATCCTAAAGACTCAAATCAAGGAACATGCGATCTTTGCCGAGCCAAATGGGGATGCGGACATTGTAGGCTGGACGAGTGCTTACGAGCATTTCATTATCGGCGTATATGGCGATGACTGGTACATCGTGCTGACGAGGGATGGCGTGGTCGGTTATATGCCGCGGGACTGGTACTGCGAAGGTAACGGCTGATGCTATTGGCGTGCAAAAAGAAAGGCGGAAATGAAACATGAAGAAAGTACGATTGTTTTTGACCTCCATGCTGCTGGCGGCAATTGTCATATGCAGTGCGGGCGCGGCAAACACAGGTCAAGCCCTGTTTGACACGTTTGCGCTGGGGGGCGAAACGCTGGATCAAGCGGTTACATTCGCGGAGGATGCGGTGCTGATCGTACGTCTTGCTGACGGCACAGAGCAGCTGGTGCTTTGCACATGGGACGCACAAACGCAGACCTATGATGTGCAAAGAGGCATTGCCACCACGGCAGATTTATCGCTGGAGGAGAAGCGGTCAGAAGATCCTTCGGTTACGCTTATGTCATCCGCTAAGGGCGCGGATCACAAATACACCTTTGAAAAGCATGCGGATGGGAAATGGCGATTGTCCTTTATGTGCTTTTGCGAGCTTTGGGAGATTGGTAAAAATCATGGGGAACAAGCGACGGTGGGCGAAAACTACATCAATGACTGCACAGATGCATTCAGAGGCGGTTATCATAATAACGGCTATGTCTATGGATCGTATCTATGGGCAGGTATGCTGCTGTATGATATGGATTTATTGCCGCAGACCTATGAGGAGCTGCGTGCGCAGATGGACACGAACGATTACGCTTATATACAGAGTCCAATCCTTGATACTTGCGTGGATATCTACCCCGAACCAAGCACCGAGGCAACGGCAATCGCCGCGCTCTATGACCGTGCTCCCCTCTATGTCAAGGAATACCTTGGCGGATGGGTGCATGTAGCGATTGGGAGTGAAAACGGCATGGAGGGTTATGTGCAGGCAAAATCCCTAGCTATTGGCGATGAGAAGGATCATGTTGTATGTAACTTTCCCACGCTTGACCTTAGGAGGGACATTCAGGAGCAACCCATTTATGCCCAGCCAAATGGCAGCGCGCAGGTGCTAGCCCTCGCTACACCAACGTGCCATAAGCTCATTGGCGTATGCGGTGAAGAGTGGTATCTGGTGCTCACGGATGACGGCGTAGTTGGGTATACCACGCAAGCAAGCTATTACGAAGGCAATGGTTAAGAAAAACAAGTATAAATTGGAAATGTAAAATGAAGAAAAAGTTGAACAGTTTGCTATTGCTATTCGTCTTATATACAGGCGCAGCCGTGATGGTCGCGCGACTAAAGATAAAATCCCAGCGGTGTGGAGCGAACAAAGCGGTCTTTGTATCTGCGTGTTCCGCCTGATGAATCGAAGCTGGACTACCTATCGTGATCACCACCGACGGCATGGCAAGATACACCAAACTGGCTCACTATTGGCCTAGTAACGGCCGATGGTTCATATACCCCTTGGCATCAATTCACACCCTTCCTGCATGATTGGAAATGAGCTTTTATCTCATACTACCCATCATAGCAACGCGAGGTTGCGAGTTGATGTCAGGGGGAGTCGAAAATGATTTGGGATATCAAAACAAACCAGCTTCCATCGCAGGATTGTGGCCTTTTCTGTGATGTTCTGGTGATCGGCGGAGGTGTGGCAGGGATACTATGCGCCAAGATGCTGGACACAGCGGGACTTAAGACCGTTCTTGTAGAAGGCAAAAGGGTTGGCATGGGCATCACTCGCCACACCACCGCCGTGATCACCGCACAGCACGATACGCTGTACAGTGAAATGGTAAAGGATGTAGGCTATGAACGCACCAAGGCATACCTTGATGCAAACCTCTGGGCAGTGGAGGAATATCGAAAACTCGCCGCTGATATTCATTGTGATTTTGAGGACAGACCGTCCTATATTTATTCCGCCGATGATAGGCAGCTCATGCTAGATGAGGTGCAAACATTGCACCAGCTAGGCTTTGATGCTGAATTTACAGACCAAATCGAGCTGCCAATAGAGATAGCCGGCGCGGTGAAATTTTCCAATATGGCGCAGTTTCAACCGCTCAAGTTCATATCGTCCATCGCCAAAGACCTTACCATTTATGAAAACACCTTTGTCCGTGCCATCGATGGCAACCACGCCATCACCAATCATGGCACAATCGGGGCGAAGCATATCATCGTCGCAACGCATTACCCGTTCATCAACAGGACGGGTCTTTTTCCTGCCAAGCTATACCAGAAGCGATCCTACGTCATAGCCATTCGCGGTGCGCAAAAGCTTGGCGGCACTTACGTTCAGGACGGCGAGGGCGGCTTGTACTTTCGCGACTATGGCGACTTGCTCCTGATTGGCGGCAGCGACCACCGTACAGGCACCAAGGGCACAGCCTTTGAGCCCATGCGCGCCTTTGCCAAGCGGCATTATCCCAAGGCGGAGGAGGTCTACGCCTTCACAAACCAAGATTGCGTGTCCCTTGACGGCATTTCATACATTGGTAAATACGGGCATTCACTGCCTAATGCCTATGTTGCCACGGGCTTTAATCTCTGGGGCATGACCAACGCCATGGTTTCAGCGCGAATCCTCACCGAGCTGATCACAGGGCAAGAATCCGAATTTGCATGGGCGTTTGATCCCGCCCGCCCCATGCTCCTCATGCCGCTCCTCACCAACATTGGCACCACCACTGCGAATCTTCTCTACCCCACCACCAAGCGCTGTTCACATCTTAGCTGTGCGCTCCACTACAACAAGCTCGAGCATTCATGGGACTGCGCATGCCACGGCTCGCGCTTCAGTGAGGAAGGCAAATGCCTGAACAACCCCGCCATGAAGGACGGGCATGTGTGACAAACGACAGCCCTTATGCTATACTACTCACATCATATTTGAGAGGTGTTTTCATTGCTACTCGTCATTGTATTCGCTCCATGCAAAGCCTAACCCACCTATCGGTGCACCTGTCGGTGATTTCATTTACCCCCCCCTTTGCATGGAGATCCTTCGCACCTGTCGCACCTGTCGGTGTTTTATTTTGTTTTCCTTGTTGCATCTATCGCACCTGTCGCACCTATCGCACCTGTCGCACCTATCGGTGTTTTGTTTTAATGCCGCTTTATGCAGGCGACAAGGAAAATCAGTCCTCTCCACCGCGCATCTTGTAGGTCAGTTAGGCTTTGCTATTTAAATTCAACATCATACAGAATTTAAAGGAGCAAAGTTATGAAAAAATCAAATATATTCTATCAACTCAAGGATTTTCTAATCCTCTGGGGTACTCAAGCCATGTCTTCGCTAGGAACGGCGATGACTAATTTCGCGTTGATTATTTGGGTCTATCAGCAAAAGGGCACGGCTTCCAGCCTAACGATGCTATCGGTTTGCTCGATGCTGCCCTCTATTTTCTTCTGCTTTATTGCAGGCACAATTGCAGATCGCTGGAATAAAAAGCATATCATGCTCGTTGCAGACCTGCTGGCGGCGCTTGGTACAGCCACCGTGCTGGTGCTCTACCTCACTTCATCTTTGGAAATTTGGCATCTATACATCATCAATTTCCTGCTCAGCTTCATGAATGCATTTCAAAACCCTGCATCCTATGTCGCTACCAGCCTGCTCGTCCCCAAGCAATACTATGTGAAGGTCAGCGGACTTCAGGCATTTTCGGGCTCCGTGGTCACCATCCTTGCACCTGCGCTGGGCAGTGCGATACTCGCCTTTGGCGGGCTTAAAACCGTGCTGCTGATCGACCTTAGCACGTTCTTGGTTGCCTTCCTCATTCTTCTCTTCTATATCAAGATTCCGGATGTCCCACAGGAAGTTCGCGAAAAAGCAGAAACCTTCTGGGAGAGCTGCATGGCGGGCATCAATTTCCTACGCGCAAATGTGCCCATGCTTCGGATCATCCTCTTCTTCGCGTTCATCAACTTCCTGTCCAAGATGGGCGGCTACGGCATGCTCGCGCCGCTGGTGCTTGGCAAAATGGGCGGCGATCAGATCGCCCTTGGCGTTGTGGAAGCAGCAGTCGGCATCGGTACGCTGGTTGGCAGTGTGATGGTCATGCTGAGCAAACCCGCCAAAAGCCGCGTGTTCATCATCTTCTTTAGCTGCGCCATTTCGTTCCTGCTGGGCGATGTGTGGCAGAGCCTGAGCCATTCGCTACCGCCTCTTGCGATAGGTGCGTTCGCCTCCAATCTCCCGCTCGCGTTCCTCAATGCGAACCTCACTGCGATCATGCGCATTCATGTGCCCACGACCATGCAAGGGCGCGTGTTCTCAGCGCGAGATACCATCCAGTTCAGCACCATGCCTGTGGGTCTTTTCCTTGGAGGTTTGCTCGCGGACTATGTGTTTGAGCCCCTGATGATGGGATCATCTCCGCTTCAGCAGGTTCTCTCCGTCGTCTTTGGCTCGGGCAAGGGTGCAGGCATCGCCGTGATGTTCTTCATCGTGGGCATCACTGGATTTGTGACCTGCATGATCAGCCTCCAAAACCCCATCTACAAGCCCCTTGACAGTGAATAACCCAAGGGAGGGTTAATAGAAAAGCTCTTTAGTAAAAACAAAGATCGACTGCGAATATTTACCCGCGGTCGATCTTTTTATAATGAAAAAGCGCTAGCTTAAACCTACCCTCACCTATCCTCAAGCATCATCATTTTGATGCGATTATCAATCTCGCGGATGTAGGTTTCCTTGTCGATTGCCTGTTCCAGATATTGCTTGTTGACGAAATAGAAGGCCATTTCCTCACTGACATCGTAATCGGTCAGGGGTGTTTGAGGCGTGACGTAGAAATAAGGCGATGCAATCTCTCTGTATTTCATGATCTGCTCCGCGGTTACCTGCATCTTTTGTCCGTCGAGCTGCGCAAGTTCACGCATCAAATCCTCAAGATTATACTCAATCGCCGCTCTTTCCTCGGGCGCAGCAGCGGATAGCAATGCCTCCGTCTTTTGGATGCTGGCTGTCAGCTGCGCCGCCTTCGTGTCATAATCCGCATTGATCCCCTCGTATGTTATGCCGCCAGTGCTGAGTACCCGCGCGTCCTTAATCTGGGCGTTCCAATAGCGAATCTCGCAGCGGTCGTTGATGAGGTCATAGACGAGATAAATTATCCTCCTTAGATATCAACTGATGATGCGTGTAAAGTCGGTATATCTAAACAACGCATATGGTTTGGAAATAATTCCCGTTTGGTTTTGCATTGCCTGTAACAAAGTGAAGCAATCTATTGTAAATATCTCGAGTCGGCGCTTTGTGATTGAATCTCAGGTCAATTCGTGCTATAATATTTGGTATAAAATACTTTAGAAAACACTAAACAATTCAAAAAGGAGAAACCCATGAAAAAAGCAACGATGATTATGGATAAGGACTTCACCATTGGTCGCATTGATAAGCGTATTTATGGCTCATTTATTGAGCATTTGGGACGCGCAGTTTATGGCGGCATCTACGAGCCGGGTCATCCCACGGCTGATGAATACGGCTTTCGCAAGGACGTGATCGAGCTTGTGCGCAAGCTGGACGTGCCTGTGGTCAGGTACCCCGGCGGCAACTTCGTCAGCGGTTTTGACTGGGAAGACAGCGTCGGTCCAAGGGATCAGCGCCCCAAGCGCCTGGACCTCGCGTGGGCAACCACAGAGAGCAATCAGGTGGGCATGCACGAGTTCGCGGACTGGTGCAAGAAGGCAAATACCGAAATGATGTATGCGATCAACCTTGGCACGCGCGGCGCGGATGCAGCACGCAACGTGGTTGAATATGCCAACCACAAGGGCGGCAGCTACTATAGCGATATGCGCATCAAAAACGGCGCAAAAGACCCGCTTGATATCAAGCTATGGTGCCTTGGCAATGAGATGGACGGTCCGTGGCAGATGGGGCAGAAGACCGCATACGAGTACGGTCGCGCAGCCAACGAAGCCGCCAAGATGATGCGCCTTGTTGACCCGAGCATTGAGCTGGTGGCCTGCGGCAGCTCCGCGCATGATATGCCCACATTTGGCAGCTGGGAATACGAAATGCTAGACCTATGCTATGAAAATGTGGACTATGTGTCGCTCCATCGCTACTATGGCAATCCCTCCAATAAGACCGCTGATTTCCTCGCCCGCAGCATGGATTTGGACGATTTCATCAAGACCGTCGTCTCCATTTGCGACGCTGTTGGCGGCAAGAAGCACTCCAAGAAGAAGCTGAACCTCAGCTTTGACGAGTGGAATGTTTGGTATCACAGCAACGAGCAGGACAAGGAAATCACAAAGGCAGACAAATGGGGCAATGCCCTTCCGCTGCTGGAGGATCTCTATAATTTCGAGGATGCATTGCTGGTTGGCAGCATGCTGATCACCTTCCTGCGCAACGCAGACCGCGTGAAAATCGCGTGCCTCGCGCAGCTGGTCAACGTCATCGCGCCCATCATGACGCGCAATGGCGGCGGCGCATGGGCGCAGACCACCTTCTGGCCGATCATGCACGCGTCGGCATTTGGCCGCGGCACAGCGCTTCGTCCCGTCCTTCAAAGCCCCACCTACGACTGCACGGACTATGAAAACGTGCCGCTGGTGGACGCAACGGCGACGATGGACGATGATGGGAATGTCACGATCTTTGCGGTGAATCGCGACATGACGGACGATATCGTACTGGACTGCGACCTGCGCGCATTTGGCGAGCTGGAAGTAGGGGAGCATATCCTGCTGCATCATGACGATGTGAAGGCGATCAACACCGAACTAAATCCCGACAACGTTTCGCCTGTTAAGGCAAATGGCGCAGTGCTTGACGGCGGTCAGCTGACCATCGCACTTCCAAGCCTGAGCTGGAACGTCATCCGACTCATCAAGAAATAACAATCACTGCCATGAACGGCCTGCAATGATGCGGCTGTTCATGGCAGTATTTTTGAAGCAATAGGAGAATTGCCCATAACCTATGAAATGACCCTTCAAAGGGGCAATTGACAAGCCGCATACCGCCATGGTATATTAATAGCAGTATGAGGTAACGCTTATGCTATCAATAAGATTTGTTGGAACGGAGCTGTGACGATGCGCAAATAATTCTGCCATTACCCAAAGAATATGAGTGGGTAAGGTATTAAGCTATTCATTCACCCGATGCTTTTTTGCAGGGGGATAGCTTTGCCGTGGCAGAACAGCGCAGCCGATAGGCTCTGTTTTTTGTTGCGTTTTTTTACCTTGCTCCCAATGACTCTCTGCTTACATCGCAGAGCCAAAGGAGGCATATTTTATGCAGATTTCGATTCGTAATGTATCATTTACCTATGACGGGAGCTACACGCCCGTATTCACAAACGCCAGTGTACAGCTGGATACGAGCTGGAAGCTTGGGCTGGTTGGGCGCAACGGTCGAGGCAAAACCACGCTTCTTCGCCTGATGCTTGGGCAGCACGCCTATCAGGGCGTGATTGACCTGCCGCTCCCCGCGGCGTATTTCCCCTATGAGGTGGAGGACGTAGAGCAGCTTGCTCTTTTTGTGATGCAGGAAGCCGCGCCGGACGCGCAGGAGTGGCAGCTTCGGAGGGAACTTTCGCTGCTGCAAGTCGATGACGACATTCTCTACCGTCCGTTTTCTACCCTCAGCAAGGGCGAGCAAACCAAGGTACTCCTCAGCGCGCTCTTTGCCCGCGAGGACGTGTACCCCCTCATCGATGAACCTACCAATCACCTCGACGTTCACGGCCGTGAGCTCGTCGCAGATTACCTCAAGAAGAAAGACGGCTTCTTGCTCGTCAGCCATGACCGCGCATTTCTTGATCGCTGCATCGACCATGTGGTGTCGATCAATCGCGATAATATCACGGTTATACAGGGCGACTACGAAACATGGGAGCGCGAATTCAACCGCCAAAATGAATACGAGCAAGCCAGAAACCAAGACCTCAGGCGCGAAATCGGTCGCTTGGAGGAGAGTGCCAGAAAAACCGCCGAGTGGAGCGCGAAGGTTGAAAAAGGCAAATTCCACGTGCCCAAAAGCGACGTTGCCTTTTTGGATCGCGGATATGTTGGTGCACGTGCAGCTGCCATGATGAAGCGCTCCATGAGCACGATGAACCGCCAAGACCGTGCCATCGAAGAAAAAAGCAATTTGCTCAAAAACGTGGAGCATGTTGGTCAGCTCAAACTGACCGTGCTAAAGCACCCCAAAACCGTGCTCATCAGCGTGAATGATGCCCATGTGCGCTATGATGACCGCATTGTCTGCGATCACATTACCTTTGAGTTGAGGCAAGGCGACCGCGTGGCGATCACAGGTGCAAACGGCGCAGGCAAGAGCAGCATCTTAAAGTCCCTCTGCGCTCAGTCAACTGCGCTCAAAGGTGATGTCAGCATTGCCACCAACCTCAAGATTTCTTATGTCCCTCAGGAAACAGACAGCCTATCGGGCGATATGCGCGACTACATCAAGCGAAGCGAGATCGACGAGACCCTCTTCAAGGCCATTCTGCGCAACATGGATTTCTCGCGCGAGCAGTTCGAAAAAGACCTCGGCGAGCTAAGCCAAGGCCAGAAGAAGAAAATACTGCTCGCCGCCAGCCTCTGCACCCCCGCGCACCTCTACCTCTGGGATGAACCCCTCAACTACATCGATGTTCTGAGCCGTGTGCAGGTCGAGCAGCTTATCTGCGAATACGCGCCCACCATCCTCATCATCGAGCACGACAAAACCTTCCTGCGAAACGTGTGTACAAGAGACGCAATTGTGCTGTAGCAGGGGCTTTGCCCCTGCGCCCCACCAAAGGGATAGAATCCCTTTGGAAACCCATGTCTGCGCTTTGTGCAGGTAGCGGGACGGCGGAGGCATGCTGGAATGCAACCTTAAGAAACGATTGAGTGAACAAACATCAATGTAAAAGTAACAAAAGATGAGGCGGAGATTTTGCTCCGCTTCATCTTTTTTTTCATTTAATGGAAAGCTAGCTTGACATTTTATTCGAGAGTGATATACTGTGTTTGTGGAAAGCAAACTTTCCATAAAGGAGTGTTTACATTGAAAAACCGATTGGAGGAAATCAGAAAAGCAAAGGGCATCAAGCAAGAAGAGCTTGCGGCTATGCTTGAGGTTTCAAGGCAGACGATTGGTTCTTTGGAAAATGGACGCTATAATCCTTCGATTATGCTCGCGTTCAAAATCGCCCGCTATTTCGGTATGAGCATTGAGGATGTTTTTATTTATGAGGAGGATGCACAATGAAGCGTAAAACCGTCAATGGCGTAATGGTTGCGTTGGGATTATTGTTACTACTGGCAGGTTTGTATCTAGTCAAAGCAGTTGCTGATCCGCAGGGAATTATGAAGTCACTCCCATATCTTTGCATCGGTATTGGATGCGGCGTTTTTGGTCATGGCATGGGCGAAATCATCAGCAGCAAAGCCATGAAAAATGACCCTGCGCGTGCAAAACAAATTCATATCGAGCAAAAGGATGAACGCAACCTCGCAATTGCATGTAAATCGAAGGCAAAAGCGTTTGATTTGATGATCTTTGTATTTGGTGCGTTGATGGTTTGCTTCGCACTCATGGGCGTTGATGTGATCGCGGTGCTCCTGTTGGTATTCGCCTATTTATTTGTAGTCGGGTACAGGGTTTACTTATCGATTCAATATAGCAAGGAAATGTAGCAGCTAAAATCGCTAGCGGGCGTGCATTTCATTTACATCAGAAAAGAGTGAAGATATCAATGATGATGTTCCCCGTAGCTATCATGGCAATAGCGGACGAGAGTGACCGAATCTTTATGGAGCAGCTATACTGCGATCATGAAAAGCTGCTTTACAAGAGAGCCTATCAAATTCTTAATAGCAAAGCAGATGCGGAAGATGCGGTAAACAATGCTTGCGTTGCTCTGATTAAAAAAATTCCTCTTTTGAGGACGCTTGAGTGTAACGTTTTGAGCAGCTATATTGTATCTACTATTGAGCGCGTCTCCATCAATCTGTTTAACAAGCGGAAACGAGACAATCTCTATACGTTTGGTGCTGAGGAAGACTTTATCAACGGCATGCCATCAGGCGACTTGGTCCCTGATGATCGGTTGATAAAGGATGGCGATACTGAGGCGCTGTACCATGCTATTTTAAAACTGCCCCAGCGGGAGCGAAGCATGATGCAGATGAAGTATTACGATGGTCTGTCCAACGCTGAGATTGCACAGGTATATGGCATCAAGCCTGATGGCGTGCGGGTCTATCTGTTTCGCGCCCGCGGGCACTTGAAAGAAATGTTGGGAGGAGAGAATGATGGCAAGTAAGAACAATCATCAAGCCTTCAAAGCATCTGACGAGCTGCAACGGGACTATGAAGAACTTCTCTTGCGGATGGCATTTGCGCGGATTCAGGAGGAAAAAACCGCAAAGCTAGAGGACGAAATAGCCTTGCAGCAGGATACGCCAAGCGCAATGGACGATGAACTCGCGTCAATGCGCCCCAAAGTGCTGAGAACCATATCAAACGCCATACTACAAGCTAATGTGAAGACGTTTGCTACCCGCACATTGCCCAAAGCCGCTAGACTTGCAGCGGCGTGCCTCCTGATATTCTTTATTGGTTTGACAACCGCAATAGCCACGATTCCCTCTGTACGCGTGAAAGTGCTCGAACTGGTCTACAGCATGGAAAAGGAGTATACACAGATCACTTTGCAGGAAGCTAGTGAAGCCTTGTTTGACGTACCTGCGGAGTGGCAAGGGGCATACTATCCCTCCCAAATCCCAGAGATCTTTCTTCTTGAAAATATAGACACCGGCCCCGGGGTGTTTTCTGCTGAGTATAGAGATAGTACAAGGACGAAGGTGCTTGTGTTCTCCGAGCAGGGGGAGGACTCAGTTGCTCGCGTCGATACGGTGAATGCAGACGTAGAATACACCTTCATCCATGGATCGCTGGCTTTAGTCTCCCAGAAATCCGAGAAGACCACCATTGTCTGGCAAGAATTCGATCAGTACTTTATACTTACTTATCCCGGCGAGAAATCCGATGCCATTGAAATGGCGGAGTCTGTTTATCGGGTGAAATAATGGGAAACAAAAAGGGTAGATGTGAATCAAAAACCGCCTGCGAATTGCTTGATTCGCAGACGGTTTTTGTTTTGGAAAATAGCTTTTGCAATAGTCCGTTTACAGCCCGTCCTCCATTTCTACCATCCATGCCAGGCGATCCAGCTCCTTGACAAATTCCTGAGAGGATAGTGCGCCCGCCGCTAGTTGATCCTCTAGCAGCTGTACGTTCCAGCCTGCATCTGTCGCGATATAGAAAAGGCTCGGTGCGGGGAAATATAGCGTGTCCACATAGGACTGATATTGTGCTAGCTGCTCTGGCGATAAGGTATATACTCGTAATTTGGTTGACTCCAGCACCGTATGATAATTCATCAAATTGATGGTCAACTCTTCCCTAGTATCCGCGTCCAGTTCTTTTGATTTCAGTTTTTCCTCTGCCGCGGCTATCCTAGCAAGTGTGCTTGATAAACTCTCTTCATAGTTGGGGTTTAATACAGGGTCTGTCTCCTGATAAAACAAGGCTTTGGTTAAATCGGGCAGATTGGTTATGATACGCTCGAGCAGATCAATGCTAAGCGCACTCTTGCTCGTGAGTGGGTTTATGGCATACATGCTCAAGTATGACTTGATCAAATGAGGCTGATTTTCATTGATGCGCAATGATACGAGGGCTGAATCGGCGCTTATCCATCGATTAGAGGCAACAGACTCAAATAACTTCATGCTTCCTTTTGCAACGGGTTCAGTGCGATAGATTTCCGCACCAACTTCCTTGGCACGATCAAGAAGCGATATCAGCTCTTCGTTGTCAAATCGCAATGGTTCATCCGCATATTGGTGCTGCATGATGTAGTTTTCTACGAGAATGCTAATGAGCCAGCTGGTGTAGGAGTGCTTGTTATAGAGCTCTTTGACCCAACCGTTTTCGATGCTGATTTCGTGCTCGGGTTCGTCTTCGGTTCGCTGAGTCCAGTATGTCAAGAAATCTAAGAATTCAGGAAAGGAAGTTGGAATATCCGCTTCCGTCAAGCCCGCAGCATTCCAGCCTTCCTCATCTATGGACCAAAATTCGTAGCTAATACCAAAGGGGATGGCATAGATTTTGCCATCCTGCATGACCTTGGAGACAATGGAGGGGTGCATCTTTTCAAGCTCGGTGCGAATGATTTCGTTTGCAGATAAATCAACGCAGTAGCCCTTGGACATGATCTGCTGGCAATCAAAGAATATACTGTTCATATTATAGACATCCGAGTTAAACTCGCCTGTCAGCAGTGCACCGCCCAATGCATAGGTGGTGTTATAATCCTCCTGGGTCCATGTACACTGCACATCAGGATGAGCCGCCTGAAAAGATTTGTACCCGTCGTTTTTATTGTTGAGACGATAGAATGTTAAAGTCTCAGCGAAGGCAGGCAAACCTAGTGAAAAGCATAAGAGGATGAGTAGAAGAAACGAAATTTTTTGTTTCATATACGACAACCTTCCTTTTTGAATTTGTATTGCTTCATAGTAAGAGAGACAAAATAAAATCCAAAGCGTTACAGCTAAAACAGATACATTGAAGTTGTTACAAATGAGGAGCGCGTATATAGGGGTCAAAGATAAAGCCAAGCATAGTAGCAAGAGGTACCTAAACCACACAAAAAAGGAACGGACAAAATCCGTTCCTTCTTAAATTCAAATCACTATCCGTGCAAAGCGCGGATCAATAAAGGGTTAAGGGCAATAAAACGAGCGAAGCTCCCCTTATGGGGTGCGGGGGCTCCTCTCCGTCCCCTCCCTTACCCCGCCTTCTCGTCCATGGTCTTGAGCTTGGTGAAGATCATGCGGCCTGCGCTGGTTTGTAGGACGGTGGTAACGACGACGGCGGCGCTTTCCCCGACGTAGCGGCGACCGTTTTCAACGACGATCATAGTGCCGTCATCGAGGTATGCAACGCCTTGTCCGGGCTCTTTGCCCTCGCGCACGATTTGCACGGTGAGCTCTTCACCTGCCATGAGCATGGGCTTGATGGCGTTGGCGAGATCGTTGATGTTCAGAACGCTGATGCCGGTAACGCCTGCGACCTTGTTGAGGTTGTAGTCGTTGGTGACAACGGTTGCGCCGAGGTCACGGCATAGACGGAGGAGCTTGACGTCGACTTCGTCGATGTCGTGGTAGTCGGTTTCGTTGATGATAATGGGGTTTTTAAGCTCTTGCTGGAGCTTGGTGAGGACGTCAAGACCGCGGCGACCACGCGCGCGCCGGAGGGAATCCCCGCTGTCGGCGATATGACGCAGTTCTGCGAGAACGAACTCGGGTACGATGAGGTCGCCTTCGATAAAGCCTGTTTTGACGATGTCTAGGATGCGCCCGTCAATGATGACGGAGGTGTCAAGAAGCTTGCTTGGTGCACCTGCGGGCTTGAGGGTTGGATCATCGTCGGCCTCGTCATCGTCATCAAGGAGAAAGGAGCTGTCGTCGATGAGGGAGGATGCACCATGCTTTTGCAGACGCTTGCGAAGCTTGCTTAGGCGTTTGCTGCTGCTGTTGTAGCGGCGATAACCGATCTGCATGCCAATGTAGCCGATGACGACATAGGTCAGTGCGCTAAAGGTAACGGTTGCGAGGCTTGCACCAGCGGATAAAATAAGCTGGGTTAAAAGTGCGGCAACGGCAAGACCCATAATAAGCCCGAATGTAGTCAGCATGATTTGCTGGGTTGGCATGGAATCCCAGTGATGCTCAATGATGGAGATCAGCTTCATGGTGCGCTTGATGATGCCGGCGGATAGAAAGAAAAACACAATCGCTCCGGTAAAGCAAAGGGCGAGATAAATGAGGACGGGTGAGTGATTGGCGGCAATTTCAGGCTGCCATCGATAAATGGCGGACAAAATTAATGCGCCCAGCGCCGCGCCAAGACCCGCTCCCAGCACAGTAATTAAGAAACGCATCAATTTTTCGAGCGTCTTGTTTTTGATCATAGATATAACCTGCCTTCAAATTTGTGGGGAGAGGAAAGATCTTAATTAGAAACTACGGCGAGCGCCTGCATGAGGGTGTCAACGCCTGTCATTTGTACGCCATCGATGGGGCGAATGTTTTTGAGGTTTTGTTTGGGCAAAAGAATCTCGGTAAATCCGAGACGAACGCATTCAGCGACGCGGCGCTCGGCTTGTGCAACGGGGCGCACCTCACCGCAAAGGCCCACCTCGCCCATGACCGATAGTTTGCCCGATAGCGTGAAGCCAGCGAGGCTTGATGCAACGGCGATGCATACGGCAAGGTCAGCGGCGGGGTCTGATAGAGCAAGACCGCCTGCTACGTTGATGTATACATCCTGATCAAAGAGCTTTTTGCCTGCACGCTTTTCCATGACGGCGAGCAGCAAAGCAATACGCCCTGAGTCCATGCCGCCGACGGTGCGCTTTGGCACGGAATAAAAGGAACGCGATGCGAGCGCTTGTAGGTCGCATAGGATTGGTCTGCTGCCCTGTAGGGTGCAGAAAACAACGCTGCCGCTCGCGCCGCGCGCACGCTGGCTGAGCAAGCTCTCGCTTGGGTTTGGAACGGGGATCATGCCTTCTGTGCGCATTTCAAACACGCCTAGTTCGTTGACGGAACCAAAGCGGTTTTTGACGGCGCGAAGAAGCCTGTATTCGTGTTGTCGGTCGCCTTCAAAGTATAAAACGGCATCCACCATATGTTCGAGAATTCGCGGTCCTGCGAGGCTGCCTTCCTTGGTCACATGGCCAACGATAAATACCGCTGTGCCTGTTTCCTTGGCGAAGCGAACGATCGCACCTGCGCTTTGGCGAACTTGGGATACGCTGCCGGGCGCGCTTGCGCTGTCCTGGGATACCATGGTCTGGATACTATCGATCACAAGGACGTCGGGCTTTAGGCGCTCGCATCGGGTGAGGATGCTTTCCACGTCGTTTTCAGCGAGGACGTATAGCTTGTCCTGCCTGATTTTGATACGCGAGGCACGCATCTTAAGCTGCCGAGTGCTTTCCTCGCCGCTGGCGTAGAGCACGCAGCAACGCTCGCTGAGCGCGCCCGCTACTTGCAGGAGGAGCGTACTCTTTCCGATGCCGGGATCGCCGCCGATGAGAATGGCACTGCCTGGAACCAGCCCGCCGCCAAGCACGCGATCCAGCTCCTCATTGCCTGTGGTGGAGCGTGGCTCTTGCTTTTCTTCGATCTGGTCGAGGGTGACGATTTCACTTTTTTGCGCGGTTTGATACTTTGCTGCTTTTTCAGCGGTTTTACTTGTTACGGTCTGTGTGTTCTTACGCTCCTCAAAGGTATTCCACTCGCCGCATTCAGGGCAGCAGCCCAGCCAGCGTAGGGTTTCATACCCACATGAGGCGCATACGTAGCAGGTTTTTTCCTTGGCCAAGGGGTCACTCCTGTTCCGCCGCTAAGCGCGGCATACGGTTGCCGCGGATGAGCTTGTCCCAATCATAAACCATTGAGAATCGCCATGCCATGACAACCTTGAGGGAATTGTGTCGAAGCGGGAGATAATCGTTCGCCGCATATCGACAGATAATTGCAATATGATATACATAAACAGTATAACATAAATAAGGAGCCGATTCATCTGAAAATTGTTCTTATTTACAATGCGTTCATTTTGTTGCAGTTGCAACGAAAAAGCAAACAATCGCAGCAAAATCTGCACTTGCATGAAGGCGGCAAACGACAATCCTCACTGCTAATTTTGCGGCAAAATGAGCAAACTAGGATTGGTCTGGTCAAATGCAGGGCAGAAGTGAAAAGTTTACGTTTGTAGACCCGAAAATCTGTTGACTTCACGCAGTGGCTACCCTATCATGAAAGGGTAGTATTTGAGGGGGTGACTGAAATGGCGAGGCGAAAAGAGTCCTATATCTTTACCTCTGAAAAGAAGAAAAGCGGCTTTTTCGGCAATTTTTTGATGGTGGTGCTGATGCTGCTTGCCGTTGCGATTACGTGTATTTTGCTCAATGTAGCGTCCAATAGCAAGGTGCTTTTGAATCAGGAAAAGGTATCCATTATGTCGCTTGATAAGACGTATGAAGGCTTTAGCGTGCTGCATATCAGCGACCTTCAAGCATCAAGCATGGGGCAGGACTATGATACGTGGAAGGGTTTGCTGAATGCAAAGACCTACCATGCGGTGGTGCTGAGCGGGGATATGGTCGGGCTGACGGGCGACTATGCGCCGCTTGTATCGCTGATCGGGATTTTGACGGAGCTGAATGCAAAGGCACCGATTTACTTTGTCGCAGGCGATGAAGACCCGGCGCCGATTGTGTCCACGGTCACAACAAGCGAGCTTGCGCCTTGGGTTCAGGAGGCACAGAAGGCGGGCGCAATCTACCTTGATGCACCCATCAGCCAAGCGGTGGGTAAAAAGACGGTCTGGTTTGTGCCCGAGTATCTGTATAGCATTGACGCCAGCGGTATGGCGAGCGTGCTTGAGGTACAGAAAACGAACATGGAAGCGGACGGCAAGCAGTACGATATGCAGGGCGCAGAGGCGTATCAATCGCTGGGTCAGCGAATCGATACGATGAATAAAACAACTGAAGCGATCAAGACAATGCTGAGCACGGATATCCAAATCGCGGTGTCCCACGTACCGCTGGATAGCGACTATATTCGAACCTCGCTTGAATGGGCGGATACGGAAAAGGTGTTTAACTTTAGAAATATCAGCCTGCTGCTTGCGGGGCATTATTGCGGCGGCCAGTGGCGTGTGCCAAGACAAGGTCCGCTGTACGTGCCCGAGTTTGGCTGGATGCCGGAGGATGACGGGATTGTGGGGATGCAGCGCGTCAATAGCATCAACCAGTATATTTCGGGCGGCATTGGGGCAAGCGATATCTATCCGATGAAGGGGCGTATGTTCAATACCCCAAGCATCACGATACTCAAGTTGACGGCGCGTATTGAGTAGTAAAGGAGTCCTGATTTTGAAGAAATTTCACCCGATTCTCGTGTTGGTTTGTGCGGTTGCGATTGCAGCGGGCGGCATGTTGCTGCTGGGTAATTTGGGGCTGCCAAAGGAGGATTATAATCCATCGTATACGCAGACAGGAGAGCTGCTGCGGTTTTTGAGGGATGGAGAAACCTTCCGTTTGAGCGACGCATTCACGCAGGAATGGGACTCGGTGCAATTCGCAGCAGCTACGGAAAACTTGCAGCCCATGGAGCAGCAGGAGCTGTATCAGCATGACGCAGGCTTCACAGCAATAGGCGAAAATGATGCGCTGATGGTGCTGTGGCGTAAGGATCAGATCGCGCTAATGCTGCCGCTGCCTAGGCAAAGAGACGGGTATCCAAGATTTTTGGATGCAACGGGGAATGATACGTTTGAAATCTCAAGGGAGAATGCACAATTCCTGTGCACGTTCGTGCCAAGCGAGGACGGCGGCAGCGGGTACTACGAATGCAGCGTGGCGGGCGAGCAGCTGTGAGGCTGCGGACCGCCTGAAAACATATAGTCGGAGGGTTATGTCATGTATACCAAGGAGGACTTGCTCAATCACCTGTGCGCGCTCGGGATCGATCCAAAGGGCACGCTTTTTGTCCATTCGTCCTATAAAGCGATAGGTGAGGTGGAAGGGCGAGCGGATACGGTGCTGGATGCACTCATGCAGTATATGCACGAGGGTTTGCTGGCGGTGCCGACGCACACATGGGATAATGTCGGGAAACAAAACCCCGTGATGGATGTACTTCATACGCCGTCATGCATTGGCGTGCTGACGGAACTATTTCGAAAAAGAGAAAAGGTGCATCGCTCGCTTCACCCGACCCATTCGGTGGCGGCTGCGGGGAAGGATGCGGAAGCTTTTGTTGCTGGGGAGGAGAAAATCCAGACGCCCTGCGGCAAGGGCGGTGTATACGATAAACTTCGGGAGCGAGATGCTCAAATTCTGCTGATTGGCGTTAACTTCTCGCGCAATACCTTTGTGCATGGCATAGAGGAATGGGATGGCGCGGTTGGCTCGATCTCTAAGGAGAAAACTGACCTGTATGTGATCAATCATGAAGGCAGGCGGATGTACACGCCCCAATATCGCCACTGTGCGCCGCTGGGCTCGGAGACATTTCCCAAGCTGGAAGCGCTCGCACTGCAAACGGGTATATTGACAATGGGACGCTTTGGCGATGCAACAGGCCGCGTGATGAGAGCAGAGCCGCTGCGGGAGATGGTCGCCAAAATCCTCAAGGAGGATCCAAGCTACCTGCTTCGCTACTGAGCGTCCTCACGGCGGAAAAGCTCGGGCTGTCGCCCTTTTAATGCACTAAATTCTTGTTCGCGATGCTTACGGTCAGGGATTTGCGTAGGGAACCCTTGCTACGCAAGGTCCCCAAAGCACCGGGGCTGTCGCCCTTCTATTGTCGCTGGTTTCGGATTGTTGATCAGAGGGGGCTTCGCCCATTTCATCTCGCCTCTCCGATACCTCCTTGGAGTTTCACCTGAAGGGACTGTTGCTATTGTTTTGCAACAGTCCCTTTTACGATGCATAATTATCTCCCCCCCACTCTTCCACCCCCTCCATCTCCACCCATTGTCCAGCGAAGCAAGGACAATAATGGGTCAAGGGTCCAGACCCTTGCGGGGGTACAGGGGGCAGAGTCCCCTGTCGAATGAATGTGGCGGAAAGTGCATAATCTCCTAAAATTCGGCAAAGGATAAGAGTGATAGGTATACGAAAAGGATAGTTTAGTACAGGAAACGGAGGTTACGCCATGCAAAGAGCAAAGCCGCTGCGGGATGCTGTGACGGTGGTGATTGCGGGAGAACTGGATCATTTCGCCGCACCGCAGATAAGACACGAACTGGATCAAATCGTAGGGGATCCAAACGTGATTCATTTGGTGCTGGATTTGGAGAACCTAACATTTATGGACTCATCGGGAATCGGTGTGCTGCTTGGTAGGCTGCGAGCGCTTCAGGCGCGCGGAGGAACGCTGAGCGTAAAAAATATGCAGCCCCCGATTGAAAAGCTGTTTAGGCTTTCGGGACTGCAAAGGGTTATTGGTGTGGAAGAAAATAAAAAAGGAGGGCGGCTGTAATGCAGAATAGAATGGAACTTACCTTCACTGCGTGCCCGCAGAACGAAGCATTTGCACGCGTAGCAATTGCTGCCTTTGCGGTGCAACTCAACCCCACATTGCCGGAAATGGCGGATATCAAGACGGCGGTGAGCGAGGCGGTGACCAATGCGATTGTGCATGGGTACCAGGGGGAAGATAATGGAACGGTGAAGATGAGCGCGGAGTATGGCGATAGACGGATGCTGATGGTGACGGTGGAGGACGACGGATGCGGAATCGCGGATATTGCGGCGGCGATGCAGCCGTTTTACTCGACGGGTGATGGCTCTGAAAGAAGCGGCATGGGGTTTTGCGTGATGCAAACGTTCATGGACGCGGTGGATGTGGATAGCGTGATCGGCAAGGGAACGACCGTGACTATGCGCAAATACATCACAGGTGAGGTGGGACTTCACCGTGAGCGAATGCTTGACGAAATTGGCTGATACGGCACATGGCGAAAGGCAGCATTACGGGCTGGCGGTGTATTGCGCGCGCCGCTTTTATGGCCGTGGGGTGCCGCGCGAAGAACTGATAGGCGAAGCGGAAGCAGCGCTGCTGTGGGCAGCGAGTCGGTTTGACGAAAGCCGCGGGACACGCTTTTCGACGTATGCGATCCCGTTTGTGCTGGGCGCGTTGCGTGAACTGTGCAGAAAAGCCGCGCCTATGCATATTCCCAGAAATGACCTTCGGGTGCTGAGCGCGGCTGAACATGCGCGCGAAACACTGCGCCATCAGTCAGGGCGTGAGCCAACAATAGGCGAGCTTGGCGATGCGGTCGGGGTGGAGCCTGAACGCCTGAGCATGATGCTCGCAGCTCGCGAGCGCATGCAAAAAGTAGAAGGTGATGTGGATCCAAAGGATCTGAGCGCTGCAAGCGATAAAGAAGGCTTTGAGGACTTGGTGCTTCTCAAGGATGTGATCGGAAGCCTCGGCAGACCGTATGCACAGGTGTTATGGCTGCGCTTTGGCGTGGGCTTTTCGCAAATGGAGGTGGCGCAGAGGCTGGGCATTTCCCAGTCGCAGCTGTCCAGATGGGAAAAATGCGGACGCGATATGCTCAGGGAAAAGCTGCAAGCGAGCGGCTGATGCTATCGTTTGCCTTTGCTCGCGGTGAGGCTCTTTCGGCGAACGCCGCGGCCAAAGCCGATCGCAGGCGCTGCTGAATCTCTTCTGCGCAGAGGCGCAGCAGTGTGCTGCGGCTTGGTATATACGGCGCTTGTGATGGGCATTTGCCCAAAGTGCTTGGTGGGGAACCCGTCTTTTGGATTGAGCCAAATGAAGGGCTGAAGGGTGCTTAGCCCATTTTTAACGATGTAGGCATAAGCCCCTTCGTTCTTTTGTTCGTTGGTCATGATATGATGCGGCGGTACGCCGTAGCTGGCAACGGCGGTTAGCAAGCGGCGCATAGGTACAGCGCGGACGATGGGACGCATGCTCTCTTTGATTTTGCTCAGCTCCGCTTCGTCCAGCGGCTCGCCCATTAACTCGATATGCCCGTTTTGGGTGTTGACAATGAGTCTGGAAAGCCAATTCTGCGCCTTGTCGCCTGCCATCATAAGCACGCGGTCAATCGCAGGAATCGCCCATTTCTTTGAGATGAGACTGCTCAGGCTTTCCTCGCCCTTCTCCTCCGCTAGGCATTCGAGAAATGCCGTGGAGTAGAGTAGCAGGCTGGACATATCCACCATATGCGCATAATACGGCGCAAGCGTGTTGCGCACTGCGATATCAGCAGGGAGCGTGGACAGGTGATAGACGCTGTCTCGCAGCTCGTCTGTTGCGGCGTAGTTTAGGCACATGCCCAAATGCAGCAGCGCGCCCATCCGCGGCACGAGATCGTCGCTGTTGAGGATGTGGTAGAGCGGATAGGATGCAGGGTCGTATAGCAGCCTGCCCGTTGCCACAGTGGGGGAGGCAAAGCCATAGCCTACCATGTTTTGCGGCAAAACGCCCCAGTCGGTCATCAGCCTATGCGTATAGATCTGCATCACCGCGCTGCCTTGGCTATGCCCCGCCATCCAAAGGCGGAAACGGCTGCTCCCGCTTTTCATTTCTGATAAAATATCGCCTAGTGTGAGCTTTTCCAGCTCAAGTGCTGAGGCGGTTTTTGGGAAAATAATGCTCTGTGCACCCTCTTCGAAGTACATGCAAAGCTGATGAAAGCCCTTATGGAAGCCTTCCTCTGTGGTGAAGCGGAAGTTTGAAATCCAGTCGTAAAAGCGTTTGCCTGTGCCCATAAAGCCAATCGCGAGCAGGAACTGCCCGCCTTCCAGCTCATGCATCATGCAAACAGCCTTGATCGTGTCGCTCTTCTCGCGTTGACGAAATGCGCTCATGATCTGCGCTACTGGGTTTACCTCGCGAAGCGCAACCCTTGCCCTCAGCAGCCCAAGCGAGCTGATGAGGCTTTGCATGCGTTCGCCGCTCGCGCTGGAGTTATGCACAATTCCGCTTTGCAGTGAGTCATCGATTTGTATGGAAAAATCGTTCCATCCAGCTTCCATCCACGGGTCCAGCTCCAGCGTATACGTCATGCTCGCCAGTTCCAGCGAGAGCTCCGCAGCTTCCTTGCTAAACGGCGGGCGAAGACGGTAAAAAGGATCGCGCTCAAATGGGCATACGAGGCTTGACAGCTCGCTTAGGTCGCAGCCCGTAATCGGACCAACTCCTACTGCCTTATGCGCTTGCTCCTCCGTCTGCTCTACTGCGTCCTTTGCGGAGGCATCCTGATCAGGCGCAGCATCGCGATTAAAGTTGAAAAAAGAAAAACGCGGCATTAATATTCGCCTCCTTTTCATTAGATTTACCAAATACACCCCTATTATATCAGATCATGTTCTGAAAAAAAAGGCAGGGGCGCCGCCTCCTGCATCCCCGCAAGGGGGGGCTTCGCCCACTTGTTTGACCCTTGATCCATGATATTGTTGTTATTATAAAATGCCATTGGCTTGGGTTTGCTATCAGCAAATAGAAACTTCGCACACCCCAACTATCTTGCTCATGAGAGCAAAATTGTCCGCACATCGTGCGGACAATAGCTTGTATATAATTGGTTGTGCTATCTCGTTTACTGGACAGCCTCGCTAAATGCTTCAAAGAAATCAGGACAGCTCCATGTGCCGCATGCGCTTACTGCGTCATCTCCGACCATGAGCTGAAGTGTCAGTCCGTTTGTCAGACCGATTTGCATAGAGGTTGAGCCGCTAACGCTTGTGCCGATATAGTCTGCATTATCAAGCATTGTCTGCATCAGTTCCTGCACCGTGGCCGCGTCGTCAATGGTGCCTACGCCGCTAAGCGTAATCCACTTGACATCGCTTGCGCTGCACAGGGTATCCTCTAGCGTTTCGTTTCCAATGATTGCTGTGCCCGCGTAGCTTACGCGCTGGAACACACGAGTGCTTCCATCCACAGGAGCTGCAATCATGGAACTGCCAAGACCCGCGATGGCATAGATTTCTTCGCCGCGTGCAACCGTGTTGCTGATCACACCGCTTGAACCAAGGGCAGGCTCGACGTTGAACTCGCCTACGCTGCCAAGCTTATCCCCTAGCAGACCGTTTGAAACGCTGCTGGGACTGGTGAGCATGCGGTATGTGGCGCCGTCAATGGTGACCAGCGGGAAGCTGCTTCCATTTGAATCGGCGTAGAGTGTTCCTGCGCTGCCGCTGTTTCGGCTGGACATCGAAATACTGCCCACAGGCACATCCGCACTAATATGCGGTACGGCGGTTGGGGTGCTATTTTCGCCGGCAGAGTAGCTGTCAATCACATGAGGGTTAGCGTCGTCAATCGTGGGATGATCATCCACAACCCAGACTGCAGCCCCGACACAGAGCGCAAGCGCAGTGGATATTGCTAATGCTGTTTGCCAAGTTTTATTGCGCATTTTGGGTTTCTGGTAATCTGCTGCAGTAATCTTGGCCTTGGCCAAAATGTTTGGCGTAGCAACAAAGCCACCTAGCTGACGCGAGGCGATTTCTGGTAATTCTTTCAGTTGAGTCACTGCGCAAAACCTCCTTCTTCTAATATCGATTCTAGTTTTTTTCGGGCTCTGGACAACCTGCTGGAGATCGTTCCTTCAGGTAAATCAAGCGTTTCAGCAATTTCGCTAATGCTAAATCCCTGGTAGTAATACAGCAGAATGGCCTCGCGAAATGCGGCTGGTAACTGATGGATGGCAATCATCATCGCCTCCTCATCCTCGCGCTTTTCGCTTTCGTCCGGTGCAGGAAGCAGTTCGAACGTCGGACTGCCCAGCACCACCCTTTTGACCCAAGCACCACGCCATAAGTCGCGGCATCTATTGAGCGCAACCTTTAGCAGCCATGCCTTTTCGCGTCCTTCTTGCAGCTCGGGTGCGTTTGTCATCAGGCGCACAAAAACATCCTGGCAGACATCTTCGGCCTTTTGCTTGTCACCCAAGTAGAAATAACTGACACGAAGTACATCAGTGGCGTACTTTTCATAGAGTTCCTCAAAGTTCGTCATGCACGAGCCTCCATCTTGCCCGTGCGCATTTTGTCATCGGGCGTACTGTGCTCACTCATCAAACGAATCTGCACCCCTGCTTCTTGCATCTTTCCCAAAATATTTCTAAAAAATATAATGTTTACAAACTGAACCGTTTTGGGCGTGCATTTTCATGCTCAGTTTGCCAAGAGAGGATCAATTACATACAGGATTCAGTCGATGTTTTTCATAAAAACAGTTTTCAATCTCTTTCTATTCAAAAAGAGAGCTCATTTCTATATTAGCATTCGATAGTGAGTGATGTCAATCCACTTGCCAATGTTTGTAATCAATGTAACTACTTTTTGGAAACGGCTTGCTGGATTTTTCAAGCAATAAGCGCATTGAAGGGCAGAGAGGGGAGGCCTCGGGTATTCAAACGCAGGATACATCCTATGGCGCAGCGCATGCAGCGTGCTTGCAATGATCAATCATCTCCGCTATAATTTGAAGAAATACAGGCTGGCTTTGTGAATGATCACGCGCCGCCGCCTTTTCCTGTTTTCTGGCAAAAAGATGAATGCACGCAGGGCTTTCCTTGCACGAGCATCGGAGAGGATTTATCCATTGAAAAAGACGTTTTTAGCAGTCGTGTTGCTGATTGCCATTATGCTTTGCTCAAGTGCTGTTGCCGCGGAGGATATTCCTGCGGTGATTTGGTCGCTGCAAACCGATGCGGGTACAGTTTGCGTGAAGTCAGAGACGCTGGATGGTCAGGCTTGGCTTTTTCTGCCGGCCTGCGCAGACCTTACAGCCCTGAGCCTGAGCACTGAAAACGATGGGGTCGACGGCGCGATATGGGTTTTTGGCAATGGAGAGACAACACCATTTGAGCCAAATGTACCCATAAACGGCGTGGCGCTTGCTACGAACCATCATGAAGATGTGTACAGCCTGGTGCTCGCAGCTGCGGACGGCAGTGAAATACTCACATTACATCTCATGAAGTCCCAGCATCTATCCTCAATGCATATCAGCAGTACTGATCCGATCAACGAAGGCAGGGAATGGCTTGAGGACTGCCCGTTGCATGAAAAGACCACGTCGGCGCATCTTGTGATGCTGCGCGAGGATGGCAGCGTATCGGCTGGCATGCCCATCGATAAAATTCGCGGTCGCGGGAACACCACATGGACAACGACCTTGGACAAGAAACCCTACCAGATCAATCTGGCATACAAGCAGAATCTTCTGGAAACAGGCGATCCTCTGGAAGCAAGAAAGAAATGGGTATTGCTCGCCAATGAGGCCTTATGGGACGAAGAGTCAGACCGCAGTATGCTGCGCAATAAAATTTCGCTCGATATATCTCGTGAGTTTGGTTTGGAGAACACCTCCAAATGCGAATATGTCGATTTGTATTATGATGATTGCTATCGCGGGACATACCTGCTATGCGAAAAGGTAGAGGTGAACCCCGGGCGCGTTGATGTTGTGGATTTTGATGAAATCATCAAGGGCGGTGCAAAAGCGCTTGGCGTATATGATTTGGATAGACTGCCGATTGCTCAGGGTATCAATCGCTATGGCATGGAGATTCATTATCCGGAAAACCTGCCTGAACCTGATGACCCCTCAGTGGGCGGGTATTTAATCGAGATGGAAAAAAGCGGCGGCTCGGGTGAAGCAACATGGTTTCGTTTGGGGGATGGCAGGGCATATGCCTGCAAGAATCCAAGCTATGCAAGTGAGCGGATGGTCACCTATGTAAGCGAACTCATGCAGGAGGTATACCAGAGCTTTGAAAACTACGGGTTTGACCCCGAAACGGGCATGCCCATTGAAAACATCATGGACATTGATTCCTTTACCCGCTCCCTGCTCATTGCAGAATTGACAAAAAGCTTTGATATGTATGTATTTACCTCCACGAACTTTGTTGTCAAAGCAGGTGAATACAAGCTATACGCAGGCCCTGTTTGGGATTTCGATTTGGCAACGGCAGAGGTGGAAACCTTGCGCAGCGATAATCAATGGAGTCGATATTTTTACCGTACGACGGTGTATCAAGAGGCGGCAAAGCGGCTGTATAGCGAGGAGCTTTATCCGATTGTGAGCGAAATACTGCTTGGTGATCGAGAGGGCGTGTACCTCAAATCGCTGGCTGAATACGAGGCGCAAATCTCCGCTTCTTGGCTGATGAACTATTATCGGTTTTCGTCACGAGGCTTTCCTGACTTGAATTATATGAAGTGGCTGCATTCATTTGTTGAGGATAGTGCAGAGTTTTACGAAAAGCAAAGCGCTTGGCTTCTGTCTGAGATCAATTCATGGTCGGAGGATGAGGTTTCTCATACGGTCGACCTCGAATTGAGCGCGCCTTACTCCATTGTCAATGAGGATATGATTTTTGGCATTGCAAGCGAGCAGCGCAGCAGCCTGCGGATGATCAGTTCTTCTGTTGTCTGCACCAAGCCGGCGACGGAGGAGGAGTTTGGCACATGGGAATGCCGCATGATCCTTGCGCCAAAACCGAATACATCGTATGCGGACGACCTTGTGATCACCGTCAATGGGCAGAGCGCAGTGTATGAGCATCTGGATGACGGAACGATCAGCGTTTTATGCTGGTTTGTAGACTGGAGCTATCGCCCTGCGATCTACCGAGATGTGGACTACGGCACAGTGTTTGACTTTGATTACTTCATTGACTATTATCCGGATATCGTGGATGAATGCGGCGGCGACCGTGACGCGGCGCTTGCTTACTTCGTTGACTATGGAATGGATATGGCAATGACAGGGAATGAATACTTTGATCCTACGAGCGTGTGGGAAGTTAACATCGACCTTTCACAGATCATTGGCGATACGTGGAAACTTGCCTATGAGCGCTATATCGAGGGTCAATATGTTCTTTCGCGGCCTTATGAGCCAGAGATATTCCAGTAGATGATGTGAGCGTAAATCTATGCAGGAAGTACTTGAGATAATCCCTCAGGCACTTCCTTTTTCTTTTAACCGACACAATAAGTGTGAATGTAGTGTAAAATCCGTGCGGGGCGTGCCCTTGCTCCCTTGCGCCGGATATGACTGCATGATATAATATAAGATGAGTTATGCTGCGAATACTTGCAGCATCGCCATATGTTTTAAGGAGACTTAATGTTTTGGGAATGATGGATTTTATGAAGACGCTGTTTGGTCAGAGCAACGACAGCGAAGTCAAACGGCTTCAAAAGATTGCAAATTTGGTTATTGCAAAAGAAGAAGAATATAAAAAGCTGACGGATGAGCAGCTATGTGCAAAGACCCCCGAGCTCAAGGGGCGTTTGGAAAAAGGCGAAACATTGGATGATATTCTGCCTGATGCCTTTGCGGCATGCGGTGAAGCGGCGTGGCGCACCATTGGCGAGCGTCCGTATCCCGTACAGGTGATTGGCGGCGTGTGCCTGCATCAAGGGCGCATTGCTGAGATGAAAACAGGCGAGGGTAAGACGCTGGTTGCGACCTTGCCCGCATACCTCAACGCCCTTGCTGGTAAAGGCGTGCACATTGTCACCGTCAACGATTACCTTGCCAAGCGCGATAGCGAATGGATGGGCAAGGTCTATCGTTTCTTAGGCTTGTCGGTAGGTCTGATTGTGCATGATTTGGACAACCAGCAGCGCCGCGAAGCGTACGCGGCCGACATCACTTACGGCACAAACAATGAAATGGGCTTTGATTATCTGCGCGATAACATGGTCATCCACGAGCGCGATATGGTGCAGCGCGGTCATTCGTATGCCATCGTGGACGAGGTTGACTCGATCTTGATTGACGAAGCGCGTACCCCGCTGATCATCAGCGGACAGGGCGACAAATCAACCGATCTATACGAGCGTGCAGACCGCTTTGTATCCAGACTACATAATGAAGTGGATTACACGATTGCTGAAAAAGAGAAGGCAGTCACCCTCACCGAGGAGGGCGTAAGCAAGGCACAGAAGGCATTTGATGTGGAAAACATCGCTGACCTTGACAACAGCGATCTATATCATCATATTTTGTCCGCGCTTAAGGCGCATGCCATGATGAAAAAGGACATTGACTACGTCGTGCAAGACGGCGAGGTCATCATTGTGGACGAGTTCACAGGCCGCCTCATGGTGGGTCGCCGCTACAGCGATGGACTGCATCAGGCAATCGAGGCCAAGGAACATGTGAAGGTGGCTCGCGAGAGCAAAACCCTTGCAACCGTTACCTTTCAGAACTACTTCCGCATGTACGCTAAGATCAGCGGCATGACGGGTACTGCAAAGACCGAGGAAGAGGAGTTCCAGGGCATTTACAGCCTTGACGTTGTGCAGATTCCTACCAATAAACCCGTTGCGCGCGTGGACATGAACGACTTCGTTTACAAGACCCGCAAGGGCAAGTTCAATGCGGTTGTTGAGGAGATTGTGACCCGCCACAAGAGCGGACAGCCGATTCTCGTCGGTACGGTCAACGTGGAAACAAGCGAAATGCTCAGCCACCTCATCAAGCTGCGCGGCGTAAAGCACGAAGTGCTCAACGCCAAGAACCACCAAAAGGAAGCGGAAATCGTTGCGCAGGCAGGACATGCAGGCGCAGTCACCATCGCCACCAACATGGCTGGCCGCGGTACGAACATCCTTCTTGGCGGCAATCCTGATTTCCTCGCACGCCGCACAATGCGCCAAGAGGACTATCCCGAAGAGCTCATTGAGGAAGCGACGGGGCATAACGAGAATGTGGATCAAACCGTTTTGGATGCGCGCGCTCGCTACCGTGAACTATATGCAAACTACAAGAAAGAAGCAGATGTCGAGCATACTCGCGTGATGAAGCTTGGCGGACTGCATATCATCGGTACAGAGCGCCACGAGAGCCGCCGTATCGACAACCAGCTCCGCGGACGTGCAGGTCGTCAGGGTGATCCGGGCAGCACGCAGTTCTTCATCAGCCTTGAGGACGATGTGATGCGCCTGTTTGGCAGCGACCGCATTGCGCCTATGGTTGAAAAGCTCGGCATGACCGAGGATCAGCCGCTTGAGGCGGGCATGCTCACCAAGCAGATCGAATCCGCGCAGCGCCGCATTGAAGGCCGCAACTTCAGCATTCGTAAGAGCGTCCTGCAATACGATGACGTCATGAACAAGCAGCGTGAGATGATCTACGGTCAGCGCCGCGAAATCCTCATGGGCAATGACATCCGCGACAATATCATCTCCATGATGCATAATCTCATCGATTCCACCGCAGACCGCAACTTCACAGGCGAAGGCAGCTATGACTGGTCGGTTGACGACGCAGCGGAATATCTTGAGAAGCTCTGCCTCAAGCCGGGCACCTTTGCGAAGTATCAAGAGGCGATCAAGAAGATGGACGAAGCGAAGGAAATGACCAAGCTGCTATACGAGGATGCGGATGCATTCTACGCGGAGCGCGAAACATTGCTCACCGAAATGGGCATTGATATGCGCGAGTTTGAGCGCGTGGTGCTCCTATCCGCCATCGACCGCCACTGGATGAACCATATTGATGATATGGACAGCCTGCGTGACGGCATCGGTCTTCGTGCCTACGGTCAGCGCGATCCCGTGCAGGAATACCGCATGGAAAGCTATGATATGTTCAACGATATGGTGCACTTCATTCGTGAGGAAACCGTGCGCAGACTCTATCAGAGCCGCATCGAACGCATGCCGGAGCGCAGAAAAGCCGTTGATCCCAGCGTCCTGAAAGCACAGCTGCAAGGCGCAGAAAATCAAAACGGCCAAGCCAAATCAGGCGGTGCACCGACCCGCATGACTTCCCCCGGCGCACCTGGACGCAATCAGCCCTGCCCATGCGGCAGCGGCAAGAAATACAAACATTGCTGCGGGAATAAAGGCTAAAGCCTTTATTCTGACGGAAAAGCTCGGGGCTTTGCCCTTTCATGCGATCTTTTCCGTCACTTTTGCACCAATCATCCCCTGTTCGCAACGCAAAGCGTTGCTCTCGGCCGGGGATTGGTGTAGGGAACCCATGCTGTGCATGGTCCCCAAACCACCACGCAGTAGACGAGCGAAGCTCCGCTGACATTCGGATTGTTGATCGGAGGGGGATTAGCCCATTTCTTTTTGCCCCCTCCGATACCTCCCCAAGGGGAGGGTGCCGTCTGATGTTTTCTTTTTAGCATCGCGGCTTTTGCGTTGCTATGGGGGCATTTTGTGCCTTCGATGCCGTTGATATTTTTTGCATACTTATTAATTTCACCATTATCATCCTACCCAATCGAGCAAAGGACGTGAACACAAGATGATCGATCAGGATCAAATCAAGCAGGACCTTATCCGCTTACGAGAAAAGATTGTGAAGGCGGGCGATGCGCTGCATATTCCGCGGCTAAAGGAAGAACTCTTGGAGCTCAAGGAAGAAATGAATGCTCCGGAGTTTTGGAACGACCTAGAGCGTTCTACTTCCGTCAACCGCAAGGTCAGCCAAACAGAGGCGAAGATCAAGCGCGTTGAAACCCTGTCCAATCGCGCCGATGATGTGGAAGCGATGCTTGCACTACTTGAGGAGGACGAGGACGAGGAAATCGCGGCAGAGTGCGAGAGCGAGATATCGTTGCTGGAAGCGGATGCGGAAGCGCTCGAACTGGAGACCCTCATGCGCGGCGACTATGACACCTGCAATGCTGTGCTGTCCTTGCACGCAGGCGCAGGCGGCACAGAGGCGCAGGACTGGACGAGCATGCTCTACCGCATGTATAGCAGGTACTGCGACCGCCATGGCTATAAGCTCACGGTCAACGACTATCTTGACGGCGATGAGGCGGGCGTTAAGAGCGTCACGTTCCAGGTCGAAGGCGAAAACGCTTACGGCTTTTTGCGCAGCGAAAAGGGCGTTCATCGTCTGGTGCGTATCTCGCCCTTTGACTCCAATGCCCGCCGTCATACCTCGTTTAGCTCCCTTGACGTATCTCCGATTCTGGAAAACGATCAGGATTTTGCGGTTAATATGGAAGAAGTTCGCATTGATACCTACCGTTCAGGCGGCGCAGGCGGTCAGCACGTTAACCGTACCGATAGTGCTGTGCGCATGACGCACGTTCCCACGGGCACGGTTGCGCAGTGCCAAAACGAGCGCAGCCAGATTCAGAACCGCGAGATGTGTTTGCGGATTCTAAAGAGCCGTTTGCTCGAGCTTCATGAGCGCCATAAGGAAGAGGAAATGTCCGACATCAAGGGCGAGATGAAGAAGATCGAGTGGGGCAGCCAGATTCGAAGCTATGTGTTCCAGCCCTATACGATGGTCAAGGATCATCGCACCAACTATGAAATGGGCAATGTGGGCGAAGTGATGGATGGTAACATCGATGGCTTCATCACTGCATACCTTAAGATGCAGTAATCGCTGAGGCGAAAATCCAGTATTTGAATGTGAGGGCTTATTGTGCAGAAGCAAGGAGACGTTGTAAGCCGGGCTAGAAGCCAGATGAAGGATCAATTTGAGGATTCGCTGAACCCTTCGAAGATGTTTACCCAAGCAAACCTCAAAAAGAGGCGCGGAGCGTTTTGGACTTGCTTCATCGCTGCGTTTGTATTGGTGCTGCTGGTGACGGTGGCGGCGGTATATATGCATGTGGTGGATGTGGGCATGTTTGAAACGGCACTGCTTGAAAATGTGAACTACCAAGTGATCGGCACAGACGAGGCGAGCATTCGAAGCTTTGCGCAGGAGACGATTCACTTCCTCTCGGATCAGCAGGATTCATGGAACCCGCAGATTTCCGTGGGCGGATTTCCCGCTGGCAGCTTCATTCCGCAGTCGTTCCGCACCCATATGCAGACGGTGAAGGATGCGGTGAGCGCTGCTACATCGGTGTTCCTTGGCGGCGCAGCGATTGTGCTGGTGCTGCTGCTTCGCGCACTGACGAGCGGAACACGCAGAAAGCATGGGTTCTCGGTGGGCGGGTATTACGTGGGGATGCTGATTCCGCTGCTGGCGATTGCGGGCGTGGTGCTGTGGGCGGTCTTGGATTTTGATAGCATGTGGATGATGCTTCATCGCACGCTGATCCCGGACGGCATTTTCCCAGCGGGCGAGCTGGTGATGCAGCTGTTTCCCGTTTCGCTTTTTGAAGCGTATTTGCCGCCAATCGTCACATCCTTCTTGGTCTTTACGGCTGTGGTTGTAGCGTTGCCGCTGGTGCTTGCACCGATCAGCAATGCGATAGGCAACCGCAAAAGGCGTACCAAAGCAACAAACCGCACATCCCAAAGACGCTGATAAGGGAGATTTATGAATACCCAACTAGAGATGAAACAAAAGCTGGAAGCCTTGCAAAGCAAGGCTTCCGTTCGCATTCTTGCGATGGAATCAAGCTGCGATGAAACCGCGGCGGCAATCATTGAAAACGGAAGAACGATTGTGAGCAGCGTTATTTTCTCGCAGGTGGATACGCATGCGCTGTATGGCGGGGTCGTGCCTGAAATCGCGAGCCGCGCGCATGTGGATGCATGTGACCGTGTGATCGATCAGGCACTGCTGGAAGCGAATATGACCTTTAGCGACGTTGATGCGCTCGCGGTGACCTATGGCCCCGGGCTTGTGGGCGCACTGCTGACGGGCGTTAACTGCATGAAGGGTCTGAGCTATACGACGCGCCTTCCGCTGATTCCGGTCAACCATATCGAAGGCCATGTGAGCGCTAACTTCATTACCACGGCAGAGCTTGAGCCGCCGTTCATCTGTCTGGTGGTCAGTGGCGGCCATAGCCATATCATGAAGGTGAATGACTATGGCGAGTATACGCTGCTTGGGCAAACGGTGGATGACGCGGCTGGCGAAGCGTTTGATAAGGCGGCAAGGGTGCTGGGGCTTAACTACCCTGGCGGTCCGCTGCTGAGTAAACTCGCGGAAGATGGGGATGATACCTATCTCAAGCTGCCAAACCCAAAGGTGGAAGGCAGGTATGATTTCAGCTTTTCGGGGCTGAAAACGGCGTTCCTGAACGCATGCCATAAGATGACGCAAAATGGTCAGGAACTGCCAAGAGCAGACCTAGCAGCATCGTTTGAACGCGCGGTGGTGGATTCGCTGTGCGCTAAGGCAGTGCTGGCGGTGAAGGAGAGCGGTCTTCAAACACTCTGCCTAGCAGGCGGGGTAAGCGCGAATAGACGATTGCGTGCGCAGATGACGGAGCTCTCCCGCAAACATGGCTTCAAACTCTGCATGCCAGAGCTGTGGCTGTGTACGGATAATGCCGCGATGATCGGTTCGGCGGCATACTACGAAATGAAAAAAGGGACTCTTGCAGACCTCTCGCTAAACGCCATCCCATCGGCAGCGCTGCAAGTGAAGAAGAAATAAAACAAAGGGCTTTCAAGCTGCTTCCCCCATGCTCAAACACATACCCCCAGCAGCATGGACAACCCCCATGCTCAAACACATACCCCCAGCAGCATGGACAAACCCCATGCTCAAACACATACTCCCGCCAGCATGGGCGAAGCCTCATGCAACATACACCCCCATAAGCCAAACACCGCTGCCTGTCCGTGCAAAGCACGGACATCATGGGTGCAGGGGGCTAAATAGGAGAGCGAAGCTCCCCCCCTGCCGCATTGTACGAATGAAAAAGTACGATGCTTTTTTTATTGCGCGGATGAAAGTAACGTTAGGAGGGCATACTGCAAATACCAGAGGGTAAAGGAGCACGCACATGAATAAGAAGAATGCCGAGGGAACCCCTTTCAAGAGGAATACAACGTTGCTTTTGCTGAGCGCAGCGGTGCTGCTGGTGATTGCGGCAGTTACATTGCTGATGCCAGGGCGCGGGGTCGCGCCGGGAGAAGAGGATACACCAGCACAAGCGGTTGACGCAGCAGGCGGCGTGGTGGTGGAAGAAGGCTGCGAAATGATCCAGACGCTGAGCTACACGAGATGCGAGCATGTGGTGACGCGTAGGGTCACTGCGCCGGTAGAGCTGTATGGCAAGACGCTTGGCGATATTGAGCCGATGTATGAGGAATGGCAGATCACGGAGTTCGCGCCGAAGCTGATCAAAATGGAGCAAAAGCCTGATATTTATTGTCCGGATCATATGGTGCTGATGCCGGGGGGAAGCGGGATGCTGTGCGTGTTTGAAAATAAGTACGGCGACGCGCTTGCGCTGGTGAGTGAGCTAGATTTGGAGATGAGCGCATTGCCTGCGGCTGTGCAGGAGGAAGTGCGGATGGGGATTGGCTTTGCGACGTTGTCGGAGCTAGAAGAATGGCTGGAAAGTGTGGAGTCATAAGCAGTGCTGACGGTTCTGATTCGAAGTATGATATTGGTGAGCTGCGCGGTGTTGGCGATGCGGCTGATGGGGAAGAGACAGATTGGTCAGCTGCAGCCGTTTGAACTGGTGATTGCGATTATGATTGCGGATTTGGCGGCGACGCCGATGGAATCGCATGACACACCGCTTTGGCGCGGGGTTGTGCCGATGATCGCGCTGGTGATATTGCATCAGCTGTTTACGCTGCTGTCGCTGAAGAGCCAAAACATGCGCGCGTTTTTCAGCGGCAGACCGACGATCATCATCAATAAGGGTAAGATCGACCATAAGGCGCTTGCAAAACTCTGCTTTAACCTTAATGATCTGCTGGAAGAACTGCGAACGGCGGGGATTCAGTCACCGACGGATGTTGGGACGGCGATTATGGAGACAAGCGGAAAGCTGAGCGTGTTTCCGGTGTCCCAGCAAAGAGCTGCCAGCCCCCATGACCTGAAGATCGATACGGGGTATGAGGGCATTCCGCTGACGCTGATACTGGATGGTCAGCTGGAAAGCAATAATCTGCCGCTGTGCGGACGCAATGAAGAGTGGCTTAAGGAGCAGCTTAGAAAACTGGGGTATAGGGAGTATCGCGAAATTTTGCTGTGCTATATCGACACGGATGGGCTGATGACGACGCACCCGTTCAGCGATCAGAAACCAGAACGCATTCAAGCGATTGATCCAAATGAGGTGATCTGGTAATGAAGCGAGCGATCATATTGATTGTGGTGCTGTCGATCATCGGGTTTGGCGGCGGCGCTTGGATGGATAAGGTGCAGAGCGATACGGCGGAAAGCTATCAGGGAAATGTGTCGCTGATCAGGCAGTGGATGAAGCAGGGCGATACGGAGAAGGCTGCTATTGAGCAGGCGAGGCTCTATGCTAAATGGGAAGGCGACGTGAAATGGCTTAACTGCATCACTAGCCATCACCACACAAGGGCGGTGAGCCAAGCGCTGCTGGAATTGTCGACAGCGTTTGAATTTGGGTGGGAGGACGAGATTTACCGTGCGTTGGATCAAGCGCGGGATGCACTGACGGACGTGGGAAGCGGTGACCGCTTGACGATTGAAAATGTGCTCTAATAAAAGTATATTCATACGCCTTTTCATCCTATAAAGGGGATAGAAAAGGCGTTTTTTCCCGATTGTATCAAAAAATAATAGACAAACAATTCGTAATACGATATAATAGAAAATGAGGTATAATAAGCAATTAAAGACAATACATCACAACTACATACAACAAAAAACAACTGGAGGCATAAAGATGGAACAATTAAAAGTACTGGCCCCTCTTGATCCCGCATTTGACCCGATTTATCGCGGCTTACAGGCGTTTACACAGGAAGCAAAGGCAGCAGGCGGGAACGAAATCCGCATCACGCTGGAGCGCAATGATGGACTGACGGCGGTGCATGACATGACGATGCTGCCAGAGGGCACGGACGATGCGCGCAATATCCATATGGCGGAGCGCATGGTGAAGAGCATGCTGTGGGTATATGGCGGCTTTCGCGTGACGATCGCAGGGAGTCAGGTCATTTATGAAGGCATCAAGGCGCAGTATCAAAAGGGCGGCGCTCGTGAATTTGACGCGCTGTTCATGGCTGACGTTTACGAAATGCCGTTTGAAGTGCTCTGCGCTGCTGCAAAGGAAGATGCGCCTGAGCATAAGGATTCGTCTGCACCGATTGGCCGCCATTTGGACGGCTGCCGCATTGGGTTTGACGCTGGCGGAAGCGACCGTAAGGTCAGCGCGGTGATCGATGGGGAGAGCGTGTATAGCGAAGAGGTTGTGTGGTTCCCCAAGACCACGGAAGACCCCGCATATCACTACGAAGGCATTGTGAGCGCGATGAAGACCGCCGCTTCCCATATGCCGCGCGTGGACGCGATCGGCGTTAGCTCGGCGGGCATTTACATCAATAACCACACGATGAAAGCATCGCTGTTCCTGAAGGTAGGGGAGGATGACTTCAAGAAATACGTGAATGATATCTATATCCGCGCTGCCAAGGAAATCGGCGATGTGCCGCTGGTGGTGAGCAATGACGGCGATATCACCGCGCTTGCAGGTGCTATGAGCCTGAATGAAGACGGCATTTTGGGCATCGCGATGGGCACAAGCGAAGCGGGCGGCTATGTGGACATACATGGCAATATCACGGGCTGGCTCAATGAGCTCGCGTTTGTCCCCTGCGACCTGAATGAAGGCGCGATGGTGGATGAGTGGAGCGGCGACATTGGCTGCGGGGTGAAGTATTTCTCGCAAGACGGCGTGATTAAGCTCGCACCGGCAGCAGGGATTGAGCTTGATGAAGGCCTAAGCCCCGCGGAAAAACTCAAGATCGTGCAAACGGCGATGATGGACGGTCATGAAGGCGCAAGGCAGATTTACGAAACGATCGGCGTATACCTAGGCTATACGCTCGCGTTCTACCAGATGTTCTATGACATCAACCATGTGCTGCTGATGGGGCGCGTGACAAGCGGGGAGGGCGGCGATTTGGTTATCGCGAAGGCCAAGGAAGTCCTGGCAGCTGAATACCCCGAACTCAAAATGCAGGTGAATTTGCCTGACGAAAAATCACGACGCGTAGGCCAAAGTGTGGCGGCGGCTAGCTTGCCTAAGCTGTAAGCGCCGCTGAGGCGGGATCGCCCGCTTAGGTGGGGCTGTTGCAAAACAGCCGTTATCTTACAAAATAGTAGTAAATACATACAAAAATCCACCTTCGAATCAAGTAATTCGCAGGTGGATTTTTGTTGCTATTGTCTTTTGAAAAGACTTCTGCAACA
>JAAYIN010000073.1 GCA_012523405.1 Clostridiales bacterium
CTGCGGCATTTACGGCTGATGTCCAGGGCGTAGGACTCGGCTATGACATTCTTAAGCGGCAAGAGCACGCCTCCATCCCCCTCAATCTTGAGTGCGCTCATGCCGTCAATCTTCATACGAAAGATGTCCCGCACGATGGAAGCGGGGTATTCGTCGATTCTTCCAGCGTGGGACCGTCCTCGGCAAACCGAGCGGTGACCACAAACTTCCCGCATCGAAAATGGTAAGGGTCTTTAATCTGCCGCACAAACTCAGCTACGCGATCCTGTTTGGGCAAATCCTTATCCACGCACACATCGCGGATATCAACCAAATCCTGTGGATTCAGGCTGTTATTCATAAGAAAACTCCTCCCCAATTATTTGAAGTATGTGAGCGGCTTGCGATCCGCCATAAACTGCCGAACGGCCTCAACACTGGAAGTGACACGGCAGGGCGGTAGAGCGACCAGCATGCGATCGTGATAGGCGGCACCTTCCCGTGCGCGGGAGTCCAGAATGGAGCAAACACCGGTGTCGGTCTCGGTGCGGATCAGCCGACCAAAGCCCTGTTTCAGCTTGATGAGCATTTCCGGTACAAGCACCCGTGCTTTATACACATCCATATTACTGTAGAGTGTTTGCTCGTAATCGGATATGGGGTCGGGTGCGGCAAAGGGCAACTTGACGATGATGAGCAGCGAGAGTGCGTCTCCAGGAATGTCGATGCCCTCCCAAAAGGAACCGGAAGCGAACAGTAGACCGTTGCCGTTTGCTTTGAATTTCTCCAGTGCGGTGGTATCCCTGCGGCCCATCTGGAACATGGGATATGAAAGGTTTCGCTCTTTGAGCATGGCGAAGACCTGCCCCATGGCATTGTAAGAGGTGAATAGCACGGCGGCGTGCCCGTGGGATGCATGCACCAATCTCTCAATCTCATCTGCGACCGCCGCAAGATAGCGCTTATCCTGCTGGTCAGGAAACGGCACGGAGTTGCTGATATACAGCAAAGTATTGTTTTTATGATCAAATGGTGAGGGCATGCTCGTATCGGAAAGAAGCCGCTCCGGTACGTGATTCAGTCCAAGCGTCTCCTTCGTGCGGGTGAAATCGCTCAATGCGGACAGCGTGCCTGATGTGAGGATGATTGGAATGCCTTGGCTCCATAAATCGCAGTGCAGGCGCTCGCCCAAATTCTTGGGGATAGCACAGAGGACATCCGTTCGGATCTCGCCTTCCGCGCGTTTCTCTAGCCAGCAGATGAGATTATCCCGATCCCGAAGCGAAGATACGCGCTTCTCCGCCATGCCAAGCCGCCACAGGGTTTTGCTCCTACGGTCCTTGTGACTGGGCTGAACATAACTGTCAGAACAGGCTTCTACGATATCTGCGGCGATGCCAGCGATGCTTTTGAGATGCCGAGTGGTTTCGTTGTCAAAGATGGCGGGGAATCGCTCCGCATCAGCATTCTCATCCACAGCTGGGATATTGGCGTTCAGTCGCTGAAATAGCTTTGCGCTCTGTTCCTCCAGCTTTTTGGCGAGCCTATGGACATTGATACCTCCGTGGGATTTATCGGAGGTAAATGCGTGGATCTCCTGTGCCAGCATCGGAAGCTCCGTGTCTGTCAATTCCAGACCGTACATAGCGCGAGCGGCATCAAGAAATTTGTGGGCTTCGTCGATAATTATCATCTGGTAATGTGGTAAAAGTGGCTTCCGGCCGTTTATCCGGTGGAGCATATCGGCGATAAAATAGTTGTGATTGGTGATCTGAAAATCCATGCTTGGGTCATTGATCTCCCGAAGATGCTTAAAATATCTGCACCGATGGGCATGGGAGCAGGATACGGCGCACTTGCCCCCAGAAACGCAGACGCCGCGCTTCATATGCAGAGTTAGGGTGTCAGCCCCAGCCAAATCAAAGGGCGCACACGACCCGACGTACGGCGCAAGAAGCGCCTGCGTCCGCTCATCGGCGTTATAGAGATACCGCTGGAGCCGCTTCTCACAGATAAAATGCTCCTTACCCTTGCGGATTACGGCAGTCAGCGGGGTGCGTATGATACCATGCAACATAAGAATCCGCGACAGTTCGGGGATGTAATCGGTGACGATGGCATTTTGCAGGGCAATGCTGGAAGTGGAGATCACCACAGGCATATGCGCTGATTCCGCCCAGCTTTGGCGAGGATAGTGGCCTCGAAGCCAAAAGTCATTAAGTCTCCCGCGCTTGGTGAGCAGGGCAGCAACGAGGTAAGCGTGAGTCTTTCCGGTTCCAACTTCAGATTCAGCAAGGGAGATTCCCCTCTGCCCGCTGACGGCGAGGATATGCTCGGCAAGCTCCAACTGCTTCTCCCGCAGGGCATAACCGTGTAGGGGCAGGATCTCTGTAAAAATGCGCTGTGCCGTTTCAAGCAAGCGCGAGCCGTCCGGCTGGTCGCTGGGATCTTTGTCAATAGTGAACCGGCTATTTCCACGTATGGGTGATGCACTGATTTTTGCCGCCATATCGGGGTAACGGTCCCCGCTCAACTGCAGTTTGCGACGGCTAAGGATTTCGGCTTTGCCGGACGCTGTATTGACCGCCGTATAGACGAACATTCCGCTATCGGTCTGCCGCTCTATTAGGTAACAGCCATAGGCGGCGAAAAGGAACTTGCCGTGTTTTTTGGCTGCATGCGGCATTTCTGCGGGGCATGTGTATATGATTTCACTTTCATGAAGGTTGTTCTCTGTTAAAGTC
>JAAYIN010000074.1 GCA_012523405.1 Clostridiales bacterium
GCGACCCGGAAGGGGCTCGAACCCTCGACCTCCAGCGTGACAGGCTGGCATTCTAACCAACTGAACTACCGGGCCATTGGTGGGAACAACAGGGCTCGAACCTGTGACCCTCTGCTTGTAAGGCAGATGCTCTCCCAACTGAGCTATGCTCCCAATGTTTGGCTGCACTTCATGCAGCGACGTATAATATCATAACCTCAATTGATCCTTTTGTCAATATCGAAAACCAAAAAACTTTCATTTGAGCCTTCCATACACAAAGCGTTGTGTAGTATGGCTTTTGACGGATCAATCAAAGGATATCTCAAAAATCTCTTCAAAAGAATTATAAAAAGGACAAGGAGCAAAACAGATTCACTCCAGTTGCAAATCACTTTGGCTGAGATTGATCTCTACTAAAGTGCCCTCATCCAGCGCCGACGTGATGACGATCGTGTGTCCCAGCTTGGTGAGGATTTTCTTGCATAGATACAGCCCTAGCCCTGTCGCGCGTTTATCCTCGCGCCCGTTATACCCCGTATACCCATGCTCAAAGATACGCGGTATATCCTTTGGTGTAATGCCGATGCCTTGATCTTTGATATAGAGCGTTTTTGACTGTGCATCAACCCAGATCGTGATGCAGCCGCGCCTGGAGTACTTAACCGCATTGGATAGCACCTGTTCCAGCGCAAACACCAGCCATTTCTCATCCGTGAGCACATTGACTGATGTTTCCTGATAATCAACCGCCAGCTTCTTTTGAATAAAGAGCGGCGCAAACTTGCGTACAGCTTGGCGAATGATATGATCCAACGGATAGGTTTTGATCACATAATCCGTTTCTGCACCTTCCAGACGCACATAGCTCAGCGCCATGTCCACATACTGCTCGATCTTGAAAAGCTCCGCATTCAGCTGCCCGCCCTTCACGCCGGGGCTGGATTGCAGCAACAAATGCATAGCAGAAATCGGCACTTTGATCTGATGGGTCCAAAGCGAATAATACTCCACCTGCATTCGGTGCATATTCTCGGCTTGTGCTGTCGATTCCGCTTCTTTCCCAAGCGTTTGCTCAAGCAAAAGCGTATAGTCTTTCTGCATTTGAGTGAATGGTATTGGAAGGCTGTACGCGTCAAGCAATGGCGAATCGAGCAGCATCGTGAGCTGTTGATGGACTTTATAGTAACGCGCATAGTCTACCAGCGCAGCAACAAAAAGCAGCGCCATGCAAAGCACGACGCTATAGATCACCGCAGCACGAGGCAATGAATATAGCGCTGTCATCACAGTAAAAACAAACATGAATAGGAGCAATAGCAGCAGCATTCGCCAGCGATCTTTTCCATATGCCCTGATGGTAGCCCCATGCATTGACTTTCTCATTTGATGATATACCCCATACCCTTCTTGGTTTGAATCAAGCCCTTCACGCCCAGCGCTTCCAGCCGTTTTCTAAGCCTTGTAACATTGACCGTCAGTGTGTTTTCATCCACATAGGCATCGCTTTCCCAAAGGCGTGTCATGAGCGTTTCGCGGCTGACAATTTCGCCGCTGTGCTCCAAAAGAACGGTGAGAATGCGGTTCTCATTTTTGGTCAAATCAATTTTCTCTCCATGATAGGAGAGCGTGCTGTCACTTGCGTTTAGCAGCAAATCTCCATGGGTGAGAAGCGACGATTTATCCGAGAAATCATAGGTGCGCCGAAGCATTGCCTGCACCTTCGCCAGTAGCACAGCCAGATCAAAGGGCTTAGCAATAAAATCGTCCGCACCTGCGTTTAGCGCCATGAGGATGTTCATGTTTTCAGCGGCTGATGAAATGAATATAATCGGCACTTTGCTGATGTTTCTAATTTCTCGGCACCAATGGTACCCATCAAAAAAGGGCAGCGATATATCCAGCAATACCAAATGCGGGTCATACGCCATGCATTCGGTCAATACATTTCTGAAATCATTGATACCCGAAGCCTCAAAGCCCCAGCGTTCAAGATGCGCCGACAATGCGCCCGTGATTACCTCGTCATCCTCGATAATAAAAATTCTGTACATTCCTACACCTTTCCATTGGCAGCCAATGTCCTCAAAGCGGCTACACAGAAGTATAATGAATTTGCGCACTGATCTCCTGATTGTAGTTACCAAAGCCTTGACCAAAAAGCGTGAGACCGCCCACATGCCCCGATTGTTCATCCACTGCAAAGCGCAGCTTAAGCTCGCCTTGATGGCAAAGATTCAAATCAGCAGCCGTCACTTCCGATATACGCAGCCCGTCAATAAACGTACCGCTTTGGTTCACCACCAGCATTTTGAGCAGCCCGTATTGATTCCAATGAGGGTACCACCAATCAGGCGTGAACACACCATGTACATCGCCAAAATCTCCCGGGCTTGTCCACTTGCCAATGCACCGATCATTGAGGTAGAATTGGATATCAGAAGGCCAGTTGTCATTCACGCCCGGCGCTTCACTGCTGATCTCAAAGGAGAGCATCAGCCGATCAAGCTTTTGCCCTGCGGGAATCATATTGGGAATGCGGTATTCCACAAAGCCCTTGGTCAGCCACAGAATGCCTGCCTTCACATGATCAGGATGCGCAAAATACCTCGGATCATCCACCTCACCGATCAAATGCTTGGTGGTGGACAGTCCGCAAGTGGGGCTAACCGCATAGTTATTGTAATGCCCAATGGGAATTTCGACCGTGTAGCTCTTGGGGTCTGCTGCATTATCCCCGCTCATCACATCGATGAGGATTTTGTCCACCTCAACGCTGCACAGCTTTTGATTGCCATGGCTGCCATGTTCGGAGCTTACCTTAATAATGCCGCTCTCCTCAAGCTTCCTGATATGGCTTGTCAATGCCCCTGCGGTGATCCCAAGCTTTGACGCAATCTCATTCATATTCATTTCGCCATGCTCAAGAAGCAAATTCACAATCTGTATGCGAAGCTCCGAACCCAATGCCTTAAAGAGTTCAACCGCATCGCCAAGCTTTTTAATATGAAGCAACCATACAACCTCCTTTGAGGGAATCTAAAGTACTTAATAAGTCTTAATATATTATACATCAATCAGTAGCCATTGCAATCACAAGCTACCATTTATAAGGAGATTTTAATGAGGACAGATAAACACGAATCGCTGAGGTACTGCAAAAAATGCCTATTGGTTGAGCTCACGGATGAAAAGGCATTATATGACATCATCAGAGACCAGATATCGCTGATGGATGAGGATAAGCGCTCATCAGAGGATGAATATGCGCGCAGGCTTGCGATCTGCGAAACCTGCGATCACCTCAATCGCGGCACATGCGTGCAATGCGGTTGCTATGTGGAGCTGCGGGCTGCCAAGCGGCATATGAATTGCCCCTGTCTGCCTGCAAAATGGAAAGCTGTATAAAAGAAGCGTGCACTGCAACATGCAGCACACGCTTCTTTTATATACTTTATACGATTACGGTGTCAAGCGGCTTGGACCTCTAAAGAGGAACATCGCTTCCTTGATGGTGCGTCCCAGCAGCAGCATGGTCAGGCGATCAACGCCCAGTCCAAATCCGCCATGAGGGGGGCAGCCATACTTGAAGAACTCGAGATAGAACTGCACGTCATCGGCAAGTCCCTTCTCTTCCGCCTGCGCCTTGAGCTGCTCGTAGCGGTGCTCGCGCTGTGCGCCTGTGGTGATCTCCACGCCGCGCCAGATGAGGTCATAGCCCTGAGGCATGCCGTCTTTGCGCATATGGTAGAATGCGCGCTTCTCTGGCTGATAGTCGGTAACAAACAAGAATTCATGACCATAGGTCTTCTTCACCCACTCGTAGCTGAGGTGCTCAGCCTCGGTGGTGAGGTCAGTCTTTTCGCTCTCATCAACCGTGTAGCCAAATTCCTTTTCAAGGGCATCGTATAGATCAGCGAGCTTGACAACGGGGAAAGGCGTGGTGGGCACAACGACTTCAATGCCGAAATGCTCCTGAATCGCCTCGCCGTATTGCTCCTTTACGCAGGTGAGCGCATAGGTGAGCAGCTCTTCTTCCAGCTTCATGACCTCCACGTAGGATTCAATGTAGCTGAACTCTAGGTCAAAGCCCGTGAACTCGGTGGTGTGCTTGCTCGTGTAGGACTTTTCCGCACGAAACACAGGGCCGACTTCAAAAATGCGCTCAAGACCGCTCGCCATCGCCATCTGCTTGTAGAACTGAGGGCTCTGTGCAAGATAGGCTTTTTCTTCGAAATATTTCACTTCAAATACATCCGCACCGCTTTCGCTGGCAGCAGCGATCAGCTTGGGTGTGTGGATTTCGATGAACTTATCCTTTAATAGGAACTCCCTCATCGCGCCAACAAGGCAGGTCTGCACTTTGAACATCAGCTGGTTTTCATCCGTGCGCAAGTCGATCCAGCGATAGTCAAGACGCTGGTCAATGCTGGAACGCTCCACAGCCTGCTTTTTCTTGGTGGCAGGAATCTCCTTACGGGTGATTGGAATGGGCGCGGAAATGGACTCAACGATGATGGTCTCGGGAAGCATTTCAATGCCGCCCATCTTCACATACTCGTTCTTCACAACCGATCCTGTTACGGTGATCACCGAATCAGGCGTCAGGGATGCGATGGTGTCCACAAGCTGAGGGCATTTTTCCTTTTCGATGGTCAATTGCAGCTTTCCTGTGAGGTCCTTGATGACGATAAAAGCCATGGATTTTCCGTCTCTGAGATTCTCAATAAAGCCTTGAACCTTCGCGTTCTCTGTTTCTTGGATATCGGCGATCAACGTTCGTTTCATGATATACATCCTTTGTTTGTATGATTTGGTGCAAACAAAGCATAGTTGTGTTTTGGTTTGCCTATCGATTATACAACACAAACGCGCTTTTGAAAACCGATTTTGAACAGATACTGCCAGATATCAAAGAATTTGCATCAGGATGGAATCAATCCCCCTTTTCACATTGACAAACAGATGTGAAGAGTTTATAATTAATATTATTGAAATGTGCTCGAGCACACGGACAACATTCGACCAAAGTTCACATGGTGCAATGCGAAAGGAGATCTATTTATGGCTGAAATCTTTCAGAATTTACCCAAGGTTACTTTTGAAGGTGCAAAATCAAAAAATCCCCTATCCTTTAAGTATTATGATCCCGAACGTGTCATCATGGGTAAGACCATGAAAGAACACCTGCCCTTTGCTATGGCATGGTGGCATAACCTCTGCGCAACAGGCGTTGATATGTTTGGCGCAGGCTCTGCAAACAAAGAGTTTGGACAGACCTCAGGTACGATGGCACATGCCCGTGCGAAGGTTGATGCAGGCTTTGAATTCATGCAGAAACTGAATATTGAATACTTCTGCTTCCATGATGTTGATCTGATCCCCGAAGCTGACAATATCACCGAGACAAACGCTCGCCTTGATGAGATCACCGATTACATCAAGGAAAAGATGGACGCTACAGGCATCAAGTGCCTATGGGGTACTGCCAATATGTTTGGCAACCCACGCTTCATGAACGGCGCAGGTTCCAGCAATAGCGTAGATGTGTACTGCCACGCAGCAGCACAGATCAAAAAAGCGCTTGAGTGCACAGTGAAGCTTGGCGGACGCGGCTATGTTTTCTGGGGCGGCCGTGAAGGCTACGAAACCCTGCTGAACACAGACATGAAGTTTGAGCAAGAGAATATCGCAGCATTGATGAAGATGGCAGTCAGCTATGGCCGCTCCATCGGCTTTGAAGGCGATTTCCTCATCGAGCCCAAGCCCAAAGAGCCCATGAAGCACCAGTATGATTTTGACGCTGCAACAGCGATTGGCTTTGTTCGCCAGTACGGCCTTGATAAAGATTTCAAGATGAATATCGAAGCTAACCATGCAACCCTTGCAGGTCACACCTTCCAGCATGACCTCCGCGTGTCCGCCATGAACGGCATGCTCGGCTCCGTCGATGCTAATCAAGGCGATTTGCTCCTTGGCTGGGACACCGACCAATTCCCCTGCGATGTCTACGAAACCACCATGTGCATGTATGAAGTGCTCAAGGCTGGCGGCATCAACGGCGGCTTCAACTTTGACGCAAAGAATCGCCGTCCTTCCTACACCTATGAGGATATGTTCCTTGGCTTCATCCTTGGTATGGACAGCTTCGCGCTTGGTCTGATCAAGGCTGCTGCGCTGATCGAAGACGGTCGGATTGACGAGTTTGTGAAGGATCGTTATGCATCCTACGAAACCACCGAAATCGGCAAGAAGATTCGTGCAGGCGAAACAACCCTTGAAGAACTGGCAGCACTTGCAGCCGCCAACGGTCAGCCCGAGCTTCCCGGCAGCGGCAAGCAAGAGTACCTTGAGAGCGTTGTAAACAGCGTGCTGTTTGGATAATCGAATATAAAGGAGAGAAACCCATGAGTATGAAATACTTATTGGGGATCGACCTTGGAACAAGCGGCACGAAGACTGTCCTGTTTAGTCAGGACGGCTGTGCCGTTTGTTCTTCAACGGTTGAATACCCCATGGCTCAGCCTCAGAATGGCTGGGCAGAGCAAGATCCCAGCGACTGGTGGAACGCTTGCGTTCAAACGATAAAAACCGTCCTTCAAAAGAGCGGTATCAATGCTGAAGATATTGCAGGCATTGGTATTTCCGGTCAGATGCACAGCCTTGTGATGCTGGACGAAAACGGCGAAGTCCTCCGCCCCTCCATCCTTTGGTGCGACCAGCGCACGGCAGAGGAATGCGCGGAGATCACGGAGCGCGTAGGCGCAGAGCGTTTGATTGAGATCACCGCCAACCCCGCACTAACAGGCTTCACAGCCAGCAAAATCCTATGGGTTCGCAATCACGAGCCTGAGGTCTACGCAAAATGCCGTCACATTCTTCTCTCCAAAGACTACCTGCGCTATAAGCTGACAGGCGAATTTGCAACCGAAGTGAGCGATGCCAGCGGCATGCAGCTTCTGGATGTGCCCAATCGCTGCTGGAGTGCAGAGGTACTTGAGAAGCTTGAAATCGACCCTACTCTTCTTGGCAAGGTCTATGAAAGCCCCGAAATCACGGGCTATATCACGCCTCAGGCTTCCGCGCTCACAGGTCTATCCGTGAAGACCCCTGTGGTTGGCGGTGCCGGCGACAATGCAGCTGCGGCTGTTGGTACAGGCGTTGTGGCAGACGGCAGAGCCTTCACCACGATTGGCACATCGGGCGTCGTATTTGCCCATACCGATAAGCTGTCCATCGACCCCAAAGGCCGCGTGCACACATTCTGCTGTGCAGTCCCCGGCGCATGGCATGTGATGGGCGTAACGCTTGCGGCAGGTCTTAGCCTCAAGTGGTTCCGCGATCAATTCTGTAAGGCAGAGATCGAAGCTGCACAGGGCATGGGCGTTGATCCCTATGATCTGATGAACGCAGAGATCGCACAGAGCCCCATCGGCGCGAATCGCCTGTTCTATCTCCCCTATCTGATGGCAGAGCGCACCCCCCATCTAGACCCCGATTGCCGCGGTGTATTCTTCGGTCTATCCGCAATGCATGAAAAACGCGACCTGATGCGTGCGGTCATGGAGGGCGTTACCTATTCGCTCAACGACTGCCTCAGCATCCTATCCGAGATGGGCGTAAAGCCCGATCGTATGCTCGCATGCGGCGGCGGCGGCAAGAGCGAAATCTGGCGCCAGATGCTGGCGGATGTCTTTGAATGTCCCGTATGCGTCGCACAGAGCGAAGGTCCTGCCCTTGGCGTGGCAATTCTAGCAGGCGTCGGCGCTGGACTCTACCCAAGCGTCAAGGAAGCCTGTGACCAGATGATCCATGTCAGCAGCGAACAAAAACCCATCCAGGAAAACTCTCAAAGCTATGCTGGAAAGTATGAAATGTATCGCTCAATCTATCCTGACCTTAAGGATACCTTCAAGCGTCTCGCACAGCAATAAGCCCAATCAATCGCAATCAACATCCTCGTTTACCCGCGTCAAGTCAGCCTATCGCAATACTATTTTCAATCTCTGTTTTATGGTATAATGTGTAGCATCATCTCACAAAGATGGCAAACAAGCATGCATAACCATATCCGACAGCGGGATAACAATAGCGTTGCACCAACACAGCCATGGGCTTTGCATGTTGGAACGGCGAGCAACGCGCGTAAACGAGGATATTCTTTTGTCAATCGACACAAAAGAAATACATTGCACGGAGGTTTTAGGATGCAAATCACTTCCTCAAGCAAGCACACGCTCCAAAAGGTCGTGGCTTTGCTGCTGGTACTGGCAGCGCTCTATCTGCTGGGGTTCATTGTTTTTACAAATTTGGGCGAACTGCGCATTTTGGATTATGATGAAGCCCGTCATGGAATCAATGCCTACGAAATGATCAAAAACGATGATTACATCGTCCAGACCAACCAAGGCGAGGCAGATTATTGGAATCTGAAACCGCCGCTATCCTTCTGGGCGATTACGCTGAGTTATCGCCTCTTTGGCTACAACTCATTTGCCCTGCGCTTTCACAGCGCGCTCGCCGTGGTTCTCACAGGGATTGCGATCACCGCTTGGTTCTTCAAGCGCAAAGCGTATATACCTGCCTTCATTGCTATCCTGGCGATTCTCGCAAGCACTTCAATCAACGGGGATCATTTTGCACGTACAGGCGATGCAGACGCTCTCTATCAACTGTTTTTCACGCTCGCCATGCTCTTTATGCTATCCAGTACAAAGAAGTTTGAATGGCTCTACGGCTCAGCACTATGTTTTGGGCTTGCCTTTTTGTGCAAAGCAACGCATGCCTTTTTGATACCTGCAATTTGCTTCTTTCACCTTCTCCTGAGCGGTCAAATCAAGGAACTAAAACCAAAACGGATTTTGTTGCTGCTATTGGCAGGTTTATGCCTGATTGTTCCTTGGGCAATTGCCCGCTATATGAGCGATGGCATGGCATTTTTCAAAGGCATGATCAGTACGGATGTTGCCGAGCGAATCGGCACATCAGCGCATGAGGTTTATTTGGACAAACCAACCATCGTATACTATTACCACATGGTATTTAAAACCCCGATTGTTATGGTCTGCACGGTTTCATCAGCTATCATGCTGCTAACATTGCTGCTCGCAAAGGTGAAGATTGATAAACGACGCCTTAGCGAGCTCATTGGCTGCGTGCTGTGGATTGTACTCCCCGTGATACTATACAGCATCGCAAATGTTCGGTTCGTATGGTATGTCAATTCAGTTCATTTGGCATTGTCCGTTCTGACAGGACTTCTGCTGCTCACCCTCATCCAAACAGGTACACTGAAGAAATGGGTTGCTCTGTACAGCGTGATTCTCATGGTATTCTTTGGCATTCATACCTATCAAAACGCGATGACCTCGGTAAATAGCACGTTTGATCACAGCCTCCAATCGTTTTTGAGGAACTTGTATATCCGCGATTATGATGCAGATACGCATGTTTTTATAGATTACGGCACGGGCGATGAGCGCAATGATGAGTATGCGGGCAACTGGATGCCTGCTGATATCCTCACCTCCTACTTCTATGGTGATGTCGTTTGCGTCAACGGCGGAATGGAAGCCTTTGATGAGAGTGATGAATTTGCGATCATGATCATGGTAAGAAACGGCAACGAAGACATCATTGATGAAACAGCAGGCTACTATACCCTCAGGGATGAGAATTATTATTACATTGCACTTTCCAATTATTAAGCCCACAACCCTGCGATTTCTAACATTTTTCGCCTTTATTTACACATCATCTCTCCAATCGACATAGTTTGACAAACAACGCTCTTGCAAATTGTTATTTGCTATCATATGCTGTAGATGACATTAATATCTATGCTTCATTTGTCGATAGGAGGGATCGTTATCACACAAGAATATCAGCAGACCGACCAGTTTATCTTTCTTCGAGAGAGAGCAGCCCAACTTTATCTGGAAGGCTATCAATCCAAGGCCAGTCGCTTGCTGCGAAAACTTGATTTGATTCAAACAAAGCGGTTTCAAGAGAGTATTCAGTCAAATACAAGTGTCGCCAAGTAAATAAACCCACAAAACATTATTAGCACTCTCTTTCGTTGAGTGCTAATTTTTGATTGATTTTCTCTTCATTCTTTGTTACAATATGGTTTGTATCAATTGCCATTTTGCCATTGATATCAATCCACAACTAACAACTCAGCGAAATATTTCAGGAGGCGTATCAAGAATGAACAATCAGCAAGGCAACATTTCCATTCATGCACAAAACATTATGCCAATCATCAAGCGTTGGCTATACTCAGACAAGGATATCTTTATCCGTGAGCTGGTATCAAACGGCTGCGATGCCATCACCAAGCAAAAGATGCTCAACCCAAGCGATGAAGCGGACTACAAAGTCACCGTAACGCTTGACACCAATGCAGGCGAGCTTCGTTTTTCTGACAACGGCATCGGCATGACCGCTGAGGAAGTGGAAAAGTACATCAATCAGGTGGCTTTCTCAGGCGCAGAAGAATTCCTCAAGAACTACGAAGGCGACGGTAAGAGCGGCATCATCGGACATTTCGGTCTGGGCTTCTACTCTGCCTTCATGGTTGCAGACAAGGTCACCATCCAAAGCCTCAGCGGACGTGAAGGCGAAGCATCCGTATGCTGGGAAAGCGAAGATGGCATGGCGTTTGAGATGAAGGACGGCACACGCACAGAGCGCGGCACCGATATCATTTTGCATATCAGCGAGGAAGAGCAAGAGTTCAATGACGAATTCAAAGTTCGCGAAGTACTCACGCGCTATTGCGGATTCATGGCGACCCCCATCTACTTAGATGTCATCAAGGATGTAGAGCCTGAAAAGGACGAGGACGGCAATGACAAGCCAATCGAAATCAAAGAGCCTGAGCATATCAACAAAATCCCTGCTCTTTGGCTCAAGAAGCCCAGCGATTGCACAGATGAGGAATACAAAACCTTCTACAAGGATGTGTTCCACACCTACGAAGACCCGCTGTTCTACGTTCATCTGAATGTAGACTATCCCTTCAACCTCAAGGGCATTCTTTATTTCCCCAAACTGACCAACGATTTTGGCACCCGCGAGGGCGAGATTAAGCTATTCAGCGGTCAGGTCTTTGTTGCCAACAACATCAAGGAAGTTATCCCTGAATTCCTCATGCTCCTCAAGGGCGTAATCGACTGCCCCGATCTGCCGCTGAATGTCAGTCGCAGCTTCCTTCAAAACGACGGCTATGTCAAGAAGCTCTCTGCCTACATCACCCGCAAGGTTGCTGACAAGCTCACAGGGCTGTTTAATACCGAGCGCGACAACTACCAGACCTACTGGGATGACATTCATCCATTTGTAAAGTATGGCTGCATGCGCGACGCTAAGTTCTTTGAGCAGGTAAAGGATACTTTGCTATTTAAGTCCACAAAGGGCGACTATTTCACCCTCAACGAGTACATCGCGAAAAACGAAGGCACGCTTGGCAAGAAGGTCATCTATACGAGCGATCCCACGCGCCAGACCGCAAGCGTTGCGCTCTATGATGCAGAAAACATTGATGTCATCGTGCTTGATGCATTGATCGATCTAAACTTCGCAAGCTTCATCGAATACTCCGCAGGCATTGAAGACCTGCATTTCGCGCGCGTGGATGCAGACAGCCAGACCTTCGCAAAGGAGCAGAGTGAGGACGAGAAGAAGCAGAGCGAAGAGAGCGAAAAGAAGCTTGTGGATCTGTTCAAACACGCAACAGGCAATGACACTTTGCAAGTCAAGCTCAGCACGCTAAAGGATGAAAACCTCTCCGCTCTTCTGACTCAAGATGAGCAAGGCCGCCGGTTCAGCGAGATGAGCAAGATCTATGGGCAGGATTTCAAAATGCCCGAAACCCATACCTTGGTTCTCAATACCGCAAACACCGTTGTCCAGAGCTTGATCGAGTCGGAGGAAGGCGAAAAGCGCGACCTCATGGCAGCGCAGCTCTATGATCTAGCCCGCATGAGCACCCGTCCCCTTGAGAAGGATGAAGTCACGGAATTCCTCGCTCGCAGCAACAAACTGATGGAAATGCTCTGCAAATAACTGTAACAGTTTCGTAATATTAAGCCGCTAAAGCAGGAATTTGGCATTTCTTATCGTATACCTTGTATATCAGTTTTTGTGCACATCTTCGCGCAATACTGCTATACAAGGTTTTTTGATGAAAGGGAGACATATATGCTAAAGCGTTTTCTTTCCGGTGTGCTAGCACTCGTACTGCTTTTATCTGTGTGCACTGCCGCAATGGCGGAAAAGCCCAGAGAAATCTTTCCATTGGATTATGACACCCTCGCTGAACCACGTGAAGGACAGCACAATTATTTACTAGCCTGCGTGGACAGCTGGGAAGGCAAAGCCAACAATCTTGGCAACACCGACGGCGTTATCATGGTGACCATGGACACCGCTGCGCAGCGGCTGATGCTCACCACATTCTCTCGCGAAATGCTCGTGCAGCGTCCTGACGGCGCAATCGGACGCTTTACATTCATCGCCAAAAACTACGGCGTGGACGCGCTCTGCAAAACCGTCAGCACGCATTTTGGCGCGAAGGTTGAGAAATACATCGTTTTTAGCATGGACAACGTGCAGAAAATCATCGATGCAATGGGCGGTGTTTACATCACCGTGACCGATGCAGAGGCCGATTACCTCAACCGCTACCGCATCAAGCGCGACAGCACAACGCCCAGCATGGCAAATGGCGGCACCTACCTCTTTGGAGGTCATGCGGCGGTCATCTTCATGCGTATACGCAAGGTCGGCGGCGACGGCGATGCCGGACGTACCCGCAGAATGAGAACCGTGCTCTCCACCCTCGCAAACGATTATGCCGATGCAACCCTTGACGAAGCGCTTCAGCTTCTCACAGCCGTCACCGACAACACGGTCCTCAGCAACATGAGCATGGCGGAAATGCTGGAAGCACTGGGCTATGCGATGGAACTGAGGGGCGCAGAGCCAGAGGGTCTGCAAATGCCCGATAGCAGCGCGATGGAAGCGATCACATATGTAGGCATGCAAACGCGTCAAGTCGATTTCGACGCATGCCGCAAAATCCTAAGCGATTTCCTTGAACCCAAGGACTATAGCGTCATAGACGACTAAGTATGATAACAAAAAGCAAGGCAAGAGAGTAAAGCACTCCCCTGCCTTGTTTTTTGTTATTAACCCTCTTAAATAACGGGCTTCTGAGCACTCGCCTTGACAGACAAAAACCAATATGCTATAGTTACGTGGAAATAACGAATCAAAGGAGGTGAGGGTATGAAATTAGCAATCGCTAGAAATCGCCAAAGCGGTATCATTTCGGCAGAATATTTACGTGCATATACAGCTGCAAACGTGCTCAACTCAGCAATATGCTTGTATTGGCATCGCATCTCAAGCTATTTTGCATGTTTACGTGATAGGTTTGCCCATTTTAGATACCTTCGCCTTGATGCAAGTCTAGCCTGATCATAAGCTAGGCCATGTGTGTTTGTGCCCGAGTATCTAAAATGGATGCTCGGGCATTTTTATGCCTAAAAAGAAAGGTGATACACATGGTCCGGCACTTAAAAACAACCCAAATGACTTATTGGGGGAAATTGAATGAAGGAATACTCTGGCAACTGCCCGATGTATTCATTAAAATATGTACCTTAATCGCGCTTGTCACATTATGGCGCGTCGTAATGCTCGAAAATGTCGATACAGGTATGACAATGGAGCAAATGCTTTGCTATACCTACCTTAACGCATTGCTTGCCGATATGATGGTGGTTAAATCCCCTGCCTCAGGCTGGCTGTCGGAGGGTGTTTTACTCAAACTGTTCGGCCGTCCGCAGTCCGTCCTTGGGCAGCTGATCGCCATCACAGTCGGCGGCTGGGTTCCTATGCTGCTGCTGTTCTCGCTCCCTATGGCACTCGCCTCCCCGCTGCTTGGCATTCGCTTAATCCCCGCAAGCCTATGGTTTTTCCCAAGTTTACTGCTATGCATTTCCCTTGGGTTTGCAGTTGACATGCTCTTTGCTTGCCTATCCATCAAGCTGCGCAACATGAGCTGGATGATTAGCCAGATTCGCACTGCCATCATTGCATTGTTTTCAGGTACCATTATTCCCATTCGCCTCCTGCCCCTTGGGCTTGATCAAGCAATGAAATATCAGCCCTTTGCATACCTCGGCGGTGCATCGCTCTCCATCTTCACTGGCACATCTCAGCCCTATGAAGTCATTGCCCTACAGGTGTTTTGGAACCTGATTCTATGGTCGATTGCGCTCTACGTGATGCGTAAATCGCAGGAAGGGATGGTTAGCTATGGCGGATAAAATAAAACAGCTATTGAGAATGTTCGCAATCGCTGCAAAGATGGATTTAGCATGGTTATTTCGCGATAC
>JAAYIN010000075.1 GCA_012523405.1 Clostridiales bacterium
CCTGTTATGGGAAAATAAGAGAGTGAAGCTCTCTAGCGAGGGTCTGGAGTCTTGACCCATTTTGGGGCGAGTGAGGGAGCGAAGCGTTCACCTGATCCTGTTATGGGAAAATAAGAGAGTGAAGCTCCCCTGCGAGGGTCTGGAGTCTTGACCCAAGCATTGGAGTGTTGCTCCAATGGCTGGGATAGAGGGCGGTTGGATACAGCAGGTATAGGTTAAGTTTTTTGTGCCAAGTTCATTTGTTAATGGGCTTGGCTTTTTTGTTATTTGTGGAGGGTTTGTGGTAGAATGGTGGGTAAGGATGATCATCACGGCGAGGAGGGGTTAGGCTATGAAAGACTTTGTCAGGGACGATCGCTTGCTTTCGCTATGCGGGCTTAACTGCGGTCTATGCTCCATGCATTTGGGCGATTATTGCCCAGGCTGCGGGGGCGGGGCGGGCAACCAATCATGCGCCATCGCCAAATGCAGCATGCAGCGTGGCGTGACGTACTGCTTTGAGTGCGAGTCGTTTCCATGCGCTACCTATGATGGCATTGATGAATTTGACTCCTTCATTACTCATCGTCATCAGCTAAAGGACCTGCGAAAGGCTCAAGAAATTGGAATCGATGCGTACCAAAAAGGGCAGGCTGAGAAAGTTGCATGCCTGAGCTTTTTACTTATCAACTACAATGACGGCCGCAAAAAGAGCTTTTTCTGCGTGGCTGTCAATTTGCTGGATTTGGGCGAAATAAAAGCGGTTATTGAGGTGCTGACTCAGGAAACAGCGCAGCGCGAGCTAACCCTCAAGGAGAAGGCGGCGCTTGCCCAGCGGCTCTTTGAAGAGGTTGCCAGTCAGCATGGCATCTCCCTGAAACTGAGGAAGAAGCCGCGCAAGAGCAATGAATCAAAAGAAAGCAAGACAGAGGAGTGACCATTTTTGAAAAACATATTAGTCGTTCTGGGCGGCGGCAGACCCAATGGCAATACGGCGCAGTTGGCGGATGCTTTCATCCGCGGTGCGCAGGAAGCGGGGCACACTGTGGAAAAAGTATCCCTCCTCAAAACCGAGGTCAAGGGCTGTATCGGATGCAATGCTTGCCGCTTTGACAAGCCCTGCATCCAAAAGGACGGATTCAACGAGCTCATCCCCAAAATCAAGGCAGCGGACCTCATCGTCTTTGCTTCGCCCCTCTATTTTTGGACGATATCTGCTAAGCTCAAGGCGTTCATTGAGCGCTTTTACTGCATCGCGCAGGAAGACCTAAGTCCTCCCTATGGCAGGTACGAGAAGTACCCTGTCAAGGATTCGGCGCTCCTCATGACCTCGGCTGATGAGTTCTTCTGGACATTTCATCAAGCGGAATCCTATTATCAGTTTGCCCTTGTGAACTATATCGGGTTCAATGATAAGGGCATGATTTTAGCGGGCGGCTGCGGGGATACCAACGGCAAAGCGCAGATTGATAAGACGGAGCATTTGAATCAGGCGTACGCGTTTGGCAAAAATATCTACGCGGATGGCTGAGATTTCCCCCAGCCTATTGCAGCCTCCTAGCATCCCAGAAAGTGTAGAAGCAGGAATGACGGCATATATGCATTTGTGAATATTGGAATAATGCGGACATATGTTGAATAATCTCCTGCGAGAAGAAAAACTACATAAAGGGGTGCTGACTATGATGGACGGAGCATATACCGACTTTCATGCTTTGACCGAGGAAGATGTACAATTTTTTGCAGATGTAATGAACGAACAGGTAAGCGTTATCGCTGAGCCGCTGGCAGTCGCTACGCAAGTAGTTGCGGGAACGAACTATCGCTATTTCTGCAACGCAACGGTAGAGACACCAAAGGCGCGCAGCTATCCTGCCATGGTAACCATTTTCAAGTCATTGGCAGGTACATCGGAGCTCATGGGCGTTACCGAAATCAAGTGAGCTAAGGAGAAAAAAGAAATAAGGCATAGGAAAAATCCTGTGCCTTTTTCTGTTGCGGGGAATTAAAGGGTCAAGGGCATATGGGGTGAGCGAAGCTCCCCTTGTGGGGTGTAGGGGGCAAAGCCCCGCATTCGTCCTCCCGCCGCTCGCCCACTCCCCCCATCCTCCCCACAATAAAGGGTCAAGGGCATATGGGGTGAGCGAAGCTCCCCTTGTGGGGTGTAGGGGCAAAGCCCCGCATCGTTCCCCCGCCGCTCGCCCACTCCCCCCATCCTCCCACAATAAAGGGTCAAGGGCATATGGGGTGAGCGAAGCTCCCCTTGTAGGGTGTAGGGGCAAAGCTCCGCATCCGTCCTCCCGCCGCTCGCCCACTCCCCCCATCCTCCCCACAATAAAGGGTCAAGGGCATATGGGGTGAGCGAAGCTCCCCTTGTGGGGTGTAGGGGCAAAGCTCCGCATCGTTCCCCCGTTCCCCCTCGTCCCCTCGTCCTCCCGTCCTCCCTCCGTACGTAAAAAGCCGATGAATTGCAATCACAATTCATCGGCTTTTGGTTGTTGTGCAATTATACCGCAGGCACAGCTTCAGCTTGCGGGGAAGAGTCTTTTACTTTAGGCATGGCGACATGCTCAGGCTTTGGGACGTGGTATTCGCAGCCCTTGTTGTAGAAAACCTCTTCGGGGGGTGTTTCGAGGAGTTCTGGGTGACGTAGGCAGTTTTTCGCAACGGCGAAGAACTTGGCATACATTGCGCCGCCGCAGACGCGCTCATCAGCAACGATACCGATGGGGAGGGTGCATTTGCGAATGACGTTGCCGCCCGCATCGACGGTGTAGGAGCGCTTGGGATTACCGATGGAGAAAAATAGGCTGGTGTTGCCGAAGTTGTAGATATGATGATAGACGCGAGTCATACCGATGGATGCCATGTTGGTGACATACATGCCGGTGTGGAAGGGCAGAAAATCAACGAGCGCTTTGGGCAAAAGACCGTAGCGATCAAGTAGCTTGAGCAAGCCGACGACAACGGTGGGCACGAGCGGCACTTTGAGAATGCCTGCTGCGAGCTTGATGACAAAGCTTGGGTCTTCGGGGTCGCGGTTGCGGCTGATCATATCCTTGACGCGCGAGCTGACATCAAAAATGGTATCGCTGGGGTCAAACTTGATTTTAACGGCGTTTTCTTCCAGGCTGCCGTCCTTGGTGTCCAGCAGTAGGGTAAAGGCCGCGGTCAGCTCGGTGCGGTTGTAGAACTGCTTGTTGAGGACGAAGCGGTTGACCTCGGGAACTTGGGATATGCCGCGGATGTAGGAGGCGATCAAAATCTCCATAAAGGTGATTTTCACACCTTCGCGGCTTTTTTGCGCGATGTAGCGCATGAGCGGTTCGTACTCAACGTCGTGATCCAAAATGACCTGCGCGTCGCAGCGCATGGGCATGAGGTAGGGGGTAATTTGCACGATAGGGTCGATATCCCTTACGCGCTTGCCCTCTGGGCGATGTCCAAACATGGCATTCCATCCTTTCGGAGGTCATGCGCCTTTGATCAAGGGGCATAACCAATAGCAGCCTTGAGCACCACCATCAGAAACGAAGAAAATAATAGCTGTATACATAATAAATGGCGTAGTTGTGGTACTCTAAAGGTTCTCCTCATTGTAACGTGAGGAGAACCTTTCGTCAAGCATATATAGATTATGCAATAAACGATAAAAAATATTCCACTGAATCGCGCAAAGCCACAAAACAAGCCTGAATAATATCGGGGCTAACGCCCATGGTTGTCCACACGTTGTAGCCGTCGGTGCTCTCGATGAGGACGCGGACGGTACTGGCTGTGCCGCCGCTGTCAATCACGCGCACTTTGAAGTCGCGTAGGTGCATGTTTTCAACACTTGGGTAAAAGACGCGCAGCGCTTTTCTGATGGCAAGGTCAAGCGCGTTGACAGGGCCGTCGCCCTCGGCAGCGTTGATCTCCTCTTGCCCGTCAACAGAAATCTTGATATAGGCTTGTGCGTTGCGGTCGTCGTGTCTGGTGGAGGAGAGGACGTGATAATCCTTGACTTCAAAGAAGTGCTTGCGCTTGCCAAGGGTGTCAAGTGCCATGAGGTCAAAGCTTCCGTCGGCGGTTTCGTAGGCATAGCCGCGAAGCTCGCGCCGCTTGAGGCGCTCAGTGACGCGCTTGATGCGGGGATCATCGCGCTGAATCTCGGGCATGAGCCGCTTGAGGCGAGCGTAAACGCCTGCGCGACCCACCTGCTCGCTGAGGAGGAAGCGGGTGCGGTTGCCCACGAGCTCGGGCTTGATATGTTCAAAGCTGGCGGAATTTTTCATCATGCCGTCAATGTGCATGCCGCCCTTGTGCGCAAAGGCGCTGTAGCCAACGTAGGGCGAGCGCGGGTTGGGCTGTAGATTCATCACTTCGAGCACCTCGCGTGCGGTTTCGGTGAGCAAGGTGAGGTTTTCATCGGGAATGAGGGAATAGCCCATTTTGAGCTGTAAAGTTGGGAGGAGGGTGTTGAGGTTGGTGTTGCCGCAGCGCTCGCCCACGCCGCCGATGGTGGTCTGCGCCATGGTCGCGCCCGCCTCGATGCAGGCGATGCTTCCCGCTACGGCAAGGCCCATGTCGTCGTGGCAGTGAATGCCCACCTTGGTGCCCGAAAACGCAGCAAGTACCTCGCAGGTCGCGCTCCGTAGGGTTTCGGGGAGCATGCCGCCCTTGGTATCGCATAGGACGAGCACATCCGCGCCGCCGCGCAGGGCAGCGCGCAGCGCCTCGAGGGCATATTCGCGGTCGTGGATGATGCCGTCAAAGAAATGCTCGGCGTCAAAGAGTACGCGCCTGCCCTCGGAAGCGAGGTATGCGACGCTCTTTTCGATCATGCGTAGGTTCTCCTGAGGGGTGACGCGCAGGACGTCGGTCACTTGGAGGATGTCGGCTTTGCCGAAGATGGAGATGACGGGCTGCTCGGTTTGAAGAAGCGCGTTAAGCCCTGCATCCTTTTGCGCCTTGACGCCGCCGCGGCAGGTGCTGCCAAAGGGGACAAGGATGGCTTGGCTGAGAAAGGGCGATTTTTTCGCCTCCTCAAAAAATGCCCGATCCTTGGGGTTGCTGGCGGGGTTGCCCGCTTCAATGAGCGGAATGCCAAGCCGATCAAGCGCAAGAGCGATCTTGCGCTTATCGTTGACGGAGTGGTCGACTCCTTCGCCCTGTGCCCCGTCCCGAAGGGTGGTATCGAGCAGTTCAATCTTCATCATAGAATACCTCCAAAACTATCTGGATGCGGCAGCATAGACCATGTTGTGCAGCAAACGGCGCACGCGGTATATGCCCAGACTGTCACGAGATGGACAGATGCGGTTGGAAAGGAAGACGAGGTAGAGCCCGCTGGTCGGGTCAAGGGTGATGCTGGTGCCTGTGAAGCCTGTATGCCCCACGGTTTCCTTGGGAAAGAGATCACCGATATAGCCGTTGTCCATATGGGGCAGATAAAACGAATACCCGCGCGCCTGTGTCATGCCCTCAGTCTGGCTAGAGAGGGCGAGGCGCAAGGTCTGTTTGCATAGGTAGTGCGCGCCAGACGGCAGTTCGCCGTAGGCGGCAAGCATTTGCATGAAGAGGGCGAGGTCGTCCATGCCTGAAAACACGCCTGAATTGCCGGATATGCCGCCAAGAAACTGCGCGTTTTCATCGTGGACAATGCCCTGTAAACAGCGCCCGTCATCCTGCATCTCGGTGGCGGCGATATTGCCCTCTTGGGGACAATAGGAGGTCTTGTGCATGCCTAGGGGCTGAAATACCCCGCGATTGGCGAGGACATCCAGACTTTCGCCATAGATGCATTCCAGAAGCTGCCCAAGAAGAATATACCCTGCGCAGCAGTACAGCATACGCGTGCCGGGCGGCGCAATCAGCGGCGCACCAAGGAGCAGCTCTGTGCTGTGCTCGGGCGTTTCCGCCATCTTCCATAGATGCAGGCCTGTGGTAAAGCCCGCGGTATGGGTGAGGATTTGCGCGATGGTGATATTTTGCTTGTCTTTGGGGGTGTCAATAAAGGTGCCTAGCTTGTCCCATAGGCATAGGTCGCCGCTTTCAACGGCGCGAAGCGTCAGCATTCCAACAACCAAAGGCTTTGTGATGGACGCGATATCGTAGCGGGTTTGTTCGTTGGTCATGGGGGCATCGTCAATGGAAATGCGCCCGTAGGCACGCCGATGCAATACGCGCTCGTTTCTGCCGACAAGAACCGATGCGGAGGTAAAGGCGTTGTCTGCAATTGCCTGCCCGATCAGCTCATCGACCTTTGAAAAATTCAGCTTGCTCACCTGATTACCTCCCTCGCGTCATTTGCGCTTTGAAGTGCCCCAGCGGACGGCCTTGATGTTTTGGATCTCACCAAGCTTGGCACGTAGCTTGCGCCTTGGATTCACGGCGACATTATTTGCGCAGAGCATCATCATCGGGATATCTCCGCTGGTGTCGCCGTAGCCGTAGGAGTCCTCATAGCGCAGGCGGTCGCCCTTGGCGGCGAGGTATTCGGCAAGGCGCAGCGGTTTTTGCAGCCCGCGGCAGTTTTCTCCGCAGATCAGCCCCGTGTGCTTGCCGTTCATGTCAATATCCATGCGCGTGCCGATGATATCGGAAACGCCGAGGATTTTCTTCATAGGCTCAAGGTAAAAGGAGGGGGATGCGGTGATGAGCAGGACTTCGCGCCCCGCCGCCTTGTGCATGGCAATCTCGTCTTTGCCCTGAGAATATAGCTTTGGCGCGAGGATTTGGCGACAAAAAGCAAGGGATAGATTAGCGATTTCCTTCTCGCTCTTCCCCACTAAAAAATGCAGCCCCGCTTCCTTTGAACGTTCAGGCGTTGCGAGCTTGAGCGCATAAGCGATGGCCATCACGCCGCCATGAAGCAATGTCCGTGTGGGGCAGAGCTTTTTTCTCCATGCAAATGTGCAGAAGCGCACGATGGAATCGCCCTTTATTAGCGTGCCATCAAAATCGAACAGTGCATAACTCTTTTGCAAGTAGGGAGGCCTCCCTTTTGAATATGAACTTCGGGGGGGTAAATCCACCGTATAGCAGAGTATAGCACGATTTGACAAAAAACGCCACAACCACTTGCATTCGTTGACTACCTATGTTATATAAAGAGGGTTCAGATCACAAATTTGGAGGAACAGATGGGTAAATTATATACTGTATTGCGCGGCATAGCGCAAGTGATCACCCCTACGATGAAAACTGAATGGACTACCGAATACGACGGTCAGCCAAGCGTATTTTGCCCCAATCACGCGGGTGCTTTTGGCCCGATTGATATGTGCGCGCATTTTCCGCTGCACGCCGCCTCCCACCCTTGGCTCAACGCGGGCATGATGGACGCAAAGACCGTGCCAGCCTATGTTCGCCAGGACTATTGGTGGAAGCCGGGCTGCTTTTTGGAGCCGCTTTATAACGCGACGCTCCCCTATATCGCCGCGGCGATTCTGCCGCCCGTGCTGCGCAGCGTCCCGGGCGTGCCTGTCTATCACGACATGCAGGTCATTAAGACCTTCCGCAAGAGCGTTGAATACCTAAGGCAGGGTGATAACCTCGTCATCTTCGCCCAGCAGCCCTCGGGCTATCAGTCCCATCATATGGAGCTCAATAAGGGCTTTTTGCAGATCGCGCCGATGGCATACCGCACGCTTGGCATCGCGCTCAAGTTCTACCCCGTGCATATCGACTACAAGAAGCGTTTGTTCACCGTGGGCGAGCCTGTGCAGTTTGACCCCAGCCAAACCCTCAAGGAGCAGGAGCAAAGGCTGATTGACGGCATAGCGGCGGGGATTTAATCAAAGAGCGCTCCGATGCATCATACAAAAAGCCCTGCGACATAGTTTCGCAGGGCTTTTGTTGTGGTTACTTTTGCGCGAGTGCGCGTTTGCCAATCAAGTAGCTGCCGATCAGCCCGCTCACGGGGAATAATGTCGGCGCAACGATGTATTCATCGATATGCTCCAAAATAGCGGGGGTTTGCACGTAGCCGTTTAGCAGCCTGAGGGTCTCGCTTCTCACTTTGCCTAGGAGAATGCCGCGCTGCATCACGCCGCCGCCAAGGATGATTCGCTCGGGACTGACGGTCAATATCAGGTTCACGCACATCTGCGCGAGGTAGTAGGCTTCTATGTCAAAGGTCGGGTGATCATCGGGCAGATCGCGCGCATCGCAGCCGACGCGCTTGCCAAGCCCGGGGCCTGCCGCAAGCCCTTCCAGGCAGCCGTCATGATAAGGACAGACGCCCCGCGGATTCGGGTCGTTGGGATGAGGGCGCAGGAGCATATGCCCAACCTCTGGATGCAGCAGCCCGTGCACGGTCTCGCCGTTTACATATACGCCGCCGCCCACGCCTGTACCCACGGTGATGTATACCGCGCTGTGACAGCCCATTGCCGCGCCTTGCTGGGCCTCCGCGATGATCGCGGCGTTCACATCCGTATCAATCGCGCAGGGGATATCCCGCCCGCCTGTGAGGGATGTGAGGAGGGGATAGTTCTGCCAAGCGAGCTTGGGGGTGGAGGTAATATATCCGTAGGTAGGCGAGCTTGGGTTTAAATCCAGCGGTCCAAAGCTGCCAACGCCAAGCGCATCTACGCTGTGGCTGGTGAAAAAATCAATCATTTTGGGCATGGTGACATCGGGGGTAAGCGTAGGCAGCGTCAGCCTTTCAAGCTCCGTACCATCCTCCTCAAATATGCCCAGCACCATTTTCGTGCCGCCTGCTTCAAGCGCACCGATCTTCATCGCGACATCCCTCATTTCTCTGCTGAATTGACCAAATTTATGTACCAACAGCATAGCCATATCGCGGAAAATTGTCAAGGGCTAGGGCGCGGGGGTTGAGTGTTTTCACCGCTAGCAAAGTATGCTATAATAACCAAAGAATATGGATACGAAAGGGAGGGATTCGCATGGAGACTGATAAGATCACAGCGGTCGTGCAGGAAACCACCTTTCGCAATGATGACAACGGCTATACGGTGCTTCGGGTTGGGGTTGGACGCTCGCAGGAGACGGTTGTGGGATCACTGCCGGAGCTGAGCGCGGGTGAAAACGTGGTATTTGAGGGAACTTGGACCCAGCACGCGATCTACGGACGGCAGTTCAGCGCGAAGTCTTGCACCATCACGCCCCCCACAGGCAAGAGCGCCATTGAAAAATACCTCGGCTCGGGGCTGATTCGCGGGATTGGCCCAGCAACCGCAAAGCTGATCGTCAAGCATTTTGGCGAAAAGGCGCTTGAAGTGCTGGATCAGCAGCCAAATCGCCTGACCGAAATCCCTGGCATCGGTCCCAAGAAAGCATCCATGATCATGGAGAGCTACGTCCAGCAGATGGGCATGAGGCGCGCGCTGGTGTTTTTGCAAAACTATGGTCTCAGCCCCAATCTTGCGATGAAAATCGCCAAATACTACGGCGAAAATACCATTGAGCTGCTGCGCCAAAATCCTTACCGCATGGTGATGGATATTGACGGCGTGGGTTTTTTGACGGCAGACCGAATCGCCATCACCATGGGCATTGACCCCCAGAGTGAGTTTCGCATTCGGGCGGCGCTGTTTTATTTGCTCAACGATGCAGCGGGCAGCGGCGGGCATACCTACCTGCCCAGAAAACAGCTGCTTGACCGCGCGTGCGTGATGCTCCATTGCGAGACAGCGCTTGTGGACAATCAAATCAGCCATGCGATGCTCAGCAAGATGCTGATCGGGTTTTCAACGCCCGAGTGCGACGAAGCGCTTTGCCTGCCTACTTTTTACTATGCAGAGAGCGAGATTGCCCTGCGCATGGCGCAGCTTATGCAGTCCCGTCCCTATAAGCGGGTGAGCGGTCTTGAAGGGCGCATCACCGACTATGAAAAAGAAATCGGCGTATCCTTCAGCGATAACCAAAAGCGTGCGATCATGAGCGCTGTGGAAGAGGGCGTGCTGGTGATCACAGGCGGCCCAGGCACGGGTAAAACAACGATCATTCGGTGCATCATCAGCCTTTTGAAGGAAGACAACGAAGTGCTCCTATGCGCGCCCACAGGCAGAGCCGCCAAGCGAATGGGCGATGCAACGGGCGAGGAAGCGAAGACGATTCATAGGCTGCTGGAATACGGCGGCGATGTGGATGCGTTCGCCCGTGGGGAGGAAAGCCCGCTGGAAACGGACTGCATCATCGTGGACGAAATGAGTATGGTGGACGTGCAGCTGATGCGCGGTCTGCTTCGCGCGGTGCTCCCGGGTACGCGAATCATCCTCGTCGGCGACTCCGACCAGCTCCCAAGCGTTGGCGCGGGCAATGTGCTCAGCGACATCCTCCAAAGCGAGGTCGTGCCGAGCGTGCGCCTCACCGATATCTTCCGCCAAGATGAGAGCAGCATGATCGTGCTCAATGCCCACCGCATCAACAGCGGCGAAATGCCGATGCTCAAAAACCGCGACACGGACTTTTTCTTTGAGCGCAAGGTCATGCAGTCACAGGCTGCACAGACCATATGCGAGCTGCTCCAGTCAAGGCTGCCCAAGTATTTGGGCTTTCCAAAGGACAAATGGCAGAGCGAGGCGACGCGCTGCATACAGGTGCTCAGCCCCACCAAAAAGGGCGATTGCGGCTCGCATGCGCTTAACAGATTGCTGCAAGACGCCCTAAACCCCGAGCATAAGCATAAGGATGCCATCATCCATGGCGATACGGAGTTCCGCGTGGGGGATAAGGTGATTCAAACCAAGAACGACTACCAGATCGAGTATGTGCGCAAGACCACCTTTGGCACAGAGGAGGGCACAGGCGTATTCAACGGCGATGTGGGGTATATTGATCATATCGATCCCGCGGAGCATTTGATGACGGTGTGCTTTGATGATGAGCGCATTGTGACATATCAAAAGCAGCAGCTGGATTCGCTTGAACTCGCCTACTGCCTCACCGTGCACAAGAGCCAAGGAAGCGAATTCCCCGCGGTGGTGATGCCTGTGGTGGGCGGTCCGCCGATGCTGATGGCGAGAAACCTCCTGTATACCGCGCTCACGCGTGCCAGAAGGCTTGTGGTGCTGGTGGGTAGGGAGGAAGTCATATCCCAGATGGTGCAAAACAATCACGTAGCCAAGCGCTATACCACGCTTTGTGATCGGCTCAAGGCGGCGGTGATGCTCTAGTGGGAGCAGATACAAAGGATCAAGAAGGACAAACGGCGCTGAAAACGCTTGAGACCATCCTCTTTCCCCATCTCAATCAATGCCATATCTGCAAGCGCGGACTGCCGCCGCTTCAGGGCGTGATCCTGTGCGATGGGTGTATGGAGGAACTTAGGCGCTGCCAAAGAAATGGCGAGATGTGCTTGGATTTCGGGCATGAACCGCTGGACGTGGCGGTGAGCGCATATCAGTATGCGGACATCACTGGGCGATTGGTGAGGCGGCTGAAATACCACGGCGACAGCAGTGTCGCGCAGCTCCTATCCATCGGGATGTGCGCTGCTTATGCCAAGGGAAAGGAACGGATTGGTGACGCGGAATTGATCGTCCCCGTTCCCTCCCATTACACCGCGATTGTTCGGCGCGGGTATAATCAGGCGTATTATTTAGCGCAGGTCATGACCGAGCATCTGGGTATCCCGATGGAAGCAAACGCCTTGATCAAGTCCCGCGCGGTCGCAAGCCTTGTGGGACAGACGAGAGAAGCGCGCCGCAAAGCTGTGGACAAAGCTTTTGCAGTCCAGAGGCGAGGGCTCATTGAGGGCAAGCGCGTGCTTTTGATAGACGATGTACTCACCAGCGGTGCAACCGCTAGTTCCTGCGGCAAAGCGCTCCTTTTAGCGGGCGCAACCCATGTATCCGTGCTCACTGCCTGCCATGCATAATGTTGCATCAGGCAGTGTTTTTTTGGTTATGCTCAGATCAAAGGATGAAGGAGGATGAGAGCATGCCGCATGAATTTTGGGAGGTACTACAGTTCAGTGTCATATCGCTCGCCGTGCTTTTTGTATTAACAAAGCTCATCGGCAATCGCCAAATGAGCCAGCTTACGATGTTCGATTATATTATCGGGATCTCGATGGGCTCGATTGCCGCCGAGATGGCGAGCCGCCCGGGGGATGAAAACTGGTACGGCATACTCGCGATGTGCGTATATGCAGCGTTTGCCATACTGATTGGTGTCCTCAACGATAAATCCAGAAAGCTCCGCAAGATCATCCTTGGGGAGCCGCTGGTGCTTTTTGACAACGGGATACTCTACTACAATAACCTCAAATCCGCGCGCCTTGACCTCACTGAGTTCATGACCGAATGCAGGAGCGCGGGATTCTTTGACCTATCAGGGCTTCAGCTGGTGCTGCTGGAGGTGAACGGAAAGCTCAGCTTCCTGCCCAATGAGCAAAACCGCCCCCTAACGCCCCTTGATATGGACATGGACCCAAAGCAAGCAAGACCCGCCATTGCGGTGATCATGGACGGATCGATTCTCACCGACCGCCTAAAGACCACGGGCAATAACGAAACTTGGCTCGCCAAGCAGATGAAGGCGCAGGGCTTTGACGATCCAAAGGATATCTTCCTCGCGTCGGTCGATAACAACAATGTGCTCACCCTCTACGAAAAAAACGAGGATGTGCACCGCGAGAGCCATTATTCCTAGGCTATATCTTTTGCCATAGCACCTGATAGAGGCATCCGTTGATCCCGCGCCTTGGGCGGTACGGTCTGCCGTCGGGCACAGGGGCATCGCCAAGCATCGCATAGGCAACGCGACGCACCGTGCCGTCGATTTGCTGGTAACCAATCCACATCCCATCCCCCTTGCCGATATGCACGAACCGCCAGCCAGGCAGATCGAAGATCGCGCAGGGCTTGTTTTTATCAAAGTACAGCTTGAGCTCCTCAAACGGCTTTGGCCATCTCAGCTTCCCAGCACGGTCTGCCGCGGGGATTTCCCGCTGTCCGCGAACGGGCATGATCGCCTCCGTTTTGGTGGAGAGTATCGGCGCGGGCGGCGGCTGAATGACCTCGATGAGGGGCGGCATTTCTTCGGGTTTCTCCTCGGTCGGGATTATGGGCGCATCGGGCGGCGCTGCTTCGAGTGCAACGATGTAGGGCAATGGGTCAATCGCTGGCAGGAAGATCTCGCGCGGCATATGATCGGGCGGCGGCGCGGGCTTTGGCACAGGTTTTGGCATGAGCGTCAGCTGCTGCTGCGCCTCAACGATGGCCTTAGCCTCCACTAAGACCTTCGCCTCGTTTGCCTCTTTGATTTCTTTGGCGGCGATTGCTTCCGCCTCGGCTCTCCTCGCGTTCTGTATCTTCTCCGATTCTGCCTGCGCACGCTGCTTTGCTGCGGTGGAGAGCTTTTCGCATAGCGCCATCACCGCGTTTTTCGCGTCCAGCAAGCTTCCTGCACTCTGCTCAACGCATAGCCCGATCATCAGCGGAATCGGCTCGTCCCCATCTCCGATGATCAGTATCGCCTGCAATCTCTCAGGCGCAATGCGTCCCTGCGGCATATCCACCATGAAGGCGGCTTCCCCGCGCGAATTGGTTTTGGCATGCCCAAGCTCGCGCACTTCATAGTCACTGCAATACCAGAACGCTCTGACAGAGGCGATTTTCACCCCGCGGATATTGATCTGCATCAAGGTTTGACCCCCGCCTGTCTGCATGCGGGCGTATCCGCTTACGCCCAGCTGCATCGGCTTTAGCATGATTAGTCGATGGTTATAATCGCTCATGGCACAGCCTCCTTTGGGGGAGGATATGCAAAAACCCCGCAAGCAATGCCTGCGGGGGGTAAATTGTCTATGGGTATTTGATTAGTTGCCGCTACCTGAGTCAACGGTGATGGTCACGTCCCCATCCTCCGATGCGGATGCATCATCTTGGGTGGTGTCATCGGTTTCGTCGGTATCTGCGCTGCTGTCGGGCTCGGCGCTTTCATCGGCGGAGGTGTCCGCGTTGGGGTCGTCGGCTAGGTTTAGACCCTTGCTGGCAAAGCTTAGGGACACGGTGTCTTCGTTTCGGATGCAGGTGAGGTTATAGGCGCCTGTCTGGCATACGAAATAGCCGTCGCCCGCGGCCATCCCCTGCACCACGGCCTCCACCAGCTGATACCGCTGGTACACATCCGAGCTCGTGTGCATCGCCATCAGCAGCGCATAGGACTGAAAGCCCATGTTGCTAAACTCGTTGTATACAGCGGTGCCGTACTCCATGCCGTCGGGCGCGACCAAAGTGATCTCGCAGGTTTCGATGGTGTCGCCTTGGGAGCCCGTGCAAATGGACAGGCTGAGGATATCGCCGGAGAACTCGTAGTAATATTTGCCATCCTTCATGGTGGACTTTCGCTTGGTGATTTCTTTGGGGATGAGCAGATGATTATCGTTTTCGTTGATGAAGATCAGGTTATCGGCGTAAGAGCTTTCAAAGATGTGATAGGACTGCCCAACGGCCGCGTCTGCACAGGCAGGCATGGCAAAGATAATCATGAGGCAAATCGTGAACAAAACGTAAAGTTTTTTAAACATAATAGGCTCCTTTTGTCTGCAATATAAACAAGTTGATGATATCATAAGCGGTTTTATTTTTCAAGTACAGGCATCTTAAGGTGGTGCGCGAGCAATGGTTTCCTTATATATGGGCGCATGGGAATAGGCGGACGAGCAAAGCGCCTTGTCCCCCCGCTTTCTCGCCCTTTTCCGCCCAAAGTTTTTACGAAATACCTTTGTAATTATTGGCGCACCTATGATATAATAGCAAGGTCATGCGCGACGCCTGTTTTGTTTGTCAAAAGTGGGTCATTGGAGTGCAGGACGTATTACAAGGAGGACTTTGAACTTGAAGAAAAAACAAAGAGGAATAATGGGCTATGTGGTCATCATGCTTGCCCTTGTTCTGATCGCGGTAGCACTCAACGGCGGAATGGGTGCACAACAAAACCGTCGCATCGAGTATCCCCAGCTGCTCACATCTATTCGCGAGGATAACGTGAAGGCTGTTGCAATCCGCGGAACAACATTGGTTGGTCTATACCGTAACGGCACCATTGCAGACGCAGATTTCCCCGAACGTGGTTACGACTTTGAAACAACCATCGGCTCTGACTTTATCGATACGGTCAGGCAGATGACAGCGACGGCGCAGGGCAAGCAGCTGGACGAGATCAGCGTGAGCGATCTGTCCTTTACAGTGGCATATCGTGCACCGCTCGTGATTCCGTGGTATCAGGAATTCCTGCCCTTCTTCCTGATCATCCTCATGACGCTTGGCGTTTGGTACTTTGTGATGGCTCGCCAAGGCGGCGGCAACAACAAGGTCATGAACTTCGGCAAGAGCCGTGCACGCATTTCCGATCCTTCCAAGATCAAAGTCACATTCAAGGATGTGGCAGGTGCGCAGGAGGAGAAGGAAGAGCTTCAGGAAATGGTAGAGTTCCTGAGAAATCCCAAAGCATATACTGAAATGGGCGCGCGCATTCCCAAGGGCGTGCTGCTTGTGGGCCCCCCTGGAACAGGCAAAACATTGCTAGCCAAGGCGGTGTCCGGCGAAGCGAACGCACCTTTCTTCTCCATCAGCGGTTCTGACTTTGTGGAGATGTTTGTGGGCGTTGGCGCGAGCCGCGTTCGTGACCTGTTTGAACAGGCGAAGAAAGCCGCTCCCTCCATCGTATTCATCGATGAAATCGACGCTGTAGGCCGTCACCGCGGTGCAGGCCTTGGCGGCGGACATGATGAGCGCGAGCAAACTCTAAATCAGCTCCTTGTAGAGATGGACGGATTTTCCAACAACGAGGGCGTTATCGTCATGGCGGCAACCAACCGCCGCGATATCCTTGACCCTGCGCTGCTTCGTCCAGGTCGTTTTGACAGACAAGTAACCGTTAACTATCCCGACCTTGAAGGCCGCGTGGATATCCTCAAGGTACACAGCCGCGGCAAGACGCTCGCCCCTGACGTTGATTTTGAAAACGTCGCTAAGCGTATGCCCTACTCCTCTGGTGCTGATCTTGAAAACGTGATGAACGAAGGTGCAATCCTAGCCGTTCGCCGCAAGCAAAAGCAGATCACCCATCAGGACTTGATTGACGCTGTGTCCCGCGTGCAGATGGGACCTGAAAAGCGCAGCCATAAGGTCACCCCCCGTGACCGCAGGACCACCGCTTATCATGAAGTCGGTCACGCATTGGTTGGCAATCTGGTTCCCGAATGCGATGATGTGCATCTGATCACCATCGTGCCTCGCGGTCAGGCAGCCGGCTATACTCTCAGCCTGCCGGGCGAGGAAAGCGACAACTACAGCCGCAGGGCGCTTTTGGGCATGATCACCATGGCACTTGGCGGGCATGCAGCGGAGAAAGTTGCGCTGGACGATATCTATACAGGCGCTTCCAGTGACCTCAAGCGCGCAACCGAGCTGTGCCGCCGTATGGTGACCCAGTTTGGCATGAGCGACGCGATCGGTACGATGTATCTTGGCAGCGATAACGAAGTATTTGTCGGCATGGAATTCGGTCAGAGCCGCGAGTACTCCGAGCAATCCTCAGCAGCGATTGACGCAGAGGTAAAGAACATTTTGGATCAGTGCTATGCCACCGCATGCAAGCTGATCGAGGACAACCGCGAAGTGTTTGAAACCGTTGTGGCCGCTCTTCTGGAGCGCGAAACCCTCAACCGCGAGCAGTTTGAAGCATTGATGCGCGGCGAAGAGCTTGCTCCCATGAGCGAAGTGGAGCAGATGAAGCCAAGCGATGACACTGTAGCGGAAGAAAAGGAAGAGCCGGCGGTACTCGTCAATCCTGATGAGCCGGACAAAGTCCCCTTTATGGAGCCGGAAAGAAAGCAGTGAAAAGACATTTTCTCTGCAAAAACATTCCGCAGGTAGCTTCGTCTGCCCGCATGTCAATTGGCAAAAGGCGGATTTCACTATGAAGCCGATGCATACTCAGGAACCATATTTAGTAGATTTGCATCTGCACTCTACCTATTCCGACGGGCTTAAGAGTCCGTCGGAACTCTGTATTCAGGCGGATCGGCTGGGTCTTACGCATGTGGCGCTGAGCGATCATGATACGGTGGATGGCTTGAGCGATATGGCAAAGGCCGCCAAGGTCGTTTTGGAGCAGCGCAGGGCGCGCGCAGACCAAACGCCCTTCACCTTTTTGCCCTGTATCGAGATCAGTTCAGGCGATGGCGGCAAGGTGCATATCCTAGCCTATGGCATCGATGTAACCAATCCCGAGCTTATCAGCTGCCTTACAGAGGCGCAGACAGACCGAAAAGAGCGTGCGGGGAAGATATTGAGTCTCCTGTCCGTTCAAGGTATTGAGATACCTGATGACCTGCGCTCCGCGCTGATCGGTCCTCATATCGGGCGTGCACATATCGCGCGTGCACTGGTAGAGGTAGGGGTGGTCAATACCATGCAGCAAGCATTTGACCGCTACCTTGGCGAAGGCAGGGATGCCTACGTTCCGCGCAGATGGCTTTCCACGCTGGATGCGCTGCAAATCATCAAGAATGCGGGCGGCGTGGCAGTGCTTGCACACCCAAGGCGTTTGGGACTGGACGACTTGGCACTCCGCGCATTCGTGGACGAATTGATTGCCTTTGGTCTGGATGGGATGGAGGTATTCCACCCATCAGCAGGCAAAAGCGCAGTCCGCGATATCCAGCGCTATGCGCGCAGCAAGGACCTCCTCGTCACAGGAGGCAGCGATTATCACGGAGATCTGAATACCCGCGTAAAAATGGGGCGTCTGCCGACAGGCTGGCACATGATGCGCGAGGATGTGGATGCACTTCTATCTGCGATGCAGCGAACATAATATGCACCATACGAGGGTACGAAGCAGTAGCAGATTAGTCTGGATACACTCATATGCCCCTAATTCGCAAAGGAGCACTATAATGTACAACCAAGGCTTCACCACAAAAAACCAATCCAATCAGCCTGCCAGCTACCAGCCTGCAGGATACCAGCCCGCTGGTTATCAGCAGCCAAGCAGCGGGCAAAACCCGGCACAATCATGGTACCAAACCCCTCCCCAGACCCAGCCCCAACCAAGAGCAAAGCGCCAAAAGCAAGTGCGCGGCGGCGGCTCATCGGGCGGCAATGGGCAAAAACCGAAGAAGAAGCGCAGTTTTAAGTGGCAGCTCGTGAAGTTTCTGCTTATATTAATTGTGCTCGCAGGGGCCGCCGTCGGCGGGTATCTATGGAAGACCCAGAGCGAGGTTCGTCCGTATCAGAATATCTTTTTGGATAATATCTATGTGGACGGCATCGAGCTTAGCGGCAAGTCTTGGGCGCAGGGCAGTCAGTTGGTTTGGGATCATGTGAACGCGAAGCAAAATGGCTGGTATGTGCGCCTCAAGACCAGTTCAGGTCTATACAATGACATTACGGCAGGCACGCTTGGCATAGCCTTTGACCCGACTGCCGCGCTCAGTCAGGCATGGGCAATCGGGCATAACCTAAGCGGCGCAGAGCAAAAGGATATCTTTGCCTTGCAAGACGAGATCACCAAGGCAAAGAGTACGCGTTATGAATTTTCCTCCGCGCAGCAAAGCGCGGATACGACCCCCATCGATAGTATATTGCAAACGCTGGAAGCGGCGGCGTACCGCGCTCCGCAGAATGCATCCATATCGGAGTTTGCACCCGATAACACCTCAAATCCCTTCATATTCGTGCAGGAGGTATACGGTCAGTCGCTCGATACCACGCAGATCAAGGAACAGATCCTCTACATGGTGCATAACCTTGAAAGCGGCGAAATCCTGCTAGAGCCAGTGTGGATTGCACCTGCTGTTACGGTGGCAGACCTGCAAAAGACGGTAGCGCTTCGTTATCGCGCGATAACCGCGATTTCAAGTTCCTCCACAGAGGAGCGCACCGAGAACATCCGAGTTGCCTTTAGAAAGCTCAACGGTGTTGTCATTAAGAACGGTGATCGCCTCAGCTTTAACAAGGTGGTTGGTACGCGTACGATGGCCAATGGATTCTATGGTGCCATTGAGTATGCGTACGGCGAGGAGGTCATGGGCGTTGGCGGCGGCGTTTGCCAAGCCAGCACGACGCTGTATATGGCGGCGATTCAAGCCGGCATGACCATCACCAAGCGCTCTCCCCATAGCAACCCCGTCAACTACACATTGCTTGGGCTGGACGCAACGGTGAACGATATGCGCGGGCACGAGGTCGACTTTGCCTTTAAGAATGGGAGCGGCGCGCCCGTCTATGTTACAGCGCATGTCATTCAGGGCACATCAAAGCGCAGCCTGCTTGCAGAGGTGTGCATCTATGGCGCAGACCTTGGCAGCACCAGCTACGAGCTTGAGAGCGTCACCGTCGAAACGATCCCCAAGATCGAAGAAGCTGTATACAAAGAAGATAAAAACGGCGAATACGCCACCTATACCGACGAGCAGGTCAGAACCGTCAAAGGACGCGAGGGCTATATCTCCGAAACCTACCTGTGCACCTATGAAGACGGCGTGCAGGTGGCGCGCACGATGGTGAGCCGAGATACGTACGAAGCACGAGCGGATGTCTATCGGGTGGGCGTGATTGATCGCTATAACCCGTAAAGTGGAGGCAGTGGATTGAAAACAACGTTAGGCTGCATCCGCAGAGCGGATAAGGATTTTCAGATGATATCAGGGGGCGACCGCGTAGCCGTTGGGGTCAGCGGCGGCAAGGACAGCTTGCTGCTCCTGCGTGCGCTGGCGCTGTACCGAAATGTGAGGCATCATGACTTTACGCTTCATGCGATCATGCTCACAACGGGCAAACAAAAGCCCGACACCTCAGCGATTGAAGCACTTTGCGAGGAAATCGATGTGCCGATCACGATCAGGCATACCGAGCTTTACGAGATTCTCTTTGAGATTCGCAAAGAAAGCAATCCATGCGCCCTGTGCGCCAAGATGCGCCGCGGGATGCTCTGCGACCTGTCAAACGAGCTAGGGCTAAACAAGCTCGCGCTGGGTCACCAGCGGGAGGATGCGCTGGAAACGCTGATGATGAGCCTGATCTTTGAGGGCAGGCTTCATACCTTCCACCCCAAGACCTACCTGAGCCGCACGGACGTGACGGTGATTCGCCCCATGGTCTACCTTCCCGAGGCGCATGTCATTCACCTCAAGGAAACCCTCAGCCTCCCCATTCTCGTCAATCCCTGCCCTGCAAACGGGCATACCAAGCGAGAGGAAATGAAGGAGCTGCTGGCATCGCTCACAAAGCGTTACCCCAATGTGAAGGAAATGATGCTGCTCGCGCTGCAAAACGAGAAGCAATACGGCCTGTGGGAAAAGGATAAAGCATAAAGCAAGGCGCACTACCGATGAACTCGGCAGTGCGCTTTGTTTTGGTGCATGAAAAGGGCGACAGCCCTCGGTAGTGCGCTTTGTTTTGGTGCATTAAGAGGGCGACAGCCCCCCTCGGTAGTGCGCTTTGTTTTGGTGCATGAAAAGGGCGACAGCCCCCCCGGTAGTGCGCTTTGTTTTGGTGCATGAAAAGGGCGACAGCCCCCCTCGGTAGTGCGCTTTGTTTTGGTGCATGAAAAGGGCGACAGCCCCCCCGGTAGTGCGCTTTGCTTTGGTGCATGAAAAGGGCGACAGCCCCCCTCGGTAGTGCGCTTTTTTATGCATTAAGAGGGCGACAGCCCCCCAGTAGTGCGCTTTGTTTTGGTGCATTAAGAGGGCGACAGCCCCCGGTAGTGCGCTTTGCTTTGGTGCATTAAGAGGGCGACAGCCCCCCCCGGTATGCGCTTTGCTTTGGTGCATTAAGAGGGCGAAGCCCCCCGGTAGTGCGCTTTGTTTTGGTGCATTAAGAGGGCGACAGCCCCCCGGTAGTGCGCTTTGCTTTGGTGCATTAAGAGGGCGACAGCCCCCCGGTAGTGCGCTTTGCTTTGGTGCATGAAAAGGGCGAAGCCCCGTCAGTATCCGTATTCCACCAGCAGGATGCCGTCTTCACTCTGGGTGACTTCATACAGCGTCCATGTATACAGTTCATCATCCTCTGCCACAAGCTCGCTTGCGGGACTGGTGAGCATATTCACATCATCAAAGCAGATGACGTGGGTGATCTTGTTTTGGATGATATGCTCAAGTAGAAGCTCGGGGGATGCGGTAAAGTCAGGGGACGGCGATTCAAAGTAGATGGGAGCGAAGGTATAGCGCAGGTCTTTAATGAAATCCGAGTTGTTTTCAAACCCTGCCAGCACCTTTGCATTCTCGTACCCTTCCAAATCCTCCGCCCAGTAGTGATCCATCATAGCCTGTTCTTGCACACTAATGGCACGAGCCTGCTGGAAATAATGCTCGGGCAACAAGCCCTCGTTCATCACGTCCCAGTTGGTGCTTACCAGGAAAACCGCTATTATAGCAGTTAATCCGATCGCATGTGTGGGCTTTTTCAGCGAAAGGTCTTTTTTGCAAAATGCATCGATGAACATCCCGATCACGAGCATGGCTGTTCCAAGCACTACGGGCGCGAGATACCTTTCAAGCAACAAGCACATATTCCCCATGTTTTCGCCCACATAAAGCGGAACTTCATCATAAAATACGGTGTAGAAGCTAACGAACTGCACAAGTAGATACGCAAGGGACATACAAAGCAGCGTAATGCTGATATTTCGCATGCGGTGCTTGGCGTGATGCTTTGAGAGCAGGAGAGGCACGAGGGGAATGAGCAGAAGCAATGCAAGCCGCGGAATGCTGACCAGCGCTTGGGTGTTGTAGGTAATGAAGCTTGTGGAGGGCATTGTCAAGGCATGCATAAAGGCATAGGGAACATCCTCAGCCATTGGCGATGGGACATAGCTCCCACTGAGCATATTGCTGATGTGCCCGACAAGTCCGCTTGTGTGATAGCCGGATAAATTCATCACACGGCAGTAAAGCATCCATCCTAGATATACGATCACAGGCGATAGCACGCATAGCGTTAGCTGCCATTTGCTTTGCCCCTTGTGCTTTTTCATCACATAGAGCATGGGGATGATCATCAGCGCGAGCATGAAGCCGATCTGCTTGATCAGTACCAAGCCACAAAGAGCAAGTGCGATACTAAATAGACCAAAAGAATCCTTATCCTTCAGCCGCCAGATTTCAAGCAGTGCATACCCAAAGCAAAGCGAAAGCGTGGTATCAACGGCTAGGGAGAGATAGCTCATGACGTTGCCCCATACAGGCAAGATAACGAGGAACACAAAAGCGAAGGGAATCAGATAAAAATGCTTCCATTTGAGGTCCCTCAGGAGTGGGAGAAGGAATACGGTATAGGTTGAAAACAGACTAAAATACAGAACTCCTTCGTTGAACTCTCCTGCGATATGCATGAACCACCATTGGATCAGGGAAATACCCGGGGTGTAGGTTGCAAAGAAGGGGTTGAGGTGATGCGCGCCATCGACCAAACCATCAAAGATCAGTAGGGATTTGACCTCCAGTGCCCAGTGGGCGACATCATCACGCCACCAGACGATCATAGGCCCTGATGCATAGTAGTAAAACGCGATCAGGGCAGCAAAGCAGACCAATCCAGGGGTCAAGACATAGGTAAAGACCCGATGGATAATCTCCTTTGGGGTGATCTTCCTAGCGACGAGCGCGTAGATAAGCAGCAATGCGATCAGAGCCAGCGTGACAGGAGCGAGCGTATCGATCAAGCTCAAGCTGCCTGCCATCGCAAGACCTGTTAGCACCAGCATCAAAAGGAGCATGATCGGAGCGAGGACAACCTCAAATTTACGCTTGGCAAGAATGCAAACAGCGACGGCCGATACTAAAAAAGTTAATGAATGTAACATATTCCTCCTATTAAATAAAGCACCACCTGCACCGACAAATGAACGCAGTGAAGCAGCTGCTAGATAAGAGCATCATACCATTATTTCCATATGGTGTAAACCGTTACACTGTAACAATTGCCAAAAAAATACGCCCGCTGCACAAAATGCAGTGGGCGTAAGGGTTTGCGTTAGTCGCGGTAGACCACGATTTCAATCGCGGTGAGCTGCGCGGGGATGCTTCTGGTGGTGACGCCGTTGTAATATACGGTCACCATGTCGCCATCATTGATCTCAATGGCGGGCTGAATAGCGATCAGGCCAGCTTCAACATCCTCTTGCGTAGGCACATAGTTGCCGGTTGCATCTGGGATATCAGCAGCTTCGCTGTTCTCTTTTGCTTCGCTGTCTTCTTCTGCTTCTAGGGCAGCGTCTGCAGGAGCTTCGGTTGCTTTAGCATCAGCTTCGTCTTCAATCAAATCAGCGCCAGCTGCGTCAGTTGCTGCGTTCATCTCTTCTTCTGAGGCGGATACGAGGAAGAAATGCTCGGATGCGATGGTGTCATTGCCAAAGAGCACCTGATAGCTTTCGCCGTCAGCGTCTGTGACGATAAAGCCCTCATCGTTCTTTTCGCTTACTGTACCGCGGATTTGAGGCACGACGATCGCGCGGGCAGATACCTGACCGGGCATGCTCATGGCCATGATGCCGTCAAAGTAAACGGTGATAGGTACGCCGCTGTATACATTGGGAGAATCTACGCCCATGTGCACGATTACGTCGCCCCATTGGCCGTCGCCTGTGAGCAGGAACTTGCCGTCAAACAGTGTGTCCACGGTGCCCTCAATTTTGAAGGAAACCACGCGGTCTGCATATGCCTGTGGCGGTAAGCTACGGGTTAGGCGTCCGCTGAAGGAAACGATCAGATACTGACCAACTTCGATGGTGCCTTCGGATACGAGGCCGTCATATACGGTGGTGTCGCCTGTGTTGACCATGACGCTTCCGATATCCCTGTCGTTCATGAGGAATCCGTTTTCTACGACTTCGGTTACGAAGCCTTCTAGCTCTTTATCAATTTCGGCACTCTCAGCAAATGCTGACATTGGCAGAACTGTCATCATTAGTACGGCTGCACCTAGGATGTAGGATAGGAATTTTTTAAAGTTCATAATGAGTCCTCCTTCTTGCCCCGCTGGGATCATTGCTGCGGGGTTACAATGGAATAAACGACACGATGATATATTTTGTTCCGAGAAAATAAAATTTATTTCGACAATCATTTTAAAACAGTGAAAACAAGTCCACTTGGCTGGTTTCGGGTAACCCCTCCAATGCGCCTTGCAAACGAAGCATTTCGGTCGCGCTTGCGCCGACGCGCGCGCGCATGCGCAAATCCTCAACACTTAGGTAGGGTTTTGATTCATCGCGCGTGTCGATGATGCCCTGCGCGGCGCTTTCGCCAAAGCTGCTGATGGAGGTGAAGGGGCAGCGCAGGTTGCCATCCTCGGGTAGGAAGCGATTGAGGTGGCTTTTGTAAAGATCAACAGGCAGCATTTGAATGCCGCGCTCCTGCATCTCAAGCACCATGTGGAATGCGTTCTCCTCCTGCTTTTCGCGCACACTCAGCTTTTCCTCGCGCAATTCAAAATCATTGAGGCGATCGCGAAGCGTTTCGTTGCTCAGCAGCATTTTTGCCGCATCAAAGCCGTCGCCGCGAATGGTGAAATAGGCAGCGTAGTATGCGACAGGGTGGTAGACCTTGTACCACGCCACGCGAAGGGACATCGTAACATACGCCACCGCGTGACCCTTTGGGAACATGTACTTGATCTTCTTGCAGCTGTCAATGAACCATTCGGGCACGTTTTGCTCGTTCATCGCCGCTTCCATCGCAGGGGTCAGGCCGCGGCCCTTACGCACAAACTCCATCGTGTCAAAGCTCATCTTGCTGTCAACGCCCTTGGTGATGAGGTAGTTCATGATATCATCGCGCGTACAGATACAGTTTTTCAGTACGGCGATGCCGTTATCAATGAGGTCTTTGGCGTTGCCCAGCCATACGTCCGTGCCGTGGGAAAGCCCCGATATACGGATCAGCTCCTCCATGGTGGTGGGCTTGGTGTCCATGAGCATGCCCTGTACGAACTTCGTGCCAAACTCAGGCACACCAAGGGTGCCCGTGTCGCACATGATCTGCTGGGTGGTGACGCCAAGCGCGTCTGGCGAGGTAAACAGGCTCATGACCTGCTTGTCGTCCAGCGGGATGTTTTGGTAGTTGATCCCTGTCAGCTCCTCCAGCCTATGCATCATGGTCGGATCGTCATGGCCGAGGCAGTCGAGCTTGACGAGGATGTCATGCATGCTGTTAAAGTCGAAGTGAGTGGTAATGGTATCGCCGTCAATCGCGTCCGCAGGGTGCTGCACGGCGGTGAACTGGCAGATGTCGTATTCCTTAGGCAGTACGACGATACCGCCCGGGTGCTGGCCTGTGGTGCGCTTTACGCCCACGCAGCCCGCAGCGAGCCGCTCCTTGTGCGCACGCCCTGCCTTGATGCCGCGTTCCTCTAGGTATTTGGCGGCAAAGCCGTATGCGGTCTTATCCGCAAGGCCACTGATCGTGCCCGCGCGGAACACATAGCCCTCGCCGAATAATTCTTCAACGTATTTATGAGCGCGGGGCTGGTATTCGCCTGAGAAGTTCAGGTCAATGTCAGGGACTTTATCGCCCTTGAAGCCAAGAAAGACCTCAAAGGGGATGTCAAAGCCGTCCTTCACCAGCTTGCTGCCGCAGATGTCGCAGTCCTTATCGGGCAGGTCAACGCCTGTGGTGCCAAGCTCAGGCGGTGTCCAAAAGAGCTTGTGGCAGGTGTCGCAGCGGTAATGAGGGGGCAGGGGGTTAACCTCCGTGATGCCCGTCATGGTTGCGACAAAGCTTGAGCCAACCGAGCCGCGGCTGCCAACCAAATAGCCGTCATCAAGGGATTTTTGCACGAGCTTTTGCGCGATGGAATACAGCGTCGCAAAGCCATAGCCGATGATGCTGCCAAGCTCTTTATTCAGCCTTGCTTCCACGATTTCGGGCAGCGGGTCGCCATACAGCGCCTTCGCTTGTCCCCATGAACAGCTCTCGATGTCATGCGCCGCTTCCTCCCAAAGGGGCTGGAAGGTATCCTCGTCCTTTGGATGCTTGGGGAACAGGCGAAGATCCTCGACCTGCTCTGCAATCTTTCTGGGCGCGTCAATCACGACTTCATACGCCTTGTCCTTGCCTAGGTAGCTGAACTCCATCAGCATTTCGTCCGTTGTCTTAAAGTACAGCGGCGGCTGCTGGTCGCAGTCGTCATACCCAAGCCCTGCCTGCAATATCGTGCGGTAGATCGCGTCCTCAGGGTTTTGGAAATGTACGTCGCCTGTTGCGACAACGGGGATGCCCATCCTTTCGCCAAGATCGACAATGCGGCGGTTGTACGCGCGCAAATCGTCCATATCGCGCGCCGTGCCGTTTCGGATCATGAATTCGTTGTTGCCCGCGGGCTGAATTTCAAGGTAATCATAGAAGGAAGCGATCTTTTCCAGTTCGCTGTCTGGGCGGTTGTTGACAATCGCCTGAAACAGCTCGCCCGCCTCGCATGCGCTGCCGATGATCAGCCCCTCGCGGTACTGCTTGATCAGGTGGCGGGGCATATTTGGGTGGCGGTAGAAGTAATGCAGGTTGCTGTCGGAGATCAAGTGGTTGAGGTTTTGCATGCCCTTTTGGGTCTTGCAAAGCAATATGATATGGTTGGAGGCGCTCATGCTCTCGCCGCTGACCACCCCGTCAATCCCCGCAAGCGTGTGTGCGCCCATCTTTTCGACTTCGTCATACATCTTGGCGAGGCATTGCGCGGTTGCCGATGCATCATGAACCGCTCTATGCGCGTTTTTCAGCGATACGCCGTGCACGCGGCATACGGATTTGAGCGTATGGCTCTTTTGCTTTGGATACAATCGGCGCGAGAACGTGAGCGTATCCAGCACAGGCGCGCTAAAGCTCGTGCCCATGCGGGAACATTCTGCATTGAGCATGCCGATATCAAACGGTGCATTATGCGCGCATACCGCGCAGTCGCCGATGAATTCCAGCAGCTTCGAAACGCCTGACGCAGGGCTTTCCTTCCCGCGGAGCATCAGGTCTGTGATGCCCGTCAGCTCCGTGATTTTGGGGCGAAGCGGTACGCCGGGGTCGCACAAGATACTCAGCTCGTCCGTGATCTGGCCGTCCACCAGCTTCACCGCGCCTACCTCGATAATGCGGTCGGTGGCATGCGACAGGCCTGTGGTTTCAAAGTCAAAGACCACAATGGGGCTTGAGAGCAGGCGGTCATCCGCCTCCTTCACGATGGGAATGAGGTCAACCAAATAGCCCTCCACACCAGGGATGAGCTTGATATTATTTTTCTTGGCAGCAAAAAACGCTGCTGGGAACGCCTGCGAGCAGCCGTGATCCGTGATTGCCACAGCCGAGTGCCCCCATTTGGCCGCCTGCGCAATCAATGCGCCTGCCTCTGCCGTTGCGTCCATGGTGCTCATGTTGGTATGCATATGAAGCTCGATGCGCTTCTCCTTGCCCAAATCCTTGCGCTCGCGCTGGGGCATTTCCTGCATATCACGCACGCCAATGGACAGCTCGCCCATGAAATTATCCATGCGGCACTCGCCGCGCAGCCTCACGCGCATGCCGTTTTTGATCTGATTGACCTGATCTGCCACGCGCTTCTTTTCTTCTTCTGATGGCGGCGTAGGCGTCTCGCCCATCCCGCCTCTTCTCATGCGGTATTGGTAGAAGCCCTTGCAGTAGATCGTTGACGTATCGTCATACACTGCGAATGTGACCAGCACCGTTTCGCCGCCCTTGAGCTCCTTGGGATCGTTCACGCCCGTGATGATGCCCTCGATCACCACAATGCCGCTATCCTCCGCAAGCTCCCCGATGTCCACAGGCCGATCTGCAATCGCGCGACCCTTGAGCACTGCGCCCTTGACTTCCTTTTGCTTGGGCTTTGCGGCGCTTTTCTTGGCAGGGTTGCCATATGCTAGTGCAGGAGCAGAGCTGCCGTTTGCTGCGCCGTTTCCAAACATCGCAGCCGCCTGCGATTCCATCGCCGCATCGTCCCACGGCGGCGCGTCGTCATCGTCCGCCATTTGGGGCGCAGCTTGCTTCACGGGGAACGTGAACCCACGCTCCGCGCGCATCTTTTTCACCCATTCATCGCGCTCCCCGCAGATCGTCAGCGCAATCGGCACAGTGACGCGGAAGATATCATAAATCGCCTGCGACACCTTTTTATCAAGGTGATGCGTTTTGAAAAAGTTCATTGCAATATGGTCTGGGCAGGTGAGCAGAATTCGCCCATTCTCCATGCTCCAGCCTGTATCGTCAATCCATGCCGACAGCGCAGGGCTTTGGCGGCGCAGAAAATCAGTCAGTACGAATTTATATTGGTTGATATTGGCTAGGAAATCCTCGCCAAGCCCAGGGCTTGCGATGCGAAGCGACACGGAGAGCTTAGGAAAAAGACCTGCCAGCGTGCGTTCCAGCAGCAGGTAGTCCACCTCCGTCACCAGCACATCACTCAGGAAGCTCATATACGCCTTATTTGCGACTTTTTTATACAGCACGCGTTCGATATGCAGCTTGCCCTTGAGCGTTGGGATGGTTTCTTCCAGTTTCGTTAGTAGCTCAGTTTTATTCATTACTTCTCCTCTTTAGCTTTAGCGAGTTCTCTGGCACGCGCAATTAAAATAGCCGCCAGATCGCCCTCGACCTTCACAGGGGCTTTGCCTTTCTCAAACAATGCACCAACCCCGTACGAGCTGCCCTCGCCCCCTGCACTGCCGCCGGCTGCCGAGAGTCCGCCCCCCGCGATGCCGATATCTGCCTCGCGCGCTTCCCCGGGACCATTGACCACGCAGCCCATCACCGCGACCGTCAGCGGAATGCGGATATCCGACAATTCCGATTCCACTCGCCTTGCAATCCCTGCCACGTCAATCCCTGTGCGGCCGCAGGTCGGGCAGCTGACCACGTCCACGTGATCCTTCCTCAGCCCAACCGCTTTTAGGATATCAATCGCCGCCTGCGCTTCGGGAATCGGGCTGCCTGTCAGTGACACGCGCACCGTATTTCCAATCCCGTCCAGCAGCAGCGAACCGATGCCAACCGCGCTCTTGATATTGCCCGCGCCTGGCAGTCCTGCTTCCGTCACGCCCACATGCAGCGGATAATCCGTCTCAGCCGCCGCCAGTCGATACGCAGCCACCGTTGTCAAAACCGTGCTCGCCTTCAGCGACAGCACGATATCATGGAAGCCTTCGTTTTCAAGTAGCCGTGCGTGCATCAGCGCGCTATCAAGCATCCCGCGAGCCGTTACGCCCCCGTCACGCCGCAAAATGTCTTTATCGATGCTTCCGCTATTGACCCCAATGCGGATCGGGATATGGTGCGTCTTAGCGCAGCTCGCAACCTTACGCACCCCATCCGCGCTTCCGATATTGCCCGGATTAATACGCACCTTGGCAATCCCGCATTCCATCGCCATAACCGCCAAATCCGCGCGGTAGTGGATGTCCGCCACCAGCGGCACAGGCGACCCTGCGATGATCCTTGGCAATGCCTTGATGCATTCCTCGTCATAGATGCTCAGTCTTACAATATCGCATCCAGCCGCCGCCAGTTCCTTCACCTGCGCAAGCGTAGCCTCCGCGTCGCGGCTATCCGTGTTCGTCATGCTCTGAACCGTTACAGGCGCTTCTCCGCCGATCGGCACACCGCCAATGTGAAAAAAACGAGTTTGATGCATAGTATGGCCTCCTTCGAGTTGTCGCAGGGCAAGGGATAAAATCCCCTGCACCCCTAGCATGGGGCTCTGCCCCCTGCACCCCCGCAAGGGGACGAAGTCCCCTTGACCCCGTTATGTCCATGCAAAGCACGGACAGGTGGGTGGGAAAGTAATGGGTACCTCTAATAGGTACTGATGGTGCGTTTACTTCATTAGATTGTGTAAGCCTATGTATATTGGATAGAATATTCAGTGTCATTACGCACGTAGCGCTCGATCGTGCATCTCTAATTATAGCATGTTAGAGAGAACATGCAAATGACAAATCAATGCCATGGAAAGTGCAAAAACGAACCAATCGCTTGAATTGATTCGTTTTGGAATTATTCATTTCAGGTAGGATGCATTGATAGGTAGCGTCTTAGCCGTTGAGGCCGCGTGACTGCCTATCCATATCCTCAATCACGATATCGCAAATCTCGCCAAGGCTTGAGCAGTACTCAAGGATTTCCCAAGGCTTATTGGTGTGGAAATGAATCTTAATCAATTCGTCATCGCCAACCGCCAGCAGGCAATCGCCCTCGAAGTTTTCAGTAATGTAAGCGTTGATCGCATCTTCAGAAAGGTTTGTTCCCTCAATCAGCATTTGTGTATCGTATTTGAATTCCAACATAATCTTTCGACCTTTCATATAAGCCTAAGTAGGCAGAATAAGTCCATGTATAATGTGATAATGGGTGTGGAGAAACCGAGAGAGAGGCATCGGAGGGGCGTGTTTGTCCAAGCCCTCTCCGATGATTAACCCGAAACCCACAATAAACGGGCGAAGCCCCGAAGCCCCGGTGCTTTCAAGACGAAGCGCCAGCAACTACTCCTCTCCTATCCATGTGAGCGGAAACTCCGTGATCGCATAGGGCAGGTCTTTGCCATTTTGGCGAATCGTGCGCAGTATCGCCTCGATGTTCTCGTCCTTGGAGTAGGGGGTTGCTGCGAAATCATTGTAATCGCGTCGGCTTGAGATACGGCAGGGAATGATCTTGATTTGATCACAGCTCACCGCGCCCTCACGTACGCGCATCTTAATTTGGAAGATGAATGCAGACATATCGCTGGGCTTGTTATCCCCTGCGTAGATGAAGTTGCCAAGCGAGTAGCAGATATATCTGTCGTTGTAGTATTCGATGGGGTTAATGCGTCCTGCATGGTTGCCAATCACCAGATCAGCGCCCGCGTCAACGGTTCCGTGTGCGAGGGTTACCTGCTCCTCGTCCGGTGAATAGACATTTTCGCGTCCCCAATGATAGCTGACAAGCACGATATCGCAGCCTAGGATTCGCAGCGCTTCGATATCGGCGGGCACTTTGAGCATCAGTTCATCATAGCGTCCGTATGCTTGGTAGGCAAGGCTTCCGATTTTGAGCCCGCGCCTAACCAATATGGCGCATTGATCCTCTGTGACATAGGTAATCGCTTCCTTGTCAAGCGCGGCCTTGGTGTCCGCTAGCCCGATTTCGCCCATGTCAAGAACATGGTTGTTTTCAAGGGTTGCGATATCAACGCCGCCATAGGAGAGCATGGAGGAATAGCTTGGGTTTGCACGGAACAGGAACGCACTGTCAAGTTTGTCCGTGTTTTGATCGGCAGTGGTGAGTGTGCCTTCAAAGTTGATCATGGTCAGATCATCAGCGCCAAAGATATCCTTTACGTTACGAAAGGGAAAAGTGCGGTCATTGCCTTGCTTTTCCAGTTCTTTTTCAAAGAGCGAGTCCTGATCCGATTGGGTGTTTGTACCGATGATAACATCACCCGCAAAGGACATGGTGATAACAATCGAGCCGTCTGCCTCATACACAGCCTTTGTTACGTCGCGCGGAGGCTCTGGGGTGGGCTCGGCATTCGCCAGTGCTATCTCCTCTTCGATTTCTTTGAAAATGTCAATAGATACTTCCTCGTCATCACCCTCAGCAAACGCTGCTGCGCCAAAGGCAAGGCATAGGCATAGTAGTAGTAACCACGAAAGCAACCGTCTGGTCATTAGAACACTCCTTAGATTACAGGGACTGCACGAAATCAGCCATACGCGAGAGGGCTTCTGACAGCTTATCTAGGGCGGTGGCGTAGCAGCAGCGAATATGACCTTCGCCCGACGCGCCAAACGCCGTCCCGGGAACAGCTGCTACTTTCTTTTCACGCAGCAGTCTCTCGCAGAAATCATCGCTTGTCAATCCTGTTTTTGCGATGCTTGGGAATACGTAGAATGCACCAAGCGGCTCGAAGCAATCAAGCCCCATGTCGCGGAATGCCTTGACCATCAATCGTCTGCGATGGTCGTAGCTTTGGCGCATCATCAGTACATCTTGGAATCCGTCCTCGCGGCTTTGCTTTAGTGCTTGCTCGGCAGCAACCTGTCCTTGGCGCGGGGCGCAGAGGATGGTGTACTGATGGACCTTGCACATCACATCGATGAATGCGGCAGGTCCGCAGATATAGCCAACACGCCAGCCTGTCATCGCAAATGCCTTGCTAAAGCCGTTGAGCACGATGGTGCGCTCGCGCATCTCGGGCAGGCTTGCAATGCTCACATGCCCCTGCTCGCTATAGCATAGCTCGCTGTAAATCTCGTCGCTGATGACGAGGATGTCATGCTCGACGATCACATTGCGCAGACGCTGGAGCGCCTCGCGACCGATCACTGCGCCTGTGGGGTTGTTTGGATAGGGCAGGATGATCGCTTTGGTCTTGGGCGTGATGACAGCCTTTAGGGCTTCTGGGGTGAGGACGAAGTTGTTAGCAGCGGTCGTCGGGGCGGCAACGGGTACGCCGCCTGCGAAGACAACGCCCGGGGCATAGCTAACATAGCTGGGCTCGGGTACGATCACCTCATCGCCGGGGTTTAGCAGCACGCGAAGGCTTAAGTCAATGCCCTCACTTGCGCCAACGGTGACGAGGACTTCATCGTTTGGGTTGTAGGTCAGTTGATAGCGTTGCTGCAAGTACATCGAGATTTCCTTGCGCAGGCTGAGCAGACCCCAATTGCTCGTATACTGCGTTTCGCCGTCTAGCAGGCTGTTAATCGCAGCATTCCTGATATGGTAGGGGGTGACAAAGTCAGGTTCGCCAACGCCGAGCGAAATCGCATCGGGCATGGTCTGTACGATGTCAAAAAACTTGCGGATACCCGATTTGGGGACATCCGCGATGCTGGGGTTCATGTAGCGAAATGGATCGATACTCACGCAGTGACCACCAACCTCTTGTCCTTGGTTTCGCCTTCAAAGACGACGCCGTCACTCTTGTAGCGCTTGAGCACGAAGTGGGTAGCGGTGCCTGTGACGGTTTCAAGGGTGCTGAGCTTGGTGCTGACAAAGAATGCGAGTTCCTTTAGGGTATGGGATTCGACCAGCAGCAGCAGGTCATACGCGCCGCTCATGAGGTAAACGCTCTTCACCTCGTCAAAGCGGTAGATGCGCTGGGCAATCGCGTCAAAGCCCTGATCGCGCTGGGGCGTGACGCGAACTTCGATCATCGCTTCCACGCGCTCGCGGTCGGTTTTATCCCAGTTGATGACAGGGGAATAGCGAAGGATGATCCTATTTTTTTCCATTTCAGTGATCGCTTCTGCTACGTTTTCAATCGTGGTTCCTGTCATAACTGCGAGCTTTTCAAGCGGCAGTCTGCAATCTTGCTGGAGAATCTGTAAAAGCTCCATCTGTAAATTCTGCATAGGTCCCACCTCCAAAATCAATAAAATTTAGAATAGTCCTTGGATTTCGCCGTTGTCGTCCACATCGATGCTCATCGCTGCGGGCACTTTGGGCAGACCGGGCATAGCGATGATGCTGCCTGCGAATGCCACCACAAAGCCTGCGCCTGCACTCAGGCGGGCGCTGCGGATGCTGAGGGTGTAGCCGCTGGGTGCGCCTAGCGCGGAAGCGGTGTCGCTCATGCTGTATTGCGTCTTTGCCACGCAAATGGGGCAGCCGCCATGGCCTTCTTTTTCAAGGCCGGCGAGGTCTTTCTCTGCCTGTGGCGAGAAGGACACATCCCCTGCGTGGTATACGCGGGTTGCGATAGCGGTGATCTTTTCCTTCAGGGACATATCATCCTCATAGCTGAAGGAGGGAATGGCCTCGGGGTTTGCGTCTGCAGCGTCGCATACGATCTGCGCAAGCTCCATCGTGCCGTTGCCGCCGTTTGCCCAGCCGTTGCAGGGTGCACAGGCAACGCCTGCTTCTGCTAGGATGGATTTTACCATGTCCTGCTCTTCCTGTGTGTCGGTTGCAAAGAGATTGAGGGCAACGACAACAGGGGTGTTCCAAACCTTGGTGACATTATGAATATGCGCCATCAGGTTTGACATGCCCGCTTTAAGTGCTTCGGGGTTAGGCTCGCCGTATGTGCCCTTCGCTGCGCCGCCGTGATGCTTAAGCGCACGGATAGTCGCTACAAGAACAATAACGTTTGGCCATAGGTCATTCATCCTGCATTTGATATCTAGGAACTTTTCAGCACCAAGGTCAGCGCCAAAGCCCGCTTCGGTGACGGTGTAGTCCGACATGCGCATCGCAAGCTTGGTAGCGACAACGCTGTTGCAGCCGTGCGCGATATTGGCAAACGGTCCGCCGTGCATGAGGCAGGGGGTGTTTTCGATGGTCTGGATGAGGTTGGGGGAGAATGCGTCGCGGAGCAGTGCGGTCATGGAACCTGCTGCGCCGATATCTCCTGCGGTCACTGCCTTGCCCTCGTAGCTGTGTCCAACCACGATGCGGGATAGGCGTGCCTTCAGGTCTTTTAGATCAGCGGCTAGGCAGAATGTTGCCATGACTTCGCTCGCTGCGGTGATGTCAAATCCGTCCTCGCGGGGTGTACCGTTCTGTGTGCCGCCAAGACCCATGACGATCTGGCGAAGCTGACGGTCGTTCACGTCCAGGCAATGCCTGAAGCAAACGCGGCGCGGGTCGATATTCATCGCATTGCCCTGCTGAATATGGTTATCCAAGATCGCACAAAGCAGGTTGTTGGCGGTAGTAATCGCGTGCAGATCGCCTGTGAAGTGCAGGTTAATGCTCTCCATGGGAACAACCTGTGCATAGCCGCCGCCTGTTGCGCCGCCCTTCATGCCAAAGACGGGACCAAGGGAAGGCTCACGAAGTGCGAGCATGGCATCCTTGCCGATTTTGCGCATGCCGTCAGCGAGTGCGACGGAAACGGTGGTCTTGCCCTCACCTGCTGGGGTGGGGTTAATGGCGGTTACCAGTATGAGCTTCGCACGGGCGGGCTTCTCCAAATAGGAACGTGGATCAACCTTGGCCACATGGTAGCCATAGGGAGATACGGTCTGCGGTGAAAATCCAGCGGCATCAGCGATCTCCATAATAGGTTTCATTGTAGCACTACGTGCGATGTCCAAATCAGTCGCCATGATAACCCCTCCTTGTTTAAGTCTTTGGTATGGTAAAATGTGAATACGGAATAGTATATCGCAAATAATGCGGAGTTTCAAGTGCATGAACGATTGCACACCTGAAAGGATATATTTTTAGGTGCATATTCATGCATGAAATCATACAAATATAGGCGGAAATACCCCGCGGGAAAGAAAAAACAGGGCAGTGTGGCTTGCACCAACAGTGACCCTGCTTGTTTTTCATTAAGGCATAGAATAATGGACGATCTTTTGCACCTGATCGCCTGACAGGTAAAACTCGAGATACCACATTTTGCTGATCGCCGTATTGCATTGATAGCGAACGATGCGCGACCCATCCTCCTGCACAACGACTTGACCGATGGTTGGGTGCTTGTAGTACAGACCTCGGTTGCCGCTTTTGGACTCGGGTTGCCCAAAATCCTTGAATGCGCCTGTGATACCGCTCTCTGTGCTGGTAAAGCTCAGACCGCGAGGCGCGGTTGCGATGGAGGAGGTCATTTCGATGCGGTATAGCTGCCACTCGTTGCTGATCTTGAGGAACACAGCGTAGCCCCATGGATAGGTGAGGTGCTGAGCCTGTGCCGTGCTTTGCAGGTAAGTGGTTTCCAGCTCGCTGGTGGGGCTGCCAAACGTCTGCTTGAACTCATCCATGGTGGTTTTGCTTAGGGTGAATGAGGAAAACGTGTCGCTTTCTTCATATACGGTCAGCAGACCGGGCTTCACGTTGAACTTGTACCCATATTCCATCACAGCCGACATCTTGCCAAATTCGTTGACGCATATCGCTTTGAGGGTCACGCTTCCAGCGGGCATGACGATGGGCGTGCCGTCATAAATCGGGCTGTCCTCGGTAGGGGTTGAGCCGTCGATGGTGTAGTAATAGACGTAGTTTTCCTCCATCTCAGCCAATTCCTTCTTGGCAACATCCTCAAGATCGCCTGCCCGCAGGGTGATTTGGCGCAATGACTTGTATGTGCCGGGCGCAAGGTTGCATTTGGGCGCAGGCGGCGAGACGAAGAAGAAGGTATACGATACTTTCATCGGGTCGCTCACCAAATCTCCGCTCACGCATACCGCACGGATGTTAATCGCGCCTTCCACAGGCACGATCCTTCCGTCCTCCGCAAGGATACCCTCCTGGGGGAGAAGCGCTTCATCGTCGGTGGTGTAGTAGATATCATAGCCTTGGGGGGAGGTGAGGCTGATCGTTTCCGCGATCTTGTTGATCTGGTAGCGGCCTGCCTTGAGGTTGATTTGCGGAGTGAGGGGGATATAGTCCTTTCGCTGCAGGCGGAAGGTTTCCTTGTCTGTATTATTGTAGGCAAGGAGCATCATATCAGCAGCCTCAGGGCCGCGCTCCTGCTCTTGATACATGCGGATGAGTGCGGTATATGCTTCGCTTCGAAAGGTGCTGACGGTATTGGCGAGATGGAGATACTGCTCCTCTGCTTTATCGTTCTCATCGCTTAGTTCATAGGCATTGGCAAGCAAAATCAGCCCATCATAGTTTTCAGGGTCGAGAATATCGGCAATGCGGAAGCTGAGGATCGCGTTTTGCAAATCACCAACATCCAGATAATCCTGCCCAACCAGCCAATAGGACTGGGGAGAGGGCTGGTTCCATTCCTTGAGCAATGCTTCACGCTCGGTTTGCACGAGCACATCCTTTGCGTTCGCGGCGAGCGCGAGCATCGTTTCGTTGGTGCTCAGCACATTGGTTCTGGCGGTCTGCCTTTGCCCTGCATCGCTGTTTTTTACGTAGACGAAGTAGCTGCCTGCGACGACGATCGAAAGAATCGTCAGGATCACGCCAAAGCGCATCCAGTTAAAATGCCCTCTGCGCTTGGTTCTCGAATGGCTCTTGCGTCGGGTCACGGTGGGCGCGCGCCCATAGGCATTCACGGGAACGCCGCGGCTGCTATGGGGCTTGCTTGCGCCTGTTTTTTTGGCGGGGGTTACTTTGCCGGCGGGGGCACGTCTGGGCTTGACCGCCTGCGCATCCACGGGAAGCGGGGAGAGTCCATAGTCGCCGTACTCACGCGAGCCTTTATTTTGTGAGGGAATGGTTTCTTGGGAAGCGCTGACTCTGCCCTGCCTGATAGCGCGTACGCCTGTTTCGCTATAGGCAGAACCGCTGTATTTCCCAAGGAAAGTACCGCAACCATCGCAGGTTAGGGCATCATCGGGTACAGAGCGGCCACAGTGTAAACAGATCATAATCATACCTCCTATTACAGGGCAGCGGAAAAGAGACATAAAGGTCTTTGCCGCTGGGATTGCTCGCCGCCTCTGCGTTAACTAATCTGGTTGTTAACGGGGCGATCGTTGATGTTCAGCTCAAACCGCTGACCTAGGAATTCGCAGGCCTGTTCGCACATCAAAATGCGGGGCAGATAAATGCTCAGGTATTCCAGCACGCTGGAGGAACCGTTCATTTGAAGCTCTTGGCGAATGATATGCTTTTTGCGGTCGACGGTCACGTTGTTTTTCTGAATGGAGAAGTTCACGCGGTCATGAACGTCCGTGAGGTCTGGTTTGCCGTTTCGAACGCGGCTTTTATGCGCGTCGCTCTTATCGGCGATGACCAGTGCTGCACTCACCGCACTGCTGACCGTTCCGCTCTCCTCCTCATGGTTGCCAACCGCCGTGATCACCTCGACCACGTCGTTGATCTCCATCCCCGCTTCCCGAAGGATGGGGTAGAGGAGCACAGCGCCGTTGGGACCGTGCTCGTGGCGGTTGATGCTGTTGCCCACGTCATGAACCCAGCCGGCA
>JAAYIN010000076.1 GCA_012523405.1 Clostridiales bacterium
TCAAAGAGAAATTACAATGGATGAGTCCTGTCCAATACAGAGTATTTCTCTCGGCAGCATAAAAATATAGCGCAGCAGTCTGTTTAAACTACTACGCTATAAAGTCTAACTTCTTGGGGTCACATCAAACATTACGCTTAGGCGGGTTTTTTATGTGCTTTTGGCGGCGCATTATAGTTTCTTTTCAGCGATGGATTGGGCGGTCTTAATCTTGTTTTCCTTTGAAGCATCGCCCATTCTGCGAAAGAGCTCCGAATAAAGCAGGCTTACCATGCAAAGCTGTGATGCGATGGATGCGATGGATCCGCCCTGAATGGGTCCTTCGGTTGCGCCGCAGGGCAGGATGATATCACAATCTGATGCGGCAGGTGTGCCAAGAAAATTGGTGGCAAAAACTGTGACCGCTCCCGCTTGGTGAGCGCTTTGGGCAATCTTCAGGCAATCTCTGGTAACACCTGAATTGCAGAAAATGATCGCCACATTATCTTTGCTTAGCAGCGCGGCGGAGGTCAGCTGCATGTGAGCGTCGCTGGCGTAAAACACATTGGGAATGATACGCATCATTCTATTTTGCATCATCTGAGCGCTGATGCCGGAGTTGCCATAGCCATAAACGTAGACGCTGCTCGCCTTCATAATGGCATCCACTGTTTTGGATACTGCGTCAAAGTCCAATTGGGCAAAGGTATCCCGCACAGCATCCACATAGACCTGCTCAACATTTTGAGCAAGCTCGTTTAGATCGCTTGCCTCCATAATGCTGCCGTTGCCGTTGCGGCTGTCCAGCATGTCATTAAGGTTTGCGCTTAGCGCAAGGGATAGTTTGAAATCCTGATACCCAGCGAGTTCCATCGTGCGGCAAAACCTAAATACAGTCGTATCGCCTACGCCGCAATGGCTTGCTAAGTCGTTGATGGTCATCTTGACGACGATTTTCGGATTCTCCAGAACGTAATCGGCCACTTGTTTTTCTAGCTTTGTCAGCCTCTGGTAGGAGGCTCTGATCTTAAGCAGCAAGTTACTCTCGGTCATATTGCATCCCTCCCATACTTAATTATTGCAAATGAAGAAAGTTACTTCCTATATTATGCTATAAAATTGAAATAAAGCAAGAAAAAAGAAAAATTTATTTAATAAAAATATTTTCTTTTTTCTATTGCATTTCACCAGATACATGCTATAATCATATTGACAACAAATTGTAAAGCTGAATAGTACTGCACACGGTGGTCAAATGCCAATAGCAGAAAGGCTTCTAATGAGGAGGTATGTTTTTTGTTACGCCAAATTCCACGCAAACCAATCACCCTGAGACGGCTTAAAAATCAGATTCTAAATGTTCTTTGCAACCCGTTCAATCTGATTGTTTTAATCTCACTGGTGATTTTAATCTATCTGGTGGCTTACCCCTTGGCCGATGTCTTGAAAACGACCTTTACCCTTGCAAAGGCAGAGTCCCGCAGGGTTGGCGGTGATGTTGGAGAATTCACACTTTATTATTGGCAGTACATCTTTGCTAGCAAATTATCCTCAGCAGTGCTGTGGAAACCATTAGGGCATTCGCTGCTCATTTCATTTTTCACCTGTATCATTGCAGTGCCTTTTGGCAGTGCACTAGCATGGCTGATGGTTAGAAGCGATCTTCCGGGGAAAAAACTTTTTTCTTTTTTAATTATGATTCCCTACATGATTCCATCGTGGTGCAAATCGATGGCTTGGCTCGCAGTCTTCCGAAATTCTCGCGGAGGATCTCCCGGCTTTCTCGCTGGGCTTGGGGTCAATGTGCCGGACTGGCTGGCCTATGGTCCGGTGGCCATCATTGTTGTCATGACAATGCACTATTACGCCTACTCCTACATTATGGTATCGGGTACGCTCCACTCCATTAACAGCGAACTCGAGGAAATGGGCGAAATTCAAGGGGCAAACAAATTCCAGATTATTCGCAGCATTACCCTTCCGTTGGTGCTTCCAGCGGTGTTATCTGGGCTGATCATGACACTGAGCAAATCCCTTGGTGCATACGGTGTACCTGCTAACCTCGGTGTGCGCATTGGATATTACACCTTGTCAACTCGTATGTATGATGCGCTGGGAAGCGGCACCAAGGGCGTGGGCTATGCAATGGCGCTCTTGATGGTTGTAATGGCGTCAGGCTGCATCTTTGCGAATAGGGCGATTACGGGAACCCGTAAATCCTATGCAACGATTGGCGGCAAGGGCGGAAGAAGCAACTTGCTCCATTTGGGCAAAGCCAAGACCCCGCTAACGCTCTTTTTAAGCGTATTCCTCATCGTTGCGCTCTTTGTGCCGATGTTCATATTGGTAATGGAAAGCTTCCAAATCACCACTGGCGGCGGCTACGGACTCAACAATATGACACTCTATAATTGGATTGGTACACTTGATCAAGCGACAACGAATGTGAACTTCCCCGGAGTGTTCAAAAATCCCGACTTTACAAAGGCACTTTGGAATACGGTTCGCCTGACGGTGATCGCATCGTTGATTACAGCATTCTTTGGTCAGTTTTTCGGTTATGTCAGCACCCGCGGACGGGGCAAATGGTACGGCAGTTTGACCGAACAGTTGGTCTTCATTCCATATCTGATTCCCAGCATCGCTTTTGGTGCGATATTCCTTGGCATGTTCAGCGTACCCCATGGGATTATCCCATCTCTTTACGGCACGTTTACCTTGGTTGTGCTGGTCAGCGTTGTCAAGCATTTCCCGTTTGCCAGTCGATCAGGCATGGCGAATATGATGCAGATTAATGTTGAACTGGAAGAGGCGGCGGATATTGCAGGAGCAAGCTTCTGGCGCAGACTCGCAAAGATCGTCTTGCCTCTTTCTAAAAACGGATTTTTATCTGGCATGATGCTGGTGTTCATCACCATTGCCAAGGAATTGGATGTCATTGCATTGCTGATGACACCCAGCACTCGAACACTCTCTTATTTGGCCTTTGTATATTCAGCCGATGCACTTCCTCAGATGGCTGATGCCATTTCGATTTGCATGGTGGTGTTCATTATGCTGTCCTACCTGATCGCCAATAAGGTATTCAAGGCGGACATTAGCAAGAGTATGGGCTAAGGGACTGTTTGAAAATTCAAGCCAAATATGGAGGAGAAAACGATGAGTAAGATTGTTTTACAGAATATCGATAAATTCTACGGCAACAACCATGTACTAAAGAACCTAAGCCTGACCATAGAAGATGGCGACTTTATGACACTGCTTGGTCCGTCTGGCTGCGGCAAAACCACAACGCTGCGCGTGATCTCCGGCTTGGAAAAACCGCAGAATGGCAAGATGTTCATCGGGGACAAAGAGGTCATCAACTGCGACGAGGCATATTACTTGGAACCGGGCAAGCGCGAGCTGAACTTGGTTTTCCAGAGCTATGCGCTTTGGCCGCATATGACCGTCTATGACAATATCGCATTTGGTCTGAAGATCAAAAAGATCAAGCCGGATCAGATCAAGAAGATGGTGATGAACGCACTGACTAAGATGAAGATCGCCGAATTCAAGGATCGCTATCCAAGTGAGCTATCAGGAGGCCAGCAGCAGCGTGTGGCAATGGCTAGGGCAATCGCCAGTGAAGCCAAGCTTCTTTTGCTGGATGAACCCCTATCCAACCTAGATGCAAAACTCCGCATTGATATGCGGGCGGAGCTAAAGCGGCTTCATAAAGAACTGGGGACAACCATTGTCTATGTTACCCATGATCAGATCGAGGCAATGACCATGTCCACGAAGATCGCGCTGTTCAAGGAAGGCGAGCTGACTCAGGTAGCAGCGCCGCTTGATCTGTACATGAATCCTGCCACGCTGATGGCTGCTGATTTTATCGGCAATCCGCGCATCAACTTCCTAGAGGGGAAAGCCACTCGCAGCGGCAGTCAACTGATCACCACTTGCAGCATTGGCACATTCACATTTGATGCATCAACGCTCACGGATGATGCACCAACCGGCGACTTCGACTGCGTTTTTGGATTGCGTCCAGAACAGATCGGCATTTTCACAGAGCCAACAGATGGCGCCATTGAGGCATTGGTGTATGCCGATCAGCCGGCAGGCTCTGAAACACTGGTAACGCTGCAGCGTGGACCTGATGAATTCCTAGCAAAACAAATCGGCATTCAGCAGTACACGATTAATCAGAAGGTTTGGCTGCGAATCGATCCCAACAAATTCAACATCTACGACAAGAAGACAGAGAAATTGGTGAAACCCGTCAACTGAACATGGCTCTAACCGGCATAGTAGCCGGTGAATAAAAACGCTTCATTATGAAAGGAGTATCTCATGAAAAAGTTTCTTGTGTCCATTCTGACGCTCTCACTGGTGCTTAGTATGGCTGTGTGCGGCTATGCGCAGAGCGATGAAAACTCCCAAGCAGGTCCTACTGTTGGTGCCAATGTGGTTTTGGCGGATCCTTCCTATAGTGCAATGAGTGCAGACGAGCTGTATGAACTTGCCAAAGCTGAGGACGACACCATTGTTATCTACAGCGAAACGAGTAAGATGTCCAAGGCTGTGGATAAATTCTTGGCTGATTACCCCGAGGTTAAGGTTGAGCATTATACCCTGACCCCTTCTGAAATTCAGGAAAAAGTTGAAACCGAAAACGCAACAGGCAATGTCACCGCTGATGTAGTGGTTGTGAATGATGCTGCGGGTACGATCTACAACGAATGGTACGAGGATGGCTATGTAGAGGCTTATTATCCTGCTGATATCATTGCAAATATCCCAGAGGAAAAACTCCACAATGCACTGCCTCTTTATGAAGCATTGAATATTTGGTTTTACAACAACGAGCAATTCCCTGATGGATCTCCTATCACCAACTGGTGGGATATCGTAGAAGTGGATGAGAGCGGTAAGCAGGCTTATCGTATCTTCTGCAAAAACATCTCTTCGGACACCTCCTACATGTCCTTTTATGCTAACATGATGACATTCTCCGCTGAAATGGAAAAAGCATATGAAGATAAGTATGGAACGCCGTTGGAATATACCTATGATCCGACCGTGGTGCCGGTAGAAGCGAACAATGCTGCGTATGAGTTCCTCTATCGCTTTGCACAATTGGAAGTTGGATTCATTCCGGATGGCGATGAGATTGTTCAAGCAGTTGCCGAAGGCACAGAGCCAACTTTGGGCTTTGCTACAGCAAACAAACTGGATCAACGAGATGAAAACAACTGGCCCATCGCTTGGGTTACCCAGATGGCTCCTTATGCTTCCACCAGCAATCCAAAGAACGTATACCTAATTACCGATACGAAGAACCCCGCCGGCGCACGTCTGCTGATTCACTATCTCATGGGTGGTGAAAATGGCGACACACCTGCATTGGATCAGTTCGCTCGTTTGGGCACTTGGTTTATGCGCTCGGATTATGTAGATGAAGCGAATGAAATCATGCTGGATGAAATCAGCATTGTGGAACTCAATACTGAAGCTGTCTATGATTCATATCTGGACATCAATGACTTTTGGATTTACTGGAGCGATTTCTTCGCTAAGTAATGATCATAAACTGGTTGTTGATTAAAAAACAGCTGGGTGCGTAGAGACCAAGGCGCACCCAGCTGCCACTCCAAACCCAAGGAGGCGAGATGATTGACCATTCACAATGAAAGTGCATCAGGCACTAAAACCAAGAAGACAAAGCGCTCGATTTGGGACTTTTTTTCAGTGATGAAAGATGGTCGGCTGAAAAGCACTTTTCTGATCTATTCCTTTACCCTAGGGTTTGTCTTTCTGGCGTTTTATCTCCTTTGCTACGTATTCCTACTGGGCCCCATTGATGGGCTGCTTGCGGTATCCATGCCATTGCTTATGAAGAATTTAGTTGAGGCACTTATCCCTACCATTGCAGGAACGGTATTGTGCCTAGCCTTTCACCTATGGGTGAAGGATAAGAGAATTGTTCCTGCGGGTTATCTTTGGCTTTCCATTTACATGATTGTCCTTTTGTTGTTGATACTGGCTGTTTTGGATTCCGCGGACAGAGTGGACTTCCTGCGGCTGTATGCTATGTTTGTTCCCCTTCCGATCATTTTAGGAGGAGGCACTTCCTTTATTATTTACAAACGGTATTGTAAAAAAAGAAACGAGAATTAAATTGGTCTTTTCCGATTACATAAATAGAGATAAATTGATAGTATGCGAGGAAAAATATGAGTAAATTAAAGAATCACGGTGGCCCGCAATTGGCCGCCGCTGTTAAACACGCTTATTTTGAGGGGCAAAACGATTATAATATGAAGCCGCTAGTGCGGGTGGATGAGAACCAAAACGCTGTTGGACGTATTAAGGAAGGCGATACGGTCATCTTTGGCTGCCGCCGAGGGGAAAGGGAAGTTGAACTGACGGAAATGTTCACGGATCCCCAATTTGATCAGGTGGAGCGCAAGTATATTGATGGGCTCGATTTTATTATTCTGACATTGTATCATGAGAAATTCAAGGATCTACCGGTTGCATTTGCACCAACCAGTATGGAAAAGCCCTTGGCGCAGGTTATCAGTGAGGCAGGGCTAAGGCAGCTTCATTGTGCGGAATCAGAAAAATACGCGCATGTTACGTTTTTCTTCAATGGCGGCATTAGCGAGCCGTTCGCAGGTGAGGAAGATGTTTGCATCCCATCTCCCAGAGGGATACCCTTTGAGGAAAAACCTGAGCTAAGTCTGCCGGGTGTTGTGGATGCTGTGACCGGACGATTGGGACAGTTTGACTTTGGCGTCGTCAACTTTGCTAATGGAGACATTATTGGGCATACGTCCAGCAATCAAGCGAAGATCGCCGCGGCGGAATGCGTAAGCCGTGAGCTCGATCGTCTGGTAGAAGCGGCAAAGGCGGAGGACTATGTCATATTTGTCACGGCTGACCATGGAAATTTAGAAATCATGACTACTGCGGAGGGAAACCCGCATGTCGCTCACACAACCAATCTGGTTCCCTTTATCGTCATTGATCCCCAAAAATCTCCATTTATGCTTAAAGACGGTGCGCTTTGCAATGTCGCGCCTACGGTGCTGGAGGTTATGGGTCTGGAAAAACCTGATGTAATGACGGCAAGCAGCCTATTGACATCCCACGGCTTTGAAAAAGGGCGGAAGGTGTTGCTTGTGATCCTTGATGGCTGGGGATTTGGTGCTCTTGATGAAACCAATCCCATCCACGCAGGACATACGGCTCAATGGGATGCATTGTTGAAGGGTTATCCGAATTGCTCGCTTCGGGCATCTGGAAGCCACGTAGGTCTCGGGGAAGGAAAGGCTGGTAATTCGGAAGCAGGGCATCTGAATTTGGGCGCAGGACGTGTTGTGACACAAGATGATCAACGACTGGAAAACGCGATAGCAGATGGTTCTTTTGCAAAGAATCCTGTCTTTGTCAAAGCGATTGAGGACACCCAGAAAAGAGGCGCAGCGCTGCATTTGCTGGCATTTTTGACGGAGCGCTCCAGCCATGGTTCCATAGAATATTCCACTGCGCTCAGTGAACTGGCGAAGAACATACCTGAGGTGTACCTGCATATTATTTTTGATGGCAGGAGCACTGAGCCTGGAAGTGCGCCGGAGATGCTGCTGGAATTGGAAGAAAAACTCTGCCAAATTGGCGCTGGTCAAATTGTTGGCGGTGTGGGACGCGGCATTGTGCTTGAGCGTGACCGAAACTACGACAAGGTAAAGCTTGGCTATGATGCAATGGTTCTGGGCACAGGAACCCCTTATTAATGAATGCTTTTCTTCGCAAGAAGCAGATCCCCCACATTCTATGGCTTTGCCATAGAATGTGGGGGATTTAGTATGTAAGGAATGCCCGATGCATTGCCGCGGAATGATTGACTGATTATGCATTGTTCAATGGCGGTAGGATCATAAGTTTTTCCATTCGATACTGAAATACAAAATGCGAATTGAACTTTGTCGATTCTTGCCTTATAATAGAAGTGATTCGCTGAAATATACGGATCACCGTTACTTTAGGCGCGAGGCGCATCATGGCTGGGGTTTTTGGCTTTGCGGGTTTCATAGGGGAATACCCTTATGCTGACCTGCCAAAGGACATCAATTCCATGCATCGGAGGATTGTCATTTGTTTACGATCAGAGAGTATAAACGAGCGGCCAGCTTGGAAGAAGCCTATACCCTCAGCCAAAACCGCAGCAACGTGGTTTTGGGCGGTATGCTATGGCTCAAGCAGCAAAACCGTTCGGTGGGTGTCGCCATCGACCTGTGTGATTTGGGTCTGGATACAATCGAGGAGATGGAAGGGTCTTTTTCCATTGGTGCGATGGTCACGCTGCGTCAGTTGGAGCTTGATCCCAAGCTCAATGCCTATACCCATGGAATGATCGCTGCAAGTGTTGCGAGTATCGTGGGGGTTCAGTTTCGCAATGTAGCAACAGTGGGCGGCAGCATCTTTGGCCGCTATGGATTTTCCGATGTTCTCACCGCGTTTCTTGGGCTGGGTGCATCGGTTGAGCTGCAAGGCACTGGCGTGATGCCGTTGGATGATTTTATTCAAATGCCTCATCAGCGCGATCTTTTGGTGCGCATTATATTGCCCAAGGGTGATCTGCGGGCAGTGTACCTTTCTCAGCGCAATACCAAAACAGATTTCCCGGTGCTCACCTGCGCCCTTTGCAGCAGAAACGGCAAGGTGTCCTGTGCCATTGGCGCAAGACCTCAGCGCGCTATGCTGGCTTTGGGCGCGGACGGATTTGATGCGGACTTTACGCCTCAGTCCGCCGCTGCATTCGGCGATTTTATAGCACAGAATATTTCCACAGGCACAAACCTCAGGGCAGGTGCAGAATACCGCATACAGCTGGCTCGCGTATTATCCAAACGTGCCGCTCTGCTGCTAAGCGCACAAGGAGAAAAAGCATGCAAGTAAGCATCAATGTGAATGGACGGAATATCACCGCCGATATCGTTCCCGACCTAATGTTGCTTGATTTTTTGCGTCAGCATGGCTGCAAGAGCGTCAAGCGAGGCTGCGATACAGGGAACTGCGGTTTATGCACGGTGTTCATGGATGATCGTCCTGTGCTGTCGTGCAGCACGCTAGCGGCGCGTGCGCAGGGGCACCAAGTCGTCACGCTGGAAGGACTCCAAGAGGAAGCACGCGACTTTGGCGTGTTTATTGCAAATCAAGGCGCTGAGCAATGCGGATTTTGCAGCCCTGGGCTAATGATCAACGCCATTGCGCTATTTCGAGAAAATCCAAACCCCACGGATGAAGACATTTTAACGTATCTTGCGGGAAATTTATGTCGTTGCTCGGGTTATGAAGGACAGATGCGCGGAATCAAGGCGTATCTGGCGTTTCAGCATGCCAAGGCTGAGGAGGTACTATGAAAGATCAATCAAGACTCCACACCGTTAATCAGCCTGTCGCCAAAAAGGATGCTATGAGCTTGCTCGCGGGGCAGCCTGTCTATACCGATGACCTTGCGCAGACGGCGAATTGCCTCATTGTCAAGGTGCTTCGCAGCCCGCACGCTCATGCGATGATTAGATCAATCAATACAAGCATTGCATGCAAAGTGCCTGGTATTGAAGCGGTTTTTACCTATGAGGATGTTCCGAAGGAACGCTTCACCACGGCGGGACAGACATATCCAGAGCCTAGCCCCTATGACAGGCTGATCCTTGATCAGCGGCTGCGCTATGTGGGGGATGCGGTAGCTATTGTTGCGGGCGAGACGGAGCATGCTGTGGATAAAGCCTTAAAGCTCATCAAGGTGACATATGAGGTGCTTGAGCCTGTGCTGGATTTCCATAGCGCAAAGGATCATGCTGTTTTGGTTCATCCGGAGAACAATTGGAAAGCGCTTTGTCCCGTCGGTGCAGATCAGCATCGCAATCTTTGCGCGACTGAACAAAATGAACATGGCAATGTTGATGAAGTGATGTCTCAATGTGACCGCGTCATCACCCAGACCTATCACACAAAAGCAAACCATCAAGCGATGATGGAAACCTTCCGCACCTATGCGGAGATTGATATCTACGGCAGGCTGCACATCATCAGCTCTACGCAGATTATCTTCCATGCACGCCGTATTCTGGCGAATGCGCTGGGCATACCAAAGTCCAAAATTCGCGTATCAAAGCCCCGCATCGGGGGCGGGTTTGGTGCAAAGCAAACGGTAGTGTCGGAGCTGTTCCCTGCATTTGTCACATGGAAAACCCGCAAACCTTCTAAAATAATATATTCGCGCCATGAATGCCAAATCGCAGGATCACCCCGCCACGAGATGGAGATCAATGTGAAAATCGGCGCTATGAACGATGGAACAATACGCGCCATGGATGTGTTCACCCTGTCTGATACGGGTGCATTTGGCGACCATGGTCCAACTACGGTAGGGCTTTCGGGTCATAAGTCCATTCCGCTGTATTCCAACAATTTGGAAGCCTTCCGCTTTGGCTTTGATGTGGTCTATACAAACCATCAGGCTGCGGGCGCGTATCGAGGCTATGGGGCGACGCAGGGACTCTATGCGGTGGAATCGGCGGTTAATCAATTGGCTGGGGAATTGCAGGTTGATCCTGTCATGCTTCGCGAGAAGAATATGGTTCGGGAGGGTCAGGTCATGTCTGCTTATTACAACGAGCGGACAAACTCCTGTGCCTTGGATCAGTGCATGAGCCGTGCTAAGGAAATGTTTGATTGGAATAACAAACCCTTATTCCGCGATATGGGCAATGGCAAGGTGCGCGGCATCGGTGTGTCAATGGCGATGCAGGGCTCGGGCATATCGGGCGTTGATGTAGGCTCTGCCACCATCCAGCTAGGCGAGGATGGATACTACACGCTATTGCTTGGCGCGGCTGATATGGGCACGGGCTGCGACACCATTTTGGCACAAATTGCAGCGCAGGTGCTTGACTGCTCGCTGGAGCAAATCAATGTGCTTAGCGGTGATTCGGATTCAGCTCCATATGATTCAGGCTCATATGCTTCCAGTACCACCTATATCACAGGCAAAGCGGTGGAGCAGGCTTGCCTGAAGCTGCGTGATCAGCTCTGCACAATTGCGGGCAAAATGCTTGATTGCCCTGCTGACGGATTGATTTGTGTTAGTGATGCGATCTCTACACCTGATGGCAGCAAGTCGGTATCCCTTGTGGAGATTGCGACCAAGTCCATGTGCGGCAATACAACCGCGACGACTGTCAGCAGCACCCATAGTTCGCCCACATCCCCGCCGCCCTTTATGGTGGGTATGGCGGAGGTTGAGATTGACTGCGAGACAGGCGGTATCGAACTGATTGACTATGTTGGGGTGGTGGACTGCGGCACACCTATCAATCCCAATCTGGCGAAAGTGCAGACTGAAGGCGGCATAGCGCAGGGTATCGGTATGGCACTCTATGAGGATATTTCCTATACAGAGCGGGGCTCAATTGCCGAAGCTTCTTTGATGCAGTACAAGATTCCAACCCGCCTTGATGTCGGGAAAATCCGAGTCGACTTTGCTTGCAGCTATGAACCGACGGGTCCGTTTGGGGCAAAATCCATTGGCGAAATTGTCATCAATACGCCAGCGCCTGCAGTGGCTCATGCCATCTATAATGCAACGGGCGTATGGCATCGCACCCTTCCTATTACCCCTGAAAAGATTCTCATGGGAATTTTGAAGAAGGAATCTTAATGCTATTTTGGGCAGCGGAATGGATGAATTTCGCTGCCTTTTGCTTGACGTAAATCATCGGACAGGAGGAGTAATCGGATGAAGCATTCGGAAATCATCGCATATTGCTTACAGAAAACAGGTGCTTATCTGGATTTTCCATTCGATCCGATAACTCCTGTGGTGAAGGTGAAAGCTCCCTCTCAAAGCAAGGGCAGGATATTTGCCCAAGTCTTTACGCTTGGGGGAGAGGATAAGGTAACGCTGAACTGCACCCCTCAATCAGCTGATTTCTACAGGCATGTATATCAGGGAAGCGTAGTGCGAGGGTGGCATTGTCCGCCTGTTCAGCAACCGCATTTTAACACCGTTAGTTTGGATGGAAGGGTTCCTGACGATATTATCCTTCATATGATAGACCACGCGTATGATGTGGTCGTGGCGAAGTTCCCAAAGTACATACAAAGAGAATTACAAGGGTGATAGGAATAGACGCTCGTTTGAATGAACATTCAGATGAGTGTTTTTTGATGGTTGATCATCGTGCATAGGAGCGCGAAATAATGTCGCAACTGCTTGCGTATCTATGGAGAAGAAGTATTTTAAAAATTATTTTCAAAAAAGGCTTGACAATAGTCAGGTGCTGTACTATAATGGTAATGTACCTGACGAAGACTGAGCGATGACAACAGTGAATGAATGATTGTACAACTTGAGCAGTATGCAAAGCCAAAGCATATAGCGCTCAAATGAATGTATGAAAAGTCAATTGGCTAATCACTGCTGGCAATCGGTTTATCAGCAATGGATCAGGAGCAATGTAACCGTTACTAAAAGGTCTTCAATAGACCATGACCAATAGGAGGATATTATATGAACAACAATATTTTAACACAATTTAGACAACTAGAGCACCTTTCTCGCCGCTATTACGGCCATCACAATCGCCGCGGTGAAGGCGGAGATCCGAATCGCGGACAGGGCAGAATCCTTTCCATACTGAAGCTTCAACCTGAAATCAGCCAGCGTGAGCTAGGCTACCTGCTGGATATGCGTAAGCAGTCGCTGGCAGAGCTGCTGTCAAAGCTTGAGGCGAAGGAGTATATCGTGAGGGAAACATCTGAGGCAGATCGCCGCATGATGCAGATCAAGCTGACAGAAAAGGGCACTGAGGCAGCGGATGAGCTTGCAAAGCAAAAAGAAGTGAAGAGTGATTTCCTATCAGTGCTGACGCCAGAAGAACAAGAAACCCTCTCGGGTTATCTTGCCAAGGTAATTGAAGCACTGGAAGCAGAAGTGGCTAGCATTCCTGATCATCCGCAAGATCATCACGGACCGCACGGTCCCCATGGTTTTGAATCACGCGACGCTGAGTGCCGCGGAGGCAAGCATGGCGGTCCCCACGGCCCACATGGTCCCCACGGACCAGAGAATCATGGACGAGGCGGACATGGCTCAGGTCATGGACCTTGCGGATTTGATGGACCGCGCGGACCGGAAGGTCGCGGGCGCGGCGGTCATGGCCCCTGTGGACGTGACAAGAACGCTGGTCCAAAGGACTGGGAGAGGCGCAGTAGGAGTGATTGCAATGTTTGTAAGCCAAGTGATTTTTGAGTCGGAACTCGGCAATGAAGAAAAGCTCAAAGCAATTATGGAAAAAAAGCTCGAAGGTGCGAAGGCAGCTCCTGGTGTTATCCAAGCGGAGTGCTGGAAACTACACAAGGCGAGTGCAGCAGGTTATGCGCTGGTTACTCGCTGGGAGAGCCAAGAGCAGTTTCGTTCGTGGCTGGTAGCGAGTCACAAGGGCGTCACGCACGGTACGCAACATAAAGATGGCGAGAAAGCTGCCATCACCAAAATGGCTTATCAGTTTGAAGTCATCGACCAGGAATAAGTAAGAAAAGTAGCACCATCTATAAGCATAGCGCTGTAGGTGGTGCTTTTATACAAAAGAAAACGATTGAAGGCATGTCGTTTGAAAGTGCAAGTAATGATGCAAAATAGTATTCGCGGTTTTTTGCATGGGAATAAAATGGAGCAAATTGTTTTTATTTGAGGAAAGACATCTATAAAACAAAAAGGGGGACAAGCGAAACCCTTGCAAAATAAAGGGTTGGAATAAGGACGGAAAAATATCACAATATTTTCGGAAAAAGGCTTGACTTTAAAATGGGATCATGATATTATTAACAAGCTCGCTCGAGAGCAACGCCGCAAGGCAAGCGAACGAGAAGCACCGAACCTTGAAAACGATACAGAATATATAATAACGCAAGAACGACAGTCAATAGATTTTGAGTTATAGTACTTGATTGAATAAATCGAGAGCATATAATGAATTAAACACA
>JAAYIN010000077.1 GCA_012523405.1 Clostridiales bacterium
ATGCTATCGTCGCCTGTGATGCTATCACCGCCCGTGATGCTATCACCGCCCGTGATGCTATCACCGCCCGTGATGCTATCGCTGCCCGTGATGCTATCGTCGCCCGTGATGCTATCGTCGCCCGTGATGCTATCGTCGCCCGTGATGCTATCGTCGCCCGTGATGCTATCACCGCCCGTGATGCTATCACTGCCGGCGGTTTTTCCCGCAACGGTTATCATGGTCTTGTAAATGTCAAATACGTTTTCCCTGATTCGCTGAAAGGTCGCCTCATCTACGCGGTCATCCGCCGCCAGCTCCGCGCGCTTCCTTTGACATGCTGCGATCTCGCCATCAAAGTATGCGTACGCCGCCGCTTGGTATTCCTTACTCATGATCGTCCCTCCATATCAAGCTCACCTGTGCCTACAAAGTCCATATGCATCCCAGCCGCATTCGCGCCGCCAAACATCGTGTTCGCACCAATGGCGATGTGGAATGTGCCCCCCATCTTTTCATCAAGAAGCGTATAGCCGCACAGGCTCCCCACGTTGGGATTCATGCCGATGCCCAGCTCACAGATCGTCCGCTCAGCCTCCGCCAGCGATGCGAAAAACGTGCTCACCTGCTCGTGATTGCTGCCTGTGACCTTGCCATCCTCCACCGTCAATACGATGTGCTCGTACTTGCCCACATCCTCAATGTAGAGCGTGTCAAAGCTACTCTCATCCGCCACAGAAAACACATCGCGGTTGACCGACCTCGCTTGCTGAAGCAGCATCGGCGTTGCGCCCATAGATGCAACCGACTTCACAAAGTCATTCGCGATTTCCTTCTCCGTATCCTCGCCCCAAAAATGGACGAGCACCACTTCACCCCTGCCTACCCCGCTTGCCTTCACGATCTTATCGATAATCTCTCGATTCATTCTCCATCACCTCGCCGAGATTATATCACTATCGTTCTAGATTTGCAATATCGTTTTGATATATATCTAATTGGATTGATTTCCATTTACAAAAAACACCGCACAGCATTGCCCAAAAGCATGCTATGCGGTGTATGTTCGTATGATCAGCTCTCGCGGTATATCAACGCTGTGATCACGCCATCGCTCATCACGACATGGTAGCGAACGGGATAGGGCAAAGTATTGGTCATGCGCAGGTTGATTTCGCCGCCGCCGACCGCCGCGTCAAAGCCCACAGGCGCATAGTAAATGCCGACCTCCGCGTGCACCCTGCGGTGCGTCACCCGCAGCGGAACCTGAATCGTTGACATGTAGAACGTCGTATTCACCTGACATGTGCCGCCGCCGTAGCCCCACAGCGCGCTCTTGCTCATGATCGGTGCTTTATGGTAGCCCGTTGACTGCTTATACGGAGCAATCGTTCCGTTCATATCGTACTTCTCGCCAGGCTGCAAAACCGTGCCCGTGATCATGCTCGCAGACAGCCTGATGTTCCAGTTACGCCCTTGAATCTGGAGCGTGCTGATGCCCAGCGCATAGTACGTGCTCATCGTGCTGATCAAATCGCCCGCCTGCGCTTCATCCCACGCGACAACAGGCACCGTATACGCTACGTCCTCAGCATTCACATAGCCAGTCGTGCGCCAATAGGGAAGCGTATAGCGACCCAATTCGTCCATTTCGTTGGTCGTCAGCGCCGCACCAGGATTCACCGAGTACAGCACCGAGTTATCCTCAACGCTATAAATATTCGTGCTTTTATTCGTGTACACGATCTGCGGATACACCACAAGACCAGGGATCTCCCCGATATACGGGTTGATACGATCCCATTTGAACAGCTTATCCACACGCGTATAGCCATACTGACCCTTGTAGCAAAGATACGCCCAATTGCCTTGGATCTCGCTCACAACCGCCTGCTTATACGCAGGAAAATCAACCAGCACATAGCTACGCTCATCGGGCGAGTCGTACACAACCGTATCCCAATTGGAATACGCATAGTAGTTTTCCTCGAATGTTTCTTTGCTGCCAAAGCCATCCAAATCAACCACTACATCCTCCTGCGCAAGCTCGACCGTCGATGAAACGCCTTCTACAAAAGGATATTCTCTGATATCTATTAGGTATTTGGAGAGGATATAGCCCACTCTGCCCGATGTTTCCACCTTACAGAAATCATCGCCAAGCTCCAAAATGTACACATAAGCACCCTTTGGGATGCTATCAATGCCGCGTGCGTCCTGCTCAGGCTCCACCCGAACCTTCAGCGCGACCGTGGACGTGGCAATATGGGTAACTTCCTGCTGGGTTTCCTCCCCCATCGCAACCGTTAACAGCAGCTGCATCGCAAGAATAGCCGTCAGCAGAAAAAGGGCAAGGCGGCGCATCGACAACTTCATAAGCAAATCATTCTCCATTCATTACGTCATGTTTTTCCATGGGACAAATCCCCATCTATTATAGGGGGTTGCGTTAGCTTCGTCAATACATGCACCCTATCCCTGCCAATGGTTTTACAAGAAATCCTGCGCAAACAAACAGCATAGACAAACCGCCATATCTGTTGTATATTGGTACTATTCCGTTTTCTGCGGGGGATTTTGTCTCCCAGCGATCAATCCGCGAAAGGGGTTTTATCCTACCTTGAATAAATCAACGCGTGCTAATTTACTTCTTCTCCTGACCGCACTCATTTGGGGCGTCGCATTCGTCGCGCAGGACGTCGCCTCCGGCAGTCTCGATCCCTTTATTTTCAACGGCCTTCGCATGGCCCTCGCCGCCCTCGCCCTCCTCCCCGTCGTCTACTTCACCGACAAAAAGGCGCAGCAAAATCACACCGCCGACACCGCCGTCACAGGCAACGGCGTATCTTTTGCCAAAATGACCCCCGCTCAAAAGAAAACTTTGCTTCTGGGCAGTCTTTGCTGCGGCATCATGCTCACCCTTGGCAGCGTATTTCAGCAGACGGGCATCAACATGGGCACATCCGCCGGCAAAGCGGGCTTTATCACCGCCCTCTACATCGTTCTCGTCCCGCTTCTGGGGCTCCTTTGGGGCAAGCGCGTTCGCTGGCTCCTTTGGGTTGCCGTTGCCATCAGCGCCGTTGGGCTCTACCTCTTATGCATCAAAGAAGGTTTCACCATTGAGCCTGGCGACAGCATGCTCATCCTCTGCGCCTTCAGCTTTACAGGGCATATTCTGGTCGTTGACCACTTCAGCCCGCGCACCGACTGCATCAAAATGTCCTGCATTCAGTTCGCCATCACCGCCGTCCTATGCCTCATCCTTTCTGCCATCTTTGAAGTTACCACCCTCGCTGACGTCCGCGCCGCCCTCATCCCCCTCCTATACGCAGGCATCATGAGCGGCGCCGTTGGCTACACCCTCCAAATCGTTGCGCAAAAAGACACCAACCCCACCATCGCCTCCCTCATCATGTCCCTTGAAAGCGTCTTTGCCGTCCTCGCAGGCTGGGCTATCCTTGGCGATCAGCTCTCCACCCGCGAGTACCTCGGCTGCCTCGCCATGCTGGGCGGTATCATCCTCGCACAACAGGGGGCAAATAAGAGCGCGAAGCTCCCCCCTGCACCCCCGTCAATTGACCCTTGACCCGTTGATGGGCTTCGCCCATGTGTGCGGGCAGAGGGGTAGGGTGAATTGTTGGTTGTTGGGATAGATTCTTCTACTCTCATCCTTTGATTCTTTTATTTAGCTATTGATTACATTAAAACAGAGCCATGACAATATGTCTTGGCTCTGTTTTGGTATTATGAACATTCTTTTTGTGCCGTCATATCCTAATATTGTGCGCAGCTGTGCACGAAAGGAATGACTGCTATGATTCAGGTCGATCCGTTAATCGCGGTCTTTCGCAATATTTTAGGGTGGCCGTATGTGTCGCCCGGTTCTAACGATTCTAGGGGCATTGACTGCTCTGGTGCGTTCGTCTATGCATACCGCAAGTTTGGGATGAGCATCTATCACGGCTCAAACCGAATGATCCGCGTGTATTGCAGGGGCATTGAACGAGTGACCACCACATCCGCCCTCAAAAAGGGCATGGCGATCTACAAGGCAAAGGAGAGCACCGCGGGCATGAGCTCCATTTACAAGCCCGGCGGCAAGTACTACGACCCCGCTTTGCCTCAGGATTTTTATCATGTAGGAATTGTGGCGAGCGTGAATCCGCTTCAAATTATCAATGCCACCAAGCCTTACGCACGCATTGACAACGATCTATCCAAATGGCATTCCGTCGGGTATCTCAATGCCGTGGATTATGACGCTAGCAGCGACGGGGGCAGCGGCGAAGTCACTCAGCCCACCACCGCAACCGTGCACGCCCAAAGCGGCGGCACTGTGAACCTACGCAAACAGCCCGCCAAAACCGCCGTCGTGCTGGTTCGCGTCCCGCTGGGGCGGCGCGTGAATGTCCTCGAAAAAGAAAACGACATCTGGTGGCGCATCACCTATCAGCAATATACAGGCTATATGATGAGCGAGTTTTTGCAGGAAGACGCATGATGCAAAAAAGGGAGGCCCTGCTATGCAGAGCTTCCCTCAGTATGATCATTTTTCCAAATCAGCCATGAACTTCTCGAAATTCAGATGAAGGATTTTCTCGCGCTCTTCATCCGTGAGCGGAAGCGCCATGAAGCGTTCCAGCTCTTCCTTGGGCGTCCACATGGGGTAGTCCGTGCCAAAGAATACCCGATCTACGCCGTAGCGATGGATGATATCCGCGGCTTCCTGAGGCGAAATCGCATAGAGGCTGGAGGAGGTATCCACCCACAAGTTCTTGCGTCCAGCAAGGTGCTTCCAGCCCTCCGACCACACCGACCAGCCGCCAAGGTGCGCACAGATGACCTTTAGGTCAGGCACGATGTCCAGCACCTTCGCCATGCGTCTGGGCTCGGAGTAGGTCTGCCTAAAATCTCCCGTGTGAATCAGCGCTGGGAGTCCCATCTCAGCCATCGCTTGAAACAGAGCGATGGCGTTTTCATCGTCCAAATAAAAATGCTGAAAATCAGGGTGCATCTTCACCCCATGAAGTCCGCCGTCCTTGATGCGCTGTAGCTCTGCGCGGTGGTCAGGGAAATCGGGGTGCATCGTGCCAAAGCCGATTAGCTTTTCGCCATGCTCGGCGGCGGTATTCATCAGGTAGGTATTGATGGACTGCACGCGCTCGTGCGTGACCGCAACGCTATGCACCAAAAAGCGCGAAATCCCCGCTTCTCCCCCCCGCTCCAGCAGGCAGGAAAGCGTGCCATCCATGCACATGGGGATATCGTAAAATTCGCCGATGGACTTCGCCGCGCGAAGCGCAATAGCGTCGGGATAAATATGTGCGTGTGTATCAATGATCATCATCAGGTATTCGTTCCTTTCGCGCTTGTGAGGAGGAGCTTCGCTCTTTTCATGAAATTTGCAGGGTTGTTGTGTAGTTTCTGAGCTGCGTAGGAGCTTCACTCATTTTATAAAAGCTTGGGGGAACTTCGCTCTCTTTATGAAGCCTACAGGGTTGTTGCATGGCTTCTGAGCACCGCTCACCTCTCCAAATATAAGGCGGAATAACCCCCGCTATATGATCTCATTCGCGATTCTCCTGCAAATCCCTGTACACAAAAACCATTGGTTTCGTACTTTCTATGCTTTTTTGAGAGCATAGCACCATATGCGTTTTACAAAAAACAGATAGCCCATCCCCCTGTCCGTGCTTTGCACGGACAGAACGGGGTCAAGGGGGCGAATAAGTGAGCGAAGCTCCCCTTGCGGGGGTGCAGGGGGCAAAGCCCCATGCATCGTCTCCCCCTACTCCGTATCCGTCCCCGTTAGTCCCTCCACGAGCATCTCGCGTAGGCGCTCGGGATCGGCCTTGCCGCGCGTTTCTGCCATGGCTTTGCCCATGAGCGCCTTTTGGACGCCCAGCTTGCCGCCTCGGTAGCTGGCGACGAGGTCTGGGTTTTGGGCGAGAACTTTGGTGGCGGCAGCGCGGAGGACAGCTTCGTCGGTGACGGTGAAGAGATTGTGCGCTTCTGCGTAGGCGATAGGATCGCAGTCAGCGTCAAACATAATGGATAGGATTTTCTTGCCTGTGGAGCTGTTGACGCGCCCGCCTGAGAGTAGGTCGCTGAGGTTGGCAAGGTTTTGGGGCAAAATGGGTAGGCTTCGCTCGTCGCGCTCGCCTGTGTGCTCGGTGTCGCGCAAAGTGATCTGCGCAAAGACCTCGCCGATGATGAGGTTGGCAAGGGCGGCGGGGCTCTTTGCGAAGGGCGCGGCGGTTTCGAAGTACTCGGCGAGCCAGCGCTCGTCGGTGAGCTGCTCGGCAGCGTAGGCAGTGAGGCCAAAATCAGTCATGTATTGGTCGCGGCGCTCGTCTGGGAGGGCTGGGATCGAGGCTTTGATCTGCGCCATTTCAGCGTCGCTGAGATAGACCTCGGGGAGATCGGGATCGGGGAAGTAGCGGTAATCCGCGCTGTCCTCTTTGCGGCGCATGCTGGAGGTTTTGCCTGTCTTTTGGTCGTAGCGGCGGGTCTCTTGGACGAGGGTCTCGCCCGCTTCGACGGCGGCGACTTGACGGACGTACTCGGCGGCGATGGCACGCTCAACGCTTTGGAAGGAGTTGAGGTTCTTCATCTCGGAGCGCGTGCCGAAGGGCTCGCCAGGCTTTCTGATGCTCAGGTTCACGTCGCAGCGCATGCTTCCCTCGTTCATTTTGCAATCGCTCACGCCTGTGTAGGTGAGGATGGCGCGGAGCTTGCGCAGGTAGGCGACGGCTTCCTCGGCGCTTCTGATGTCAGGCTCTGAAACGATCTCAATCAATGGAACACCGCAGCGGTTCATGTCAAGGCATGTGCCTAGCCTGTCATCGTGGATGAGCTTGCCCGCGTCCTCCTCGATGTGAATGCGAGTGATGCCGATTCTCTTTTCGCCTTGGCTGGTGTGTATGTTCAGATGCCCGTGCTCGCAAATGGGGCGGTAGAATTGGCTGATCTGATAGGCTTTGGGCAGATCAGGATAAAAATAATTCTTGCGGTCAAAACGGCTCTTGTGGTGGACGTAGCAGTTGGTCGCCATGCCCGCCATGGCCGCGTAGGTGAGCACCTGCTCGTTAAAAACGGGCAATGTGCCGGGAAGCGCCATGCAGACGGGGCATACATGGGTGTTTGGCTCTGCGCCGAACTCGTTTGTGCACGAGCAGAATATCTTGGTCTTTGTGCGAAGCTCGACATGGGTTTCAAGACCGATTACCATCTCGTAAATGGGTTTGCTCATTTTGCATCGCTCCCTTCCACGCTGTCATAGGGGTGCAGGTTTTCGTTGACATTTTGGGCGCGCTCGTAGGCTGCGCCGATGGCGAGCATGCGCGGGAGTGCGTCCTTTGCACCCATGAGGCTCATGCCGATGGGCAAGCCGTCCGCCGACATGCCGCAGGGCATGGAGATTGCGGGGAGGCCTGCGATGTTGGCGGGAACGGAGTAAATATCGCCGAGGTACATCTCCATGGGGTCGGAGGATTTCTCGCCGAGCTTGTAGGCGGTGGTGGGCGTGACGGGGGTCAAAATAAAGTCACATTCCTCCAGCACTTCGCCAATCTCGTAGCGCAGGAGCTCGCGTACCTGCTGTGCCTTGAGGTAGAACTGATCCTGATAGCCGCTGCTCAGGGCGAATGTGCCGAGCAAAATGCGGCGCTTGACCTCCATGCCAAAGGCCTCTTGGCGGCTCTTTCTGTAGAGCTCGTCGAGGTCTTCATACGCCTGTGCGCGGTAGCCGTAGCGAATGCCATCAAAGCGGGCGAGGTTGCTGGACGCTTCGGCGCTGGAGATGACGTAGTACGCAGACAGCGCGTAGGGGAAGTCGGGGATGCTGACCTCCTTGATGACCGCGCCCATGGTTTGCATGTGGTTTGCAGCGGCCTTGATGGCGGCGTCGACTTCGGGGCTCAGGCCTTCACCAAAGCATTCCTTGGGCATGCCGATGGTGATGCCCTTCATGCTGCCCTGATCGATATTTGCCGTATAATCCTGCGCGAGGGCTTGGTCGCTGGTCGCGTCGTGGATGTCATGCCCAGCGATGATCTGCATGATCAGCGCACTGTCCTCCACCGTCTTGGCGATGGGGCCGATCTGGTCAAGGCTGCTGGCGAACGCCACCGCACCATAGCGACTGACCGCGCCATAGGCGGGCTTCACGCCGACCACGCCGCAAAAGCTTGCGGGCTGGCGAATGCTTCCGCCTGTGTCCGTGCCGAGCGCGGCAGGGGTCATGCCCGCGGCAACTGCCGCCGCCGAGCCGCCTGACGAGCCGCCCGGAACATGGGCGGTGTTCCACGGGTTCTTGGTTGCTCCAAATGCGCTCCGCTCGGTCGTGCTACCCATGGCGAATTCGTCCATGTTCACGCGCCCGAGGATGGGCATGCCCGCTGCCTTGATTTTGGTGATCACGGTTGCATCATAGGGCGATGTGAAGCTTTCCAGCATTTTGCTCGCGCATGAGCAGATTTTGCCGCGGATCACGATATTGTCCTTGATCGCAATCGGTACGCCATCAAGGCTGCTGAGGGGTTTGCCCTCTTTGCGGCGTTCATCTGAGGCGGCGGCAGATGCGAGCGCATCCTCCGCAAAGACCTCCAAAAAGGCATGGATTTCATCGTTTCTCAGCTCGATGGCTTGTAGGCATGCGGCGACGATCTCCACAGATGTGATTTCCTTTGCTTCCAGCATTGCGCTCAGCTGAGTCACCGTCATGCGGCACAGCGCGGGCAATTTATATTCTTTCATTTACACTTCTCCTCACTCAGTCACTCGTCAAAAAATATTGCTAAAGCAATCTTTTTTGACGAAGCTTCGCTCTTTTAATGCACTCCGTCCCTGTTCGCTGACGCTCAGGGCCTAGACTACGCGTAGGGAACCCTTGCTACGCAAGGTCCCCAAAGCACCGCGCATGTCGCTGCTTTCGGATTATAATCAGAGGGGTTCGCCCCTCCGATACCTCCTTGGGCTATTATTCAAACGTCTTTGGCACGGTGATCAGCCGTCCGCTGACCGTGTGTGCGTTTAGCAGCACATCAGCAATATCGAGGCTTTCGCCCGCTTTGTCCTGACGGATATTGATGTTTTCGTGCACCGTGCGGGGCTTTTTAGGGGCTTCCTTTTGGATGCCTGACAGCCCGCTCGCAAAGTCTACAATGGCGTGGAATTCAGTGTTCATCTGCTTTTGCTCGGCTTCGTCCAGCATGAGCATCGCAAGCTTGGTCGTGTTTTCCACAACCTCGCGTGCAATCGCCTTCGTGTGCTCCGCTTTGCTCTCCTCCGCCACCTTAATGCCGAGCTCCAGCACCTCAAGCTGGGATGCATCCACATAATCGGGCGCGCCCGTGAGCAGGCAGCCCGCATCCTTGGTCTTGGGGAACGCAATCACCTCACGCAGCGACGGCGCGCCCGTGAGCAGCATGCACAGGCGATCCACGCCAAACGCAAACCCTGCATGGGGCGGCGTGCCAAAGCGGAACGCATCCAGCAAGAAGCCGAAGCGATCCTTCGCCTCTTCCTTGCTAAAGCCAAGCGCCTCAAAGACCTTCGCCTGCACGTCGGGGCGGTGGATACGCACGCTTCCGCTGCCAAGCTCCACGCCGTTTAGCACAACGTCATACGCCTGAGAGCGAACCTTTTGCTTGCCTTCGTCCGTTTGCATGAGGTCGATGTCCTCCATGAAGGGCATGGTGAAGGGGTGATGCATCGCGGCGTAGCGGTTTTCCTCTTTTTTGTATTCGAACATCGGGAAGTCGGTGACGAGCGCGAACTGAAAATCGGTCGGGTCAACAAGCCCCATGATCTCCGCGCATTTGGCGCGAAGGCCGCTGAGCACGCGGCGCGTAACGTCCAGCTCATCCGCGCAAAACAGCAGGAAGTCGCCGTTTTCCACGTCCATTCTGCTTTCCAGGGTCGACCATACGTCCTCGTCAAAATATTTGGGCAAAATCGAGTTGATCTCTCCATTTTCCTTATACAGTATCCACGCCATGCCCTTCGCGCCAAGCTTGATCGCATGGTTTGTGAGCGTGTCGATCGTGGAGCGGGTGAAAATATCATTCGCGCCCTTGACGTTGATGCAGCGCACCACGCCGCCATGCTCGCGAACCGCCTTGAATACCGAGAAGCTGCTCTGGTCTGCGATATCGCTCACCTCCACGATGGGCAGGTCATAGCGCAGATCGGGCTTATCGTTGCCGTAGGTATCCATCGCTGTCTGCCACGTGAGGCGTTTGAAGGGACGTGGCATTGGGCGACCCATCACGCGCTCAAAAAGCGTGGTGAACAGCTCCTGCAAAAACGAGAGCATATCATCCTGATCCACGAAGCTGCGCTCGATATCCACCTGCGTGAACTCGGGCTGGCGGTCGGCGCGGAGGTCTTCATCGCGGAAGCACCTCGCCACCTGATAGTATTTATCAACGCCCGACACCATCAGTAGTTGCTTATAAATCTGCGGGCTTTGGGGTAGCGCGTAAAACGTCCCCGGGTGGGTGCGGCTTGGCACGAGGTAATCGCGCGCGCCCTCAGGCGTTGACTTGCAAAGGACAGGTGTTTCCACCTGCAAAAAACCATCGTCATCAAGGATGCGCTGCGCCTGCTGAATCAGCATATGGCGGAACTTCAGGTTGCTATACATCTGGGGGCGGCGAAGGTCGAGATAGCGATACTTGAGCCGCAAATCCTCGCGCACCGCCTCGACATCCGTCAGCGAAAAGGGCAGCGTATCGGACGCCGAGAGCACCTGCATCGTATGCGCGACCAGCTCCACCTCGCCCGTTGGGAGCGCGGCGTTATACGTGCTCTCGTCGCGCAGGCGAATTTCGCCCGTGATCTGCACCACGCTTTGGTTTCGCAGGCGCTCCGCCGCTGCAAAGCTATCCGCCTCTACTGTAGCGAGGTCAAAGACCGTTTGCAGCGTGCCTTCCCTATCCCGCACGTCCACAAAGATGATGCCGCCCATGTCCCTGCTAGTCGTGACCCATCCGCAGATCGTCGCCGTCTGCCCAATGTGCAGCCGCCTGAGTGAACCACAATAATCGGTTCGTTCCATGGTTATCCTCCCTTACTTTCCCTCGGGCAAAAGGATACAGAAAAACCCTTCGCCCCAATTAGTCGGGGCGAAAGGTTGAATGCTTCTTTACCTTCCGCGGTACCACCCGCGTTGGACTACTCATAGTCCCACTCGATTTATGGAAACGGCTTTCGCGATTTCCTTACGCTATATCGGGCGCTCCCGTCCGCATCTACTTTGGCTTTTGCCATTTCGGGCGGATGCTCAGGGATGTTCTTCGCTGCCCTGGATTTACCGAACTCACACCATCGTCGGCTCTCTTTGAAATCCGCAAAAGCAAGCTACTCTTCCCATCATTGCCTTGGGCGAATTATACTCATTGCGGCGGCGGATGTCAAGGGCACGAGGGGCGGAGTGCAGCAGAAAAACATTGGCGGGGGCGGGATCTGCGCGGTGCACACGCTCCCCTATTCCTCATTCACATTGCTGAAAACCTCGTCCACAATCTCCTGCGCCGCGCCCAGCTGCGGGTATGGCACATAGAAGCGATAGCTATCCTGATACGCGCCGACGCTCATCGTAATCCCCGCGCCAAGCACGGGCTTGTAGTAGAAAGGAATCTCATGCTGACGCAGCAAATCCGCTAGCATTTCGCCCCAGAGCATTTCCTTTTGGATCAAGAAGCAGTCGTCATTTTCCGCCACCTCGCGAACGTGTTTGCCAACGCAGTTTGGGCATTGGCCGCCTTCAAACAGGGTCTTGCAATCCTCGCAATACATAGGAAAACTCCTTTCTATCCCGCCACGTTGGCAGTATGTACAAATCGCATCGGCGTCATCAATCGTCTTGGCCTCAGTATATCACACCCACATCCTGCCCGCAATGATTTTGCTTTTCGGCGAAGTGATGGCTTGCGCTGTTTTAGGGCTTTACAAGCCTTTCAAAATATGATATTATAATCTACGCTGAAATGCGGGGCATCAGCGCAGTTGGTAGCGCACAACACTGGCAGTGTTGGGGTCAGGAGTTCGAGTCTCCTATGCTCCACCAGCAACAAAACCGTTGTCAATCAACGGTTTTTTGTTGTCCTTTTTTAAGGGTTTGATTGTGCGTAGGGATTTAAACTCATTTCATGTAAAATAATATGTTTACGACTCACTTAAAATATGAATATGCCTTTTCATTAAATGCTCTCCTGTAATCGGTCACTTTCTGTTTTGACACGCTGCTCACCTCTGCCATGATTATACAGTAAGTTGACATTCACATCTAGCGTTAGATCGCGCAAGCATCCAACGCTAGCAAGCAAAGACGCTATCCTATTTTTAGGACAGCGTCTTTATTTTTAGTGGGAGAAACAGGGGTTATGCTATTTATCAAAGTTCCATATGCCGATGATTCTTTCGCCTTTTGATACGCTTTCTCCCGTTCTCTCTATATAAATCCATTGATCGGGCTTTTCGCCGTTTGTCCAGCCAAGAATGGTGTCCTCATCAACCATGTGATGCTCTGGGTAGTTCGCATTATCCACAGGACAATTCCACTTATACGGCAGGCTTAATATGGCAGATTTAGCAATGCGCTTCACTTCTTGAAATGCTTCCGCCTGCTTGTCTACCAGATGCTCAAAGACCTGCAGGGCGATGAACAAATCATATTGTTGATCGTGGACGGGCCAAGGAAATTCAGTTGCATCGTGAACATAGGCAGTTGATTGGATGTCAGACGGGATACCCCAACGATCGAGTTCAGGCTTGTGCATAATATCGGAATTTTTAACGATCGTAAAAAGTGACGGACCTAATTCCAGAACGCTTGAAGGCTTTAGCTCATTTACCAGACCGATGACTTCACTGAAGTAAGCCCATCTTCCCCGATAATATTCTTCGTGCGGCTTACTGAGTTCACAAAAATCAGCATATGTAATGCATTCCATTGCAGCTTCCCCTCCTACTCGTTATATCCACTTTCCTGAGCCGTCAGTATAGCATGGAACCTTCCGTGCATGCAAATGACGGCTCTTTGGGGCAGCTTTGGGCTGCCTCTTATTGATAAGCCTAATGGTAGAATCGACATGATAAAAGCCGAGTGGTATAACGCTTATTTAGCGGGCGCTAAGCACGGCGGAGAGCGCCTGTACAAAAGCGGCTGCTGCAAAGAGACGAAATGTGATTGGGCAAGGAGAGTCGCGGATGAATTGGATGATTGTGTTTTCTGTTTTAGGATTACTTGGAGGATTGCTTTGTGCCGCAGGAGATATTTTCTGGATTTAAAGGGCAAAGGAAATCAAAAGCTTGGAACTTCAGGAAATATAGACAGCAACTGGATATACATGCCCAGTTTAGGTTTTGGCATGAGCGGACTCATTGGAATCGTCAATCTGATGATGTAGCTTTCCTATGCCTTGTCTGGCTGCTGCCCTGTCAAATAGTGACTTGGTAGGGGTCGTGCCACTGGTTTTGAGGGAAGAAACAAACCGCCGCAAACAAGCATCAGCGGTAGAGCCGATACTTGTTTTTTACTCACTTATTACCCCTAACCCCAGACATCAGGGCTCTTACATTCTTTTTTCTCTCGTATATTTGGAGAACTTGAAAGATAATACTCGTAGGGATGACGAAACAATGGAATGTCCAGCAGTCAAAGAAGCTGGTGCGCGTTGGGGTATCTCGGGGCGCACGGAAGAAAGATACTTTATGGTTTGTTCCCTCAGGCATAGGAAAAAACTACCGATGGACGATCGTAAGAAATCCGCGAATATGATGTTTTGTGAGGTGCTGATGATGAACATGAATACAAGTAAACTATTGCTTGTTGACGATGAACGGGATATTTTAAACCTGCTGGAAGAAGTATTAAGGCAGGAGGGCTTTCATAATATCCTGAAAACAACGACAGGAGAAAGTGCCATAGCACTTTGCCGAAGCGAAAAACCCGATGCAATCGTTTTGGATATTATGCTGCCTGGGATTGATGGGATGGAAACGTGCCGACGCATACGGGAGTTTTCCTATTGCCCTATTTTGTTTTTATCCTCAAAAAAATGATGATATTGACAAGATTTTGGGGCTTGGTATCGGCGGGGACGATTTATGTGACAAAGCCGTTCAGCCCTAAGGAAGTAGCCTTTCGCATCAAGGCACAGCTGCGTCGCAAATCATATGAGCAGCAGGATCGCCATTTACAATCAGTCATTGAAATTGATACAGTCAAAATCGATACTGAAAGCCAGCGGGTCTATAAAGGGGATACGGAAATCGCCTTGACGGCTCGCGAGTACGGACTGCTCGTCTATCTGGCGAACCACTGTGAAAAGATCATCAGCAAGGAACGGTTATATGAACAAGTGCGGGGAGAGGACAGCATTGGCATAGACAATACCATCATGGTGCATATTCGGCATTTGCGCGAGAAAATAGAGGACGAACCGTCAAATCCAAAGCTCATCATCACCGTAAAGGGACTGGGATATAAGCTGGTGAACAGAGATGCGTAAACTCTCCGGCATGAAAAGTGCCGTTTTTCTATATGGGGTTTTTGTGCTGCTTCTTGTTGGAATGATTCTTGTTGCGGCAGTGTATACGACTCATATTTCAACGATTATTCGCCCAGACGGCGAGGTATCCGATAGCAGTTGGCCCCAGCAGTACGCGGAGAGCTTTAGCAAATATATCAGTGTAGAAAACAATGTCCCCAAAATCTCTGCCAACGGCATGTCTTCCCTTGACCGAAATCAGCTGTGGGTTCAAATTTTGGATGAACAGGGTGCTCAAATAGCGCAGCACCATAAGCCGACAGATATTCCAAACGAATACGCTATTTCCGCGCCTTTAGAATCAGCGGCATCTAGCCGTATGAATGAATATACGGTGTCGATCATTTCATTTGCAAAGAACGGGCGAAAGCTCAGGGTATAACAAATTGCCAGACATGGACATGGAAAACGGAAGCGGCTTCTACTTGGCAAGGGACGCAAAGATTGAAATGCTGCTCAGTGCCCCTTCCCGCGAACTATCCAATGAGCAAAAAGAATACTGGCAAGGCGTCAATCGTGAAGTGAATACGCCCTTTACATTTGGATATTACGAAGGTTGGACGAATATTATCAGCGGTTTTGAACTTCTGACGTTTGCGCTTTTCGCGGTTTGTATTGTCATTGCCCTGTTTTTGCAGGCGAATATCAGGCGGGTACGGATGCCGTGATATTGGCTGGAAAGTACGGAAAAACAAAGCTAATAAGCGCGAAACTCTTCTCTTCTCTTTTGTTTGGGGTGATTGCGTTCACGCTTCATATGGCTGTGGCATTGGGGATACCGCTTTGGGCGTTCGGCGCGGACGGATGGAATCTCCCTGTGCAAATTGCCAATACTGCAATCCCCTATCCATTCACATTTTTAGGGGCAACGCTTATCAATTTTGGGGTTGTGTATTTGGTGCTGCTAGCCATGATTGGTCTGACGCTTCTATTGTCTGCAAATATGAAAAGCCCCTATTTAGTTTTGATTGTCCTTGTCCCCATGCTCTTCATCCCTTTGTTCCTATCCCCTAGCGGAACTACTGGGCTGTATAACCTGACGTTGTTTCTGTTTCCCTATAGAGCGACCATGCCAGAGGTGGGCAAGTATATATCCTACCAATTCGGCGCAGTGGTGCTGGATGCATTCACCATGCGCGCAATATGGTATGCATTGCTCACGGCGCTCACGCTGCCACTTGCACGAATGGGATTTAGGAAGCATCAGGTTTCAGGATAACCGTTGCCAAAAAAATGTTGTCATGCAGAAACCTTGTTTCTAAGCAGTACAACATTTTTTGGTATCGGGTGACCGATGGTAAAGCAGACCGCCTACTCAATTTTTTCGAAGTCCTCAAGGGTGAATGCAGCGTCCCGCCATTCCCCCAACTCGGCATGACCAACGGGCACAATCGAAATCGAGCTTAGTTCACCTGCTAACGGAATCATCCCCGTAAAGGCACTTGGGGCACTATAGCCCAAATCGATTGTCTCGTTGAGATACAGCGGATATGCCTGCTGATCATTCAGATAAACGTTAAAATACTCAATAGCATGATGCGGGAAGGCTTCCGGATATGATATGCGGATGGATAATGCCATGTATTCCGGATACGGATCGGCGATAATCAATGACACATCCATTTGAAATGCTTCAATCAAATTCTCAGCATAATAGTACGAACATTCCGCGGGCTCTGCCAGCGCCCCGCAAGATGCAGCTGTGCACAATGCCATGAGTAAGATGATTGCTTGTACGCATATTTTCTTCATATTGATCCCAACGCCAGTGCGGCAACCGACACAAATCGCGAGAAAACGGTGCCGCGAAATTACCCGTCATCTTCAGTTCCCATGCAAAATTTCATCCTTGTATCCCCCGTCCGGGGCGCCAGCTTACTTACCCTTATCGAACTCGGGAACAGGCAATAGGCTCTCCCTTAGCATGAATCCGACTTTTCCATCGGGTGCTTGGACATGGCACCATGTCTCGCCAACGCCATATATCCAACCCGTATCACCATTGGAATAGAAGCCAAGTGAGTTTGATTTCGTGGACTGCGCTTCCCGCAGATTTAGACCCTTGCCTGCGGTGTTTTTGATGGTATAGGACGGCAATACTGAATTGATAAAATGGCTATCGTCAAGCTCTAAAAATTTAGCCTGCATATACCCAGTGAGCTTTCCAAACCTTACTTGTATCCAGCCGTTCTTTTCAGCACCTAGCAATTCAACACGAACGCCATTGTAATATTTCCCCAGTACAGGCGCGCTCGTATTGGGTGATGTCCTCAGGTTGAGCCTGTCTTCAGGATTTGGGTTGTTCACTTGCGCCGTTACCGTTTTCTTGCCCGTGCCTTTGTCAAATTCGAGTAAGGGCGAAAGCTTTTCCCGAAGCATGAATCCCATTTGTTCACCAGCTTGCACATGACACCAAGTTTTGCCCACGCCATATACCAAAACCGAATCCCCATTCTTACATAGACCAAGCGAGGGCGAATTCGTTGATTGTTTCTCACGCAAATTCAAGCCCGTGCCGCTCGTATTCTTGATTGTCACGCTAGGGATTGCCGAGGTGACCTGAGGCTGCTCCTGACCGAACGCCAAATACTTTTTCTGCATGTATCCCACCAGATTGCAAAACCGAATTTTCACCCAGCCGCTTTTCTCCTCGCCAAGAACCTCCACAACGGTGCCGTTATAGTATTTCCCCAGCGTAGGCGAGTCCTCGCTAGCGCCTGTCCTCAGGTTAAGCCGATCGGCAGGATCAGGGTTATTGACTGTCGCGGAGCTTTCGGATGGTGTGGAATAATACCCGGCGTCTGCCGCTGCGCTTGATGCAAGCGATACTACAAGCATCACAGATAAAAGGATAGCAATGAATCGAGTATGCATAGGGGTTCCTCCTTTAGTAGATGAGTCAAATTGTCAGTTGTTCCATATTATAACAACGTTTTTTACGCTGGTTTTGTTGCAGTTAAAACAAAACGATCCATCTTTTGCGCGCAAAAGATGGATCGCCCAGCATTATAATCCGTTATATCATTCTCGTAAAGCAATGTATCCTTCGTCCGCTCTTATTCCTGCGCGGAATGAATCCATGCTGCGATATCGTCAAAGACTTCTGCGGGAATCTCAGCAGAAGCATAATATTCGTTCATGGCATCCACCATATTCGTCGCTTGCGATGGGAGGAACAGATGGCTTAGCCCTGCATATACCTTCATTTGGACGAAATCGGCATCGGACAATGCATTTTGATAGACCATAAAATCCTTATCCGCATATACCTGATGGTCGTTATCGCCCTGAAGAATCAGCGTGGGCTTTGCTAGTTCCTGAATCAATTTCACCCCATCAATTTGATTCAGGCTATAGAGATAGTAAGCCGTAAAATTATAGATCGGATCAGCTTCCAGCGCCTCCTCGGCGGTGTAGTTGTCCACTTCTTCCTTGCGCGCAACAATGGTATCAATCACTTCCTGCTGCGCCGCCGCGACATCCGCCATACCTGCTGCATTGTAATAATCCATCACACTATTTGACTGATCCACGGAAATGTCCAGCATGTTGCGCGGCGTTCCCGCAAGCAAAATCATTCCAGCAAGTGCGGGGTCTGCCTCCATAAATGCAGGCGCAAGCATGCCGCCCTCACTATGTCCGAGCACGAAAATACGCTCGGGGTCAATGCCCGGCTCTTCCAGCAGCATCCCAACCGCCGCATGCACATCTTCCATATATTCCGTTTGAATGCTATAGTCCTTCTCGCTCATGATCTGCGGATATTGATTGGTGCGCTTATTGTAGCGAAGCGTTGCAAAGCCGCGTTGTGCCAGACCTCTGGCGAGCTTGCCAAAGATACGGTTGGCACCGACGATTTCGTCAAAATCCAGTGCACCAGAGCCCTGAATCAGCAATATACAGGGAACCAACTGTGAAGGATCGCTCGGTTTGACAATGCGGCCATCCAGCGGATAGCCGCCTCCTGCATCTACGGTAAACTCGGTTTCAGTAAAGCCTTCAGGCATAACAATGGCAGCTTCCACATCCTGAATGATTTGATATCCGGCAATCAAATTTTGCGAATCGACATACATCGTCGCAGTATGCCCGCCCAGCGTAGTCAGAATCTTTGCTTGATAAACTTGAAATCCCTGTGCTTCCCCTGCGAACATAGGCTCACTGGCAACCTCCATCAACTCGCCGATCACGGGATACAAATTGACCTCCACAAAAGCCTGCGTCCCCCCGCCTTGGCTGAGCTGCGCAAGCATCGTCTCATCAAGAAGCGCTTCGGATTCCTCATATTCTCCATCAATCAGCATTTGTAAATACGATTTGACCACTTCTGCAGAGTGATCAGCTTCCTCCGCCAAACCACCGCCTGTAATCAGCAATGCGATTGACAACAGTGTCGCCATAAAACAACGCATATTTTTCATATTATCCTCCTACATAAAGTTAATAAGTCTTATCTCCGCATACATTATAGCACAAACTGCGGGTGCGATAAAGCTAGTAACTTGTGGTAGGATGGTGCAGGGAAGCCCCTTTTTTTGTTTTTTTGGGGGAAGCATTTGGATGAACGCCGCCGCACCCCATAGACCGCTGTTCTCTCTCGCAAAGCGAGAATCCCGTTGTTTGCCGAATCAATCGATCGTCCGCTAGCGCCAAGATTGACCGTTCGCAAATCCATATGCCAAAATAATCAACAGGTTTAAGAATGCTCAGCGTGCAGCGTATGGTGCACAGAAAAAACGACGATGACGGTGCGGCAAAATACCTAGAGAAGCTTCTCTAGGTCAGGAAACTCCCCTTTAATGAATGATTATTCTGCTTGATATAAAATGCGTTTCATCGCAGGTCATCCCAGCTCAAGATACTAGGCACATGCCTTCTGGTTGGGCTCATGTTCAGGAAATCGATGATTTTCCCGCTTTGCGCCTCGACTTCAAATACGGTGCTGGGCATTTCGTATTGAGCTTGCCCCTTTTCATCCACGAACCGCAGCGGCTGTACATCGGGGTCATAGTGCATGTCGCCGCGAACAATCCACATGGGAACAAGCCAGTTGATGTCGCGCGCCGCCGGGTCACAATAGAGATAGTAGCCTAGCCTCATATCTGTGATGCCTCTGATTTTGCCCTCATAGATCAGCCCCTCAAAGATCGACTTGATCTCCTGAAAGGATAAAATGGGAATGTCATCGTATAGGATGGTGTTTTCCAAAACGAAGCATGCCCCAAGATGAAATACATCGGGCGTTCGCACAGACGAGTCAACCCCTGCGGTGAATGTAAACACATCATTTTTAGATAATCGTAGTCCCCGCCTCCAACGCCGATGATTGGGATTCCATGCATCCCCTGATCAAATGTCATGGCATAAAACCCGATATTGTCGGGTTGATCAACGGGATCATCGGACATCGCGGAGGAATTGTTCTTTTCCAAGTGATACGCTTTGGAAAACACGGTTGCGGCGGTTAATTGCATGGAGGACGCAAGGCTTTCTCCGTACAGTCTCGTCACTTCGTCTGTGACCATGTCAATGGCCTCTCCCAAAGATAGGCCGTTGTCATCCGCATGGTTCTCCAGCTCGATATGATCGGGGTGAAACGAAGCGCTCTGCCCATAATTCATTTTATTGCCGTTCCACCACTTGTTGATCGATAATTCGCCTGTGCTATATAGCAGCGCGTTCACAGCGTTGCCGCTAACCTGATAGCCGCTGAGCAATCTGTCATCCACCCGCGGCGCGGGGCTTACCGATAGGATGGGCAGTGCGCTAACATCAGGAACCGCAATGTGATCAATGTCAACCTTGATCACATCGCCGTTCACATCATAGGTTTCATGTCAACCGCTTTGTACCTCCTCATGCAGCTGATCGATGGAGCAATAGGCGGCTGCGTGAGCAGGAGATGAAAACAGCAGGATGACCAAGGCGGAAACAAGGCAACGCCTCCCCTTAGAAGTCTTGTTGTATGGCCTCATATGCTTCCTCCTTCACTTGATGTTACTGCGTTATGACCTTCACAAAGACCTTGAGGAAGGCGCGCATCACCAACGATCCTTTTGCATCCAGAAAGAAGCTTTTGATGAATGTATTCCAGTCTGAAATCATGACTGGCTTGCTTGACATCATCAGCATCACATTGCCAAATACGCGGATTTGCACACTGGGCACAACCGAGAATCCGTTTTGATTGTAAAAGCGAATTCGCCTTTCTCGCGCTTCTCTTTCGGCCTCATCTTTTGCATGCTCAGGATGCTCCACTTCCAGAATCATGGTATATTCAGGCAGCATTTCTGCCATGAGGCGCAGAAGGATACTGCCATAGCCCTTTGAACGGATATGGCTGAAAACGGCCAGGTACTGCACATAGATAATGCGCTCCTTTTGCAGGAGCCGCGCGATGAGATAGCCAAATTTTTCTGTGCCGTCTGTCAGGAAATAACCCTGTGTAGCTTTCGTTTTAAGCTGCTTTTTCAGCATGGAAAACGGCATGCGCTCCGACGGGGGAAAATCGTTTTTCATGGTTCTTTGAAGCAGCGATAAGTCCTCCCGCTCTTGCGTAATGGGCGCTAGGGTGAATTTCACCTCGGAATATGTCAATGATTTTTCCTCCAAATGCTAAAGAGCCAATGCGCTCCATTGTTTTGATTGCATGCATAGCGTCTGCCCGTATCATGGGATCGCTTGACCGCACAACGATTAAGTCAATTATATCATGTATCCATGCAACAGAACAAGATCGCCCCTTTGGGGTTCATATCTTGCTCCGCGATTGACCGTTTGCAAATCCATAGGAAGACTCAAAAGATTACCTCGCCGCAAAATTGCCATTATCAGCCCCAAGACGATTATCTCTTTATCTTAGGCGATATGCTTGAAAAAGGCGAACAGAACCTCCCGATATTGCAATGCGTGAAGGCGCTTTGCCGTCACCCGAAAGCCATCTGCGAGCATATGGCTTTTAGCAGCGGCTATACCTATGATACCGTTTTTCAGCCGCTTGTTCCCCCGCGTAAGGTGAAGGCGGACAGCGCCCCGCACTTGCCTGCACACATCTAAATTATGATAGCAGCGATTTAGAAATGCTTAGGGATGAGGGCGATTTTCTACTGGTGAAGAACCGATTTGATGGCGCAATAGGCCTGATTCCCAGATGCTGCACAGGGGAGTGGGGCGGTCAATTGCATGGTTGGATCAACCTTGACTCATTTGTTTCCGTCAAATCAGGGGAAGATTTTTAGGTCTATGGAGACGTCAGAGCGTATTATTTTGGCATTGCCGAGAATGGCAAGGCCGGACTTGTTTTGAAAAGCAGTGTCCAGTAGCCGTGCAGCCTAATATGGTTCATTTCCTTCCTCGATAATGCGTCCACGATCCATAAGCTATCGTACGAGCAGAATGCGAAAAACACTTACATGGTCATAGGCAAAAGAAGCAACAACCACTGGCTCTCATCATAAAAGCCAGTGGTTGTTTGTCTCTTTTTATGCAGCTGGCCGTCATTCCCTGCCCGTCAGCCAAAGGATTGCATTGCGGAAAAACTGTCCATTTCCTTCCCATGCGAGGAATTCTTCGGTCGCCCAATTGGGCGTGCAGTCTGAGGTGAACGCCATCGAGCGACCTTTGCCATAGTGAGCAGCCGTGATGAACGGATCGCCGCTTATGGTTGCAAGCGTCATTGCATCCGCCCTAGGCCCCACTTTGTTGTACCCGCAAAACGCAGGCCACACCTCGCCTACGCCCTCAAATACGCTATGCTCACTCTGGGTGATCACAGGCTTAATGCCCTGTGGGCACTCCACGCGGTCATCATAGTTGAGGATGTCCACAGGCAGCACAGCCGCCAAAGGCGTCATGCCATATCGAGCCACATTGCCAATCCCTGAAAAGCTGAAATAGCCGCCGCACATCAGCAGACCGCCGCCCAGCTCCACGTACTCACGGAGCAGCTCCAGCCGATTGACCGCATAGCCTGAGGCGGGTTTTTTGAGCATGGTATTGCTTCCCACGTCACTTAGAACCACAGCATCATAGGCCTGCAATGCCTCCATTGTTACAGGGAAATCCTCCGCGATTGCGTCCGTTGACATGAGCTGCGCGTCAATGCCGCGCCCGGAGAGCATATCGCAAAATCCCTCGCCCTTCACGCGGCTGCTATTTGGCAGCGTCACGTAATCACATCCGCGTATGTAGGTGAACATCGCTGTATAGGTTTCACCCACGAACAAAACCTTCGGCGTATACATCGTCATATTACCTCCGTGAGCATTTGACTGATCTGCACAAGCAGCGGATAGGCGATATCGCCAAACGGCACGTCTTTGTTTTCATATAGTGCCGCCATGCCTCGCGCGTACTCATTTGCGCGTACCATGTCCACCTTCTTGGGCTGCGTCCCGACCATCTTTTCAAAGTTGAGATGATAGATTTTCTCCAGCGCTGATACGGGCAGGTCAATGCCCGCCAGATGCATGCCGTGTCCATCAAATCGGTCGGCCGTCTCCAAAAAGCGCCTCACCGTGCCCACGTTATGAATCGCATAGTCGATTTTTTCGGACATGGGCATCATGCCGTCCGCACTCAAACCGCCATTGTCCGTACCCAGCATAATACGGTCCTGATATTTGATAAAGAAATCATGCCACGCTTCGGGTGTTTTGGTGAAGTTGCCATACATTTCAGTGCCCGGTGTCAGGTCAAAGCGCACATTGGGATATCGATCCATGATGCGCTGTGCACGCCCGATATCATCGGACAGGAAATAGAAATGAGCGAGGGACACCTGCAAATTGGGGTGACGATCCAGCATCGCTTCCGTGTCCTGATACAGCGCTTCCTTCTCTGGGTAGCCGCCATTTTCATACAGCCAGCCCTTTTTCAAAGCAAACTCGGGGCATTGCTCCTTGCTCCAAAAGGTTTCGGGGTCTGCCACATGCAGCAATAGCGGGATTTGCTTTTCTTCCATATAGGAGAACACGGGATCATAGCAAGGGTCGCTGATCTTGACATGGAGGCGTTTTTGTACGGTTGGCTTTAGCTCCACCATCTTCACCCCGTCAAACCCCATCGCCATCCCCTCTATCACCTGCTCCAAAAAGGGCTTGCTCACCGCGCCCTGAGGCGGGTATGAATCAAAGCCCATATAAGCAAATACCTTGGTAGGGTTTAGCGCCTTATACAATATGCCCAGTGGATTTTGCGTAATGTACTCATCATCCCATTGCGGTGCCATCGCAACGTTGACCATGTCAAGCTTCGCCTGCCCGGCCAAGCGATTGCTATCCTCCATAAAGGAAGCCAGTCCGCTGTAACCGCCATGCAAATGACAGTGGGAATCAATCACTTTACCATTGTATTTCATCGTATTAGCCCTTTCTACGCATATTTTGGGCGATGCGCAGCGCCATGTGCAATGCGTCTGTATCGGGAAACGCAGTAGACAAACCGAGCTGATCTTCAAGCAATGCCGCCAGATGCTGCGATACATAGCGATTTTGAACCAGCACGCTGCCCCACAGGAGCACAGGGGTACGTTCCTTGAGCATTCTCGCTGCATCTTGGGTCGGCATGGCCAGCATCAGGTCGCGTATCAGCGCATAGGCACTGGCGGCAGACCGATCAAGGATGCGCCTTGCTACAGGATCGCCCGCCTCCGCCGCCTTGGCGGCAACGACCGCAAAGCGCGCCACAGCAGGCTTATCGCTGATATGCTCGACCGCATATGCATTGAGGGAAAGCCCGTCCTTCACCGGGTAAACCTCTCGCAGCTCCCGCGTCAGCATCGGGCATTGCTCGCGCCCATCCAAGCTGTTTCCAACCGCACGCAGCACGTCCATGCCGATATCGTAGGCACTTCCTTCATCGCTGAGCAGCCAGCCCCAGCCGCCCTTGCGGTGCAGCTGTCCCGCGCTGTCCTTCGCCATGGCAATCGAGCCCGTTCCCACAATGACCATCGCCTGCGGCTTGTCCTCCGCCGCCAAGAAAACTTCGCAGTCATTAACGATGGATAGACTCTGCCAAGGAAAACCAATCTGCACAAACAGCTGATGGCATGCTGCGCGAAGTTCCTGCGAATCCACGCCGCTCACAGCAGCGCAAACACCCAAGAACGACTCAGGACTTGCGCCGAGCTCTCGAGTTGCTTGCGCCGCAAGGTCGCCATAGCGCTGGCGGCATACCTCCATCGGCACGGCATTGAGGGTACAACCCTCACCTTCAAAATGCCATGTTTGCTGCCGATCAGCGGTGGTGACCACCATGCGTGCATGGGTTCCTCCGATGTCAAATCCTGCGAAATATTCTTGCATCCGATATCACTCTTTCGTTTCCATCAATCTGATATACTCGGGAAACTGCGGTTTATTGCAGTTGATGCCCTTCGCCGCAGAGCCGTGCGCAGACAAGAGCTGTCCAAAAAACATCAGCTCAAAGGGGAGCGTCAGCGGATCGCCGCTGCCCAGCAAATGAAGCACATGCGGAGCGGGCGGGATGGCGGCTAGGGTGGTGACGACCATTTGCATGCAGCCCTTATCCATGGCAAACGCATCCAGACGCACCATGCGCTCTGCGTTTTGCTCCGTTGCTGCGAGCAAAATATTGCATTGCGTCTTGGCGATGGTATTTTGCACCCCATGCAGGTATTCTTCAAATTCATAGGCGTATGCGGGTACATAGAGCGTTTCAAGCACCTTCAGGGCGCTCTCCATGGCGGTCGGATAGCCGACATCCTCTGATATGAATGTGAAATGAGGTCTAGCTATCAGCGCATCCAAATGGCGATGCACGAATGCCTCGCTGCGCCTGAGGTTTTCCTGCGCGTTGTCAAAGGACAGCGCCAATGCGGACATGACCGCGGTGATTTGCTCATGGGTAGCGCTCTGCCACGACTGCGCCAAAGAAATGGCAAACAGGTACAGCGCAAGGATGGTACCCGTGACCCCCTTGGTCTTTGGTCCGATGGTCTCCTCCCCGCAGCCCACAAGCCAATGCAGCTTGCAGCAAGACGCGATGGGTGAATGCTCATCCGCCGTGACCGCGACCACTTGATACCCCGCCTGATGAAACGCCAGCGCGGACTTCATGGTGGACGTGCTGCATCCCGATTGCGAAATGACCATCACCAGCGTATGCGCGCCATCGGGCAAGCACTTCGGGATACGGGTGGGCATGACGGCTGTGGTCTCGGCCTTGAGCAGTTTTTCAAACAACGGTGCAGCCGCAACCGCTGCATTATACGAGCTTCCTGTGCCAATGAGCAATATTCTCTCACAGCGGTTCACCGCAGCGGTAATCATCGCCTGCGGCGGCGCCGCGAGCATAGCGCGCCAAGTGCTCGGCTGCTCTGCGATATATTCCTTGATAGTATTCATCCTTGATCCTCCTGCATTAAATCTCCCGCAATCCAAAGCCAACGACCCACAGGCGTCGTCCAGACCTCCCTGTATGTCGCGATATTCGCCTGCGGCCAGTAGGGCAGATCATCATCCCCCTGCGTCTGCACCCCAACGGGAATCTCGCCCACCGTCTCGCCCAGCAACGCGGTATACTGCTGACCGAACCGATCGCCTTCGCCATAGATCAGCGACTGACCAAACGGATTCTTGCCAAGCGTCCAGTACAGTTGCTCCCGAGCGATCTCGCGCAGCTCCTCGTCCCCAAAATAGCGCGCCAAAAGCGAGGCGGCTTTGCCCATGGACAGATGCATGGCAGAGTTGCCGCGGTATGAGAACCATACGGGGAAGCATTTGACGTAATAGCCATTGCCCAGCGCAATGCCCTGCTTGAGCTGTGCCTGGTAGTGCTGCTTCTCGCGGGCAAGGTCGACGCGGGGATGGACGCTGCCAAAGCTAAGCTCGTCCTGCGTCTCAGACTCATGGAACATGCCTGCTGGAATCATGCCGTAGGGCTTGGTGTAGTGCATCAGAGATTTGAGCCAATCGCCGTAAAGCCGCATGCTCTCCTCCCACTGCACGCGCTGAGGGCATTCGGGCTGCGTGGTGCTGATCGCTTCCAGCGCCTGCATAAAGATCTGGTCTCGCCCTTGATGGGAGAAATGGACGATCACCTTCTGGGTTTCATCGCGGTAGAAGAAGCCCTGCATCGGCACGCCTTCCGTTCCTCTTTCTTGGCACAAAAGCATGAGCGAAATGAACTCGCGCGCAAATGCGCCGTACTGCTCATCGCCTGTGGCTGTATACAGTTTGGACGCTGCCCAAGAAGCCGCGGCATAATACTGGGACAGGCTTGCGCTGTTGGTATGCTCGCGCCAGTAGGGCTCCTCCAGCCCAACCTCACGGAAGCGTTCCAGCGCAAAGGCATAATCCGCCTTCGCTGCATCTCGGCATTTCCATGCCAGTGCGCTGTCATTTCCCTCAAACGCCATGCCCGCAACCGCTTCCACGCCCGCCATCACAAAGTTATCAAAGGAGCGATTGTGCACGCGCGCTTCGCAGTCGTCCATATTGCCGCATTGTCCGTCCGTCCAGCGGCGAATGGTTGCGCCCGTTGCGCGGTAGCCGTCTCCAAAGCGCATGCGCAGCACGAAGTCAATCCCCCACGCCGCCTCTTCCAGCAAGCGCGCGTAAAGCAAAGCGTTCTTGCCTTTGCTCGCCTGCGCAACTTCCAAAATAGCCTCAGCGATTTCGGCGGTCTGTATGGTTTGCTGGGACACATCAGCGGCATCATGCCACCCGCCCTGATAGGCGATGGTTACGCCATTGTGCGCGGCTAAAATATCCCCATGGCAAACGCCGTGTTTTTGCGCGACAGGGTGGCCGCAGCGCTCGCAGTACAGGAAGTTAATCAGCTTCCAAACGGTGCTTTCCGCGATGCTGTGATCGATTCGGAATGTGCCGCTGGTATATTGACCAAAGTGAAGCCTATACTCGCCCTCCTGCACCAACGGCGAGAAATCCAGCACTGCAAAATCACCCTGTACGCCTTGCACCTGCTTGATATCGCCTGCATAGACCGCTTCTCCTTGAAGGTTTAGCACAGAAAACCGCTTTTGCTCCGTATTGGCCAGCGCTGTTTTCACGCCCTGCGGCCAGTAGCCCGTGGTTGGGTACACCGCGGTTTCCCTCTCGCATTGCCAGCCATGCACCACATTGGGCGTTTCAACCGTTTGCAGGCAAATGTCCTTTAGCTCAAAGCGCAGCTCCTCTGCACCGCTGAGCTCTTGCCCATAGCGGTGCACGTTGAACGAAATCTCTACCAAACGGTCGTGGGGAATGGAATCGATCTCCCACAGGCAGGTATTCCACTCAAAATTGTTCAGATTGATGGCATTGAATCCCTCGCGCGAATACTCATCGGGGATTTTTTGAACGCCGTCATTCACGAAGCCAACGCGTATGATCGGGCTGTGCAGGCCGCAGCACATCGGGCGAATTTGGAATGAAATGCGGTTGCCCTTGGGGGCGCTTAGCCCCGCGAGATTCAGCTTGGCGATATAAGAACCAAACGTTGCGTAATGCCCCTTTGGAGCGTCAACCGAGCGCGCCTCATTCTGTGGCCAGTGATCCCCGCGCGCGCCAGTTTTGAGCACGAGCACCCGCTCCTGCGTCAATTCCGCCTCGCCTTCGCCCTCAAAGCTCCAGCATTCCATCCCGCCAACCTCAAACAAGTCGGTACTCGCCAGCACATCCTTTTGCGCATCGTATGCGGACATCTCGCGGCTCGTATCCGCAGCCATAGGGCGGTGAACATAAAGCGAATCCATCAATTGCTTGTCCAGCTGATCGTTCTTCATCGTTCTTGATCTCCTTATTCTGCAATCTCGAAAATAGCTTCCGTCTCAACGGGAATGCCGCCGGGCAGCGCGTACACGCCAATGGCGGAGCGCGCGGGCAGACCCACGGACGCGCCCAGCAGGTCAACAAGCAGCTGTGTGCCGCCGTTGGCTACCGAAGCTTGCTGCTCAAAATCCTCTGTGCATTGTACGAAAGTCAGTATCTTAGCGACGCTCTTGATCTTGCGCAGATCGCCAATGCCCGCCTGCAATACCGACAGCACGTTGAGCATGCAGTTTCTCGCATAGTCCTGCCCTGCCTCCACCGATACATCCTTGCCAAGGCGTCCGCGCACAGGCCCATCGATCACAGGACCGCAGCCCGAAACAAATACCGAGGTGCCGTTTAGGCGTTTGGTGGGAGAATACGTGCCCCCTTCAGGGGGCACAGGGGGGAGCGTGAGCTGCATTTGCTCCAGCTTTTCATAAATATCCATAGTGATGCCTCATTTCTTTCAAATCAAACTTGCCTTGCAATGATTATTTCACAAGCGCAACGCCTGCGCTCAAGCAATTCACGGTATCGTTTTGTGCCGCCTTCACGCCGTTTACGATCACGGTATGCATGCCCGTTGCCATCTGGCGGGGCTGGGCGTATGTGGCCCTGTCGCGCAGCATCTTGGGATCAAAGACGAGGATGTCCGCGCGCTTGCCCGCCTGCAATCTGCCTCTGTCCCCCATGCCTACGCGGTCTGCAGGCATGCCGGTCATCTTCCAAATCATGGTTTCCAAGGGCATGCGCTTTTGCTCGTGCACCCATTCCCGTATCGCCTTGGGAAAAGCGCCGTAGAGCCGCGGGTGCGGGTTTTCGCCTCCGCCATACAGGGCATCCGAAATCAGCGCCGCGTATGGCAAATTTGCAATCGCATGAACATCGTCCCATGACATGCTCATCAGTATCACGCCCACCCGATTGCCCTCGGTGGCGAGCAATTCCGCCAACATATCCACTGGATGTGCCGACCCCGCAATCTCCTGTAGGTTTTTTCCCTGATATGCGCTATGGCTCGCCATGGATACGGAGCTGATGATAATCCGCTCCCAGCCAATGCTCTTTGCCATATTGTCCCATCCCTCATGTTCACGCTCCAGCTCCGCTTTCAGCGCATCCCGCCCTAAATCCGTGGCAAAGAAGGCAGGATCTTGCTGCTGGAGCGACGGCGGAACGAGGGAGAGCAGCGTTGTTGCGCCGCCTGCATACGGGTAGAGGTCGACTGTGACCTCAGTGCCCTCAGCCCGCGCAGCGTTGATGCAGTCGATCGCCTCGTAAACGGCGCTATGCCAGTTGCTGATCCCCGTGGCTTTGAAATGGCTGATGTTGAGGCGCACATTCGCAGCGCGCGCGATCTGTATGACTTCCTTAACGGATTGAACCAAGCTGTTTCCCTCGCCGCGAATATGCGTGGAGAGCACACCGCCAAAGCGAGCGGCTTCCTCCGCCAGCGCGATATGTTCCGCCAGGCTCATATAGCACTCGGGCTTGTACATGATCCCAAGCGAAAGCCCTTTGGCACCGCATGCCATCGCCTGCGCTACCAGCGCTCGCTGCGCATTGATCTCATCCTCGCTGCATGGCGATGGGTCAAACCCCTTCACCGCATAGCGCACAGCACCCGCCGCCGCCAAATAGCCCACGTTGATGGGCAGCTTTGCAGCTTTGAGTGCAGCGGTATAGCTGAGATAGTCCGTCAGTCCGCCAACCACCTCGCCTAGCACAGGTTCCATGTATTCGTCAAACGCCGCATCATTGCGGGTTGGGACGGGCGCAAGCCCGCAATTGCCCACAATCGTGGACGTAATGCCCTGCCGCAGCTCCAGCTCGCCAAAATCAGGATCGCGCATCAGCGCCAAATCACAATGCCGATGGATGTCCACAAAGCCGGGCGTGACCGCAAGACCGCTTGCATCGATCACCTCGTCCGCATCGTCCGTCAGCCCTGCGCCAATCTTCGCAATGATGCCGCCGTCCGTCAAAAGATCGGCCATCATGGGTGCATCGCCGCTGCCATCGTAGAGCCTTCCGTTTTTGATCAGTATCCTCATTGGAGATTCCTCGTTTCTATACGGTCATCCCGCGAGCCAAAACCCGCTCCTTGGTCAGCATGCCGCCGCTTAGCAGGTAGACTTCATTTTGCTGATTGATGCAGGTGCACACATGGATGGGGATCAGCGTCAGAACGTCACCGACCTTAAGCCCCGTGTGACCCTTGCGGGAGACCACTATGCCGTGCTCCTCGTTCATGCGCGCGAGCACGAGGTCATCGCTGTGCTCCACGGCTGCATATCCGTCAAAACAAAACGGCGGCTGATGCAGCGGGATATCGGTGCCAAAGGTCTTGGTACCGCCGTCAATCACGGCATAGCCCTCATGATTCGCGCTGACTACCGTCGCCGCATAGCGTACGGCGATATCAAGGGGCTGCGCGACATGCTCCCTGCACAGCAGCTGATCTTTGAATATATAGGTTCCCGGGCGCACTTCATTCACAAGCCCTGTTTTGGCAACCGCTACGCCCGTTGGCGATGAGCCTGCGCTTATGTCCTGCAGCTCAATGCCGCATGCGCGGATCGCAGCTGCCGCAGCCGCCATCATTTCGCCTTCCTCCCGCGCTGCCAGATCGTTATCCTCCGTCAGCTCGCCTTGGTATACCAGCCCCTTGAATGTATATATGCCCGTGAGGTGCAAATTGGGCAATGCCGCAATTTCCTTGGCGAGCGCCGCCGCCCTGTCCATCTGTATGCCCGTGCGCCCCGCGCCCGTGTCGATTTCCATGCGAACTTCAAACGCCGTATTCGCCTGCGCAGCCAACGCGCTTAGGCGGCACGCGCCCTCTGCGCTGTCAATCGCCAAAATCAGGCGCTTGATCTTCTTTTGCAGCGCTATTGCGCGCATGATGCGAAAATCCCCGATGATGGGGTACGCAATGAAGATATCGTCCAAGCCGCCGTCCGCCATCACCTCCGCCTCGCTGATCTTCGCGCAGGTGATGCCCGCCGCGCCCGCCGCTACCTGCATGCGGGCAAAGAGCGGCATTTTATGTGTTTTCACATGAGGCCGCAGACGGCAGTTGGTTTGATCAATCTCCCGCTGCATCGCCTCTATATTTCTTTGTGCGGTATCCATATCCAGGACGACGCATGGCGTCTGTAATGATTCCAGCTGCTCCCGAGATAGAAACATCCGCATCCACCTACCTTCCTTATGCCTTTAGTCCGCTGGTGGCGATTCCCTGAACAAAGTTACGTTGGAAAATGATAAAGAACACAACAACGGGTAGAACAAACATCGTCGCCGCCGCCATCAGCTCTGTCCAGCGGACGGTGTACTCGTTCATGTATTGCTGCAAGCCCAATGACAATGTCAGCATCTGCTGCTTGTTGATATAGATCATAGGTGCGAGATAATCGCTCCATGCATCAATGAAGGCATAGATCGCGACGGTTGTGAGAATCGGCTTACAAAGCGGCAATGCAATCCTGCTATAGCGCTGGAATTCATTTGCGCCGTCAATGCGCGCCGCTTCCATCAGCGAATTGGGCAGACCGTTGAAGAACTGTCTGGTGATGATGATGTAAAACGGTTTTCCAAAGAAAGCCGGCAAAATCAGCGGTACATAGGTATTGGTCAGGTGCAGTGCAGAGTACAGGCGATATAGCGGGATCATGGTGACGGTATAGGGAATCATCATCACGCCCATGAGCAGCACGGAAATGACCTGCGAGCCCTTCCATTTGATTTTCGCGAGGGAGTAAGCGACCATTGGCGTCACCAGCACCTCACCGATTACGCTGAGGACGGTGATAAACACCGTGTTTTTCATGTATGACCAATAGGGAATGACGGATTGCGCGACTTGGTAGTTTTCAAATACGAATTTTCTGGGCAGCAGCTTCACCGGAATGGTGAATGCATCCGAGTTGGTTTTAAAAGAGGTGGATACCATGACGGCAAAGGGTGCTAGGAACACGCAGCACAGCGCGCATACGATCAAAGCAAAGACCGCCTTTGACAGGCGCTTGCTGAGGCGTCCTGATGTCATCTTCTTCATTTACTCCACCCCCGCATTTTCAGTAGCACGCCTTGACAGCTTTGTTGTGAGCAATGACATCAGCGATACCACGATGAACAGCAGCCACGCCATCGCAGACGCTTTGCCCATTTTCAGGTAGACGAAAGCATTTTGGAACAAGTACAGCGGATACATCAAAATAGAGTTTGCCGGTCCGCCGCTTGCCACGCTCGTGCCGTTGCCCGCGCTGGCGTTGATGATGACGTATACCTGTTGGAAGTATTGAAAGGACTTGATCATATTGAGGATCATTTGGAAAACGAGCACATGGGCAATCGATGGAATGGTGATATAGACAAAGGACTTGAGCGCATTGGCACCGTCGATTTCCGCAGACTCATAATAGCTGGTGGGTACATCCTGCAATGCCGCCATGCAAATGAGCATCGTCGTGCCTGTATTCCATGTGCCCATCAGCAGCAGCGCCCATTTCGTCCATCTGGGATTAATCAGCCACGAAGGACCGTTGATGCCGAGCATCTCTAGGAAGCTGTTGATAAAGCCATAGGTGGGGTTGAACATCCAGATCCAAACCATGGTTGCCGCAACCATCGGGATGACCGACGGAAGAAAGAAAATGGTGCGAACCAAGCCTCTTCCCTTGAAATTGCGTACAACAACCGATGCCAAAAGCAGTGCAATCAGCAGATTAACAGGAGTGGACACCAGCACCATAAATAACGTGTTTTTGAGCGACTTGAGCACCAGAGGGTCCTTGAAGATTTGGCGGAAGTTATCCAGACCGACCCATACAGGCGTGGTTACCGCATTAAACTCCGTAAAGCTGTAATACAGCGACGCAATGAGCGGGTACACGCTGAATATCAGAAAACCTAAGATCCAGGGCAGCGCAAATAAAAATCCATTGATATTGTCTCGGCTGCTCTGTCTTAAACGACGCGTTTGCATTGACCGTGCCTCCTGTTACAAGCAATATTGAGTGCAAGCCGCAGTTTGTTAGAACCACGGCTTGCACATCATGAGATTAGAATTCCGAGTTGACGCGGCTCTCCAGCTCATTGAGGCCTTCATCCACCGTCATGATACCGTTGTAGATATAATCCAAGTGCTCATCGATGAGGGAGGTATACTTGGAATAGTTGATGTTTGCGGGATACTGCACGGGCACGCCAACGCTGGTTGCGTCGATGAACTCCGCCATGCCCGGGATGGCCAGAATGTCAGCGTCATCAAAGAGCGTGACCAATGCGGGGGGATAGCCGTTGCTGATATCAATCAGCTTAGCAGACTCTTCGTTGGACAAGAACTTGATGAAATCCCATGCGCCTTCCTTGTTGGGTGCATTGAGCGGGATGCAGGCACAGCCGCATTCCAGACGGCTGGAGCCAAGGTATTCGGGGTTGCTCTGGGTGCCCGGGATCAGGGTGATGCCGTAGTTGACGGTCGAGCCATAGCCCTGCATTTGGGTGGGCAGCCAGTTGCCGTCGATGCGGAAGAGCTGTTTGCCAACAAAGAACATATCCTGCTCTGTGTAGCGGTTGGTGTTTGCGGCTGCGATAAACTCCGCAACGCGCTCTATGCCGTACAGTTCACGGTACTGCATATTATAGGTGAGGCTGTCCTTTGCGCCCTGCGTATTGGGGGTAAAGTTGCCTTCTTCATCCCACCAGCGGCCGCCAAAGCCGTAAACGAGTTCCTGACGAGCGCTCGCGAGCGGGAACAGCGGATAACCCAGCACGTCGATATTGCCCTTGTCATCCAGCGTTGTTGCTTTCACAGCCATTTCGTACATTTCTTCCATCGTCTTAGGCGGTTCGCTGTAGCCAATGGATTCAAGGATGTCCTTGTTGTAATACATCTGAATGGTGTAGCAGCTAAAGGGCAGTGCGTACATGTTGTCATCGATCTTCATAGCCGCTAGGGATGGCTCCATGAAGTTGGATGTGTCATAACCCTCTGCGTCCATATAGGGCTGAAGGCTATCGAGCAAACCATTTGTCTGGTACATATTGAGGCTGGAGGTAGAGGTCTTGACGATGTCGGGCGTTTCATTGCTTGCCATCGCAACGATGATCTTTTGCTGATCTGTAACGCTGAGTCCCTCTACAAAATAAGTGGATTGTGAATTGTTATAGTTTTCAACAATCTGTTCAAAAGGAGCTGCCTCATCACCGCTGTTGTTATACCAGAAGGTGAGAACCGTGCGCCCGTCGCTGCTTGCGCCCGCGGCAGAGGCAACGCTTGTCAGGCTTAGGATCATCATGGTGACCAAAAGGATAGAAAGTAATTTTTTCATGTTGTCCTCCTATTTTATCTACAGGTTTTTCACCCGTTGATTTCATTGGCATATCATAATCTAACAATTACTTAGGCTTTCGAGCTTTGCACCTGATAGAATGAAAGGCTGCGCTTTCCTTTTTCATGCTACCCTCCTTCGCTTTGCGTTTTCTGTGGTCATTGACTGCTCTTGTTTTCGTTTACCAAACATTTTATTTGATTTTCTAGCTTCGCTCTCGCCTTGAATGACATGAGTATATCATACTTATTTTCAGATGTAAATAGCCAATCTGAATATTTGTCATATTTATTTATAGGTCACAACGAGCGAATAATGCTGTAGTATATGTAATGTACGGCATTGCAATCGTTTCACGCCCAAATAATTTTATCGCATACCTTCCATATTGGATGATTTTGTGATACAATACTTTTAGTCAGAATATTAGGAGGCATATGCATGAACCATATCGACGATGAAGAGAAGCTGCTAAAGCAGATTATGACATTAATCGAATACCAATTTGGCAGTAATTGTGAGGTCGTGCTTCACGATTTAACCGGCGATTATGAACACACAATCGTCGATATCCGCAATGGACATATCACCAATCGGAAGGTCGGCGGATGCGGCAGCGATCTGGGGCTGGAGGTTTTGGGCGGCAACGTGATTGACGGCAACCGCTACAACTACATCACCACCTCCCCCGACGGGAAAATCCTGCGCTCATCCTCCATCTATTTCAACGACGATCAGGGGCATGTCATCGGGTCGCTATGCGTTAACCTCGACATTACTGAAACGTTGCGCTTCAACAGTTTCTTGCAAAACTACAACCGCTTTGACAACGTGCAAAACGAGTTCTTCGCCAAGGATGTCAACGGTCTGCTGGAGTATTTGATCCAGCAGGCAAAGCAGAACATCGGCAGAGAACCACAGGATATGGATAAAAAAGAACGCGTGGAATTCCTCAAATATCTGGATCAGCACGGCGCTTTTCAGATTTCAAAGTCAAGCGTGTACATCTGCGAGCTGCTCAGCATCAGCAAATTCACGCTCTACAACGACCTAGAGCAAATCCGCGCGGAGGGCGGCAATGGGGACAAGGCGAGCAAGGCATAAGCGCAGTGCATGACAAAAAGTCAGACACTACTTGACAAGTTGTCAGCCAATATCTGGGCGGTGAGTCAATAGATGACAGATGCCTGCGGATCGCTCCGCTCCAAAGCCATCGGGCAATATCGGCGCTTGATGCGCATCATATACGGTTTGTGCATTGTGAATATACATTCCAGCATAACAAACTGTCATATGATTACTGATTGGATAGATGATAAATAGCCTATCAGAAGATTCATTTCGATGCATTCGTCATGATCTTGAGGCGGCGAGACAGCCCCCGACTTTCGATTGGAAGTCGGGGGCTGTTTTTTATGAAGTTAATGCACTAAGCTTGGGCGATTAGGGGCGATGTACATGGCAATAGAGCGATAGCCTAGTCATAGGGCGACAGCTCCGATAGCCCCATGAAAAGAGCGACAGCTCCGATAGCCCCGATAGCTCCATGAAAAGGGCGAAGCCTAGTCATAGGGCGATAGCCCCGATAGCTCCATGAAATGGGCGACAGCCTAGTCATAGGGCGATAGCCCCGACAGCCCCATGAAAAGAGCGATAGCTCTGATAGCCCCGATAGCCCCATGAAAAGAGCGATAGCTCTGATAGCCCCGATAGTCCCATGAAAAGAGCGATAGCCCCGATAGTCCCATGAAAAGAGCGATAGCCCCGATAGCCCCGATAGCCCCGATAGCTCCATGAAAAGGGCGATAGCCTAGTCATAGGGCGATAGCCCCGATAGCTCCATGAAAAGGGCGAAGCCCCATGAAAAGGGCGTGATGACGGTCGGCGCGCCGTAAAAGCCTTATTGCTCTACCGCGAGGGTGATGGTCGGCAGCGTTTCTGCTGGCGGGTTGTAGCTGATGTAGGGCTGGAAGGTGATGGAGGACGGGACGGATGGCAACGCGGCGAACACCTGAGACGTAACTTCCATGATGGGGTTGATATCATCGTTCCCCCCCTTGCTCCCGCCCGAAAATCTTGGTATGGGGTTGCCCGACTCGTCCAGCAGCTCAAACCACATATTGCTGTAGTGATTCTGCCACTCATCCGCCGCCTCAAAGATATCCGCGCCCTCTGCGTAGGGAAGCGTTTGATACGACAGGGTGACGTAGGTTGCCAGCGGGGTGAGGATGGCTTCCAGCGCGGTCGTCTTCATGCCCAGAAACTCGGCCTCCTGCGCAGAGGCGAGATGCACTTGTTTCATGCCCTTCGTGCTAAGCGTTACGGTGATTGGGGGCGCAGACTCTTTCTCTCCCTCATTCACATCCCCCATCCGATAGACCCGCGGCGTCCAGTTCACCTTGATTTCATCGGGCAAGTCATCAAAAGAGCGCAGATCAATGACGTATTTGATCAGCAGGGTTTGTGGGTTTTCGTACTGATATTCGATGCCAAGATCCCCGGATTGACCATCAACGTCTGCCGTCATAGACCAGACGACCCATTTGTCTGTGCCGTCCTCAGCCGATTTTTCCTGCGGCTCGCTAATGGGTAGCCCGCTTTCGTCTCTGAATGCATCGTACTCCATCAATATCACATCGTTTGGATCGGTCACCTCATAGGCGACCACAGCATGCACCGCAATGCCGTCGCATACTGCATCTCGCACATGGGCGCGGACAGCGCCAAAATCGCCGCCCTCCTGCACAAAGCCCGATTGCACGGCATCGGTGATATCCTGCGTTACGTCTTTGCCCTCAAACATGAAATCCAGTACCCCCAGTTGATGCATGGCAAACGCTGTGCCGCATAATAAGATGACCAATATCACTGCCAAAGCAATGCTGAAATGACTTTTCTTCACCATAGAATCCTCCTTTATAGAGGCCAGTGTATCGCGCATGCCTTCTTTGTAGGACTCGGGCGCTGCGCCAAAGGCGCTACGCATTTGATCCCTGAGCTTCATCTCTTGTTTCTTCATATTCACGCCTCCTCCTCTTCCAATATGCCGCGCAACAGCTGGCGTCCCCGACTGAGTCGGGACTTCACTGTGCCAGATGGTATGTGTAGAATTTGAGCGATTTCACTCACTTGCGCATTCTCCATATAATACAGCGCTACCACCAGACGAATCTTTTCGGGCAGCTGCATCACCATATCCACCGCCGATGAATCGGTCGGCGAAACCGCGGTTTCGGGCATGGTTTCAGTGAGAATGAGCCGCCTATTCTTGCGCAGCAGCGTATGGCATTCGTTCACCAATATGCGCATGAGCCATGGGCGAAACAGCGACTCCTCCCTGAGGGTATTTCGTTTTTCCCATGCCTTAAGCAGGCAATTTTGCATCGCATCCTGCCGATCAACGGGTCGCCTCAGCAGCGTTGCGCTCACACGATGCATCGTGTCCGCAAGCAGGAACACCTGCTGCTCAAAGAATATTTTTGTCATATGCATACGCCCTTTCTTGTAGCTACATCTCTATGACGCACAAATGGCTGCGATCGGTTCAGTATGACTATTATATATTGTCAGGCGGGACATGGCTAGGGGGAATTGTACGCCAAATCCTTGATAGCACTGCCTTTGCACTGTATAATTCAAAAGGACAATCAACCATGTCCGCCGCGGATGAGATCAGTTGGAGGAGGCAAGTGCTATGGATGAACTTACGTTTACGACCAGCGAGCCCATGGAAGCCATCACGGACGAATACCGTGCGCTATTGGAATCGCTGGGCGATGACGATGAATGCTGCTACCTGATATCCGAGTCCAAGGAAACGGGCGAGCGCATCGGGACATGCAGCTTCATCGCAGACGATAAGCGCAAGCGCGGCGCAGACGCGGCGGCTGTGGAATATCACTGCGAGCTGATGCTGTAGGGGATGGTTCAGCGCGGGGACTCCTTGATCAGATATCACGCTGATAGGAACATAATCAAAAACAGCTGGGCTGCTTCATGCATCATCAGCTGTTTTTTCTTTACATTATTTGGATCATCGCGCTCGGCTTATACCCATGCGCTCAGCATCGATTCTGCGGCATATCAGCAATGGCGTAGCAGTTTTACCAATAAAATCCGCCTCTCCCCATTTGACAGGGAGACGAAATCATAGTACAATACATTTAACGCTTTGGTTAAATGAAGAATGATGGAGGACGCCAACATGCGCTTGCAGGACACGATGAAGGCTTTGGCTGATCCCACTCGCCGCAAGATTTTGCAGGTTTTAAAGCAGGGACGGCGGTCGGCAGGGGAAATCGGAGCTGAGTTTTCCATAAGCGGAGCGGCGGTTTCCCGTCATCTGGCACTGCTCAAGGAGGCGGACTTAATCCGCTGCCAGCGAGAGGGCAAGTTCATCTTTTACGAAATTAATCTAAGTGTGATACAGGAGGCGCTGGCGTGGCTGGCGCAGCTAGGGGAGGATACTCATGAAACAGACTAAGATTTTCACCTTTTTTGTCACAGGCATCATGCTGATTGTGGCCGCGGTTTCCGTTTTTTACATGCCCGACAAGATTGCTGTACAGTGGAACGCAAACGGGGTCAGCAATACCATGAGCCGATACATGGTGTTTTTACTGCCTGCGCTGTGCTTGTTTGTGTTTTACACCCGCACCCAACAAATGAATCGGCAGGAAGCTGCCGCCCAAACCGACTGGGTTGGTTTGCTGGTGCCATTGTTTTTGCTTTTAATCCTTGGGACCATCGTTGCCAACGCCTTGGGCTTTGTGGATGTCCTCAGCTTCAATTCCGCCTTGGCCGAAACAATTTCCATGCTGGTTTTAGGCTGCATTCTTGCGGTGATGGGCAACGCATTGCCCAAGCATTCAATAAACTTCGCGATTGGGGTCAAGGCCGTCCACGCATATGCCAGCAGCGATTTGTGGACCCAGACCCAGCGGTTTGCCGCAAAGCTATGGGTGATTGCAGGGCTTACGCTGATGCTGGCAGCGTTTCTGCCCTTCAAGGGCAAGGGGGTACTCATCCTGCCGACGATACTGCTACTGGCGTTGTTGCCGCGGCTGTATGCAAAGTATCGGTATGAGAAAAGTATCGGGGACAAAGCCTCGAAATAAAAACTTTCGGGCATATGTTAAGGGGTAATCAAGGGGCTGTTGCAAAACAGCTGTTATCTCACAAAGTAATAGTAAATACATACAAAAATTCACCTGCGAATCAAGTAATTCACAGGTGAATTTTGTTGTATTGAGTTTTAGCTTTCGTGCTGCTGACAGACAATAGGATGCTACTTGAGCACTACCGCGGCATACAGCTCCAAATGTTCCACCGTCACAAGCGTGGATTCTCCCTTTATCTCCATATGGACTGCATTTCCATTGAGGCTGGTGATCTGCGCGGCGGCGAACGGGACTTCGATCACGACCTTCGCCATTGGGATCGGCTCTTCAATCGTCGTGCCGTTAAAGCCTGACAAGTTCACGAGCTGCAATAGCGTGCCCTCGCCGCAGTCATCCAAAAACATCTCCACGCTTGGATGCGCATCGGTCTTGAGCGCGCGCGCCTTGGGGACGAAGTGGTCGATGGCATCGATGAGCAGCTGCTTGTGGTCTTGGAAGCCATGCTGATAGTAGAAATAGCCAAGCTGCCACGGGATCACGAGCGTTTGCTGTGCCTCGCTGTAATACATGCAGCCCTTGTCCGTGATGGCAGAGCCATAGGCACGCTCGGCAGGGCCGAAGGTTCCCTTGCTCATATAGGGCAAAATGGCGCGGTAGGTCGGTGCATCCGCAAAGCCAATTGCGCCGCAGAGGCAAACCCAGTCCTTATCAGCAAACGAGCGAAAGATATCCTTCTCTTGGGTATACATATATGCGCCCGCGTTGTCCGCCTCGGTCTGGGTGATTTGCAGCGCAAGCTCGCCCGCGATACCCTCGGGGAGAGGCGCATCGGCCGCGAGCACAAACAGCGGGATATTCGCCTTATGCACCGCTGCCACTGCCTCAGCCGATATGGTTTTGACATCGGGGACAATGACGAGCTGGTAGGGCGACAGGGTTTGGGGATGCTTGGCGGTATGCTCATCCAGCAGAATATCAAAGATGATATGCGCTTCCTTCAGCGCCTTAAACACACCTAGCATGTCCTTGTTGTTGTCGTGAATCGGGCTTGCGGATGCGCTTCGCATGATCGCAACGCGTGCTTTGGAGACCATGCTGCGATAATAGCGCTCGTTTTCCTCATGATAGTGGAAAACCTTTTGGGCACGCCTCAGGCTCGCGCGATCGGGATAGTCGGCAAAAATGCCGTTGATGCAAAAGTCCACACAGCCACCGCTCGCCATGTCCTCATAGAGGCGGATTTCCGTCAAATTAGGCGAAACGCCCGCATAGCGCCAGCGCAAATCCGTCGCGTTGATCACGCAATTCGCCATCAGCTGATCAGGCCAGCTGTGCCGCGCGGACATCACATTGAGCGAGGCGCTCATCAATGGGAAGGGATACGCCCTGCCAATGCCTGTGTTTGACTCGTTGCGAATCATATCCACCTGATCCACGCTATACGTGCACACGCAAAGACCCGGGTAATGCTGCTTGGTGAATGTGCAGATATTGGCCAGTGCGCCCGCAACGCTCCCGCGCTGGAACTCTTTATAGGCGGCATGTGCAGGCTCTGAGCTGTCCTCGGTATCGGGCAGTTCCATACCGTATTGCTCTTTGAATTTCTTTTGGCAGCAATCGCAGTGGCAGACGCCATAGTTATTGCCATAGTAATCCCAGCCTGAGAAGCCAAAGGCGTTGAAGAATATGCCGTCCATGGACGGATAACGCTCGAGCGCTTCCCGAATGATTTCCAGCGAGTATTCCTGCTGATACCAGCCGCTGATGCAGGTCGTCACCGTGTCCTCGCACCGCAAAATGCGGCCGTCCAGCGAGCGGTAATACCAATCCTTGTGCTCCTCATAAAACTTTTCATGAGTGCGCCCAAAGTCAAAGCGTCCGATTACACGGATGCCCTCCTTGTGGCATTTTTCCATGATCTCCTCGATCAGATCGCGCCCCTGCGGCAAATACGGGCTTTCGCATTGGAATTCCAGACCCGTTGGGAAAAAGGATGTAATCCCGCCCACACCGATCATCGCCACATTGCAGCCAAACTCCTTGAGCGTTTTGATCCAGTCATCCACATCCATGGCCGCGTCGATGTCGCGCATGTTATTTTGAATCATTCGAATCGGGTTTTCTTGCCACCAAGCCATTGAAAATAACCTCCCTTAGTGCTTTTGAAAGCCTTAGATGATTAATGGGTAAAGGAATACGTCAGCTGCGCAATGCCCTTTTCCTCGTCGGTAGGGATCACCTGTACGGTAACGCCCGATGCCGCATCGGAAATAATGCCCTCGCCGCGCAATGCGTCGTTCTTTTCGCTGTCAAGCTTCACGCTCAGCACGCCCAGCTTGTCGCATACACCCTTTCGCACCACCGATGAATTCTCGCCGATCCCGCCCGTGAACACCAGCGTATCCAGACCGCCCATCTCCACGTAAAAGCTTCCGATATAGCGCACGATGCCATCGATGAATACATCCAGCGCCAGCTGTGCGCGCTCGTTGCCTTGAGCTGCGGCTTCCTCCACATATCGCAGGTCTCCGCTGATGCCCGATATGCCCAGCATGCCGCCCTTGTCGTGGATGCCCGCATCGATTTCCTCGTCCGATACACCAATCGCTTTGAGATACGGCGCAACCTCGCAATCCAAGTCGCCCGTGCGGTTTGCGTGCAGCAGTCCCGTTTGCAGCGACATGCCGAAGCTCGTGTCGATGCTATGCCCGTCCACCACCGCGCATACCGATGACGAGCCGCCCAGATGGCAGGTGATCGCCTTGTAATGCGCGCCCCTCTGCTTTTCCAAGCAGGAAGCGATATAGCTGTTTGACGCGCTGTGATAGCCCAAGCGCTGCACGCCGTAGTTTTCGTACCATTCATAGGGCACGCCGTACAATCGGCGGCATAGCGGGATTTGGCGGTGAAAGGATGTTTCGAATACGCCTAGGAACAGGCTGCTTGGCAGCTGCTCACGCATGCAGGCAATGGTATCCAGATACGCCCTATTGTGCAGCGGCGCAATGGGCAGCCATTCCCTCATCCCTTCCAGCACATCCTCCGTGAGTTCATGGACATCCATATGCCCTTTGGATACCGTCGCCTTATACCCCACGCGGTCGATTTCGCCCACCGCGCCCAGCACGCCATGTGCAAAGTCCGTGAGGTTTTGCAGGAAAAGGGCGATACCCGTCTTGTAGTCAGGGATTGACAGCTTCTCTGCCTGTACTTTCTTTGCGCTTACTTCATTGACATATTCAAATAACGCGTCATCCAGACTGCCTACCCGCTCTAGCTTTGCGCGTGCCAATACGGTTCCCTTTGGCATGTCGTACAGTTTGAACTTGAGCGAGGTGCTTCCTGCGTTACATACGAGAATTTTCATTTGTTTCCCTCCTGTTTGCGCCTCCGGCAGCGACAATTGTGCGCGCCAATGCTTCGGAGGTCTGTTTGAGCAGCGCCTCTACATGCGCCACTGAGAATGCATAGGTCATGGGCTTATCTGCGATGCAGTACACCCCGTCGATCCCATGCTCATATACCGCTTCCGCGCCCGCGCCGATGCAGCCCACCAATGCGGTCACGAGCGGGCAGCCCTGCGCCTTCGCCCGCTGAGCCACCCCGACAGGCACTTTGCCGTACACGGTCTGTGCGTCCAGCTTGCCTTCGCCCGTCACGACCCAGTCCGCGTCCTTTGCCTGCGCGTCAAAGCCCAGCATATCCAATATCAAATGAATGCCGCCATGGAACTTCGCGGGCAGCAATGCCAGCATGCCGCCGCCAAGTCCGCCTGCTGCACCTGCGCCAGGGGCGTCTTTCATATCCGTGCCCGTCTGCTCCGCAAGCTTTATCGCCCAGTTTGCCAAGCCCTGATCCAGCTGCTTTACCTGCTGGGGGCTAGCGCCCTTTTGAGGTCCGAATACGGCGGATGCGCCGATATCCCCGCATAGCGGATTGCATACATCGCTCGCCAATAGGAAGCGGCAGTCCTTGAGGCGCGGGTCGAGGTTGGTAAGATCAACGGTATGAAGATCCCGCAGCGCACCTCCGCCAAAGGCGAGCTCCTTGCCCGCCTTGTCCCGAAGGGACGCGCCTAGCGCCTGTGCCATACCTGCGCCGCCGTCGTTGGTCGCCGAGCCGCCAAGCCCCATGATGATGGTCGTGCAGCCTTGATCCAGCGCGGAGAGAATCATCTCGCCCACGCCATACGTCGTTGTGTTCATCGCATCTAGCTTTTGGGTGGGGATGAGCAATATGCCCGAGGCGGCGCTCATTTCTATGACCGCCGCTCGATCCTTTGTGATGGCATAAACAGCCTCCGCCAAGTCGCCCAGCGGACCTGTGACACGGCATGCGCGGCGCTCCGCGCCTTCAAGCCCTGCCAGCACCGCGTCCACCGTGCCTTCCCCGCCGTCAGCGACCGGCAGATTGACTGTTTTTGCCTGAGGGAAAGCCTTCAAAATGCCCGCACATACGGCCTCTCCTGCCTTCTGTGCACTGCAGCTCCCCTTGAATGAGTCCATGGAAACCAATACTTTCATATGCTCATCCTTCCGTGGCCTGAGGCGATTCATCAATCAGTATGGCTGCGTAATCGGTCAGCAGCGGCAATGTGATGGTGATGGTATCGCCATTGCGCACAATCGGCAGCGTCTCTCCGCTGCGCAGTTCCGTCGCTGACTTTGCCGCTAGGGCAGGGACGGTCACGTGGATTTCGCTGATGGGCAGGGGCTGAAATACGCTGCGCCCGTTATACCCCGTCAGGTTGACAAATTGAATCATACGCGCGTTTTCGCGTCCGTCATAGAATATCTCCACCATATCGGGCGCGTTGGTCACCAGCTGACGCTTCCCAAGTATATGGTCAATGAGGTCCAGTATGATGTCCCGATGCTCCAAGAATCCGTTCTTGAAATACAACCGCCCTGCTTCCCACGAGATCAGCGCATTGCATCCGCTTTCCGTCTCCTTGAGTGCGCCTGTGCAATAGTCCGTGGGGCAGCCGTAATTGCTGATCTCCACAGGACCGTGAATGCCCGGCGCTACATAGGGCAGGAGGGGATGCTCTGCCTTGAGCAAACCAGCCGTCCCGTTGATCAATATCAGGCGGCGGTTGGGCACGCGCCCAAACATCGCCTCATCCTCGCAGCGGATATAGGCGCCGCGGTTTTGAGTTGCGATTTTCTCCAGCTTGGCGCCAAATAGACGCTCCAGCGCTTCGGGGTCATTGCCAAACGCGCCGCCCGTTGCCAATACCGCGGTTCCTTTGGGGATCAGCGCTGCATCGACATGGCTTCCCGGGAAGATCATCAAGCGGTATGGATGCGCGCTCTTGCCGACATGGGGCTCGGTGATCTCGTCAAACTCGTAATGCCCTTCCTTGAGCATCTGAAACAGCCCGCGATATTCATCCGCCGATCCGTCTTCCTTAAAGAAGGCGATATCGGGGCGCACAAGCGCGATATCTGCCAAGGATTCCCGCACGCCCATGAGCGATTCGTGCTGCTCGTGAAAGCTGAATACATCGCGCACGCCCGCTTCATTGCAGTCCTCTGGATAATCCCTAGGCGTTCCGACGATGCACCATTCAGGCTGACCGCCCGATGCCAAGTTTTGCCACAGGCGCAGCTTGTTAAGCGCTGGCGATACGCCCATGAAACGCCAGAAGATATCCGCTGCGTTGATCACGCAGTTTGCGCTGCGGGCTGTTGCATTGTTATCGTTTGTCAGGCGGCAGTTATCGGACGAGGAATAGAGCCAGTAGGGCAGCGCCCGACCCAGCGCGTAGTTTGATTCGGTATGGGTCATGTTCACATAGTCGCCCGTATCGTGGGTGCATATGGAGATATCGGGGGAAATCTCCTTCACAGCGGAGGTCACGCGCTCCATGATGGCTTTGATGACCTCATCTTGGAACGCACGATAAGCCGCTATCGCAGGGTCATGCTCGTCCTTTGGCAGCTCAAGCCCCGTACGCTCCCCAAAGAGCCTTCGGCAGTTATCGCATTGACAGATGCCGTGCTCCACCCCGTCATAATCAAAGGTCGTGAAGCCGAACATATTGATGTACAGACCGTCCACAGGGTATTTGCCAAGGCATTCCCGCAGCATCGCAATCGCGTGCTCCTGCTGATATTCCCCGCAGATACAGGCATGCACCATCCCGTGGTAATTCACGATCTCGCCTTGATCGCTTAGATAGAGCCAATCGGGGTGATCAAGCGCGATTGATTCATGCACCTTGCTGAAATCAAAGCGCGTGATGACGCGGATATTCGCCTGATGGCATTTCTCAATCACATCGCCCAGCATATCGCCGTCCCCAAGGTAGGGGCTGACATAGGCGAAGGGAAGTTGGCTGGGATAGTACGAGACAATGCCGCCCGCGCCGATCATAACCGTGTTTGCATGCATGCCCGCCAAGTACTCAACCAGTTCATCTGTATTCACAGCCGCGTCATTTTGACGCAGGTTAAATTGCACCATGCGCATTTTGTTTTCCATCCACCATCCACCCATGTCAGTCGCCTCCTTCTTTCTACTACATTCCCATCATTTCAAGCAGCTTGAGCATCTCATCATCGCCGCCGGCCATGGGCTTCCAGTCAACCTGTATGACCTGCGCGCCCTGCTTTTGAATCGCCTCGCCAAAGGCGCTCACGCCGACATTGACAACGACCAATTCCTTCGCATCAAAAAGCTCTTGGAGCTTCTTTGTATCTGTTTTCATTGTTTGCCTCCATTCCTCAGCGCCACGATTTTACCTGCCAACCGTGCAGCCAGATAGTTGGTTTGACATACCAAAACGCCCGCTTCCTCAAGCTTCGCACGCTGCTCTCCCAGGCTCTGGAAATCGCTGTCCGTGCCGCAAATGGATGCCACAACCGCCAACTTCCTGCCGTCGGCCGCCGCTGCTGCCATGCCCTGCTTGATGTCCTCAATCACAACGCCCACAGGGTCCATATGGGCGGACACCGCGAATATGAAGTCAAGCAGCAGCACGCATACCTCGGGGTCGCTCGCTTCTTTGGTGATGAAGGGGCGGCGCACGCTCGGTTCCATGGTGGGGTGGGGCTTGCCTGCCGTGAATTCGTCCTCGCCGCAGTCAACACAGCTGTTTTGGCAGCTGACAAGGGAGTCTTTGAGGCGCAGGGATTCGCGCAGAGGCGCATTGGAATACACATCGCCCGCCAAGGCAGTGAACGCATTCATCGCTTCCTCGCAGTATGTGCCGCCTGTGAACAGGCCGCGGACGTACTTTTGCTCGGGCTTCATGCCGACAACCGCCGCCGCTGCCATTTCGTCCAGCTCTGATTCGCTTTGCAGCATCGCCTTCTTGCCCACGAGCTCCAGCGCCTTCACCGCCACCTCATCAAGCGTTGCGGCATAGATCGCGCCTGAGCTTTCCACAACCTTGCGCTCACAGCCCATGAAGCATGCGACAACCACCTTGGAGCAATCCTTAATCCTTGCGAGGATTTTCGCCAGTATTTCCTCATTGGGCTTGCGGGAAACCAGCAGTATGTACTCGGTCGCGGGATCGTTTTCCAGCGCATCAATGCCCATGAGCATCGATATGCCGCCCACAGGCTGCTTCAAGTCGCCGCCGCCCGTGCCGATGATTTGAGACGCGCCGCTGCCCGCCGCCTGCAGCAAGGCACCCACATGCTGGATGCCAACGCCCGTTGCGCCGCACAGACCAAAGGGTCCGCGGTCTGTGACGCTGCCCAGTAGGAACGCAACGCCCGCCAGATTCACAACGCCGCAGTCAGGTCCCATCACCAAAAGCCCGCGGGACTGCGCGAACAGCTTGAGCTCCAGCTCGTCCTCGGGGGAGATATGGCTGCTGAATAATATGACGTGAAGCCCTGCTTCCAGCGCCTTCATCGCCTCCGCCTTGGCATATTCGCCCGGCACGGAAATGACGCAGAGCTGCGCGTCAGGATACGCGCGAACAGCGTCCTGTGTGGTATCAAAATGCTTGGACGGATTGCTTTCCTTCTTGCCGCGCATCTGCTCAAAGGTCGCTTCAACCGCTTCGGTGAATGCTTCCTCGCTCTGCGCCTCCGCCACGATGATCACATCCATGATCCCCGCCTGCTCTGCGAGCGGATTGCTTAACCCAAGGCTATCAAACAGCGCTTTGCTCGCTGCGTTACCCATCGCGATATTTCCCTTGCCGATGCCGTCCTTTTCGCAAAGAATGCTGGTCGCCAGCAGCAGCTCTAGGGAATCATGGTATTCGTTTTTTCTGATTTGAGCGTATTGTTTCATTCCGCATTGTCCTCCATTGCCTTTTGTCCAAGCGCAGCGAGTGCTCCCTTGAACATCTCCATGGGCAGCACCGCGCAGCCAGAGCCGCCCTGTCCGCCGTCCTTGAGCGTGGAGCCGCCGTGGCTGATGGGCGTTTTATTCAGCGCTACCACGCGGCGAACGTCAATGCCCACGGGCAGTCCCTTGCCCTCATCCCACGGGACGGGCGCGAAGCGATGCTCGCCAAGGCTGAGCGAACGCGCGCAATCACTGCGGCGGCGAGCCTCTTCAAACGTACCGCCTGTCATCAGCACATACGCAGGACCCGCAATCGCCGAGAAGCCGCCAAGGCCGTAAACCTCCGTCACGCAGCTGTCGCCAAGGAAGCCCAAAATATCGTCCTCAGTCCATGTGGGGTTGATAAACATGCCCAGAATCTTAGGGGCGGGGGCTGTGAACCATTGATTGCCCATGCCCGAAACCTGAATGCCCAGCTCCACGCCGTTGCCGCCAAGACCTGCAAGGACTGTGGAATAGGGAACCTGCTTCATCGCCATGGTGCAGCTTTGCACGCCAGCCATCATGATATGAAGGAAGAAGCGGTCATTGGCGGCGAGCACGCGGATCACTTCGTCGCGCTGGGGCACGTCCACCTCTGTCAGGGCTGAGATGAGCAGCATATTGCACGCCATGGAGGATGCGGGCTGACGCGTGTGATTTTCGTCTCCCATACCCGCCGTGCGCGCCAGAATTTCCTTGAGGTTGATGCCGCCTTGATGGCGAACCGCCGCGCCGAGTGCAGGGCAGAAAACATCCCTAAACCAGCAAAGATCCGCTTCGATCGTATCATCATAGTATCCCCAGCGAAGCACTTCGCGCTTTCCGCCCGGATGAGGCGTGCAAAAACCGCATGCCCCTGTGAGCGTGTCGCGCACGACAATCACAGGCATGGAGGCACTCACAGCCATCGCCGCGCCGCAGGCACAGCCGTAGTTCTGTCCAGAATCAATCACGATTTCGCCCGCAAGTACCTTCTGCCATGCTTCCTGCATATCCTTTGCCAAACCGTCATGCACAGCCGCGCCGCTGATCGCTACGCGTACGGGCTTTACGATTTGATCCGCCGCAATGACAGGACCTGCGTACAGAATCATATTTTTTTGCATATTGGGAATAACGTCGCCTGCAGGCTGCACATCCACCCATGTGGGTTGACCTTCAAGCATAATTTTCATCACTTCTTGGTTGGCTTGTTCGATTTTTTCCCGAATGTTCATTAACCCAGCTCCTCTTTCAGGCGCGACGGCGATCGGGGCAGGGTGATTGCCCATCTATCACAATCACGCATCTATTTATATTCAGTATAGGAGGTGGCTTAGCAAAAAGTAAACTCTCAGTTTTTGAGCTATGCTATGAAATTTGCAAAAATAGGCGAACAGACAAAAAAGCATCATCAGTTTTTGCACTGATGATGCTAAAAAGTCCGATTTGACAGCGAAAATTGATGTAATGGGAGATTTTTACTGCAAATATGCCATATGAAGCCGCATTATGTGCTGTGAATGGTTCGGTACTCGCTGGGGAGGATTCCCTCGTAGCGGCGGAAGCAGCGGGACATGGTCAGGCAGCTGATATAGCCCACCTGCGCCGCGATATCCTTGATCGTCATGCGGGGATCGTCCAAAAGGCGTTTGGCATCGTTGATGCGCAGCTTATGAATATAGTCAAGCAGACCAATACCATACGTGTGTTTGAACTGCCTTGAGATGTAGGAGATGCTGATATTGTACTCGGACGCGATGTTGCCAATGCTGATATCGGGGGATTTGTAGTTCTTTTGCACGTATGCGAGCACGTCGTCAATGACGGTTGTGGTGGGCGTTGCGGCCTGCGCGGACATCGTCTCGATCAGGTCGAAGGTCTTGCGGGCGGTCTCCTTGAAGCTGCGGATGCTGCGCACCGAGTCCAGCGCTTCCAAATTCACCAAGAATTCATGCGCAAACTGCGGATCGTTGATGATTCGATTGCTGCTGATGGCATGGGTGATGAGCCCCGATATGGATTTCATTTGCAGCTGGAAGCTGGACAGGTTTTGGCTGCATCCGTCCTTCACCGTATCCACAAGCTCCACGAGCGTGCGGTATGCCGCCTTGTAGTCCTCGATCAGCATTTGGTTGGTAAAGCTGGTTTTGAGCTGAATTTGCTTTTCATAGTGCAGGTCGCTATGGGGAAGCCCTGAGAGGTTCTCATAGTACAGGCAGCTATTGCTTCTGCCCGTCATCTGCGCATATTCCAAGCAGACCTTTGCGTCATGATAGGACTCGGACAGACCGCTTAGATCATCCTGCACCGAGCCGACTGAAAACGTGACCACCACGGTGAGCGAATTGCTGATAAAATCAAAAGCTTCCTTTATACAGTTCTTTAGCGCAGGCTCGCGCAGCTCCTGCGCATGGGCATTGATGATGCACACAAAGCTTCTGGAGTTAACGGCGAACGTGCTTCTGTATTTGGGGCTGAGGCAGGACTTGAGCGTGGTCATGATCAGGTTATTGGCCGTTTGCTCCACGCGGTCGCTGTCCCTGTCATCCACCGTAAGTTCATTGCGGTCGAAATTCTCGCACGATACCAGCACCACCGCAAAGCCGCCCTCCAAGAACGGAATCCCATAGTCCTTGCAGGTTTGATACAGACCCGCCTCGCTCGCGCCCCGCTCGTTGAGAATCTTCAATATGACGTGGGAGCGGATTTCGTATTGCTTGGTGATCAGCTCAAAATTGCTGTCCTCCAAGCGGCTGACCATTTGGTTGATGTTTTCCTCGATCAGCTTATACTCGTTGGTCGGTTTATGTACCTTTGGGTCTGTGGTTTGGATGAGCTGTTTGCATATTTGCTCAATGGGGGCATACTGGCGCTTTGCGAGCAGCACCGCCAGCAATACGCTGAGCCCTACGCTGATGAAAAGGCAGCCCCAAAGCAAAATGCGCTGGGGGGTATACAGGTCATTGAGTGCAGCCTTTGGGGTGAATGACATGTAGGAGAAGCCGTCCACATACCCAGAGGGCGTGGCTGCTACCATATAGCCGTCCGTCTCCCATGTCCCCGCCTTGCCTAGCTGGCTTACCATCGATTCCTGCTTCATCGGTATTTCTTCAACGCCAAAAAAGACCTCACCCGTTGCCTCATCCACCAAGGCAATTTCTGTTTCATTCATAAAACGAACCGTTGTGAGCAGTTCGGCGAAGTTTTTTTCATTCAGCGATATGCTGATGATTACGTTTTGACTATGATCTAGCTGAGGATAGTAGCGGCAAAAGATCATCAGATGATTTTCCCCGCTCTCATCTTGGCGTACATAATAATGATAGTTTCCTTCATGATGGAGCATGTCCTCCCATGCGTCATACCCAAAACCAAAGAGCGTTTGTCCTGCATCGGCGAAGCTGCCCTCACGGTACAAACCAAGGTCTGATATCACCATATCCTGATCGGGATAGTATAAACAGATCGTTTCAATCAAATCATTCATGGCGAGTTGGGACATGATTTTTTTCTGTGCATGCCAGCATTGAAGCAAAAACGCGGAGGATTGCACGTCTTTTTGCCCGCAGATGGTCATGACATCACTATCCATAAACAACCCGAGCGTCGTTTTTTGGATATGCTGCAAATTACTGTCTCCAAATTGAGCCGCTCTTCCGCCCAGATTGTCAATATCTTCCATGACATTGTCATCAAGCTTCCCAGAGAGAAAAACAGAGGCTGAAATCGTCACCGTAGCAAGGATTAAAAAGGCCAATAAATAGGTAAGGATGATGGATGCAAAAACCGACTTCTTCTCCTGCGCACCCTGCTGTTGTTCAATTTTCAATGCTTTGATCATGTCGTATCCCTCCCATGATTCCTAAGATCATTATACATCAAAGGCGAAAAATCACAAGATGCACGCCTTACCCAAAACTAGGTAACAGTGCAAAAACCGACGCTTCCACCACGCTATCAGATGCACAAAACGGTCACCAGACGACGATATAATACAAAAACTGATAGCACGAAAAATTGAGCTCTTTACAATTTCACCTCATTTCCTCTATCATAAATTTAAATAACAGGCAAATGGTCACATCGCGAGTGAACCATATGCCAAGAGACAAAAAAATTCAAATTGGATGTGACTTGACCATGAAGGGAACTGTGGAATTGGCACCTCGCTACAACTTGAGAGGATCGCTGACATTTGCGGAAAAGCTCAGGAATCACTTTCGCCGTTATAAACTGCTGCATCTGATGGCGCTGCCATGCGTGATATGGCTAATCGTATTTAAGTATGCGCCTATGACGGGTTTGATCATGGCATTTAAGAACTATCGCGGCGCAGCGCAGGGATTTGCAGGTATTTTTTCTGCCAAGTGGATCGGTTTGAAGAACTTCGAAACCTTCTTTAACTCCATCTACTTTGGAAGGCTGCTATCAAATACGCTGCTGATTAGTTTTCTTCGTTTGATCTTCGCCTTCCCCATTTCCATTATCTTTGCATTATTGCTCAACGAACTCGCTAACCCCCACTTCAAGAAGATCGTGCAAACCGTTTCCTATATGCCCCACTTCCTATCCTGGGTCGTCATCGCAACCCTTGCCAAGACGCTCCTATCAACGGACGGCGGCGTCATCAACCAGCTCATCACCGCATTTGGCGGAAAGCCGATCTACTTTATGGCTGATGAAAAATGGTTTAGGTGGGTGCTGGTCATCACGGGCATATGGCAAAGCATGGGCTGGAGCAGCATCGTATACATCGCTGCCATCAGCGGCTTGCCCCAAGAGCAGTACGAATCGGCAACGCTGGATGGTGCCAACAAGCTTCAGCAAATTTGGCATATCACATTGCCCGGCATCAAGAGCATTATCGCCATCATGCTGATCATGCAGGTCGGCAGGGCGATGACGGATAATTTCGAACAGGTCTTTAACATGTACAGCCCTGCCGTATACAAGGTGGGCGACATCTTTGACACCTATGTCTACCGCGCAGGTATCACCGATGCGAACTTCTCCTACTCCACGGCCGTCGGGCTATTCAAGTCCGTGTGTTCCCTGATATTGGTATTGACTACAAACAAGATAACAAATAAGCTCGATGCGGGCGGATTATGGTAAAGGAGGGCAAGACAATGACAGCAATGGCTTCTCGCAGGAAGATATCGCTTAAGCGCACTCGCGGCGATAAGGTTTTCAACGTGATCAACATCCTACTCATGCTCCTGATTTGCTTCTTATTTCTATACCCCATCCTCTACGTGGTAAGCCGCTCTGTGATGACCGATGCTGAGCGCGTAGCGCGCCCGCTGGCGATGCTGCCGCGGACGATTGATTGGGCTGGATACAAGATGGTATTTGCGCCTAACTCCAACATCGTCGTCACCTACTGGACCACCATCAAGCGTACATTAGTCGGCACCAGCTGCAACCTCGTCATGAGCACGCTCATGGCCTACGTCCTCGCCAAGCGCGATTATCCGCCAAGGCTGCTGCTCACCGCGCTCCTCGTGTTCACCATGTGGTTTGACGCGGGACTCATTCCAAACTTCCTGATGATGCAGTCCCTTGGGCTCAGCAACAACTTCTGGGTCTATATACTGCCTGCCGCCATCAGTCCATGGAACTGCATTATCTTGCGGAACTTCATCATGGCACTGCCTGCGGAGCTGGAAGAATCCGCTAAGATTGACGGCGCGAACGAAGGCAGACTGCTCATATCCATCGTGCTGCCTCTATGCAAAGCATCGCTGGCAACCGTTGGTCTATTCTACGCAGTAGGTCATTGGAACTCTTGGTTTGACTCGATGCTCTACATGACCGACCGCCACGATTGGTGCCTGCAATACGTGCTGCGCCAGATCATTTCCAGCGCTAACATGAGCGACCTGATGGAGCAGAGCGCAGACGCAACCGTCAACCCGCCCACCGAAATGGTGCGCATGGCGTGCACAGTCGCCGCTACCGTCCCCATCCTCTGCGTCTACCCCTTTCTGCAAAAATACTTCGTCAAGGGCGTATTGGTCGGCTCTGTCAAGGGCTGACAACCATGTATCTTATCGCAATGCGATAAAAATAGAGAGGAGATTCATCATGAAAAAGGTACTGTCCATTCTACTGGTATTGTCCCTGCTGGTTTCTCTGCCCCTCCTAACCGCGGTCGCCGCCGAGGAGCCCATCCCACTGTTCGGCACAGGCTCAAGCCCCGAGGACCCGTTGTTTGATCCCGCACTAGGCCTCACGCTCACAGTTTACACCACCAACGGCTGGGGCGAGGATAGCAAGCCCGACAACACATTGGTCAAGGAATATATCGAAGCTCACACAGGTCTCACGCTGAACTTCGTCTATACCGCCATAGATAACTTCGTGGAAAAAATGAACCTCGTATTCGTCTCGGGCGAGGCCTATGATGTCGTCTCGGACGGCAGTGGCTTGATCGTGGCAACCCGTCCTCTCCAGTCCCTATATGATGACGGCCTGATCATTGACCTGACCCCCTATATGGACACCTATGGCAAGAACGTCACAAAGTACTTGGGCGAAGGCTATGACTACACCAGAGGTACAAATGGTGAGCTCCTGTCCATCGCAAAGCGCGTATCAAACAACCGCGGCAACACGCCCACCATCCGCGCTGACTGGGTCGAGCAGGCAGGTTTATCCGGACTGCCTACCACCATCAAAGAGCTAGAAACTTACTTTGAGTACGTCAAGAACAACGACTGCAACGGCAACGGTGACGCTACTGACGAAATCCCCTATCTGCCATCCAACTGGCTCAACCTAGGCAACTGCATGGAAGGTATCTTCCTAGGCAAGGACGGCATTGGTAAAAACTACTTGGGCGAGGATGGCAATGTATACCGCGACATCAACCACCCCCTCTACATGTCCTTCCTTGATACCCTACGCTCTTGGTATGAGAAGGGCTATCTATACCCTGAATTCTTCACCGTCACCAGTTCACAGGTGAACGATCTGGTCTCAGCTGACCGCGCTGGTCTGCTCAACCAATGGTACTCCGGACAAGTTCGTCCCTTCCAAGCGGTGGAAGAAGCAGATACTACCAAGCATTATGAATTGCTGCCCAATATCGAGTCCCCCAACGAAGGCGTACAGACCACATACAGCGAAGGCACGCCTTACCAGCCAAGCGTTTTGGTATCCACCACCAGCGAGCACCCCGAAGTGGGCATTGCTTACTTTGACTGGATGCTTTCCGATCCTACCATCAACGCCAGCATTTGGAACGGCATTGAAGGCTTGCACTGGGAATGGTTTGACGAGGAAGAGCTTACCTTCACCACATTACCCGGCGGCGAAGAGCGCTATTTCAAAGGCTTCCAGGCTGTGTGCCAATGGGATGCCAAGGATCAATTCATCTATGCAAACCCCGCTGACTATATCTCCATTAAGTATGATCATTACCTCAACATCCTCAACAGCGGCGAAACCGATTACTACGAAGCATTCGACCTGAAGGTTCCGTATGTGAAGGTTGGCACCGATCTTGAGTTCATGAGCAATGACGCTGAAACCCTGCTTGAAGAAAGCATCATCAGCTACATCATCGGCACCATTGACCGCGACGCCATGACCTCCGCCGTCACCGAATACAACGCTATCTACGGCGATGTCTACTCCAAGGTCTATACCGAGCAGTACAACACCTGGCTCGCAAATCGTTAACTACAAACAATTGGGGAGGTTACAACGTGTTTGAATGGACTATTTTGACCGTTGGGCATCTCTCCCGCAATAAGTTCTGGGGGGAAGACGAAGAGACCGCGTATCGTCTTCCTCTGGCAACTTGCATCTTACTTCGCGGCGAAGGCGAGACGATCATTATCGATCCCTCCCTTCCCGCCAAGGAGATGGCGGAAGCCCTGCTCAATAACAGCGGACTCCATTTGGAGGACGTTACGCGCGTGTACAGCACGCATTTTCACTATGATCACCATGTGGATCTGGATTCATTTCCCAATGCACGCAAGTTTATGCCCAAGATCGATGTCGATTATCTCAAGTCCCACAGGGATGAAGTGATGGGCATGTGGACCATGCTGAGGTCTGAAAACGTTGATGTGCTTGAATATGCCGAGGATCACCTCGTAAGCGGCATGTCCATGGTGCCCATGCCCGGACATACGGCGGGTATCTCTGCCTATGTATTTGATACCCCCGAGGGCAAAGCCATGGCGACAGGCGATGCCGTGATGACCAGAGAGTTTTATCAGCACAACGAATCGTATTTCTATTGCTGGAATATGCAGCAAGCGATCGACAGCATTCATCATATCAAGGGCATGGCTGATTTGATCATCCCCGGTCACGGACAGCCCTTCCTTGAAAAGACATATGCTTGATCACCACTGTCACAATTTTGCTGCTTGAAAGGATGGCGTAACATGAAGATCGGAATGATCGGTTTAGGAATTATGGGAAAGCCCATGGCAAAGAATCTACTAAAGGCTGGCTATGAGCTGACCGTTTTTGATTTAAATGCCGAAACAGTAGCGGAGGTTGTCGCTTGCGGCGCGAAATCAGCACCCAGCGGTATCGCGGCCGCCGCAGGCGCAGAGCTGGTACTGACCATGCTGCCCAATAGTCCCCATGTGAAAAGCGTTATGCTCGGTGATGAAGGCGTCGGGCAGGCGATGGACAAGGGCGCTACATTCATCGACATGTCCTCCATTAATCCCATGGCGAGTCGCGAGATAGCGGCAGAGCTGGAAAAGCTTGGCGTTGAGATGCTGGATGCACCCGTTAGCGGCGGCGAACCCAAGGCGATTGATGGCACGCTCTCCTTTATGGTCGGCGGCAAGCAAGAGGTTTTTGATCGATATCACGAGGTGCTTTGCACCATGGGCAGCTCGGTTGTGCTATGCGGCGATATCGGCGCGGGCAATGTCACCAAGCTATGCAACCAGATCGTTGTAGCGGTCAATATCGCAGCGGTCAGCGAGGCGCTGATGCTGGGACAAAAGGCAGGCGTAAAGCCCGACGCGATTTATCAAGCCATTCGCGGCGGCTTGGCAGGCTCGACCGTCATGGATGCCAAAGCGCCTATGATGATGGATCGCAATTTTAAGCCCGGCTTTCGCATTGACCTGCACATCAAGGACCTAAACAATGTGCTGGATACAGCCAAAGCCGTGGACAGCCCCATGCTGCTGACCAACCAAGTGATGGAAATGATGAAGGTACTCCACAGCGACGGCAAGGGTATCTATGACCACAGCGCCATCTGTCAGTTCTACGAGAAGCTCACCAACATGGACATCCAGCGCTGACAGCCGCAAGGCGCTACTCAATCAGCTCATGCAAAGCAGGAATCGCCATACGCGATTCCTGCTTTTTTTGCCTATAACTGGATAGCTGGGCAGGGGCGGGGAATAAATCCAGGGCTTCATTCGTTTCTATCAGTGAACGAAATCGAGCCTTATCTTGCGCTCGATACCTTTTGCTTGAGAAAAGAAGGGTGTTTTATGAAAAAGAGAATCATCTTTGGGGCGATATTATGCATATTGGTGCTTTGCGCGAGCGGGGCGATGGCCCGCGCTGTGAACATGTCCTTTGGCACAGCTGTGATTGACGGGCAGACCGCCGATCGGGTGCATTTGCGGGAGGAGCCGCGCGAGGATTCTGTATCCCGCGGGCTTTATTTCACGGGCACGCAGGTCCTCTATGAGTATGCGACCGCGCAGGATGACTGGGTTTGGGTCGTGATCGGGGATGAGGCGGGCTATATCAATGCACAATACCTGTCCAGCGCTGCTGATATTCCGTCAAAGCAGCCTATTGGCATAGTGATCACAACGGACGAAGAGCTTGATCTGCGCACGCTTCCCGCGTTCAACGCCCCCTGCCTCGTCCAGCTATTTGGCGGCATGCAGATGACGGTGCTGGGCGAAACGGCTTCGGGCTGGTACTATGCGCAGCTGGATGACGGCACCGCGGGCTATCTCAAGTCGGAGTATTTGCAGGTAAATGGCGAGGGCAAAGCGCTTGTTCCAAACAGCATCAACAAGGTGAACATCGACATCAAAAACTGCGCCGTGACCATCGTCCCTGCAGATGACGATCAGATCAGGTGCATCTATGACGGCGGCGTGATCGCGTTTGAGCAGGTGATCAATGGCGGCATGCATGCGATTACCATCAAGAGCCGCGGGCTATCTCAGGCCGATCAAAGCTCCCCCGTCATGCTGTATCTGCCTGCAGGCATATACCAAGCGATGTATGTAAGCACCACTGGCTCCACCTTGTCCATCGCGGCAGGTATTAACAGCGTATACGAGCTGAATGCCTATACGTCCTTTGTTTCGCTTGCCTACGACGGCGGGCTGCCTGCAACCTACAACCTGTCACTGGCACATTCGCAGTGCACATTCGGGGTGAAGGAGAGCGTGAGCGATTTTGCGGTGCACGCGTCCCGCATCACGGGCAGCAGCATCCGAAACGGTCTCATCGGCGCGCTGCCTTACGAGCCCGGCGCTGACAGCTACGAATACACCACAGGGCATCAGAGCTCAGAGCTCAACGTCTCCTTGATGGAGGAGAGTTTATTGGAAATCTTCGTTGTGCAGTAGATGGGGGTTGGGGGGAGGTGGAGGGGCGACAGAGGGGTGACGGCAGATTATAATAGCAAGTGCAACAAAAAAGAGACTGCAAAGAGAAACTAGTGTAAAATAGAGTTACCACACAAAATCAACACTAGGAGGTTCACCATGCAGTCCTACACTCATTTTACACTTG
>JAAYIN010000078.1 GCA_012523405.1 Clostridiales bacterium
AGAATTAGCCAAGAAGGGCATCGACATGATGGATGCCCCGGTATCTGGCGGCGAACCCAAGGCGATCGACGGCACGCTGGCATTTATGGTCGGCGGCAAGCAGGAAATCTTCCAAAAGGTTAAGCCACTTCTTGAGAAAATGGGTGCATCCGTCGTTTTGTGCGGAGGCATCGGTGCCGGCAACGTCACCAAGCTGTGTAACCAGGTTGTCGTTGCTGTAAACATCGCAGCTGTTGCGGAGGCAATGATGCTTGGTCAGCAATGCGGTGTTGAACCGGAAAAGATTTTTGAAGCCATTAAGGGCGGTTTGGCAGGTTCCACTGTGATGAACGCCAAGGCGCCAATGATGATGGATCAGAACTTCAAACCCGGTTTTCGCATCAACCTGCACATTAAGGACCTAAACAATGTAGTCGATGCTGCCTCAAATTATAACAGCCCGATTCCGCTGACGCAGTCCGTTCTTGAAATGATGAAAATCCTCAGGCGTGATGGTGACGAGGCCTGTGACCATAGCGCGCTGGTCAAGTATTATCAGAAGCTCACAGACGAAAAGCTTCATCATTAACACGAGCGGCAGTTTATGCCCTACAAGAAAAGACCAAAGGAACGCATTACAGGTGTAAATGCGATAGCATAAGCAAAACGCCGTACACTTGAAGGGTCACCCATCAATTGTACGGCGTTTCCTCGACAAGCACGATGAAAGTGTGGCTATATATGTGTGATTATAAGCATCTGCATAAGCTTGCCTACGAGCGCCTGCGCGAGATGATTTACAGCCGCGAGCTGAAGTTTGGCGTGATGTACAGTGAAACTCGCCTTGCATCGCAAATGTCCATGTCGCGCACGCCCATTCGTGATGCCCTGACTCAGCTGAACCGTGAACGTTATATCGATATTATCCCCAATCGCGGCTTTCAGCTTCATTTGCCGGATGAGAATGATATTTGGGAAGCATATCATGTCCGTATGATGATTGAATGCTATTGTGGCCAGAAACTGGCATCTGATTATCAAACCCAGAGTGCGCAAAATACCTTTGACAAGATGCAGGAATGTCTGTATCATCAGTCAGCACTGCTGGGCCGTTCGCATGACATCGATCTGAATCGGTTTTGGCGCGAGGATCAGGAATTTCACTTCGCTGCACTCAGCTATATCAATGTCTCTGCTTTTAATCTTCAGTACGATACTTTTTTGCACATCTTTATGCCGCAAAACCTGAGAAGCCACTTTGTACTGGGTCGCAGCCAAAGCACTATCGCCGAACATCAAAACATAATTCAATGCATGCGATCTGGTGACATCGAGAAGACAACAGAAGCAATTCAGCAGCACCTGAACACTTCAGTACGGCTCTCATTGAGCAGTAATGAACGGTCATGAGCGTAAGGATTTTAAAGGACAATACTGCGAGCCATAGCCTCAGTTGCGAATGGGGTTTTTGATTTATATTGAATACAAGTGACATAAATATCTACTGGGTTCAGAGGAGACAAACTTGTTTCTTCAACATGCGCTCAACCTTGATATAAGATAGAGCACACTAATGCTCGCAACTTGAATTGAAGTATTCAAAAGCCATCAGTACTCCGATTCAGTGAAGGAGAATCCAATTCTCAACCTTTACATTGCCTTTATCAACTGTTATTTTCGCTTGCGCCGCCCGCCGGGGGGCAGCTGCCCTTTGCACAGGATGTGGATGCCCGAACCTGAAACGCTGGTTTCGGCGTAGGATTTGAGGC
>JAAYIN010000079.1 GCA_012523405.1 Clostridiales bacterium
ACTTACCCTTGTAATCCTCAGGAAAGTTGATTGTTCCTTGTGTGGTGACGGCAGTAAACGAGGGGGCAGGATCTCCAATTAGCGGCATACGAGTGATAGGGGCAGATGTTGTATTTTCCATGGTCTTCTTCCTTTCTGTTTATGACAATAGTCATTAATCCATATTATTTACCCCCCTTTTTCACACGCTAAACGCGGTCGATCGGATAGAAAATATTATTGCTCGCAGCTGCTGTGAACATCAACGAATAGTATCAATAAATCCCCGTAATTTTGAGCGGGGCCGGCAGTGGCATTTCTCAAAATGGTGGAGTAGCATCACTTTTTTATTTGCTGATAATAGATAGGATTTTCATCGGGTACAGAGGTTAACAAAGATTTCAAAATAAATAAAAATCCTGCACACAAAGATGTTGACATATGTCCGTAATGGGGTATAATGGAATCGATAGTGGCATATGTCAATATCAAACGATAGTTTTCGTAGCACATGACTGAAGAAGGCAAAAGGAGGAAAAAAATGCCGAGATTTGATGGAACAGGTCCCGCGGGAATGGGACCAATGACAGGATGGGGCATGGGCCCCTGCGCAACCGGGGAGAGTGGAACCGAAGGCGTTCCTTATGGACGCGGCTATGCTTATCCCAGAGGCGGCCGCATGTGGTTTGGCCCGCGCTATGGCCGTGGACGCGGCATGGGGCTGGGAAGAGGCAGGGGCTTTGGGTATGCCTATAGCCCTTTTCAGGATTCCGCCGCCGATTTGGACGATGAGACCATCAAGGCAAATCTGACGGTGGAACGCGACGCGCTCAAGAATCGCCTGGACGCGATTGAAAAGCGGATGGGAGACTTGTAAGCAGCGGAAAAAGGCATGGGGTGGACACTTCGTTCACCCCGTGCGTCCGGATGATTTTGGATCATCACGTAAAAGAGGAAACATCGCGGCAAAATTCTCACGTATTGGATGATTGCGCTGTAGCATTTATCCGTGAACGAAATGCGAGGTGAAAATAGTGCCCAGACCAATAAAGGGGCGTAATGTTTGCGATTTGCCTCGTAATGCCAGTTTTGGTCCGTTGGGGCAGCACAGTAAACAAAATGGCGAGATCATTATGACGGTCGATGAATATGAATCCATTCGGTTGATCGATGAAGTGGGGTTGACTCAGGAGGAGTGCGCACAGCAGATGAGTGTCGCACGGACTACCGTACAAAGCATCTATGCAAGAGCGAGAAAAAAGCTGGCACACTCACTTGTCAATGGTGTTGCTTTGATCATTCGTGGCGGAGAATATAAGCTTTGCGGAGATCGGAAGGAAATTTGTGATCGGCACTTTTGCCACCGGCGAGGGCAAAGGATGCATACTTCAGCGCGTTTCTTTGAAAAATCAGAGGAGGGAAACAAATGAAAATTGCAGTACCCATTGACGAAAGAGGCACGGACCCGGCAGTGGCTTCATCCTTTGGAAGGGCCGCGTATTATCTGGTTTATGATGAAAAGGCTGAAATACAATTGCTGGAGAATGAGGCCAGTCAAAGTGCGGGCGGCGCGGGTATCAAAGCGGCACAAACGGTTGTAGATAGTGGCGCAGAGGCGTTGCTTACCCCGCAGTGCGGACAAAATGCGGCTAAGGTCTTGCTGGCGGGAGGAGTGAAACTCCATAAAACTAAGCCCGATCTGAGCGCGATTGGCAATATCCAGGCATTCTTGAGAGGGGAAACGGAGGAGCTGTATGAAATTCACGCGGGATTTCACAGGCACAAGTAGATGAAGGCACGTTCGGTCGCAATCCTCAGCGGCAAAGGCGGCACAGGGAAAACGTTCGTATCGGTGAATTTGGCAAGTGTTTCCGCACCGTCAACGTACATTGATTGTGACGCGGAGGAACCTAACGGCCATCTTTTTTTCAAGCCTCAGATCCGGCGTGTACAGGAGGTAACCG
>JAAYIN010000080.1 GCA_012523405.1 Clostridiales bacterium
TCGCCCTTTTCATTTGGAGCTTTGCTCTTTTCTTTTGAGATGTCGGGGCTATCGCCCTTTTGATTTTGGCTGCCGTCCTTTGCTCCTACCCCTTCCCCCATCTCCCCTTCAATAATCGCATAACAGCATTTCGCAACGCCCATCGCATTGCCCACGCTGCCTGTATTCAGGAAGATGCCCGAATGAGAGCCTTGACCGTATCTGTCCATGCTATTTGCATCCTGCGGGTGCATGCTTTGCATGCTGACCGTGCGCACGCCCTGCCGATGCGCGTCTGCATAGGCGACCACATCGTATGCATCGCCTTGGTTATCAAAGAAAAAGGGCGCGATGAGGTCTCTTTCATGGTGAATCATGATGAGTTCCTTCATAAGAGGACGTCCGTGGAATAGGCGAATGCGCCTGCCGCTCATCATGATCTCGTGCTCTATGGGAAATGTGAGTAGCTTGTTCATTCGCTCCTCGCCTAACTGATCGAAATAGGGATGATCATTTTGGGCAAAGAGCTTTTTGCCAACGCCGATATCCCAGTTGCCCGCAAGGATGAGATCGCTGTGACGAAGCGCCCAATCAAAGGTAAAATCACTGCTTGGACCTTTGCCCACGATGTCGCCAAGGCAGTAAATGAGATCGGGCTTTTGAATCTGTAAATCCCTCTCGAGTGCCTCGGTTGCGGGCTTGTTGCCGTGCAGGTCTGCGATGAGCGCAATTTTCATGGTATCTCTCCTTTGGATGTGAATGGGGTAGGATTTAGTGTAGCATAGGCACAAAACGATGTCAAAGAGAAGAAAAAGTGCCTTCTTAATATACGTTTTGGCGAAACAATGACCGTATGTTCTTGTTATGAAATAAACAAAGAAAAAAGTAGGAAAACGCTTGACAAACAACTGCATATTATGCATAATACATGCATAATCATTCACAAGGAGGATGTCATTATGGCTGCTATTGCCAAGAAGGATATTAAGAAGGTAGTTCTCGCGTACTCGGGTGGATTGGATACATCGATCATCATTCCGTGGCTCAAGGAGAACTATAACAATTGCGAAGTCATCGCTGTTTGCGGTGACGTGGGACAGGGTACGGAGCTTGACGGTCTTGAGGAGAAAGCGATTGCTACAGGCGCATCTAAGCTCTATATCATGGACCTGAATGAAGAGTTCATCACCGATTACATCTACCCCACAATGCAGGCGGGCGCGGTTTATGAGGGCGAATATTTGCTCGGAACAAGCTTTGCACGTCCGATCATTGCTAAGCATATGGTCGACATCGCGCTTAAAGAAGGCGCGGACGCGATCTGCCATGGCTGCACAGGCAAGGGCAACGATCAGGTTCGTTTTGAGCTGAGCATCAAGGCATTTGCGCCTCAGCTAGCGATCATCGCGCCTTGGCGTGAGTGGGATATCAAGAGCCGCGAGGAAGAAATCGAATATGCAGAGGCTCATAACATTCCGCTGAAAATCAACCGCGAAACCAACTATTCCAAGGATAAGAACCTATGGCATCTCAGCCATGAAGGCCTTGACCTTGAAGACCCAGCCAACGAGCCGCAGTATAACAAGCCCGGCTTCCTTGAGATGAGCGTCAGCCACGAGCAGGCGCCCGATACCCCCACCTATATCACGCTTGCGTTCGAAAAGGGCGTGCCGGTGTCGGTTGACGGCAATGAGCTCGCGCCCATCGAAATGATGGCCTACCTCAACAAAGTCGGCGGCGAAAATGCGATCGGCCTATGCGACCTCGTTGAAAACCGTTTGGTGGGCATGAAGAGCCGCGGCGTGTACGAAACCCCCGGCGGCACGATTCTCTACCGCGCACATGAAGTGCTTGAAACCCTTTGCCTAGACCGCGAGACCCAGCACTACAAGCAGATGATCGGGCTTAAGTATGCGGATTTGGTGTACTTTGGTCAGTGGTTCACCCCGCTGCGCGAGGCACTGGACGGCTTTGTAAAGGAAACCCAAAAGACCGTCACGGGCGAAGTGAAGCTCAAGCTTTACAAGGGCAATATGATCAACGCTGGCGTAACCTCTCCTTACTCTTTGTATAGCGAAGAAATCGCGACATTCGATGAGGACGATGTATACGATCAGAAGGATTCTGCAGGCTTCATCAACCTGTTTGGGCTGCCCATCTCGGTTCGCGCTGAGATGATGAAAAAGCATCAATAAGCAATGTATAAAGTTTTTATCGATGGCAATCAGGGAACAACCGGATTGCGTATCGCACAAAGGCTTGCAGGGCGCAAGGAGCTAATGCTCCTTGCGCTTTCTGAAAAAGATCGGAAGAATTTGCCGTCACGGGTAGCGATGGCAAAGGAAGCGGATATCACGTTTTTGTGCTTGCCTGATGAAGCAAGCCGCGAACTGGTAGCTGCACTTTCGGATGGTGAGGGCCGCATCATCGACGCATCGACTGCCCACCGCACGAACGATTCGTTTGTGTACGGCTTTGCGGAGCTGCCTGAGAAGCAGGAGCAAATCGCGGGGAGCAATCGCGTTGCAGTGCCCGGATGCCATGCATCGGGAACGGTCGCGCTGATCAAACCGCTGGTGGAAGCGGAACTGCTGCATAGCGACGCGATGCTTTGCATTACATCGATGACAGGGTATAGCGGCGGCGGCAAGCCGATGATCGCTGACTATGAGAGCGAGGAGCGCGACATCAATTTGTATGCGCCGCGCCCTTATGCGGTGACCCAAAAGCATAAGCATCTGCCTGAGATTATGCATATGTGTGGGCTTAAGACTGCGCCAGTGTTTCAGCCCATCGTGATGGACGCATATAGCGGCATGCTCGTGTCGCTCCCGATCCATCAAGGGATGCTGAGCGAATATGCTGGCATTGCTGCTGTGAGCAAGGTCTATGAGGATTTCTTCCAAAATCAACCGCTGGTCAAGGTGCTGCAAGCCAATGCAGAAACAAGCATTGACAGCATCAAAATGATGGGCAAGGATGCGATGGAAATCTTCGTGACAGGAAACGACGAGCGAATGATCGTATACGCAAGGTTTGACAACCTAGGCAAAGGCGCAAGCGGCGCAGCGATAGAGTGCATGAATTTGATGCTAGGGCTGGATAAGAGTACGGGGCTTGAGATTTGATGGAATGCTGATGCATTGATTGAATTTGTTCAGTCATTACTAATAGACTGCGCAAAACGCAGTCAAATAAGGGTTCAGGGAAATTAAACGAGCGAAGCTCCCCTGAGCGGGGCTTGTGGGGGCGGCAGCCCCTGACGTGTCTGTTCTTCAATAATAAAGTTTTTCCAGTTATCACCATAGACTGCGCAAAGCGCAGTCAAATAAGGGTTCAGGGAAATTAAACGAGCGAAGCTCTCCTGAGCAGGGTTGTTAGGGGCGGCAGCCCCTGACCGTTCTCCTCCCCTCGTCCCATCCCCGTCCCCACCACCATAACAAAAGGAGCTACTATTATGGACGAAATACAGTTCATCACGGGCGGCGTGACCGCTGCAAAGGGATTTAGGGCATCAGGCGAGCATTTGGGGATTCGCAAGAATCGCAGCCGCCGCGATGTAGCGCTGATTGTAAGTGATGTGGCGGCGAGCGCGGCTTGCTGCTACACGCAGAACTTGGTGAAGGGCGCACCGATTGCGGTGACGAAGGCGAATGTCGCAAACGGCATGGCGCAGGCGATTATCTGCAATAGCGGAAACGCGAACACCTGCAACGCCAATGGTGTGGAAATTGCGGAAGGCATGTGCGGGCTTGTGGAGAAATACACGGGCGCGGCGGCGAGTGACGTGATCGTTGCGTCTACGGGCGTGATCGGTCAGCCGATGAGTTTGGAGCCTTTTACGAGCGGCCTTGAAATGCTGGCGGCAGGGCTTGACTACGGCGCAGAGAAGGGCACGCATGCAGCGGAAGCGATTATGACGACGGACACCATTTCAAAGGAAGTGGCGGTTGGGTTTGTGATCGATGGCAAGGAATGCAAAATCGGCGGCATTTCGAAGGGCTCGGGCATGATCTGCCCGAATATGGCGACGATGCTTTGCTTCATCACGTCGGATGTTGCGATCAGCCCTGCGGCACTTCAGGCGGCATTGTCTGGCGTGGTCGGCGGTACGTTCAATATGCTGTCGGTGGATGGCGATACGTCGACGAACGACATGGTGAGTGTGCTAGCGAACGGCATGGCTGGGAACGCTGTGATTGAGGATGTGAACTCGGCTGAGTTTGCGACTTTTCAGACGGCACTTCGGATGCTCTGCGAGCGGCTGTGCGAGATCATGGCGAAGGATGGCGAGGGCGCAACGAGGCTTCTCACGTGCTCAGTCGTGGGCGCAAAGACGATGGAAACGGCAAGGCTTATCGCCAAATCCGTCGTGAAAAGCTCGCTGCTTAAGTCCGCGGTTTTTGGTGCGGATGCGAACTGGGGTCGCGTGCTGTGCGCGATTGGCTATAGCGGCGCGGATATCGACATCAACAAGGTTGATGTGGACTTTGAGAGCCGCAAGGGCAGCATTGCCATGTGCCGCGATGGCGCGGGCGTTCCCTTTAGCGAGGAAGAAGCGAAAGGCATATTGCTTGAGGACGAGATTTTTGTGCTGGTCACGCTTCATGAGGGCGATGTTACCGCTAAAGCATGGGGCTGCGATCTGACATACGACTACGTCAAAATCAATGGGGACTACCGCACCTAACAGCTATCGCTGTTTTTAATGCTAGCGCAGCTGGCAGAGGTTTGTTGTGACTACATGTGCACTGCTAGTATAGGTTTATTGTTGATGCTAAGTGACGGTTATCCAGTTGGCAGAGCAACATGAATTATTGTCTATATGAATTGCAGAGGGCAAGAAAAAAAGGGCGAAGCCCCGAAGCCCCCTCAAACTATATAAATACTGCTACAAATCAGCAGCCAAGCTGCATAACACAATTGGGCGCAGCCCAAACAAAAAGGGCGAAGCCCCGAAGCCCCCTCAAACTATATAAATACCGAAACAAATCAGCAGCCAAGCTGCTCACACAATTGGGCGTAGCCCAAACAAAAAGGGCGAAGCCCCGAAGCCCCCTCAAACTATATAAATACCGAAACAAATCAGCAGCCAAGCTGCATAACACAATTGGGCGCAGCCCAAACAAAAAGGGCGAAGCCCCCCAAACTACATAAATACCGAAACAAATCAGCAGCCAAGCTGCTTACACAATTGGGCGCAGCCCAAACAAAAAGGGCGAAGCCCCGAAGCCCCCCAAACTACATAAATACCGAAACAAATCAGCAGCCAAGCTGCTCACACAATTGGGCGCAGCCCAAACAAAAAGGGCGAAGCCCCGAAGCCCCCTCAAACTATATAAATACCGAAACAAATCAGCAGCCAAGCTGCTTACACAATTGGGCGCAGCCCAAACAAAAAGGGCGAAGCCCCGAAGCCCCCTCAAACTACATAAATACTGCTACAAATCAGCAGCCAAGCTGCATAACACAATTGGGCGCAGCCCAAACAAAAAGGGGGCTTAGCCCCCCGGAGGAGAATGATTATGACCACCGAACAACGTGCAGAGGTGCTGATTCAGGCACTTCCTAATATTAAAGCATATAGCCAGAAAATCGTTGTGATCAAGTACGGCGGCAACGCAATGATCAATGAGGAGCTCAAGCGTGCGGTGATGGGCGACCTGCTCTTGCTGCAGCTGGTGGGGGTTAAGGTCGTGCTGGTGCACGGCGGCGGCCCTGAGATCAGCGATTTGCTGAGCAAGATCGGCAAGAAGAGCGAGTTCATTGACGGGCTTCGGGTGACGGATGCGGAGACGGCTGAAATCGTGCAGATGGTGCTGGCGGGCAAGGTCGGCAAGAGCCTTGTGAGCCTGATTCAGTCCATCGGCGGCAAGGCAATCGGGCTTTGCGGTATGGACGGCCATATGATCGAAGCGGAAAAGATGGACGACATCCATGGCTATGTGGGCGAGATCACAAAGATCAACACAGAGCCGATATTGGATCTGCTGGAGAAGGGCTATATGCCCGTGATTTCAACGGTGGGCTGCGATAGCGAGGGCAATGCCTACAATATCAACGCGGATACCGCGGCGGCGCAGATTGCGTCCAGCCTTGGGGCGGAAAGCCTGATTAGCATGACGGATACGCGCGGTATATTGCGCGATCAGTCGGACGAAAGCACGCTGATTTCGGTGATTCCTGTGAGCGAAGCACCGCAGCTCATTCGTGACGGGATTATCTCGGGCGGCATGATCCCAAAGATCGAATGCTGCATTGAGGCGATTCGGCGCGGGGTTCATAAGGTGTTTATCCTAGACGGGCGCGTGCCGCATGCGATTTTGATCGAGTGCCTGACGGATGGCGGCTTCGGTACGATGTTTACTGAATAAGGCTATTTTGGGAGTGAAGAGCATGACATTGATCCAGCAGCAGGACGCTGAATATATCGCGTCCACCTATTCGCGCTTTCCCGTGACATTCGTGTCGGGCGAGGGCGCAACGCTCACAGACGAGAGCGGTAGCAAGTACATCGATATGGGCAGCGGCATCGCGGTCAATTCCTTTGGCTATGGCGATCAGGAATGGGTCGCGGCAGTCGCGCAGCAAGCCGCAACCTTGCCCCATGTGAGCAACCTCTACTACACCACCCCGCAGGTGAAGCTCGCCAAGGAGCTTTGCACCCGCACGGGCATGAAGAAGGTGTTCTTTGGCAACTCGGGCGCAGAGGCGAACGAGTGTGCGATCAAGGTTGCGCGAAAGTACGCTGCTGATAAGCATGGCGAGAATGTGAAGCCCGTGATCATCACGCTTGAAAACAGCTTCCACGGCAGAACCCTCGCCACCCTCGCTGCGACGGGTCAGGATGTGTTCCATCATACCTTTGGTCCGTTTCCGCAAGGCTTTCGGCATGTGCCTGCCGGCGATGCCGCGGCGCTTCAAACCGCGCTTGAAGCCGGCGATGTCTGCGGCCTGCTGATTGAAACCGTGCAGGGTGAGGGCGGCGTGAACTGCCTTACTCCCGAATACATCAAAGCAGCCTACGACCTTTGCAATCAAAACGATATTCTCCTCATGATTGATGAGGTGCAAACGGGCAACGGCCGCACTGGCAAGCTATTCAGCTACCAGAACTTTGGCATCATGCCCGATGTCGTCACCACCGCAAAGGGGCTCGCGGGCGGCTTGCCCATGGGCGCATGCCTGATGGGCGTGAAGGTGCAGGATACCATGACCCCAAGCTCCCACGGCTCGACCTTCGGCGGCAACCCCGTTTGCGCCGCCGCTGCCCTCAGCGTCATCACCCGCATGACCGATGATTTTCTTTTGGAAGTCACCCAAAAAGGCGAGTACATCTTGTCGCAGCTTGGGGGCGCACAGGGCGTTTTGAGCATCAGCGGAAGCGGCCTCATGCTCGGCATTGAAACCACTAAAAACGCCGGCGAGCTCGTGCGCGCGCTCCTTCATCGCGGCGTTGTCACCCTCACCGCAAAAAACAAGCTGCGGCTTCTGCCGCCGCTGAGCATATCTTGGGTTGAACTGGAAATCGCATGTAATATTATCAAGGAGGAATTAGCAAAATGATTGAGCCTACCAAGCATCTACTGAAATTATCCGACTGGGACGCAGCGCAGATTATATCCACTTTGAATCTTGCTGATCAGCTGAAGTACGAGAAAAAGCACGGCATTTCTCACCCCATTCTCGCAGGTAAAACCCTCGGCATGATCTTCCAAAAGTCGTCCACACGCACCCGCGTCAGCTTTGAAGTGGGTATGTCACAACTTGGCGGCTCTGCGCTATTCCTCAGCAGCCGCGATTTGCAAATTGGGCGCGGCGAGCCTGTCGAGGACACCGCGCGCGTTCTGAGCCGCTACCTTGACGGCATCATGATTCGCACCTTCGAGCAAAAGGAAGTCGAAGACCTCGCCGACTACGGCAGCATTCCCATCATCAACGGTCTCACCGACTACGCGCACCCCTGCCAAGTCATGGCCGACCTCATGACCATCCGCGAGCGCAAAGGCAACTTCAAAGACCTCAAGCTCTGTTTCATCGGCGACGGCAACAACATGGCAAACTCACTCATCGTCGGCTGCATCAAGGTGGGCATGGCCGTCTCCATCGCATGCCCCGCTGGCTACGAGCCAGACGCTGACATCATGGCATGGGCAAAGGAAAACGGCGAATTCGCGTGCAGCCCCGACGTTCTCGCCATGGCTACTGGTGCTGACGTTGTCTACACCGACGTTTGGGCATCCATGGGTCAGGAAGGCGAGGCTGAGCTACGCATCAAGGCCTTCTCAGGCTTCCAAGTCAACGCCGCCGTCATGGACGTCGCAAAGCGTGGCGCTATGGTTCTGCATTGTCTACCCGCACACCGCGGCGAGGAAATCACCGCCGAAGTTCTCGAGGAGCACGCCGACGAGATCTTCGAAGAAGCCGAAAACCGTCTACACGCCCAGAAGGCCGTGATGGTGAAGCTCATGAAATAGGGGCTTGCAGGGGTTTCACCCCTGCACCCCACCAAAGGGATAGAATCCCTTTGGAAACCCGTTACTGCGCTTTGCGCAGGTGTGGGGTATAGTACAGCCCATTATTTGCGTATGTTTACCGCGCAAGTAATGGGCTGTTTCTATTGGGATTCTAATTTTTTTGATTGCTCCTCTTTGAGTGTTTGAAGGATCGCACTGGGAATTGACACGGTTATGCACTCCTCGCACATGCCTATTTCATTGATTTGTATGATTTCTAGTGAGCAATGACCGTCTTTATGATAGATACAATAGTCACATGCGCATTTCATCATAAATACCACCTTTAGATAGTTTTGGTGTTTACATCACCAGTGTATAATGATGCGCCAAGCATGTAAAGCACTGCCTTACATAAATCCGTTCGATTATTTGTCATAATCATTTAGGGTGATATAGCAATGAAAGAAAACAAATACATTTCTAAAGATGAACTTTATATCATTGTTTGCGATAATATAAAGAAGTATAGAAATGAATGCGGATTAACACAATTACAATTATCAGAAGAAATTGAGATTTCGCATGAGTATCTCAGGCAATTGGAATCCCAAAAAGGTCAGAAAGACTTCACGTTTTATACATTATACAAAATATCTATGGCACTAAAAACGCCAATAGATGCTTTTTTGAAACCATAACACAGGGGTTTCACCCCTGCACCCCACCAAAGGGATAGAATCCCTTTGGAAACCCATTACTGCGCTGCGCGCAGGTGTGGGGGCTGAGGTTTGTGATCTGGTTTAGTTGAACAAGTATATAGTGAAAAAGAAAAGTGCATTGGATTTTTGTCCAATGCGCTTTTTGTTATGAAAAATCATGGCGTGATCCGCCGTCTGAACCAATGTTTTCTAGCAGCACGACGATTTTTTCGATGCACTCGAAATCATGGAGTTTATCATCATCTAGAATTTTTCTGATGTCTTGGATGGCTTGATAGCAGGTGCTTTCACTGATTTTGGTTGGGGTTTCTGGTGGTAGGGTTTCTTGGGGATTGGATGATTGTAGTTTGAGCAGAAGGTCTTTGTATAGTTCCATTTGTGTATCTCCTTAAAGAGTAAGTGCCATACTATTATAGCTCATTACTATTTATGCGGCATGCTATAATACAATATAATTATGACACTTACTAACTAAGGAGACCCTGAATATGGATGTATTAGCAAGAATCACTGCGTTAAGAGAACGCCGAAATTGGACGATTTGGAAATTAAGTGAAGAGAGTGGCGTTGACCAATCAACTATATCGGCGTGGTATAAAAAGGGAAGAAGCCCGTCGGTCTCTTCGCTTCAAAAAATATGTGAAGCGTTTCATATGACCATGTCTCAATTCTTTTCAAGTGATAACAGCTCTGTTGAATTAAGCCCAGATCAGTGGGAAATGCTTGAAAATTGGAGCGCTTTGAGTACAAAACAAAAGGAAATTGTGCTGACATTAATCAAGAATATGCCTACGCAGAACGATTGAATGTATAATAGTTTATATTGATTTTGGTGGTAATGATATGTTTAAGCATAAGGCTAAGGATGGAACACGAAATCTTTGCGGCAAGAAAGTCATGATGCTCAGAAAAGCACTTGTGCCGAAAGTATCGCAAAGGCAATTAGCAGAAATGATACAATTGCATGGTGTGGATATCGATAAGACCGCAGTGAAGCGAATTGAAAATGGCGAAAGATACGTAACGGATATTGAGCTGAAAATTTTATCCGATATATTTGAGGTTACTTCCGATTATTTTCTAAAGGAATAAATGAGGTGATTTCATGTATGAGCGAATCAGAAATCTGCGTGAAGATAGGGATATGACTCAAACACAGATGGCAGAGCATCTTCACTGCAGTCAACGCATTTATAGCAATTATGAATGTGGCGAGGTAGATATCCCGACTACTGTTTTGATTAAACTTGCTGATTTCCATAATACAAGTACGGATTATTTACTGAATCGCACGAATATCAAAGATGCATATCCTAAAGAAGGATAGTTTATACCCCCCAAACCACAGTAAACGATAAAACAAAAGGGGCTGTTGCAAAACAGCCCAACAAAAAAGCGAGAGAAGTCATAACTGACAACTCTCGCTTTTTGTTGTAAAATAAGTTTATGAGAACCAAAATACAACAAGAAAAAGATACCCTAAAGGCA
>JAAYIN010000001.1 GCA_012523405.1 Clostridiales bacterium
AGTTGGTTCTTGAAAAACGCCAGATAAAAGTCAATGTCAAACGTGTTTCCAGACTTATGAGTGAACAAGGTCTGATTGCAAAAGGGGCTAGAAAGAGGTATCGCTATTACCCCAATAAGAATCAATATGAGGAACGTCCCAATATTCTCAATCAAGTATTTAAAGCGGAAAAGAAAAATCTTGTTTGGGTCGGAGACATTACATATATACCCACACGACATGGATTTCTATATTTAGCGGTGTTTATAGACGTATTTTCCAGAAAAGTAATAGGTTGGGCGATGGATACCCGAATCAAAGATGCTTTGGTGATATCCGCATTTAATCAAGCGATCGGCAGGGAACATCCAGACAAGGGACTAATTGTTCATACAGACCGTGGTGCTCAATGCACTTCAAAACGTTTCGGAGCCTTACTTGCACACTATGGTTGTGTGCAAAGCATGAGTCGCAAAGGTAATCCTTATGACAATGCCATCATGGAATCTTTCTATCGTACCTTAAAAAGAGAGCTTGCTCGAGGAGCCAACTACGACAACACTGAACAAGCTCAAGCGGATGTTTTTAAGTCTTGAATTGTCAAGTCAAGTGCAACACCTGATTAAGAAAGACTTCATGCGGTGTTTTCCAATTCAAGCATTTGCGTGGTCTGTGATTGAGTTTTCTTGCAAAATCAGCAATATCCTCATCGGAGGATAAGGCGATATCATAAGACTTGGGTAGGTATTCCCGAAGTAAACCGTTGGTGTTTTCGTTTGTGCCACGCTGCCAAGGCGCATGCGGATCTGGAAAGTAGAAAGGTAAATCATTCAAGGCTTGAGTAACTTGTGCATGCTTTGAAAACGCTTTGCCACGGTCAGGAGTTATCGTTTTCCGTTTCTTCTTTGGCAAAGCGGAAAGCAAATCAATCATCATTTCAGCAGTTAGAGCCGAGTATTTCTTTGCTATTTTACCGACCAATAAATAACGACTACATCGGTCTGTTATAGTCACAAGACAAGCTGGGCCTGCCTTTCCGGCTACAGTATCTGCTTCCCAATGCCCTATGACTTGGCAGGTTTCAGCTCCCTCTGGTCGTTGCTGAATTCGATTGCTGATAACAATTTTACCTCTAGTTTCAACCGTTCCCTTTTTGCGCCTTGTCTTTCCGCGATGGCGTAATTTTCTAATAACACCGCGGCTTCCGTACGATGGTTTTGGGCTATCCAACATACCGGAATAAATAGCTCGATAGATAGTAGCATAACTTATTTGAAAATCATTCTCTTCGTAAGCAAGGCGATTAGATACTTGTTGGCGATACCAAGTTGACCAGCCACCGCTGTGACCTCAGCAATATCATTTGCAGAAGTTGCCACCTGCGTAGGCATTTCCTTGATGGAGGAGGAGAGCGACTTAAATTCTTCCTCGGTAGTATCAACGGTTTTTCTAACAGAGGTGAATGCAGTTTCATAATCAATACTTGCTTTAACCGCTGCCGTTCCAAGTGCCACAATGGGCGTGGTGATAGCAGCCGTCATCCCTTTACCCGTGCTGACCATTGCCTTTGAGATAGTCCCACATTTCGAGGAAAAAGCAGTAAGCGCGTTACCAGCTTTCGTCCACTTGGATTCCATGCGATACAAGGCTTCCGTCAACCTTTTAATCTCGGCTTCGATTTCCTTAACGGAAGCTTTAGCATTATTAAGGTTCGTTTTAGCTCTTGAAATTGCATCCGCATTGTTCTGGAGAGTCTTGGTGTTGGACTTTATTTGTCCTTCCAAAAGCTTGACGTTATCACTGGCAGCCTTCTGCTCAGTCTTATATTTTTCAAGGTTTGCTTTGGCAGCTACGGTAGCCGCATCCGTTTCGCCCAAAGTAGCGGCAAGGCGATCATACTCTGCCGCCGCTTTATCTGTCGCTGTTGTAGCTTTTTTCAAGCTCACTTCGGGCGGCCATCAGCGAGGTTTTCATCTTTTCCTGACGGGTGCTGGAGTCCGTCAGCTTTTGGTTTGCGGCTACTAATGAGCGGCAATACTGCTCGACCGCACGGTTCTGCTCTTGAAGTTTACTGCCAAGCATTGATAACTTGGACTGTGTTCCTTGTACGGTGGACTCGAATTTCTCGATCCCAGCACCCGCCAACCGAAAAGACGATTCTGCTTCTTTGATCTGCTGGTTAATGGTACGTAGATTGCGAGTGAAGTTGTCTGAATCCAGCGATAACGAAACCACCAGCTCGCGTAAGACCTCGCTCATGATTTCACCTCCTAATAAGAATTGGAGCAAATCCGTATGTTTTGCTTGATATCTGTGCAAAATAGTGCTAAAATTATACCGATACTTACAGCGTTGTATCGATAGAAAGGAAGGCAACATGCGTACATTTACTTTTGATATAAAGCCACTCTTGACGCCCGAGATCGTCAAAATGCTGACAACAATCCATGAATGTAAGGGAAAACAAGAGCTTTACATGGAAGCACATTCTGACATCCTAACAACTCTTCTGCGCACAGCGAAAATCCAAAGCACTGGTGCGTCTAACCGTATCGAAGGCATTTACACCTCTGACAAACGCCTGAGCGAGTTAGTTGCAGAGAAGTCCGAACCTCGCAATCGTTCAGAAGAAGAAATCGCTGGCTATCGTCAAGTGTTAGAGCTTGTCCATGAAAACTATGAATACATGAATCCTTCTGCCTCCGTTGTACTGCAACTTCATCAATACCTGTACTCCTTCAGTGCTTCAGGTATCGCCGGTCGCTGGAAAAGCACAAATAACGCCATCGTGGAAAAGCACGAAGACGGTACTGAAATGATTCGATTTAAGCCGCTTTCAGCTTTTGAAACACCTGACGCCATGAAGAATCTATGTGATGCATACATTGAAGCAATCAGCCAAGAACAGGCTGATCCGCTTCTACTTAGCTGCATGTTCCTAGTGGATTTTCTCTGCATCCACCCTTTCAATGATGGAAATGGCAGAATGAGTCGTTTACTAACGCTCCTAATGCTTTATCGCAGCGGCTACATTGTCGGAAAGTATATCAGCCTCGAAATGCTCATTGAAAAGAATAAGGACTCCTATTACGATGCATTAAAAGCAAGCTCTGACAACTGGCACGAAGGAACAAACTCCTATGAACCCTTTACGCGCTATATGCTGGGTATCATTTTGGCTGCATATCGCGACTTCAATAGTCGTGTTGCATTCCTAAGCGATAAAAAGATCAGCAAGCCCGAACGGATACGTCAGATATTTGCAAGTCGATTAGAATCACTCACGAAACAAGAGCTTGCTGAGCTTTGCCCTGACATCAGCGAATCTACCATCAAAAATACATTGGCGCAGCTAGTCAAGGAAGGGTATATCATCAAAATCGGTGCTGCGCGAGCAACCAAGTACGTCAAGAATAATCAGTAATAGTTAAGTTAAACTCAATCATCACTTTAATTCGGGCCAAACCTCGTCAATATAGGCGGCTTTGGCTCTTTCTTTTTCTGTTCCTGCCCAGCATTCCAAGCACGAATTTCCAGAAATCCCAGCATGTCCATATTGTCTATTTCTTGCATGCGCCATCCGCCGTTCAGCAGGGTGTTATAGCTAGCAAATATATCCCGACAGCGTTAGGTCTGTTGAATCCGGGGAGTCTGCATGAGAATCTCCTCCGCCTCTTGCGCTATCGGTTTCGTAGGGAAAGTATTCAGTACCTCTGTGGTTTGCATTTGTACTGCCATCAGCGCGAGGGCGATATCATGCATCAGCCGATCTGCAGGATAGTTGTCGTACACCTCGTCTGGGGTGAACTGATTTCCAAACAAAATGCAAAACCATACAATAGTTTTCTTGCCCAAGCTTACAGGTAATCATAGATACAATCCCTTCTTCATGTCAATCGAGTAGGGGGCTAGGGCTTTGCGCCCTAGCCGACCATACGCACCACCGTGTGTACCGTTCGGTACACGGCGGTTCAATGGTTTGAGTGCAGTACCTTGTATCTTTGGGATATGTCAGAATATCCAAGGGATGCAAGGTATTTATTTGTCAAGGTGGTAGATAGTACTCTCTGTTTCCAACATACCCTCACGCGAGCAGCCCACCTTCGTGGTGTTCTGCTTTCCTCGCATCGCACAGCCCGCCTTTTTTTGCGGTACTATGACCTCTGCTGACTTCTTACGGTTTAGCTACATGTCACCATGCAAGTTCTGAAGGTGTCAATGGTAGTTTGTCCTTTTCAGCCCCGTAAGACCTCCACGAGTAAGCCGGGTCACTTTCCCCTCATCTATCTGCCGCATTTACATCACGGGATTCGGGCAGTATTGGACTTCGCTTTGTTTAGCAAGCTCGTCCGTCCCGCAAATGCCTTCTATGCGATTTCCGTTCGCCCTGCCGAGGGTTTGCCTTAGACTTCCTTCTGCTCTCATAACGCGCACCCTTGTCCTTGGCTAATGGTTCCTGCTGCCAAGCCCATAGTGATCTTTCATCACCTAGTTATTGCGCATGTCGGGCACACTAGAAAAGAAGGTTTGGGAAATTTCCCAAACCTTCTTTCGCATATAATGATTATTTTACTTTCCAATATTTTCGTTTATATCCACTACCGAAATCATCACCCGGCTCTAAAAATCTTGACCAACTATATCCTGATTCTAATAGGATTTTATGAATATCATTGTCGGTATCGGTATTGCCGGGACATAAAATTATCATACCAGTCGGTTTTGTGATTCGTTCCATCTCAGCTATTTCATTTACAATGTCATCACCTACAACATGACCTGATATTGTTATGTCCGCAAAATTCGCAGGGAAAGGAAGGTTTTGAATTATTCCGTCAACAACAAAAACGTTCTCAGACTGTTCTTCATTAGCACGATTTTTTAGATATCTTCGCAAATTCCAAACGGGTTCAACGCAGTAAACTGTTTTTGAAAACTTGGCAACAGCAAAAGCTTGCTTCCCTGTTCCGGAGCCTATATCAACAACAGTTTTACCAGTATAATCGGTAAGAGATGTAAGTTCTTTCTCATCCCAACCTACAAAAGATTGCCGATGATAATCATCTGGCGTGGTTACGTAAATAATCCAATCTTCCATTGATTCTAAAAGATTTCCAACAAGATTATCTATGTCTGCTGGCAATGGTTCATCTGCAACCATCTGATTAAGTTTGCCAATCCAATCTTTTAGTTCTGGCATCTTGTGGCTGATATACCACGCTATGTGCGGATACGCTTTAAGAACAAGCGCAAAGTCTTTTCGAGGTTCGCCTTGCGACAAATAGTGAAAGTGACATTCATCTAAAAGCATGATAGTGTTTGCAGATTGTTCTCTGATATCTTTCTTCCAATTAAAAGCCATAATTTCCTCCGTTTTTTCAGGAGGGTTAAATTATAGTCACCCTCCTGTTTTGGTTTTGGATTATAGATATTGTATATTTCATTTTAATTCATTCCTTTCATCTTGTTTATATTATAACGCCAAAGCGATATAATCAGAAAATAAAGTTTCAAGTGCATAGAACCATCTTCATTTTATCACAGATGTATATAATTTACTAGAAATAATACTCTTAAGTTTTTCACCGTATCACAATAGGAGGTTTCTTATATGTCCTATATCGACCCTAAAATCATTACAGAAGCAAAGCGAATGGACTTGCTTACCTCTTTGCGTAGTTGATTATATCTCATCACTCCGTTTAAATTCAACTCCCACAGGATCGGATCCTTCCATTTGAGGAAAACTCCTTTTTTCTTTTTGCAGCAGTATGTATTGTAGCTCTACAATACATACTGCTGCAAATTGATAAAATCATTTGCAGGAGCGACAGAAATCAGGTATTATGATAGTAATGTCTACTTAGGAGTGATGCATATGGAAAAGATGTTCTATGTCATGGAGCGCATTTTTCGAATGACACATATTCCGATTCACTATTTTGATAAAACGGGTGAAATCACGCTATTCTGTTTGGGCTTTGAGAAAGCAAACGATCCCCTGATTGCAGATTTGGTATTACGAAAGCATCTCCTTGAAAAGGTAAATACCGCCGATAAAACCGCACTCGATTTTGAAGATACGGTGTTATATGGTCTGTGCATGGATCCCTATGGCAACTATATTGTGCTCGGACCCGTTTTAAGAGGCAAGTCCAGCGATAGCATACTGCAAGAATATGCAAAGGCACATGGACTTTCCGCCCAAACGCTACACTTGCGCACCAAGACACTTAATCAAATGTGTGCAACGTTGAGTATGATGCATTACGAAGCAAGTGGTGAATACATCACCGAGAAGGACATCATCTATTCCAAAAAAGACCGCGAGATCGGAAATCTCAAGGGAAAGAATGCGTACCAAGCCTACGAATTGGAGTATACAGAACGGGAAGAGCATCGCTATAATTTCTCTGATGAACAGGCTTATATGAACATGATTAGGACTGGCAATGTCGAAGGGATAAAGGCACTTTCGGCTGTAGGTCTTGATTCATTTGATGATTATAGCGTAGGAAATCTCGCCCAAAAAGCGTTCAAGCAGCATGAATACATTGCTTGCAGTTTGATTGTGCTTGCATCTCGTGCAGCGATTGATGGCGGGATGGATTCATTAACCGCTTATTTAATGAGCGATTTATATTTTACGAGGCTAGAGATGTGCAATGAAATCACAGATATACTTAAACTTATCATGAGCGTCCTAACTGACTATACAGAATGCGTCAAGCTGAAGAACGAGGAGCGTAGTCAAACCTCACTCGTCGGGCAATGCAAGAATTACATTGACAGGCATCTAAACAAGCCTATTACCGTGGAGGCACTTGCCAAGGAAATCGGTGTCGAACGCAGTTATCTATCCAAACGCTTTTCACAAGCAGAGGGCATCGGGATTCAAGCCTACATCCGGAATAAGCGTGTTGCCGCCGCTGCGAATATGTTGAAATTTTCAGAAGAAAGCATTTTAACCATCTCGAATTATTTCTACTTTGCCTCCCAGAGTCATTTCGGAAAAGTGTTCAAGGATATTATGGGAGAAACACCTCAAAAGTATCGCGATAACAATAAAATGATCGATTTTTAACCCCAAGCGACTGATTAAAGAAATCATGCAAAATGCATGGTTTCTTTTTTTGTTTGCAAAGAGGAAGCGTGAAACAACATCCATGACACATTGACCACATACACGATATACCTCCATCTCTCACTATCCCTATACTATAAGTAGATGAAACATATGAAGAGAGGTGTAATCATGCATCAGAATGAACGCTTACTGCAGGTTCTTGACGCAAAGACAAACAACTATATGCTGCCCTTTTTCTGGCAGCATGGCAAAGACGAACAAACCCTGCGTGCCTACATGAACGCGATTCAATCGGCGGGTTGTGGTGCTGTTTGCGTGGAGGCACGCCCCCATCCTGATTTTTGCGGTCCGCTTTGGTGGCGCGATATGGACATTATTTTGGATGAAGCTGAAAAGCGCAATATGAAGGTGTGGATACTGGACGATGATCATTTCCCAACAGGTCATGCAAATGGCGCGCTGCTGAATGCACCCGAGACACTCTGCCGGCAAAGTGTATATTGCAAACCTTATCACTTTGATGAGGAAGGATTGCTGGCACTTGATGCACAAGAGATAGCGCAATTGCCCGAAACGCCAAAAACACCGTTGCAGATGGGGATCGAAAGCATCGCGCCGCCAAAGCATCGGCAGTTTGACGATGATGAGCTGCTTGGTATTTTTGCTTATCATGCAGTCGATTGCGGAGAAACAATTGATTTGTTGCCCTTTATGCAAGAGGGAGCGCTAACGTGGCAACGACCGAGCGATGAATGGCGGGTCTATCAGATCGGCTTATCGCGCAATTACGGTCCTCACCGCGATTATATCAACATGATGGATCGAGATTCATGCAAAGTGTTAATCGATGCGGTATACGAGCCGCATTATGCACGCTACAAGGCACATTTCGGTCAAACGATCGCAGGTTTTTTCTCCGATGAGCCAGAGCTGGGCAATGGTGCGCTTTATGATGTGAATAGCGTGCTCGGAACGCCGCAGGACTTGCCATGGAGCCGCGAGCTGCAAGCGGTGCTGACCAAGCGATTGGGCGTTGATTGGAAAAGGCAACTTGTGTACCTGTGGACAGATTGGGGCGAGACGGCTCAAAAAGCGAAGATTCGCTGCATTTATATGGATAGCATTACGCAGCTGGTAGAGTGTAATTTCTCGATGCAGCTAGGCGAATGGTGCCGCGACCGTGGGGTTGAATACATCGGTCATATTGTTGAGGATAACAATCAGCATGCTAGGTTGGGCTCCAGCCTAGGACATTATTTCCGCGCACTTGCCGGACAGGATATGGCGGGTGTGGATCTCATCAGTCAACAAATTATGCCGATGTGTGAGGATGACCCTCAGATCAATTACCAGCACATGCCCCGTGATGGTGAGTTCTTTCATTATATGCTTGCGAAACTGGCTTCCTCCTATGCAGCGATTGATCCGCTCAAAAAAGGGCGGGCGTTATGCGAAATATTCGGGAATTACAGGTGGAGCATGGGCGTTCAACTTGGCAAATATTTGATCGACCATTGCTTAGTACGTGGCATCAACCACTTTACACCGCATGCCTTTAGCCCCAAAGCCTATCCCGATGGAGACTGCCCTCCCCATTTTTACGCAGGTGGACATAACCCTCAATACCGCCATTTCGCAAAGCTGTTTGAGTATGCCAATCGCGTTTGTCATCTCATCAATGGCGGTCACCATATTGCATCCGTTGCCGTTTTATATCACGCAGAGGCAGAGTGGTCTGGCGGGGAATATATGCTCAGCCAAAAGGTCGCACGCTGCCTTACTGATCACCAGATCGACTTTGATTATATCCCTGCCGATGTTTTTGAAAGAAGAGAGCATTACAAAACGGATTTACACGAGGGACTGCGTATCAACGGACAATATTACCAGGCGTTTGTTTTACCGATGAGTGAATACATTCCCTCCTGCGTTGCCAAAGGAATTGCCGAACTACAGCAATGCGGCTTCCCTGTTTTCGTGATCGATCAATTACCCAAAGGGATTTGTGATGGCGACGATGTGTTATTGAACACTTTCTCCGAATGCAATGTTATTCCGCTACATCAACTGGTTTCATCCCTCCAAAAATTGTGCGCAATGGATATCGCCGTAAAGCCCGCAAACAATCGTATTCGATGCTTGCATTATCAGAATCCAGCGGATCTCTATCTTTTCATCAACGAAGGAAATGAAACGTATGAGGGCGAGATATTCCTCCAACGGAAGGGTCCTTGCGTCCTATACAATGCATGGGAGAATCGACTGGAGCCCTTGCAATGGCGCGAGACAGAAAACGGCATTGTTCTATCAGTCACGATTGTGCCATTGCATAGCCTCATTGTTGTATTTGACGTTGAAGACTGCGAGCCCATCTGCCATGGCAAGCCACAAACGATTGGCTCAACCATAATCAGCCAATGGCAAAGAAGCGTTTGTTCCAGTATCGATTATCCACATTTCAGCGTCGCAAAACAGGTTAAAACGCCTGATGATTTTGCCATGGAAGCGCCCGATTTTTCAGGTTTTGTCCGCTATGAAGCGCAGTTGATGATCAATCAAAAAGCGGACTATGAGCTCTGCATCACGGATGCGGCAGAGGGGGTTGAATTGTTCGTGAATGGAAGCAGTGCAGGAATGCAGATCGCGCCCCCATTTCGCTTTGATATTTCTTCTTTTCTGCATCAAGGAGCGAATCACCTTGCTATCGAAGTGGCGACAACGCTTGAACGCGAAAGAGCCGCCAATCCGATTGATGAAATCGATCGCATGATGACGCAGCAACCCACTAGCGGTTCAGGGATTACCGGCGATGTATTTCTACTAGAAAAGGGTACGGCGTGACAGGAGCATCTTCTGGCACACTGCGCGGCGAAAACAACGCACATGACAAGCAAACAACATGTGCGATATACCATCCGCAACCGCAAGCGTATACTTATCTTATTAAAGAGATAAACGACATATAAGCAGAGCTTTATAGGGGGAATTGACATTGATAAAAGCGAAAGCAATCAAGCCCGTAAAAATCGACACTCGATCATGGAAAAACGATCTTCTGATGAATAAGAGCATCTATTTGCTATTTGCTCCCATACTGATTTATTTCATTATCTTTAACTACCTGCCTATGTTTGGGTTGGTCATGGCATTTCAAGACTTTAATGCCACAAAGGGGTTCTTTGGCAGTACCTTCGTAGGCTTTCAAAACTTCATTGATTTTTTCTCGAACCCATCCTTTCTTCCGATTTTGCGCAATACACTCGCCATCAGTTTGCTCGGGCTTTTCGTGGGTATGCCGCTGTCCATTATGTTTGCACTTCTGCTCAATGAAATTCATATTGAAAAGTTCAAGAAAACAGTGCAAACAATCAGCTATCTCCCCTATTTTGTATCGACGGTTGTCATTGCGGGTCTAGTGATTGAGTTTGTATCCTCCAACGGGATTATCACAAACCTTTTAGTGGATGTATTTGGCATCAAGCGACAGAATCTATTGACCAATCCGTCCTATTTCTGGGCGATCAATCTATTGACCGATGTATGGCAAGGGATGGGCTATGGCGCGATTATTTTCATTGCTGCCATTACCTCAGTGAGCAGCGAACATCATGAAGCGGCAGCGATTGATGGCGCAAACCGACTGCAACGCGTGATCCATGTCACGCTTCCAGCGATTCGCCCGACCATTGTAACGATGCTCGTGCTTCGACTTGGTCTGATCATGACGGTTGGGTTTGACAAAATCCTACTGCTCTATAATCCAAGCATTTATAGCACCGCAGATGTGATCAGCACGCATGTCATGCGCATGGGTATTGGCAAAGCGCAATATGGGTATTCAGCCGCGGCGGGATTGTTTAACTCAGTGGTAGGGACTGTGCTCTTGATTCTTTCCAATGCTGTAAGCCGCAAGCTTGCTGATACATCTGTCTATTAAGGGGGGATATGCTATGATCGAAAAAATGACACCGTCTAGGGTCATCTTCAATATTTTCAACGCTTTATTCATGGTTTTGCTCTGTATCGTATGTATTGCCCCGCTTTGGCATGTTGTGATGGCGTCTGTTTCCAACCCGCGTGCATTGATGGCATCAAGTGGTCTCCTGTTTTTTCCAGCAGGTGAATTCACATTGGGTGGATATGAGCTCGTCTTTCGGAATCAATCCATTTATACAGGCTATCTTAACACCTTTATTTATGTTGGAAGCATGACCGTGTTCAGCGCGATCTTTACAACCATCGCAGGATTTGTCCTAAGCCGCAAAACCAAGCTTCAAAAACCACTCACATTGATCGTCCTGTTTACGATGATGTTTAGCGGCGGTCTGATTCCTTCTTATATGGTGAACCTGAAATTGGGGTTGATCAACAACCGTTTAGCCATCATTATTCCAGGGCTTTTGAATGCCTATTACATCATCATTATGAAAAGCTCCTTTGAACAGCTACCCGTCAGCTTTGAGGAATCAGCCCGACTGGATGGCGCGGGTCCTTTGCGAACACTGGTCTCTATCTTGGTTCCCCTCGTCAAAGCGACGATTGCCGTTGTGGTTATGTTTGTATTGGTTCAGCAATGGAACTCATGGTTTCAGGCGAGTATTTATCTCCCCAAACGGCGAGATTTGTGGCCATTACAGCTCTATCTTCGAGAAATGCTCGTACAAAACGATGTATCAAGAGTCATGAGTGGCAATGATGCCACAAGAGCCGCGGATTCGATGGCAAATCTAGTCAAATATGGCACGACCGTTGTTGCAACCCTCCCAATCCTATGTGCCTATCCCTTCGCTCAGAAATATTTTGTGACAGGTGTCACGTTGGGAGGTGTGAAGGAATAATCAATGGATAGCATTTTGACCAATCAACCAAAAAATAAAAAACGGAGGATGACTATGAAAAAGCTTTGCAGTTTGGTTCTATCTGTGCTCCTTCTCGCGGGAACAACGCTTGGGGGCGCAGCCTTTGGGGAAACGATGGATTACTCAAATCATGAAGAATTCAGCTTTTGGACATTTTCAACACCCAGCGAATATTATGCAAGCTATGCTGATAACCCTGTCGTCAAATATCTCAACGAAAAATTCAATGTAACATTGGCCTATGAACAACCCGTTTCAGGCACAGAGGCTGATAGCTTGGGTCTGATGTTTGGTACAGGTCAATACACGGATGTCATCAATGTTGCAACCTATACCGGTTCCGTTAAGCAGCTATATGAAGATGGCGTCATTATCGATTTGGCAGAATATCTGGACTATATGCCGAACCTGAAGCAGCGCATCGATGCGGATGAAGGTCTCAAAAGACATCTGTTTGATGATGATGGCCATATGTTTGAATTGCCCGAGGTAGCGGATGAGGCTGAAGCCGTTTGGGGTGGACTTGTTTACCGCCGTGATATTCTGGAAACCATGACAGGCGGCAATGTTCAATTCCCCAGCGGCAACGACGACCCCACCACCGTGGAGGATTGGGATTACATGCTCCCCCTCCTCAAGGCATACTTTGAGGCAGCAGGCATGCAAGACTATGCTGTTTTGATTATCCCCTACTATGGGTATTGCCCTTATGGCGAGCTCATGAGTGGGTTTGGCTTTACAGGCAGCGATTACTATGTGAAGGATGGTCAGGTCAGGCATGGTTATATGGATGATGGCTTCTACGACTATCTCAAGAAGATGAATGAATGGTATGAAGCTGGTTACATCTATCAGGACTTTGTCAGCCGTGTCAATGACATGTTCTACCTGCCAAATACCTCCCTCACCTATGGTGGTGCGGCAGGCATTTGGTACGGGCTTAGCGGTCAAATAGGAACGTCCATGTCGATGCCCGAATACGGTCTTGAGATGGATGTCAGGCCTGTTGCATCGCCGCTCAATGGCGATATCACCGCCAAAGATATGCTGCCGCGTGTGCAGGCAACCTATGAAGCCTCCGGTAAGGGCTCTGTTGTCACCACAGCTTGCACCAATGTACCCAAGCTCCTCTCAATTCTGGACTATATGTACAGCGATGAGGGCGGCATGCTCCGTAAATATGGACTGACCAAGGAACAGATTCCATCGGGCGATACGCTTTTTGCAAAGTATGGGCTTGAGGATGGCGCCTACTGGTTTGAGGGCGATACCCTTGTGATTAACCCATTGTTTGACTTGGTGGGCGGCACGCTTCAGCAGGGCGACCTCACGGGCACACGTATCCCTGGCTATACCATCAACAGCTATGCGCGCCACGCATTTGGCGAAACGACTGAGCTAGGTGATCGCGTATGGAGACAATACGATGACGCGGCAGGTCTGGAATGGATCCCTGCTTCACTAAGCTATTCCACCGAAGATGATAAGGTAGTAACCACTGCCGATATCAATATTCAAGAATATGCGCACAGTGCCATTCCTGGTTTCATCATGGGAACAGAAGAGATCACGCAAGAGAGCTTTGCCGCATTTAAGGATCAACTAAACAGCTACGGAATGCAGGAATGCATCGAAATTAACCAAGCAGCTTATGAGCGTTATCTAGCGCGATAACCCACAATCAATCCCCCCATTTCTCGGTGTTTTCGTTGGGAAATGGGGGGATTGTATCAAAATCGCGAATCAGCACTCGGAGGATAATGGATTGAATAACGATAAAATCAAAAAATGGATCAGCGAATTAACGCTGGAAGAAAAAGCAGGGCTTTGTTCAGGCAATGGAAACTGGTACACCAAGGCGGTAGAGCGGCTGGGCATTCCTGCCATACGGATGAATGACGGACCTCATGGCTTGCGTCTACAAGAAGGCGAAAGCAACGACATCAGCGGCGGCGGTGATCCGGCGATCTGCTTTCCGCTTGCCTGCGCTACTGCGGCAAGCTTTGATCGAAATCTCCTTCATCGGCTTGGCAAGGAGCTGGGTGAACAGTGCCTTGCAAACAATGTGCAAATGCTTTTAGGTCCCGGCATCAACATCAAACGCAATCCGCTATGCGGGCGTAATTTTGAATATTTTTCAGAAGACCCACTCCTGACAGGCGAGTTGGGGTTGGCATTTGTCAATGGCGTACAGAGTCAAGGCGTAGGTACAAGCGTCAAGCATTTCTTTGCGAACAATCAGGAGCATCGGCGCATGGATAGCTCCTCTGAAATGGATGAACGCACAAAGCGCGAAATTTATCTTGCTGCATTTGAGCGCATTGTCAAAGGCGCACAGCCTTGGACAGTGATGGCAGCATACAATCAGGTGGACAATGTGTTTTGCACTGAAAACGCGGAATATCTGCAAGAGGTTCTGCGCCGTCAATGGGGGTTTGAAGGGGCTGTTGTCAGCGATTGGGGGGCAACCATGCACCGCGCAAAAGCCGTGGCAGCAGGCTGTGATCTGACGATGCCTGGCGCGGCTGATACGGATGCACAGTTGATCAAGGCTGTGCAGGACGGTTCATTAGCCGAAGCTGATCTGGATGCCGCTTGTGCTAACATCCTGAAACTGGTACTGCGCGGGGTGGAAAATCGCCGCGAGAATGCAGTTTTTGATTTAGCACGCGGTGAAGCATTGGCTGAAGAAATCGCATCCCAATCCATTGTTTTGCTGAAAAACGATGCGGCTGTACTGCCGCTTAACGAAGATCAGAAAATCGCTTTTATTGGCGAGTTTGCGCAATCACCACGCTATCAAGGGAGCGGCTCAAGCCGCATCAATAGCACGAGAGTGGTCAGCGCTTTGGATGCAATTGGTGAAATGGGGCTTGGCGAAAATGTGATCTATGCCAAAGGGTATGATGGCGAAGAAACGGATGTATCGCTCCTGAATGAAGCGTTGTCAACGGCGCAGCAGGCAGAGGTTGCAGTCTTATTTGTCGGGCTTCCCTCCCAAATGGAATCGGAAGGGTTTGATCGAAAGCATCTTCGCTTGCCGGAAAGTCACAATGCGCTCATATGGGCAGTCAGCGCCATACAGCCCAACACCATTGTTGTCCTGCACAATGGCGCGCCTGTGGAAATGCCATGGGTGCACGATGTGAAGGGCATTGTGGAAGCGTATCTGGGAGGGCAAGGGGTCGGCAAAGCCGTGGTGAATGTGCTATACGGCAAGGAAAACCCAAGCGGTCGCCTTCCCGAGAGCTTTCCATTGCGTTTGGAGGATACCCCCTCGTATCTTTCGTTCCCCGGAGAAGCAGGGCATGTGCCTTATACCGAGCGCATGTTTGTAGGCTATCGCTACTATGAAAGCAAGGCTCAACCCGTTTTGTTTCCCTTTGGGCATGGTCTATCATATACGACCTTCGCTTATGCTAATTTGCGCACGGATGCACCTACTCTTTCAAAGGATAAGCCCGTGACAGTCAGTGTGGATGTCACCAATACTGGTGCCATCAGCGGGCGCGAGGTTGTGCAGCTCTATTACACGCCCTGCAAATGCGAATACCTAAGGCCAGTAAAGCAATTGTGTGCATTTGACAAGGTTCTTTTGACTTCGGGGAAGACAAAGACCGTGTCATTTGAACTACAATATCGCGATCTCGCCTGCTGGAGCCCCGAGCTAAATGATTGGTTCGCAGAGCCTGGCAGCTATACGCTCCAAATTGGGCTTTCGGCAAGCAAATCGGTTTTGGATTGTGTGGTACAGGTGCAAGGCGAACCGCTCTCCATTGTAAAGGAATATACCGAATCCACTTTGATGAAGGATTTCATCATGCACCCCTTTGGAAAAACCTATTTTGCTGACCATGTCGAGCATATGTTTACGGGTATGGCAAAAGTAGGCGTAATCCCAGAGGAGGCACTTGCGCAAATGAAACGGGGCGATGGCACTTTTGAAGCGCAGGGACTTGAAACCATGATGGCATTGCCTATCTCGTTGATGCTTTCATTTAGTGGTATCAGCGAGGAAGAAAAACAGTCGCTCTTTCAGGCGATGAATACAGCAAACGGCTAGAAGGGAGTGCACAATGAAAGAATATTGCAACCCATTGAACCTTGAATATAAGTTTCAGCACTATGCAATGACCGCGCACCGTGAAGCGGCTGATCCTACTTTGATCTACTTTAAGGGACGCTATTATCTATTCGCCTCCATGTCGGCAGGGTTTTACTATTCGGATGATTTAATGACCTTCCAGTGGCATGAAAACCGCGAGATTGGATTGTATCTATACGCCCCCGACGTGCGGCAATGCAATGATTATCTGTACTTTTCCGCATCCGATGATAAGCCAGGTACTCTATGGCGCACAAAAGATCCAATGAGCGACCTGTATGAAGAAATGTCAACGCCCTTAACCCTATGGGATCCCAACATGCTGTTTGATGACGATGGAAGGGTCTATTTATACTGGGGCTGTGGAAACAAAGAGCCACTATACGGGATTGAGCTGGACGATTCTTTTTTACCCATCGGGGAGAAAAAAGCGCTGATTCATGCAAATGACGAAGCCCATGGCTTTGAACGTGTCAACTATCCAGACAAAGAGCCAGATAGCGCCCTGACCATTGCAATGAAGGAAGCAGGCTATTTCGCAAATCCCGAGGGTACACCTTATATCGAAGGCGCGTACTGCAACAAATGGCGTGGCAAGTATTATTTGCAATATGCTGCGCCCGGTACGGAGCTGCCGACATATGCTGATGGGGTTTATACAGCGGATCATCCGCTAGGACCCTATACCTACCAAGCGCATAATCCATTCTCGTTTAAACCTTCGGGGTTTATCAATGGCGCAGGGCATGGCAGCACGATTGAGGACGCTCACGGAAACCTGTGGCATGCCTCCACGATGCGCATCTCCGTCAATGCGCACTTTGAAAGACGTATAGGGCTGTTTCCAGCAGGTCTTGATGAGGATGGGTTCCTGTATTGCAATCAACATTTTGCAGATTATCCCTATACATTGCCAGACGGACAATTTGATGCCCGCGAATTGCAGCCGTCCTATATGCTGCTTTCCTACCGCAAGAAAGTAACGGCGTCCAGCATGATAGACGGTCATCCACCACAGTTATCCGTCAACGAGGATATCCGTACATGGTGGTGTGCGAAAGGCAGCGCAGGTGAATGGCTGGAGGTTGATCTTGGAAAGGCGTACACCGTCCATTCGGTGCAGCTCAATCTGGCAGAGGAAGGCATTCCTACGCGCAAGGAAGAAAGCCCAAGCTATCGCTCGATCGATTCGGGCAATGAATTACGTACCCGCTACCTCATGGAAGGAAGCGAGGACGGCATTCTCTGGTTTGTGATCAGCGATGCTTCCCAGTCGCAGCAGGATCGCTCGCATGATTACGTCATTCTCAAAAAAGACCGTGCCATGCGATTTATCAAGGTGACAGCGACTTCGCTCCCCTATCAACAACGTTTTGCCATGAGTGGGCTTCGGGTATTTGGGCTGGATTGCGGCGCATTGCCTGAAAGCGTAGTAGAAGCTATTGCCACAAAACCCGATGCGCTAAGCGTCCAAATCAATTGGGAAAAAGCGCAAGGAGCCATTGGCTATAATGTACGTTACGGCATTGATGAACACAAGCTGTATTCAAGTTCCTTAGTTTACGATCGCAATGAAGTTTTGATCACATCCCTTAACCGAGATACACGCTATTGGTATTGTATCGATAGCTTTAATGAAAGCGGGATCACACAAGGGCAGGTTATGCCCTTGTGATCCGATAGGAGGTAGTTATGCAGTTTCCATCTACATTTATGCTGGGTGCAGCAACCGCAGCGCATCAAGTCGAAGGCAATAACAAGAACAGTGATTGTTGGGCAATGGAGCAGATGCCACATTCGATGTACAATGAACCTTCGCTTGACGCAGTCGATCATTACAATCGTTTCAGAGAAGACATTGACCTCATGGCGGATGCAGGGCTTAATACCTATCGTTTTTCCATAGAGTGGGCACGTATACAGCCATCGCCCGATTCTTTTGACGCGGATCAAATCGCCCATTATCGGCAAGTGCTTACCTACTGTCATGCGAAAAACATCACGCCAATCGTGACCATGCATCATTTTTCTTCCCCTAAATGGCTGATTGAAGAAGGTGGCTGGGAGAACGAACAAACCATCGCAAGGTTTGTTGCCTATTGCACTTATGTTGCAAATGAACTAGGCGATCTCATGGAATATGTGTGCACAATCAATGAGGCAAACATGGGGCTTCAACTGGTCAAAATCATCCAAGCGATGACACAAGAAAGCGCACCCGAGGTTCAAGTGGGTGTGAAAGCCGGCAACAATGACAGCATGCACGAATACATGAGCAGCTTATCCACTCTTTTTGGCGGGTTGCCTGCGCATGAGATCGCTTGCTTTCTATCTCCTCGAACTGACTTTGGTGATACGCTCATCATGCGTGCACATGAGGCAGCTCGGGATGCAATGAAGCAGCTTTGTCCACATCTAAAAATCGGCTTAACCCTATCGATCTATGATTATCAAGCGCAAGTCGGTGGCGAAGAACTGGCATACAAAGAATATGAAAATGATTTCCTCCACTATCTCCCCTATTTGCAGCAGGATGATTTCTTCGGTCTCCAGAATTACACTCGAAAGTTGATTGGACCCAATGGCACCATAGCTCCCCCAAAAGACAGTCCACTTAGCGAGATGGGATACGAAATCTACCCCGATGCGGTGGCTAACGTCATACGCTTCGTCCATCAACATTTGAAAAAGCCAATCATCGTAACAGAAAATGGCGTGGCAACCCAGGATGATTCCTGCAGGATTGCGTTTATTGATCAAGCACTCCAAGGGGTGCAGCATTGCATCCAAGATGGCATCCCTGTTGCAGGGTACATTTATTGGTCATTGCTGGACAATTATGAATGGCAGCTTGGTTTCAACAGGCACTTTGGGTTGATTGAGGTAAACAGGCAAACCCAACAGCGAACCCCCAAGGAGAGTCTGCGCCATCTTGGCAGCTATCTGAGCAACGTTTTGTGAAAATCAACAAGTTGATGAAGAGGACAATCGGATGGTAAGAAAGCTGTTGCAGAATGGTTCAAAAGAATCATTCTGCAACAGCCCCGTTTTACTTATGGTTTACTGTGCGAGCACCTGCGCCGCATCCATCGTTCGTTTCCAACGCAAGCTCAGGAATGTGCCAATGCAAATGGCGACAATCTCTGTAATGGCACTTGCATAAATCAACCCATCTAAGCCGATGAGAAAGTCCGTCAGAAACAAAATTGGAACGAATAGAACGCCTTGGCGCAGTACAGCCAGTATCACCGCATAAGATGCTTTCCCTGTCCCTTGCAAAAAGACAGTATTCAGTTGATATAGCCCATATACAGGTCCAACTGCAAATGATGCAACCACCATCTTTTGCGCATAGGCAAGCACCGTCACATCGGGCGTAAAAATACCCACAAGCTTGTCCTTAACGAAAAAGCAGATCGCGGTTAAAACAGTGCCGACAACAACCGTAAGCAATCCCGTTTTTTTAATAATGTCATAGAGCCTTTGATAGTTCCCAGCCCCGAAATTGTAGGAAATGGCAGGTTGTACGCCCGCGCAAATTCCCATTGCAATCATGACAATAAACATGCCAACTTTGGACGAAATACCATTTGCACTAACAGCTACATTGCCGTATTTCATGAATAGATTGTTTGCATACATTGTTGAAAAGCTCATCAGCAGAACACTGATGGATTGAGGAAGCCCTAAACGGATGACATTGAGCGAAACTTTTTTCTTCAAAGTGAAGTCCCGAATCTTTACCGAAATATTAGGTTGTTTTTTAACCGCGAAAAACATCAAGTAGAGTACGCTCACTACATTGCCGATAACCGTTGCAATTGCCGCACCAGCCACCCCCATATCAAAGGTGAGAATCAGCAATGGATCAAGCAATACATTGACGATCGTCCCAAGGCCATTGGCCGCCATGGAACGCTTAATCGATCCATCTGCCCTGATGATATTGGTAAAGACATTAGCAATCAATACAAATGGAGCACCCAAAAGCAAAATGCTGGCATAGGTAATTGTATGCTGCGTGGTCACCATATCTGCACCAAGTAATGATGCGATGCCTTTGCCACAGAATAGCCCAGCCGCACTCATTACAAGTCCAATGCCAATCGTGGCATAAAAACAAAAGCTGGTGACTGATTTGATTTTCGCATGATCCCCCTTGCCAAGCGCAATTGCCATAGCGGTGCATCCGCCTGCGCCAAACAATGTTCCGATCCCTTGCAATATACTAAAGATAGGACCTGCCAGCGAAATAGCTGCAATTTGCGTAGAATCCCCCGTCTGTCCGATGAAATACAAATCCGTCATATTGTATAGCACAATCACCATCATAATGATGATACTTGGTATACATAGCTTTAAGAACAGCTTTCTTACAGGCATTTCTCGCATCAATTTTTCATTATCCATATTGTGTAATCCTCGTTTCATTATTCCAACACTTGTTGGTTTATACTTATTTGTAGTATAATGCAGCATCTGCCTCAATACAATCAGCAACATTCCACATTTGTCGGAATAATGGAGGAAATACATGAATACGAAAAACAATCAGCGTTCGCAGAAAACCCAAAGCAGAATCAAAGAACTATTTATCGACCTTCTAAGAAAGAAAAACATCAGTAAAATAACCGTGCGAGAAATTTGCGAACAATTAAAAATCAATCGTTCAACGTTCTACGCACACTTTGTGGATACAAATGACCTTTTGGAAGCAATCGAAGAAGACATGTCAGCCCAGCTGGTTGCCCAAATGGTTGACAACACCGAGACAATTGGTGAGGGGTTTGAAAATATCTTTGCCTATATCAAAGAAAACGCCGACTTTTATCAGGCTTACTTTTCGCATGCCCGAACCGTAGGGATGCTCAATATTATCCTGCCCGCACTTTACAAAGAAAAGCTCTCTTTGCTTCTGAATATCATGGGATATGCCACGCAGGCAGAATATGAGTATCATTCATGCTTTTTTATATCGGGCATCACAGGGCTCATACGAAGGTGGCTCGATACAGGCTGCATGGAATCTCCCCAGGACATGAGTGCAATTATCTACAAGCAATACAACCCCCAATCACAACTGTTTGACTGGAGCAAAAAAACCCAGTGATAAGCTGATGTTATTATGATCACTAGGTCATATCATTAGCCCAAAGAAAGTCTGTACACATTAAGACACATCGCAAAAGAAAATCAATGGAGGAATTATTATGAAAAGGCAATGTTTCAATGATCATTGGGTGTTTTACAAGCGTGACAGCGATTCCAAGCTGAAAGTGACATTACCCCATGATGCGCAGATCATCCAGGAGCGCGATGCCAGCGCACCGGGCGGCAGTGCCCATGCTTTTTTCCCAGGTGGTTATTATATTTACGAAAAGTCATTTGACGTACCTGCTGGGTGGCAAGACAAATGCATTTCTTTTCAGTTTGAAGGCGTGTACAAGGATGCCAAGGTCTTTATCAATGGTAAAGAAGCGGGCGGTCGTCCCAATGGCTATACGCCCTTCTTTGTGAATGGGGATGATTTGCTGGATTACGGCGCAGCAAATACGATTCGCGTTGAAGTTGATAATGTGGATTTACCCAACAGCCGCTGGTATACAGGGGCAGGTATCTATCGTCCCGTATGGCTTTGGATAGGTGCGAAATCCCATATTGAAATGGAAGGCATACAGATTTCCACCCTTTCAATTTCGCCTGCACGCATCAAGGTGAAAACCGCACATGTAGGCGGGGATGTGAGTGTGGAGATTCGCGAGAATGACGCAATCATTGCCAAAGGGGATGGCGATCAAATCGAGCTGGATATTCCTAATGCAAAGCTATGGAGCGCTGAAAAGCCAAATCTATATACATGCCATGTCACGTTAAGTGAAAACGGAGCAATTGTTGATGAAGTATCCGAAACCTTCGGCATCAGGGAAATTACTTGGAGCAACAAAGGCCTTTTTATCAACGGACAGGAAACGCTGCTTCGCGGCGGCTGTGTACATCACGACAACGGCATTCTTGGTGCGCGAAGCTTTGCCAAATCTGAAGAGCGGCGTGTACGCATCATGAAGGAAGCTGGCTTTAACGCCATCCGCTCCTCCCACAACCTTGCGAGCAAAGGAATGATTGAGGCTTGCGACAAGTACGGCGTGTACATCATCGACGAAACTTGGGATATGTGGTACAGCCACAAAAGCAAGTACGATTATGCGACTGATTTTGTGGATAATTGGCGTGATGATATCCGTGCGATGGTCAGCCGCGATTACAACCACCCCAGCGTCATTATGTATTCCATCGGCAATGAAGTTGCTGAACCCGCAACCGCAAAGGGCGTTGATCTCGCCAAAGAAATGGTCGCACTGCTGCATTCTCTGGACAGCACCCGCGCCGTGACCGCAGGCATGAACCTGATGATTCTCAGCCGTTCCGCCAAAGGAAACGCCATCTACAAAGAGGACGGCGGCCGCGATGAATCCAGCGAGAAGAAAGCGCAAGGCATGAACAGCACCATGTTCAACATCGTTGCCTCCATGGTTGGCACGAGCATGAACATGGGGGCAAACAGTAAAA
>JAAYIN010000081.1 GCA_012523405.1 Clostridiales bacterium
CTTCATTTTCTTTATGCGGTCGGCAAACCTGCATCTATTTTAAAATGAAGGAGCGTATTTTTCCACTCATAGGCTTCCGCCTTTGGGGTACCATGGGCATAGCCCATGGTTTTCTGTATACAATAAAATTGGGAAGCCAAATTACTTGGCTTCCCAATTGATTATGTCTGAAACCCTCAGTTTGCTGCTCTTTCCTCAATCATGGATTTCACCTTCATGAGGCGAGTCAAGCTGCTGCGTTCATTTTCGTCCAGCTTCATGGTAATGAAGCGAATGGTCTCTTCAAACTGCGGAATCATGACGTATTCGAGTGCATTAACGCGTCTGCGTGTCTTCTCAATTTCATCTGCGAGCAGATCACATGATTTCTCAATTTCTGCTAGCTTAATGAGTTTGGGAAGCATTTCAGCAAGACCTGCGATTGCGCCATCAAGCTGTGCAGATGTTTCAGCAAGTCCGTAGCTAAGCGTGGTTTCACGCATGCTTTCCTCCGGTACATTCAGCGTTGGAACCGGAACACTCAATATGCTCCTCATGCCCATTTGAACCTGGGCGTTCCTTGCCGGATACAAGAGTGCTTCCTCCATCAGCTCAGGCTCTGTTACGCTTCTTGCAAGCGCAAAATTGCTGAGTGCTTTGGATAGCTCGCGTTCAACCTCAATTCTGAGCGCGTGGTTTTGCCGGACAAGGGCAATGAACTGGCGAACCATTTCATCTCGCTTATCCTTGAGCAGCTTATGCCCGCGCTTTGCCGTGACAAGTCGACGCTTAATGCGCGTCAGCTCCATACGGGTTGGGTTCACGCGCAAGGTTTCAGCCATTATTCTTCCTCCTCCACGCTGGGCTTCAAATACTTGTCTAGCATATCGTCACGGATACGCTTGAGCTCTGTACGCGGGAGCATGCTCAGCAGCTTCCAGCCCAGTTCCAGCGTGTCTTCGATAGAGCGATTTGCCTGATAGCCCTGAGAGATGTAATCCTTTTCAAAGGCGTCAGCAAAGGCTGCATACTGCTTATCGATCTCTGTCAAAGCTGCATCGCCAAGGATGACTGCCAGTTCCTTCGCATCCTTACCACGTGAGTAAGCTGCAAACAGCTGGTTCATCGTTGCTGCGTGATCCTCACGCGTTTTGCCTGCGCCAATACCCTTATCCTTCAAGCGGCTAAGGGAGGGAAGAACATCAATCGGAGGCTGAATGCCCTTGCGATAGAGTTCGCGGCTTAGGATGATCTGACCCTCGGTGATATAACCCGTCAGGTCAGGGATGGGGTGAGTCTTATCATCTTCAGGCATGGACAGGATCGGAATCTGAGTGATCGAGCCTTCCTTACCAATGATACGGCCTGCGCGTTCGTAAATGCTTGCAAGGTCAGTGTAGAGGTAGCCGGGATAACCACGGCGGCCAGGAACTTCCTTACGTGCAGCGGAGACCTCACGAAGTGCTTCTGCATAGTTGGTGATATCCGTTAGGATAACCAGAACGTGCATGCCCTTCTCGTAAGCGAGGTATTCTGCTGCTGTCAGCGCCATACGAGGCGTTGCGATACGCTCGATAGCAGGGTCATTTGCAAGGTTCATGAACAGAACTGCACGCTCGATAGCGCCTGTGCGGCGGAAGTCACTGATGAAGTATTCCGCTTCTTCAAACGTAATACCGATTGCACCAAAGACGACTGCGAACTTTGCATCCGTACCAAGAACCTTTGCCTGACGAGCAATCTGCGTTGCCAGCTGTGCGTGAGGCAGACCGCTGCCTGAGAATACAGGAAGCTTCTGTCCACGAACCAGCGTATTCAGACCGTCAATAGCGGATACGCCTGTTTGGATAAATTCGTTAGGATAGTCACGAGCAGCGGGATTCATCGGCTCACCGTTGATATCCATACGCTTCTCGGGAATGAGCGCGGGACCATCGTCACGCGGGTTGCCCATGCCATCAAATACGCGGCCCAACATGTCCATAGACACTGCCAGTTCGATACCATGGCCTAGGAAACGTGCGGTGGAAGTATCAATACGAAGACCGTTACTGCTTTCAAAAAGCTGTACTAACGCGCGATCGCCGTTAATCTCCAGCACCTTACCGCGGCGAATCTCGCCATTTTCCTGCTTGATTTCAACCAGTTCATTATAGGTTACGCCTTCTACGCCTTCCACGAGCATCAGCGGGCCGACGACCTCTTTAATCGTGCGATATTCTTTGAGCATCTTACAGTCCACCCTTCTCGCCAAGTGCAGCCATTTGGCCACTCAATTCGTTTTCGATCTGAGCAAAGCGTTCCTTTTCACCCTCTGGAATGTACTTGCTGCGTCCGATGCTATCACGAACCGGTAGACCCAGCACATCTGACAGGTTTACACCCGAGTCAAGCGCCTGCCTGCCCTTGTCATAATACTGCAAAATCAATGTGAGCATCATATACTGCTTATCAAGCGATGTATAAGTATCCACTTCGTCAAATGCGTTTTGATGCAGGTAATCCTCACGGATGGAGCGTGCTACTTCCATTGTCAGGCGATCCTTCCAAGAAAGTGCATCCATACCAACAAGGCGAACGATTTCGTCAAGCTCTGCTTCTTCCGTCAGGATCATCATCGCGCGTTGGCGAAGCTCATTCCACTCGGGAGAAACATTGTCATTGAACCACTCTTCGAGGCGATCGGTGTAGAGCGAATAGCTTTGCAGCCAGTCGATTGCAGGGAAGTGACGCTTGTAAGCAAGCGATGCACTCAAACCCCAGAACACCTTAACGATACGAAGGGTTGCCTGCGAAACAGGCTCGGAGATATCACCACCAGGAGGTGAAACCGCGCCGATAGCGGAGATGCTGCCCATGCGGTCGTTCTGAGCAAGGCATTTAACAACGCCTGCACGCTCGTAGAACTCAGCAATACGGCTGCTTAGGTATGCGGGGTAACCTTCATCACCAGGCATTTCCTCCAGACGTCCGCTCATCTCACGAAGAGCCTCTGCCCAGCGGCTTGTAGAGTCAGCCATGATAGCGACCTTGTAGCCCATATCGCGGAAATACTCAGCAATGGTGATGCCTGTATAGATCGATGCCTCGCGAGCAGCAACAGGCATGTCAGAGGTGTTTGCGATCAGCACCGTACGGCGCATGAGGCTCTCACCCGTTCTTGGGTCATGAAGCTGCGGGAACTCCATCAGAACGTCGGTCATTTCGTTACCGCGCTCGCCGCAGCCAACATACACGATGATGTCTGCATCTGCCCATTTTGCCAGCTGATGCTGCACAACTGTCTTGCCCGAACCGAAAGGACCGGGCACAGCTGCCACGCCGCCTGATGCAATGGGGAAGAACGTATCGATAACGCGCTGTCCTGTGATCATCGGCATGCTAGGAGATAGTTTTTCTTTATAGGGACGACCACGGCGCACAGGCCATTTCTGCATCATAGTCACTTCGTGCATTGTGCCTTTATCATCCTTGATGGTGCAGACAACATCTGTTACCTTTGCATCACCTGAATGGATGGAAAGAACCTCACCAGTCAAGCCAACAGGCGTCATGATGCGGTGCTCAACCACCTTGGTTTCCTGCACTATGCCTAGGAAGCTACCCGGTGCCACTTTGTCGCCAACGCCAACGCGAGGCTCAAAGTTCCAAACCTTATCGCGGTCAAGCGCAGGGACTTCCACGCCACGGGTGATGCGGTCGCCTACTTTTTCACGAATCTTGGTTAGTGGTCTTTGGATACCGTCAAAAATACTCTCGATCAGGCCTGGTCCCAGCTCAACGCTTAGTGGTGCGCCAGTGCTCTCCACAGGCTCACCAGGACCCAGACCGCTGGTTTCTTCATATACTTGAATGCTGGCACGGTCGCCGCGCAGCTCAATGATTTCTCCAACCAGACGGTCGCGGCTAACGCGCACAACATCGTACATACGCGCATCTGCCATGTTTTCCGCCACGATCAAGGGGCCGGCGACCTTAACAATTGTTCCTTGTGCCATGCTCTCTTACCCCTCTTTCTTATTTTGATTATTAAATAGAATATCTGCACCGATGGCTTTTTCCACATTGGACTTCACGCGTGCCATTGCGTACCCTGTGCTGCCTTGGCTGCCGGGGACGGGGATAATGGCTACGTCGTTTTGCATCTTATAGCGCTGCAGCGCTTCCGGTGCTTCCAGTGCTGCTGTTTCGGTGATGAAGATCACACGAACGCCTTCCTGTGTTAGATCAAAGAGCGCGCGCGTGGTTTCCTCAGGCGATGTGGTCGGGATGACCTTCATGCCGATTGCTTTGAAGCATAGCACTGCGTCACGTTCGCCGACTGCGCCCATTTGCATTGCCTTATTAGCCATGTAGCTCACGCACCCTTTCCGCCAGCTCCTCGGATGTAAATCCGTTGAGCTTTCCCGCCATGATCAAGCGTACGTCAGTTGACTCACGCTGAGTTTGCAGCAGGTAGGCGATAATCATATCCAGCGATGCCGACTGATACTTGGTGTTTCCAAAGAGCTTATAGAGGTAATCATCAGCCGTCTTTTCCATCAGAGGAAGCTTTTTGTGATTGCTTGCTGCCACAGTCGCTGCTTGATGCACCTTTTTGCCATAGGATTTTAGGAGCTCGCTAAGCTTTGCTTCATCATCAAACGCCTGTGCATAAAGCTCAAGTTTAATGCTGCCGCAGGGCAAAAACAGATTCTTGAAGAAATCAATGTCTTTCCCCATGGACTTCACGCGAAGAAGCATGATGTAGTTTTGCATATCCACCTTCGCGATGAAATAATGCTTCACATTCTTATGCTTCGTGTTTTTGAGTTGCTCTGCAATCTGGCGATACATTGCCTTATCTAGCACCACGTCGATGAGCATCGGATCAAATTCCTTTGCAAGGCTTGCTTCCAGCTCATCCATAGCGGTTTTGAAGATAGGCGGCAGCTGATGATAGCGCTGATCGGTGATGGCGTTCTTTAGCATTTCCACATTCAGCGTACCACACGAGGACAAGAAATCCGGTGCTTGCCCGAGGAAACGTGACTTCATTAAGATTTTCAAGTTGTGAATATCATAGCGCAGCAAAAAGCAATTGGTTACATCAGGTTCTGGCGTAATGGCTACCACGAGCTCACATGCACTTTGCACATGAGCGTCCGCCGCCGTCTGAAAATCGCCCTGCTCTGCATTAATAAAGCCAATATCCGATAATGTACGAAAGGCTTCCTCATAGGTATGGGTCGCCATCAGGCGTTCCAGCTGCGCTGCACCTAAGGCATTTCGGCGCAATACACCGATTCGCCCGCATGCATAGTTAATGCTGGTTTGTGGCATATCCACACCTCCTTAGTTGTTAAACAATATCTGTGCAATCTCAGCTTCGAGATTTGAGCGCATGCTTTCCAGCATCGCCTCGAATGTACAGAATACTTCTGTGCCGCCACGGCTCAAAATAGCGCCTGTGACACCTGATCTTTTCTTAGACTGGTAGGTAACCTGTGCAGGCTTTCCAGCGGCTTTTAGCATGCTGTTTAGCTCACTCACAAATTCGTCGCTAAACCACTGCGGATGATCCTCGCCGATAATCAGCTCTTCATCGCCTTGCGCAACGCTTGCAGCCTGCTCTAGCAAGAATTTATATGCCTGTTTAGGCTCGGTACTGCATAGCTGGACTTTTGCGTCTTCAAATGCTTGATCCATTACTTCGCGCTTTTGATGCAGCAATTCCTTGCGCATTTCAAGCCCTGCCATTCTGCGCATGCGCTCGGCTAATGCCTCGCTCTCAACGCTAGCTTGCTTCACCATCTGATCGCGCATCTGCTCGATGCGCTTGATGGACGAAGTTTGAATCTCTTGCACGTTGTTTTTCGCGTCAATTCCAGCTTGCTGTGCCGCCAAACGAGCATCATCCTCGATTTTTTGAAGGATGGTTTGTGCGTTCATTTTTTTCTCCTTAGCCGAATTTAATGGCGTTAACCATCAAGAATGATACAAGCAATGCGAGAACTGCGTAGGTTTCAACCATAACGGTCATGGTGATACCCTTACCACTCATTTCGGGGCGTTGGCCAGTCATGAGCATGCTCGCCTCAGCCACTTTGCCCTGACGGATAGCGGAGTAATAGCCAACGATACCAACAGGCAGGCAAGCGATAATGACTCCGATGCCCTGCTCCATTGTTACGGGAACCATGGTGCCGCCAAGAATATTCGTATTGATAAGAACGATAACGGAAATAAGGAATCCATAGATGCCCTGCGTTGCAGGCAGAAGCTGGAGAACAAGCAATTTGGAGTTAACCTCGGGGTTTTCGGTAGAAACGCCTGCGGCGGTTTCACCAGCGCGACCAACACCCTTACTTGAACCCATACCAGATAGGACAACCGATAGAACTGCACCACAGAGAGCTAAGATCTGACCAATAGACATACAAATGACCTCCTAGAATTAATCATTATTCTTTTTATCCTATCATTGACATCAAGATGGTTTGACAACATCCTCGATGTAACAATAACGATTGGTTGAAGCGAGGGGCCTAAATGGCTTGCCGCCATCCTCGTAGAATTTTCCGAAGAACTCGATGTACTGAAGTCGGCAGCTATGAACATATGCACCAAGCACGTTGATACCCATGTTAAATAGATGACCACCCACGAACAATAGCGAGCCCAAGACCTTACCGATGATACCGCCTGCAAATACCATGCCCACCAGCTGGTTGATAACCATACCGATAACGCCTGTTGCAAGACCCATACCAAATAGACGCATGTAGCTGAGAAGATCGCTGACCCAAGATGTAATGCCATAGAGCGAGCCAAGACCGCTGATCAGACGTTTAAAGGGATTGTTACTCTTTTCACGTCCTGATGTAACGAGGATGATCGCAACGCCTGCGATTGCTACCCACTTGCCAATTTCAGGCATAACAAGCATCAGTGCAAGGCCTACGATGACCATAAACCAGCTGAGCTGATCTGCAATGGCCGAGCCGGGTTTGCCGCGCTTGATGTTCATATACGCTGCAACGCCAAGACCCGCAAACAGGTGGACCGCGCCAAGAGCAATACAAACAGCCATGACGGGAATCGAGTCGCCAACTGCATCAAATACGGTAGGCCATGGACTAAAGCCAAACCATGTGTTATACAACGCACCCCAGATAATGGTTGCAATACCGCCGCCAAACAGCAGCCACATAATGTGCTTTGCGCCAGGAGATGGTTTCATGAACTTAATGATTAGCGGTACAAATACCACCAGCAGGATACCATAGCCCGCATCACTAATCATCATACCCATGAAGTTTGCAAAGAACGGAGTCATTGCAGCTGTGGGATCAAGCCCACGATAGGTAGGCAGCGAGAATCCCGATACCACTGTTTCATAAGGTGTTACTACTTTTCCGTTATGAAGGAGTACTGGTGGTTCCTCGTCATCCTGTGGGTCTACGAATTCCATACAGATGGACGGGCTGACCTTTGTCAGCCTTTTTTCGATCTTATCCGTCACTTCCGCCGGTGCCCAGCCAGACAGATAGAACGTGCTTGCTGAGCCAAGGAAATCCTGGGATGCAACAAGCTTCTCGCGTTCAGAGGTCAAGCACTCGTAAAGCGACTTAAGATCGGATAAATCTGTGACATACCCCGCGGTTTCTTTCTCTATCGCTTCTTGGCGGAGCGCCATGGCACTGAGTTCAGCATCCAGCTCTGCTATCTTTTGCTGGACTGTCCCCTCCACCTGATTAAGCGTTACAGAGGAATAACCCATTTCTTTTAGTTGTGCTTGGACTTCATCTATTACACTTCGATGCATGACCACATATACATTCGCTAAATCACGAACATAGGAGATGATCTCAATCGAGCATAGTGGAGATAGTTCACCGCTGCTAAGGAGTGCATCAACTTTTGATTTTTGCACTGTCGCCAGCGATGCGACCGTGTTTCGCGTGTTTTTGACCTCGCGAATCGGCACACCAAAGTCCACCCACGGCAGGAGTTGCTCCTTCGCCGCCTCCAGGCGAGCTATCACGCCGCGATTCTCATTTTGCTCACGTTCTAAGACTTCCAGCACCTCTACCGTATGCAGCAAGATCGATTGCTTTTGATTCAGCAGTTGTTTTGCATCATCAGTCGAAATCGATGGCTTGCCGCCAAACATAGGTGCTTTGGTCGTATCGAACTTCGCAAGCTTTTTGACTGCCCAATTCACCCGAGCGATTCGGTTTTCCAAGTCACTCAGTTCCTGCGGCGCAGCCTCTCGCTCAAACCCGCCCGATTCATCGGCAGGCATGATATGGATGCATCTGAGACGTTGAATCGCGTGCAGCAATGCCTTCTCATCCTGCTTGGGTGCAAGCAGGCTCATGCGTTTCATCTCAACGATTGCCATTGCTCATAACCCTTTCTGCGATGCACTGGACAGCTTGCGGTAAGCGCTGATGTGCATCCTGCATTTGCTGGTGGATTGCTGTAGTTTCGGCCTTTGCTTCCTCATCAAGCGTCTGCTGCATGGCCGCGCGCTTCTCTTCCAAAATGCTTTGATAGAGTACACGATGTTCACGTGCCATCTGACGCTCGCTATCCACGCATGCCGCTTCAGTTTCCTTTATGAGCTCTCGCGCCGCGCGTTGTGCCTCAAGCACAATGCCCTCCGCCTTTTCTTCGGCTGCGCGAACAGCCTCAAACAGTTCAATTGCCATGCGTTTAGTTCTCCCTTCGGCTTTACTTTGTGCCAAACAAGCGGTCGCCCGCATCGCCTAGGCCAGGAACGATGTATCCATGCTCATCTAAGCGTTCATCGCAAGCTGCCACATAGATATTGACATCCGGATGATCCCTTTGCACGCGCTCAATGCCTTCGGGCGCTGCGATGAGGTTCACGAGGCGGATGTTGTGGCAATTGCGTTGCTTGATAAAGGTGATTGCTGCAGATGCACTGCCGCCCGTTGCAAGCATCGGGTCAAGCACGAGCAGTTCGCGTTTCTCGCTATCTGCAGGCAGTTTACAATAGTACTCAACAGGCTGGAGCGTAGCAGGATCACGATACAAGCCGATATGTCCGATGCGCGCTGCGGGCATCAGTGTGGCAACGCCGTCAACCATGCCAAGTCCTGCTCTTAAAATCGGAATGATACCAACCTTTTTGCCGCTCAGCACTCTTGACTTAGTCATGCACAGAGGGGTTTCGATTTCCACTTCTTCCGTTGGCAAGTCACGCGTAACCTCGTAGACCATCAGCATGCTGATTTCTTCTAGGAGCTCACGAAACTCTTTTGCACCCGTGTTTTTGTCACGCATTAAGCTAAGCTTGTGTTGGATCAGTGGGTGGTCGAAAATATGTACTCTCCCCATAGAGAAGCCTCCTTGTGTGTTGCGATCACTCGCATTTTTTTATTGATTCGACTATTTTTGAACTTAAACGGCGATCTTCGCCATCCTCACAATATTATAGGTGATAAGCGCACTCTTTGCAAGCCTAAATTTGATTCATTTGTCCGTTTGTTCACCTTATCCCCCATCACATCATATGAAAATATATCATAAATAGCGATTTCACTGTATATAGTGCTGTAATTATCGCTCAAAAATTCTACCCTTTATTTTTATTCATTTTTGCCGTTTTGATTGATAGAAATTTGTCAATCAAAACACCGCCCAATCACGCGATCAGGCGGTGTTTATCCTATGCTTTTGGCGGAAGCATCGTCAGTGCAATCCGCATTTTCTTTTGATCAACATCGATCACCCATACCTTGATCACGTCGCCCACCTTAACCACCTCGCTGGGGTGCTTGATAAAACGGTTGACCATGCGGCTGATATGAACCAGTCCGTCCTGATGCACCCCGATGTCCACGAATGCACCAAAGTCGATTACATTTCGAACCGTGCCCATCAGTTCCATGCCTGCTGCAAGGTCCTTAATATCAAGGACGTCCGTGCGCAATATGGGCTTAGGCAGATCATCACGGGGGTCTCGTCCCGGCTTTTGTAGCTCGCCGATGATGTCCTTGAGCGTTGGCACACCGACCTCAATTTTATCCGCAAGCGCTTTGAGCCCCTGTTCCTCCACCCTTGCATTCATGTCTTGCAGTTTGCGCTCCTTCACATCCGTTAGCGTATAGCCCAAAGTTTCAAGAAGTGCTTTGGCAGCAGCATAGCTCTCTGGGTGAACAGCCGTTGCGTCCAGCGCATTTTTGCTGTCCCTCACGCGCAGGAAGCCCGCGCATTGTTCAAAGGCCTTAGGACCAAGCTTGGGTACTTTTTTAAGCTGTGCACGGCTGGCAAGACCATTTTCTTCGCGGTACGCCACGATGTTGCGTGCAAGCGCAGGACCAATGCCTGCAACATGCGATAGCAGCGATGGCGATGCCGTGCTCACTTCCACGCCCACATTATTAACGCAGCCTTCCACCACACCATCAAGTGCTTCTTCCAGCTGGCTCTCCTTGAGGTCATGCTGATACTGTCCAACGCCAATGGCCTTGGGATCAATCTTCACAAGCTCCGCAAGCGGATCCTGCATGCGCCTTGCGATGCTGACTGCGCTGCGCAGCGATACGTCAAATTGAGGGAATTCCTCCGCCGCCAGTTTACTAGCCGAGTAAACGGAAGCCCCTGCTTCGCTCACAATCATGTAGGCAACGCCGCTTGGCAGATCAGGCAATAAGGATGCCACAAACTGCTCAGCTTCGCGCGATGCTGTACCGTTACCAATTGCAATAGCCGTTACGCTGTGCTTCTTGCACATAGCGAGAACTTCACGGCGTGCACGAGCCTTTGCAGCGTCTTGCCCGGGTATCGTAAAATGCCCCACGCCGGTTTCTAGCACCTTGCCGTTTTCATCAACCACCGCGAGCTTACAGCCCGTGCGGAAGCCAGGGTCAACGCCTAACGTCACGCATCCCTTGACAGGCGGTGCCATGAGAAGCTGATGCAGATTCTTACCAAAGACCTGAATGGCAGATGTGCCTGCACGGTTGGTAAGCTCTGATCTCACCTCACGCTCAATGCTGGGCTTGATAAGGCGTTCCCACGCATCAACGGCAGTCATCTCCACTTGAGGCGTTGTGATGCTTCCGCTTCTGACAAACGCCTTATTCAGTACAGCAATAGAATTCAGGTCATTCATTTTAACCGCGACCTTCAAGAACTCCTCACGCTCACCGCGGTTGATCGCTAAAATGCGATGTCCCGGAATGGTGCGCACTTCTTGGGAGAACTCGTAGTACATTTTATATACGCTATCCTCATCCTTGGTGTTCTTGCTTTCAATGATGCTCGTGCGGAACGTCAGTTCACGTAGCGCTTTTCTGGCATCCGCATCATCGCTCATCTGCTCAGACAGGATATCCCTAGCGCCTTGCAATGCTTCCAGCGCATCGTTTACGCCCTTATCTGCATTCACATATGGCGCAGCGATTTCCTCCACTGTGCCTTTTGTTTCGTTTTGCATCAAAATCAACAAAGAAAGCGGCTCAAGACCTTTTTCCTTTGCTATGGTTGCGCGCGTGCGGCGCTTGGGCTTAAAGGGACGATATATGTCCTCAAGCTCAGCAAGAGTAGCTGATGCATTGAGCTTTTGCGCCAATTCTTCCGTCAAATTTCCCTGCTCCGTGAGCGTTGCTTCGATCTCGTTGCGGCGCTTGTCCAGTCCGCGCAAATACTGCAAACGTTCGAATATCTCGCGAAGCACCTGATCGTCTAGCGAGTCTGTCTGCTCTTTGCGGTAACGTGCAATAAAGGGAATCGTATTCCCATCATCAATCATCCGCAATACATTTTCACACTGAGTTTTTTTGAGTTGAAACTCCTGACAGAGTATCATTGTGATATCCATGAAACGCATCCTTTCAGTCCTGTGATTACATTCACACTTGTTCGATTATATCACGCAAGTAAAAAAATCGCTATACAAACAAACGAACTCTTATTATAATATCAACTATCCTATTAATTTGAAAGGATGATTTGCTATGTGTGCTCAATCATCGTGCAAGCAGGAAATCCTCGACTTGCTAACTCATCATCAAATTCCTTTTTCATATCATGAGCATGAACGCGCTTTCACCATCCAGCAATGCCTCGACATGCCTTTTATCGATCAGAGCATCACCATATGCAAAAACATATTGCTGTGCAATCGCCAGCAGACAGCCTATTACTTAATGCTGCTCAGACCTACCACCGCCTTTAAAACAGCTGTGGTTAGCAAGGCGCTCGGGGTGTCAAGGCTTAGTTTCGCGCCAAGCGACGCCTTGCCCGCCCTCCTTCATCTGACCTCTGGCAGCCTAAGCCCTCTTGGGCTTTACTACGATTCGGATCACGCTATTACGCTGTGCTATGAACGTTCAATCAAGGAATCACCCGCTATCGCCTTCCATCCATGCGATAACTCCTCCACTGTAATTTTCTCGCAGGATGTGTTTTGGCAACAGGTATTGCCAATGCTGGGCGTGCACCCAATCGAACTTGAGCCGCTTCCCTAGTTGGTTTTGCTCTTATTTTTCCATAGGTTATGCCACGGGGTGCTGGACGGAAGCTTATCAAAGTCCTTCCTGTTATATATGCTGACCACTCGCCCGTCTTCAATTTGAATCAAGCGATCTGCTAGGGACAGGGAGTCCGTTAAATTGACTGCCAAAATGACAACTGCAATCTTCTTCTCAAGCAGCCTGTCAATCAACTTCCAAATCTGCATTCGTTGGCTGACATCTGCCTGCATAAAGGGCTGTACACAAACCGCCACGCGCGGTCTTTGCAGTAAAATACGAGTATAAACAAGCTCGTATTTTTCTTTTTGACTAAGTGTTTCCACCGATCGATCAAAAACCTCATTGCCCAGCAATCCTTCAAACTCACTCCTCACATTGCGGCGCGACCGTTTATGCCGCCAAATACTTGATAATCGGTGATCCGCTGTGAAGCAGAGATTGTCCATATAGCTTAGATGCGGGAAGATCATGCTTTGCGTTGGCTGTTGCTGTACAATTGCAATATCTCTGATTTGACTGCGATCAAAAACCTTATCATCCACAATGATTTGCCCGTGCATTGGTTTTGCTTCTGCGCTGAGGAGCCGAATCAACTGCTGGAAGATGTTGTTGTCCAAATCCTGAAGCACAACGCATTCCCCCTGATTGATGGAGAGGTTCAGGGAGTTGATGCTGCCGTAATAAAGGCTCCGCAGTGCCATGACTTCCTTTTTCTTTCCTGCGAAATGCCGCGTTTCCTCCTGCGTATATACCAGCTTTGTATAGTCTTCCACACCAAGGCATTGCAGTTCATCGGAGGTTGTATCAGACGTTTGTAGCACTTTGACAATTTGTCCGTTTTGCATCAGTGCCGCACGGCTGCAAATCTGTCCCACTTCTTCATAGTGGTTGCTGATATATAGAAACGAAATTCCTTGATTGGCGTAGTGCCTTAGAATTTTGTGCAGATATCCAAGCTGTGCATCGCTGACAATGCTGCCTGCTTCCCTGAGCACAATCAGGCTGCAACCTGCCACCACAGCCTTCACCAATTCCGCTACAAACCGCTGAAACACTGGCAATTCGCGAACGCAAGCCACGGGTGATAAATCCACGTCAATTTCCTTGAAGAACGGCTCAAGCTGCTGATTGAGCACTTTTTGCCGAATGAAAATCTTCTTAAACCCCTGCCGCAGCACAAACACGTTGTCCGCAACCGTCAGGTCGTCGGCAAGTCCGCTATGATTTTCAATAAGCGCAATACGGTTGTATCCCCCGCTGGGATTCTTCCATTGATTCACCAGCTTGCCGCGATAATAAACATAGCCGTAATGAATGGGCAGATTCTGCTGGAGCAGCCGCAGAAGCGTGGTCAGCCCCATATCATTGAGCGGTATGAGCCCAACAATTTCGCCCGCATCTATGTCTAGGCAAAAATGATTGAGTTCCGTCGCCCCTTGATCAAGGCATGTAACTCGGTCTATTCGAAGGATTTCGTTTTTCATTTACAGCACCTCCTGGCCAATCACCATTCGGTCGCTGGTAATCATCGGCAGCACGATCTGCACGTCTGTGCCCACATTCGGCATAGAAAACACATGCAGCCCGTATTCCTCTCCAAAGAGCAGATGAATGCGGTTGTTTACATTCACCAGTGCCACGCCGCCTTTGCTCTCGTCCTTTTGCTCATGCAGCGCAAGTCCGCTCTTATCCAAGTTTTCATTGAGCTTTGATAGCGTTGCTTCATTCATTCCAATGCCGTCATCCGACACGAGGATCACAAGGCGGTCCTCTGTTCGCTCCAGCTTAACCGTTAGCTTGCCTGCGCCAATCTTAAACTCCGTACCATGAATGATCGAATTTTCCAGTATGGGCTGCATGGTGAGCTTGGGGATGCGGCAGCGGTAGATCGCCTCTTTATCCTCCGGGTCGCACTGAATATCGAGGCTGAGCCTAGGACCGAATCGATATTGCTGAATGCGAAAATACGTATTGCAGTTTTGCAGTTCTTCTTCCATCGTCACAAGGTTTTCCACCTTGCTAATCGTATACCTGAAAAACACCGCCAGCGCTTCCGTCATTTCCGCTACGCTATCAAGCCCTGCGACAAGCGCTTCGCTTCGAATGCTCTCCAGCGTATTATAGAGAAAATGTGGATTGATCTGATTTTGAAGTGCACGAAATTGCGCTTGACGCTTGCTCAGCTTGAGCAAATGAGAAGCGTTCAGCTCTGTTTTCACGCTGCCAACCATCCGTTCCATCAGCGGGCTGATGGTTGTTGTAGTGGAATCAAGCCCTGAGAGCGTATACCCTTCAAGGAACAAATTGATCATATGCTCCACGCGGCGATAGGGTCGAATCACCCAGAAATAAAGCGCGATCAAAACCCCCGCACAAATCGCAATACTAACGCTCACCATCAGCGCTCTATCCGCTTGCGACATCTGGGGCGAAGCAACAAGCGCAATGATGAGCATGAGCGTGACCATCAACTGAACGATCCAAAGCAGCGTACGCCGATTGATCAGATAGTGCATGACGCTTTTCTTTTTCATGTCAATCACCCTCCCATCATCCGTAAAGCTTGCGATATTCTCCCGGTGTCAAACCCGTTTCGATTTTGAAGGTCTTGGTAAAATGCTTGATATCGCCATATCCAACGCTATTGCAAATTTCGCTGATAGGCAGTCTCGTATCACGCAAAAGCCCGCGTGCCTCATCCATACGCACCCGTGTCAGGTATTTGGCAAACCCTTCGCCAGTTTCTTTTTTGAATAGCGTGCTAAAGTAATTTACACTAAAGCCAATCGAATCGCTTACATCCTCAAGCGTGATGGGGCGTGCAAAATTCTTTCTGATATATAGTTTCGCATTGCGAATTGGCTGAGCATCTCTGTCTTTTCGCTTGGCGATCATCTGAGCGAGCTGCTCTGTTTGAAGCTTGCCAAGGCAATCGATGAGTTCCCTTGCGCTGCTGCAACGCTCGCAGTCTTCCTCAAAGGTCTTTCTCACCTGATCAATCGCATCCACGCCCAATCTGGAGATAAAGATCAGCCCAGCACCGCGCACAAGCTCCATCAGCTCCCACCCGCGAATCCCAGGCACTTTGAGCACTTCATCAAAAACGCGAAGACAGGTTTTAGCTTCTTGTTCATTCATTAATTCAATTGCATGTACGGCAGCCTGTGTATAGCGAGCTTGAAAATCCATATCAACAGCCCCCGATTTGCTCGCATCCCCTTCCAGCAAGCGCCCTGTACCTTCCATGAGCCGTTCAGAGATCATGTCGCTTGCATTTTGATACAGCGACACCAAAGCGGTTGCATCCATGCCAATGGGGCTAATCGCAAGCGAAAACTCCACATCGCCAAAAAGATTTTTCTCCACCACCAATTTGTTTAGCCCTTCGCGGAGCAACGTTCGAAGTGACGCATGAGATGCATAGTCAAAGTTCATCACGCCAACAAGTGTCGCATGCTCGCCATCCATAATCCACTCCGAGCAAATTTTGCTTACAATCGGCTGCATGACGTCCATGATCTTGTTTTGAACGATTTGCACAGAGGTTTCGCTATAGCTTTGCATGTTATAGTCGGTTTTGAAAATAAAGATCTGAAAGGCATCTGACGTAGGGACAAAGTGATATTCACGCTCAAGTTGCTCCTTGCTAATGAGCTGTGCGTTCTTCACTGCCAGATCAGCAATCAGCTTGGCCCGCAGCAGGCGAATATCATCATCATGACTTAGGCGCAATGATTCCACGTCCGTTTCATCCTGCATGCGCGCACGGCAATGCTTTGCCATCTTCTCAAGCGTATGATTGAGCGCTTCTTTGTTGATAGGCTTTAAAAGGTACTCGCCCACGCCATAGCTGATAGCTGTTTGCGCATAATCAAACTGCGCATAACCGCTGATGATAATCACCTCAAGCCATGGTGCATGCTCACGTGCTTTTTTGATCACAGTCAGACCATCACAGCCGGGCATGCGAATGTCTGTAATCAGAATGTCGGGATGCAGGCTGCCCACCAGTTCCAGTGCATCCGGTCCATTTTCGGCAATGCCAACCACTTCGAGCCCTAATTTCTGCCATTCACCCAAGGCTTGAATCAACTCGCATACGCGCCTTTCGTCATCTGCAATTACTACTCGTAGCATTTGCCGTCCTCCTTTGATGCTGTATCGATTTCATCTTGAAAGAAGATGGAGTATAAGAAAATATTATTTACTTCACACTTATGCTGAGTATATCATAATTTTTGATACGCACACAATAAAAAGTGTATTTCTACAGGGTTTATTCATTTACTTTGAACATCATCCCGCCCTTTTGCATATCATGATTTATCTAAAACTGCATGTTTTGCAGCAGTGCTATGCATGCATAAGGGAGGATATCAAATGATCACACTGAGTCTATGTATGATCGTCAAAAACGAGTCCGATGTCATTGCTCGCTGCTTAACATGCATCAAAGATATTGCCGATGAAATCATCGTAGTTGATACAGGTTCCACCGATGACACCAAAGAAATCGTCAGCCGCTTCACAGACAAAGTCTATGACTATCAGTGGCATGATGATTTTGCAGCCGCGAGAAATTTTTCGTTCTCCAAAGCTACCATGCAGTACACCATGTGGCTTGACGCGGACGACGTGATTGACGAAGAAAATCAACAGTTGCTGCTGAGGCTCAAGGAAAACCTTTCCCCCAGCATCGATATGGTGCTCATGCGCTATGATGTTGCCTTTGACGAGAGCGGACGTCCGACGATGTCGTACTATCGCGAACGAATCATGAGAACCAGCATGAAGTACCAGTGGATTGGTGAGATTCATGAGGTCATATTTCAAACAGGAAATCTGGAGCAACGAGAGATTTTTATCAAGCACCAGAAATTGCACCCTACAGAAACAGGACGTAACCTGAGGATTTTTCAAAAGATGATCGCAGATGGCAAGACGCTCGACCAGCGGCAGCGCTACTACTACGCCCGCGAGCTCATGTATAACGGCGATTACGTTGCTGCTACCCGCGAACTGGATAGCTATTTAGCAGATGATCTGGGCTGGATCGAAAACAAAATTGGTGCATGTAAGGATTTAGCGAATTGTTTGCAATGGCAAAAGCAGCCCCATAAAGCACTTGATGCATTGCTAAAGAGCTTTTCATACGACGCGCCCAGAGCCGAAATATGCTGCGATATAGGCAGTCACTTCATCGATCAGCAGAGCTTCCAAACCGCCATCTTCTGGTATGCCCTCGCCGTTCAGCGACCACTCAATGAAGAAAACGGAGCGTTTTGCCTGCGCGACTGTTATGATTATATTCCTTATATGCAGCTATGTGTATGCTACGACCGCATTGGAGACCACAAAACCGCTATGTATTACAACGAAAAAGCAGCAGCTATCAAGCCAGACGATCAAGGGGTTTTATTCAACCGTCAATACTTTTCCAAGCTCGATCTTTGATCACGAGCAGCAAAGCAAAGACGTCGGTCAATGATGGCCGACGTCTTTGCTATATTGGTTGTGAATTACTTCTTCAAAACGCTTACGCCTGTGTCAGCAACTACGCCGCCAAGAACTTCGCCTTCAAGAGCACGCACACAAGCTTCAACGCCCATAGCGCCCATCTGGTCGGGGTTCTGTGCCATTGTTGCAAGGAGGTAGCCGTCTTCGATCAGGCCAAGGATAGCATCGGACTTATCAAAGCCAACGCCGATAGCTGCCTGCTCAGAAGCCTTGATTGCATTGCCGGCGCCAGTGGTGGAGCCTTCGTTGCAGCCAAAGATACCAACAACGCCCTGAGTGATATAGTTTTCAGCAATGCTCTGGCTCTTAGCCGCATCGCCTTCGCCGTACTGGGTCTCAAGAAGGGTATATGCAGCCGCTTCAAATGCAGAGCGGAAGCCGTCTTCGCGCTGTACGCAAGAGTCGGTAGCAGCATTTACGTTGATGATGCCGATAGAGCCTTCGGTGATGCCCGCTTCGGTCAAAGCAGCGATCATTTCAGCACCAGCGGTTGCGCCAGCTGCCTTGTTGTCTGTGGAATAGGTAGCTTCTGCTTCTACGTTTGCAGGTGAGTCAACATAAACAACCTTCACGCCAGCTGCTTGTGCTTCCTTTAGTGAGGAAGAAATAGCATCAGGACCGTTTGCAGCAACGATGATTGCGTTGTAGCCGCCAGCAACTGCGTTGTTCACGCACTCGATTTGCTGAGCATCATCCTTGGTGTTAGGGGACATAAAGGTAACTGTTACGCCTAGTTCAGCAGCCTTAGCCTGTGCGCCCTCGTTTAGGGTTACCCAGTGCTGGTCAATGGAGTCCATAGTAATCAGAGCGATCTTCCATTCCTGTGAAGCCTTGACTTCTGTTGTTTCTGCAACAGCTGCGAACGCTGTCAGGCATAGGACTAGAGCACATACGATAGCTAGAATCTTTTTCATGATTTACCCTCCTAATATTTTGTTTATCGATAAGCGCATTCCGCGCTTATTTCCTTATTTGTTGCGGCGCTTTGCAAGGGCGCCATTGCGGACAACCACATCAAGAAGTACAGAGAATACGACGATTACACCAATGACAATGCGCTGGAGTCCCACCTGAGCGCCAATCATGTTCAGACCATTTTCAAGCGTCTGCCATACAGCTGCACCAGCAAATGTACCAAGCAGTAAACCTGTACCGCCAAGGGGCGACACGCCGCCGATAACGCCTGCTGCAACGCCGTACATTTCGTACATATTGCCAGCCTCCATATTGCCCATGCCGGCCTGTGCACAAAGGATGAGACCAACTGCGAATGCGCAAAAGGCAGAAACCATATACGCCTTCGTGGTGGTTAGGAACACGTTCACGCCCGATAGCTTTGCTGCATCCACGTTAGAGCCGATTGCATAGATATGGCGGCCTGTGCGGGTCTTTGACAGCAGGAAGAAGAACACGATGAAAATCACAACGGCTACAAGGAATGTGTTGTAAACGCCAAGGGTCTTTCCGTAGTAAAAGAAGTTTTGGAAACCGTCTGCCGCTTCCTTGCCAATGCCCGATGATATGGCGTTGGTATTGCGGTTGCCATTGACCATATAGCCAATGCCGCGGGCTACAAACATCGTGCCAAGGGTAGCGATGAAGGGCGGGAGCTTGCATTTACCGACTAGGAATCCATTGATCACACCGACGATCAAGCAGCAAACCAAAGCAATCAGCGCAGATAATAAGATACCCGTTCCAGTTGACATCAGCGTTGCTGAAATCATCGCACTCATCGCAACAACCGCACCAATAGAGAGGTCGATGTTGCCTGTGATGAGCAAGTAGCTTTGTCCAACACCGATGATCAGGTACTTGGACATGGAGCGAAGCAGATTCAAGATATTTGCCTTTGAAAACATATTTGGCGCTTTAAAACCAAAAGCCACATAGATTACGATCAGCGCAGCGAAAGCAATCATTGCGGATGCCATGCCTCGAATGGCAAAGAAGCGGCGCACGGGACTTACTCTTTTGTTTTCCATCCGTTATTCCTCCTCATTCGCTGCAGCTGTAACTTTGTTTTCAAATCGAGTTGCCAGCGTTAGAATTTGTTCTTGGGTCGCTTCCTGGGCGACCAGCTCACCTGTGATTCTGCCATCGCACATCACGATGATGCGATCTGCGATGCCCATGACTTCGGACATTTCAGAGGATACAAACATAACTGCAATTCCCTGTGCCTTGAGCTTGTTCATCAGGTGATAGATTTCAACCTTTGCCGCAATGTCAATGCCGCGGGTTGGTTCATCAAACATGACGACCTTGGAATCCCTTGCCAGCCACTTAGCCACAACGACCTTTTGTTGATTGCCGCCCGATAGCGTTGCAGCATCCACATCAACCGATGGGGTTTTGATCATGAGGTCTTCAACCGCTTTGTCGCAGATCTCATTTTCTTTCCCGTGGTTTATCACGCCAAGCTTGTTGCAAACCAAATCCAAATTAGGAAGTGCGATGTTTTGACGAATGGAGAGCTTTGTACACAGTCCATCCTTCTTGCGATCCTCAGGTGCCAGTACAATGCCTGCTTTGATCGCATCGTTGACATTTCTAATTTTGATTTCTTTGCCCTCAAGCAATATCGTGCCGCTTTCTTTGGGATCAACGCCGAAGATCGCACGCGTGGTTTCCGTACGCCCTGCGCCCATGAGTCCTGCAAAACCAACGATTTCGCCTTCATACAGCTTGAAGTTGATATCCCTCACCATTCGTCCTGCGTTCAGGTTTTGAACCTCAAATACGCATTCTCCTCGGTGAGATTCTGTACGAGGGAATTTCTCCTTGATTTCGCGCCCAACCATGTTGGAGATAATCTCATCCATGGTGGTGTCTGCAAAGTTCACATCCGTTACGTGTTGCCCATCGCGCATGATCGTCACGCGATCCACGATGTATTGCAGTTCCTCCAAGCGATGGGAGATGTATACAATACCACAGCCCTTCGCCTTCAGCTCCCTGATAATGCGGAACAAATCGTCAATCTCGCGGGATGTGAGGGATGAGGTCGGCTCATCCATAATCAGCACCTTCGCATCTGTGGAAAGTGCCTTTGCGATTTCCACCATCTGCTGCTTTGATACAGGAAGTTCTCCCACAACTTGGCGCGGATCAATGTCAATGCGCAGTTCGTTTAGAATCCGCCGTGCTTCTGCCTCCATCTCGCGATTGGAGAGCACCGCCATCTTGACCTTCTCGCGCCCAAGGAACATGTTCTGTGCAACGGATAAATGCCTGCACATATTGAGTTCCTGGTGGATAATCGCCACGCCCAGTTCCTGCGCCTGCTTAGGTGATAAATCACCATGCGGCACTCCGAAGATTTCCATCTCGCCCGAATCGCGTGTATAAACACCGCTCAGAATTTTCATAAGCGTGCTCTTACCTGCGCCATTTTCGCCTAGCAGCGCCATCACTTCGCCTGAACGAAGTTCGAAATGAACATCATCAAGAGCCTTAACGCCGGGGAAACTTTTGCATATGTGCTCCATTGAGACGATTATGTCGCCCATACTGTTTCACCATCTTTCGAAAACTCTTTTATTGCATTTAGTATAGCATCATCACATCTTCTGTAAAGGGAAGAGAATTCCGATTTTAGGGGGATATATTACTGTCTTTTTTGGCAATATAGCAACCTATTTCCACCTTATTCATTTGTGCACGATTAAATGCCATCATAAAAACAAGCAAGTGTAACAATGTACATACTTGCTTGTTTGTTGCTATTCATTTTGACCTCTTCAGTCCTTCATCAAGCGCAAAAGCACATCATTTTGAAGTGCTAATCCCCTGCTTGTCAGCGTGAATTGATTCCCGTCCCACATCGCCAATCCGTCTTTGATAAGCCCACTTAGTTCAGGCTCGTATACGCTTGTCATCTGGCAGCCATGAAGAGACTCAAACCTTTGCCTATCCACGCCTTCCGTCATTCTCAGACCAAGCATCATCGTTTCAAACATCGCTTCTTCGCTGCTGATGAGCAGCTCTTCGTCCATGGGCAACAGATCATCATCAAGCATGGTCATGTACTTTACGATATCCTCAGTGTTAGCCTTCCTGATCCGCTTGACCCCTTGCTTCGTCTGCTCTTTGCTGGCACGAAGCATACTATGCGCCGCTACGCCTAGACCCAAATAGTTTTCATCCTGCCAGTAGCCGATATTGTGCTTGCATTCAAAACCGCTCTTTGCAAAATTACTGACCTCGTATTGATGATATCCATGCTCTGCCAGCCATTTGATACCCTGCACATACATATCGGCCGCTTCGTCCTCCGATGGCAGCGTTACTTTGCCCTGATTCACCTGATCATAAAGGGCTGTACCCTCTTCCAAAATCAAGCTATAGGCAGAAATATGTTCGGGCGAAAGCGCACAAATCGCTTGGATGGATTGATAATAATCCTCAATGGTCTGGGAAGGCAAAGCAAACATCATGTCCACATTCAGATTCTTGATCCCGCATGCGCGAGATAATTGTACTGCATTTTTCGCATCTGCGAAGCTGTGGATGCGCCCTATTTTTGTAAGCAATTCGTCATTTGCAGATTGCACGCCCAGTGAAATACGGTTTAGCCCATATTTTCGCATCACCGTCAGCCAGTCTTCCCTGAGCGTTCCCGGATTCGCTTCTGATGTGAACTCGGCATCTGGCTTTATACGAAATGACGAAGTCAGCGCCTTGAGCAATTCCTCCATCTGCGGCGCGGGAATAATGGACGGCGTGCCTCCGCCAAAAAAGATGGTTTTCACCTCTTCATCACGGTATTTTTCGCCCACCATCAAAATTTCTTTTTTTAGCGCAAAGCAATACGCTGCAACGGTTTCAGCCGATGCAGATGCCGAACAGAAATCACAATAGAAACATTTCCTTTTACAAAACGGAAAATGTAGATATAATTGCATTAAAGAAGTCACCCCCCAAGGCGATTATATCACACTTAGAGGAGGCAACAAAATATGGATATTCATTTGATTGAGAGTTGGTTTAAGACCATTGTCGAGCTTTGTATCATGCTCATTGAATGTGCAGGAATTTTCATTATTGTATACAGCATGGTTCGCAGCTTCATCAGTTTCTTACAGAAAAAGGAAGACATGCGCATCCAACTCGCTCATGACATCATGCTAGGATTGCAGTTCAAGATCGGCGGCGAGGTACTGCGCTCGGTTATCGTAAGCGGCTGGACAGAGCTTGGAACACTAGCTGCCATCATATTACTTCGCGCCATGCTGACTTTCCTGCTCCACTGGGAAATCGATGTGGAGGAAAAACGTCAGCGGCAGCAACAAAAAGAAAAGCGGCAGCGTGAACAGCAAGACTCCGCCAAAGCCCTTACCTTGGAAGAAGCAAAGGTACTCCTTCAAAAAGAACAGTAACTATTTATGTACGTCCTTGGGAGGTCATAGAGCATCCTGTCCGGTCATGATTCGAATATTATCAATTCCAATGTCAGTATGCGCTGCACAGATGGAAAGGATGGTTGCGCTCTGCGTCTCCGCTAATGAGTCTGGGGTAACCATGACGGTTAATGCGCCATTTTGCAGCAGCACCATCAACGGGCTGAATCCAGCCTGTGCAAGTGCTTCCTCAATGCCGATTTCGCTTTGATGGTCGCTGACCATTTGCGTAATTCGCTGGGCTGCTTGGTTTCGCGTCTGCTCGTCGGTTTGCTCATTTTGAGTGAGCTCAGTTAAGGTGTTTATATCCTTATCATAGGCGGTTTCCCGAAGCGTGCGGGCTGACTCGGGCGCGGGGACGGCCGTATCCTGCGGCGTTTGAAGCTGCGTGCTAGGCGGCTGCACATCTTGGGTGCCCTGCTGCCAAATCATATAGCTGCACGCCCCAACCAATAGCAAGAGCAATGCAGCCCTGAGCCAGGCCCTGCCGCGGCCCTTATGATTTTCATGATTCATTTGCCCCTTTGGGGGCATTTTTTTTGTTTCCATCATCGACCATCCTCCATCACAAATACATCGACTGCTGTTTCCGAAAGGTTCAGCAGCGTTTTGACTGCACGTATGAGCGACAGCCGTACTGCCATATCATCAGCACCCTGCGCCACCACCACAGCGCCCGATGGCTTTTGCACCGATGCAGCGGTGAAGCTGTCTGTCTGCGTTTGCTCATAAAAGAGCGCAACCTCTACCTTTCCAGCCCCTGCGATAGTACTTAGCACCTCCGCCACCCGTTTCTCTGTCTGGCTTGCCGAGGTGCTGCTTTGCCCGTTCCCCTGCATCAGCATCATTGCGGCCGCTACAATCATCAATGCCAAAGCGATCCAGAGCATTCCCTTTCCTTCTTTGAGCGATTTCATCATGGCACAACCGCTCCATCCGTCTGTGTTGTCAGCTGCACCATCGATGCATCTGCTTCAAATGCGCCTGCTATACGCGCGATCAAATCATCCTCGCTGATCAGCGGCGGCACATCATCCCCTAGCCGCTGCAAAATGCACAGCTCAATATGATCCAGTGCGCCGTCCTCCCGAAGATACACCCCTGCACTGGCTTGATATCCTGCACTGTTTGCCATCCTGACGCAGAGATTCTCCGCTTGATTGGCAACAGAACGCAGAGCGGTATGCGAGTAAGGCAGCTGCTCTGTGGGCGTAGTTTGCTCTGAAAATGCGGGCACCTGAGCAAAAGACGTTACGTCCTGCCCAAGCATCGTACCAATTGCAGTAACCAAAGCAGCCATGACCAGTATACTCACCGTCATCCGCGCCATTTTTTGCTGTCTGCCATCGGGAAGCAGCATTTCGCAAAGTGACCAGACGATCGAGAGCACCGCTAGTTGGCGAATAAACGCATTCATTTGATCACCTCAGCATTACCGTTAAATTTCCCACCATTAAAAGTTGGGTGACAAGCAGCAGGAACATCGCTCCTACGCTTAACTGTATGATAAAAAGCAATGAAAATACATCGGCATAGTCACCGATGCACCTGCATAGCGGGCTATCAGATACCGGCTGCAAGAGCGCGGACACCGCTCTGTATAGAAACATCGTCATCAATGTACGAAGCAGGGGCGCAAGAAGTTTACATAGCAGCAGCAATAACCCGAGGATGCCGACTGCGTTTTGGATCAGCAGCGAGCAGCCCACAAGCGTATCCACCGTATCTGCAAACATGCCCCCAACAATGGGGATAAAGTTATCCATCGCGTACTTTGCCGTGCGTATACTCACTCCGTCCACCACCGCAGAGCCAAGTCCTTGCACCGTCATCACGCCTATAAAAACCGTAAAGCCAAAGCCAAGCGTCCAGTCCGCCACCTGCCGAAACAGCCTGCACAGCTTTGATATGCGCAAACTATCGCTTAGTCCGCCTACCATTGTCAGCACCGCAACGCTCAGCGCAAAGGGCATCGTCACGTTTTGAATAAGGGTTGTCATCGTTCCGGCCGCGGCCATGACAGCCGGTTGGTAAAATGCTGAGCTTGCCGTTCCCCCAACCGCTGCCAGCAGCGTTACCAAAAGCGGGAAAATCGCCTGCATCAAGCCCGACATTTCCGAAATCGTCTCATTGGAAATCATGACATGCTCTCTCATATCCGCAATCAAGAACACCATCGTCATCATTAGCCCAACATAGCGCACCGTCTTGGATGTACCGTTTTTAGGATCAAATAGCTGCTCGACGGTTGCTACAAGAAGTGCAGGGATGAGCAAGCGTATCATACGCCATAGGCTGCGTTCAAAAACACCTGCCGCCTTTGATACAATCCAAGAGAGCAATTCCTCGCTTGACAGGACCGCTTTGCCGCTTGCAAGCCCCGACAGCAGCGTCATCACATCGCCCTGCATCAGCTCTTGCCCCTCAGCTGCCTCGGTGAGCTGAGACAGATCAAGAGTGCCCAGCGTCTGCTTGACGGCTTGAGATAAATCCTCCGAATATGCAACCCCATCAAAGCAGATACAGAGTAGTACCAGCATAACCGTTGCCATCGCTTTGGTTCTGTGATTCATGGTACCAACTCCAAAATCATTTCAAGCAGACTGAGCAGCATAGGTGCAGTCAGTGAAAACACGCATAGCTTGCCAACCAGCGCCACCTTCATGGAAAGCCCGCCTTCCCCCATATCCTCGCACGTTTGAGCCGCCAGCTCCGCCGTGTAGCTAATGCCAAGCACCTTGAGCAATATCGCCAGATATCCCTCTTGCAGACCGCCAAGGGCAGTAAGCCTATCGAGAATCCCGCCAAGGGAGGAAATGCTTTCAAGTGCAGCGATGAGAAGCATTGTGCCAGCAGCCAATGCGCAGAGGTTCGCCATTTCCGGTTGCTGAATCCTAACCACCATGCACAGCGCTGCCGCTGCAACCGCCAGCCCCATCCATTGCCAAAAGACCATGGCGATCTCAGTAAAGCGCGAAGATGCTCTTTAGGCTGGAAAAAAGCTCCGCAATCAAGTTCACGACCAAGAACATCGCAATCACGAGACCAACTACCGTAACCAATGTCCCAAGCTCCTCGCGTCCTGTCCGGTCAAGCACTTGACTGATCACCGCCACCACCACGCCAAGTCCTGCCAGTTTAAACAACAAATCAATCTGAACCATTAAAAATCCTCCTTTTTTGCTCCAATAGCTTTTACCACAACGCTATCCCAATCATGAGCCCCAGCAGCAGCCCAAGCTGCATACAGAGCTTGCCGCCCGTTTGCGCTTTTTCCTGCGCCCGCTCCGTGATGGGCTTTAGCCGCCTGAGGCAGGTAGCGACCGCTTGCTCCTTCATCGCTGCATTGCCGCTTCCAAGCTGCATGAACAGCGCATGGAGCGCCTCTCGTTCCTCCGCCTGTTCCCATGCAATCGGGAGTTGCTCGGAAGCCTTCTGATACGCGCCTTGCACGCCCAGCAGCGGTTGACTGGTTAGCAGCTCAGCCGCAAGTAAAAGGCGTTGTTCGAGTTTCGCCGCGCCCCAGTGGGATGGCACATATACAGCGCATTCCTGGAGCAGTTGGCTCATGCCAAGCCGCTCCTGCGTCAGCAACAAGCGCATCCCCGAAAGCACATCCCCCATTGCCTGGAGCAATCGAAGCCGCGCCTGCCTTTTGTCACGGAAATAAATCCCCAGCGCCGTCCCTGCCGACAGGCAAACCAGTGCGCCGGCTGCTCCCAGCATTACGCATTTCCTCCAACGGAAATCAGCCGCAGCTGCTCATCGTAGATGCCTGCCACCTTGCCAACCTCCGCTTCATCAAGTACCACATAGCAAGCGAACGAACGATTTTGCACCAAATGGTACAGCGCACCGCGCGAAACAGCTTGCTCCAAATCCCGTCCATGAAGTGTTGCGAGCACGCTGATGCCGCTTCTGGTTGCTTCAAGGACGGCCTGCGCATCCCCAACACCACCCAGCTCGTCCGTTACCAGCGCATCAGGCGACATGGCGCGAAGCATCCACCGAAGACCTGTTTCCTTGCCGCATCCATCCAGCACATCCGTATTGGGTCCAATGTCAAGCTGGGGCATACCAGCGCACATCGCCGCAATCTCGCTGCGTTCATCCACCACGCACATGCGAAGCCCGCTTTCAGACAAGCTCCTGCAGGCATCGCGAAGCATCGTTGTTTTGCCCATCCCTGGAAGCCCCATAATCAGCGTACTCTTGACCCTTCCACGCTCGTCCACCAAATGCGGGATGATCTGATCCGCCGCGCCATACCACTGCCCTGCAATGCGCACACAAAATGAACTGATTTCCCGAAGCGCTCTAACGCTCTGTCCTTGCGCAATCACGCGTCCGCAAAGTCCCATACGGTGACCGCCGCGGAGCGTGACATACCCTTGCCTCTGTTCCTCCGCACGGGCGTAGAGCGCGTTTTCACACAGTGCTTCCGCCATCTGCGCTACCTGCTGTGAATTCGGAGAATAGGCCGTCGCAATTTCACCGCGATCCGTTAGGATTCGCACATTGCCGCCAGACCGAACCCTAATCTCGCGTACAGTGCCCTCGCTCATATGTAAAAGTGTTTTCCCCACTGATTTGGGCATGCAGTTCGCAAAAAAGCCCATCGTCTCTTGCCAGTTCATCCAAAACCCCTCCACTTGCCTCTCATTATTCAAACAAAATCAGACCGATCGCCTGATAAAATGCATAATCAACCCTGTCGCCCGCAGGTAGTTTCAGCGCCTTGCGCGCCTTCTTGACCGCCTCTTGTGTACCTGCGCCATAGATGCCGTCAGCCGATCCATAGTAGTAGCCCAGCGCAGACAATTTCTGCTGCACCGCTGCCACATGACTATTGCGGTCGCCCGCGCTCAGCGATCTAAGATAGGTATCAAGCTGACCATACGGTCCACCTTCTATCACGACCTTTGTATAGTTTGGCACCTTGGCATATAAATCCTCAGAGTCCTTGATGAACATGCGAATACAGCCATGGGATGCATTGCTGCCAATGCTCCCGGGCTTGTTCGTGCCATGAATACCAAACTGCCCCCACCCTACATTCAGCCCTAAAAACCGTGTTCCAAAGCCGCCCAGCTCCCCCGCAAATCGATGCGATATCAAGAACGTGCCAATCGGCGATGGTGTATCGGAAGTGCCCGTTGCAACCGTATAGCGTTTCTTTACGGTCGTCCCTTCGTAAAGCGTCAGCGTCTTTTGATGTGTGCTGATCAGTATCCAAAGCCCCTCGGGCACATTGGCCCGCTTTGCGAGCTCTTCCTGAGTTGACTGCTCGGCGCTTGCCATCACAGCCTGCGAAAGCGGCGGCATGCACATCAGGCTCATCGCCAAAGCAACAGCCGCGCAACCAGAGACGATCCCAGCTATTCGCTTTGCGAGCCCTCTCATCGATGTATCACATGCCCTTCACTTTGTGGTTCTCAACGTTATGCAAATCATGATAGGGATATGCATATGGCTATCACAAAACGTATGAAATGACAGCTGTTTTCCCCGTTTCATATATAAGGATATGAAAATGCTTGAGCGAGCTTGCAATTTCGCTCAAAATCCTATATGATATCTGAGTTGAAAACTGCCAATTTGGAGGGGTTTCTTTGCACGAGAACCGGCTTTCCCACATTCGGAATTTTTGTATCATCGCTCACATTGACCACGGTAAGTCCACACTAGCTGACCGCCTTTTAGAAATCACAGGCGTATTTGAACACCGCCAGATGGTGGAGCAGATGCTGGACTCGATGGAACTTGAGCGTGAACGGGGTATCACCATTAAATCCAAGGCTGTACGCATGGAGTACAGGGCTAAGGATGGCGAACTTTATACACTTAACCTCATTGACACCCCAGGCCACGTTGACTTTAGCTACGAGGTCAGCCGTGCACTAGCAGCATGCGAGGGTGCGCTTTTGGTGGTTGATGCCACGCAAGGCATTGAAGCACAGACGCTCGCTAATGTATATATGGCATTGGAGCATGATTTAGAAACCATTCCCGTCATCAATAAAATCGACCTGCCCAGCTCGCGAGTTGAGGACGTCAAAAAGGAAATCGAAGATGTCATCGGGCTTGACGCCTCCAATGCACCGACCATTTCCGCGAAGACAGGGCTTAATTGCGAGGATGTTTTAGAATCCATTGTCAAAAATATTCCACCGCCCTCAGGCGATGCTTCCGCGCCTCTTCAGGCACTGATTTTTGATGCATTCTATGACAATTACCGCGGAGCAATTTGCTTTGTGCGCGTCATGCAGGGCACTGTCAAGCCCGGTATGCGCATGCATTTGATGCAAACAGGCAGCGAGTTTGATATTGTTGAGGTGGGTACATTCCATCCCAGCTATACGCCCTGCGCTGCGCTTTACCCAGGTGATGTCGGATACATCAGCGCATCGATCAAGGATGTTGGCGACACCCGTGTCGGCGATACCATCACCGATGCTGCGAACCCGTCCACCGAGCCTCTGCCCGGTTACCGCAAAGTCACCCCCATGGTGTTTTGCGGCGTATACCCTGCAGATGGCGCTGACTTTGAAAACCTGCGTGATGCACTTGAAAAGCTGCGCATGAATGATGCGTCGCTGTCATTTGATCCCGAAACATCTGCTGCGCTTGGCTATGGCTTCCGCTGCGGATTCCTTGGTCTGCTTCATATGGAGATCATTCAGCAGAGAATTGAACGCGAGTTTGATATCGGCCTTGTCACCACCGCACCAAGCGTGATCTATCATATTTTTAAATTGGACGGCACCATGCTCGAGATCGACAATCCGTCCAATCTCCCGCCGATCGGCGATGTGGATCGTATGGAAGAGCCTTATGTGAGCACCACCATCTATACCCCGCAAGAGTTTGTTGGCGCGATGATGGACATCTGCGTGGACAAGCGCGGCCTATTCATCGACATGCAATATGAAGGTGAACGCGTAAAGCTGTTGTATGAACTCCCGCTCAATGAAGTCATCTTTGAGTTCTTTGATCAGGTCAAGAGCCGAAGCCGCGGTTATGCGAGCTTTGACTACGAATTCAAAGGCTATAAGGACAGCGATCTGGTTAAGCTGGATATCCTGCTCAACGGCGAAATCTGTGACGCGTTCTCCCTCATCGTTCACCGCGATAAGGCATATCCGCGCGGCCGTAACATTGCTGAAAAGCTCAAGGAAGTCATTCCGCGCCAGATGTTTGAAATCCCGATCCAAGCGGCCATCGGCGGCAAGGTCATTGCCCGCGAAACCGTTAAGGCCATGCGTAAGGACGTTTTGGCAAAGTGCTACGGCGGCGATATTTCTCGTAAGAGAAAGCTGCTTGAAAAGCAAAAAGAAGGTAAGAAGCGCATGCGTCAATTCGGCAATGTAGAAGTGCCAAGTGAAGCATTTCTCGCGGTTCTTAAAATGGATGATAAGTAACAGCGCTGAGCGCATCGGATGGGGATTGTCTTTTCATTTCTTTGCAATATATAAATCGACAAAGGATGCAAAAAAACTCTTGCCAAACCGAATAACTCATGATAAAATAGACAGGCTGTTAAGAATGCAAACTCCCGTTAGGAGGTGTAGTTATGGGCAATTTTTGTGAAGTATGTGAAAAGGGTACGATCAGTGGCCACAAGGTCAGCCACTCAAACCGTAAGTCTAACCGTATTTGGGCACCAAACGTACAGCGCGTGCGTGTTCAGATCAAAGACGGTCAGAACAAGCGTTTGAACGTTTGCACCCGTTGCCTTCGCAGCGGAAACGTACAACGTGCTCTGCCTACCAAGTCCAACGTCGAAGCCTAATGGGACGGTTGTTTGGACTATAAATGCTCTGTGTAAATGATGCACAGAGCGTTTTTTTATGCCTGTTTTACCAAGAAACCACTGAAAATCTTTGTAATTGTAAAATAGCCATATGGCGTTGAAAAGCATGTTTTGCTATGCTATACTGCTTTGGTCATCCATCAACAAAAGAAATACATTGCATGTTGGAGGTACATTATGCAACAAATCAAATGGCTTTGGTCCATGATGGACAAGCCGTACCAGAAGCGGCACATCTTCGCCCTGAGCGTCAGCGCGATTATCTCAATCATGTTACTCATCAATCCTGCATTAACCGCCATATTGGTGGACGAGGTGATCATCGGTCAAAACCCGGAGCCACTTATGCGCATACTCCTAATGATGCTTGTAATCAAGCTATTTCGCGAGGGTATGCGTTATTTTATGGTGATTACGCTCGAGCGCAACTCCCAAAATGTCAGCTACAACCTGCGCACGCGGCTGTTTTCAAAGTTGCAATATCAGGATATGAGCTATTTTGATCAAAATCGCACAGGGGATATCATGACACGCCTATCCGCCGATCTGGACTGGTGCCGCCATGCTCTGAGCTACATTGATTTGGTTGCGGTGGATAGCTTGTTCATGTTCCTCTCCACATCCATCTATCTTTTCTTTGTGAATTGGAAGCTTGCGCTTACCCTTGTGATGGTCACGCCTCTGCTTATGCTGATCACAAAAGTATATTCCTCCAAAGTACGTCCTATGTTTATTGATATGCGCGATAAGCTTGCTGATATGAATACCGCCGCGCAGGAAAACATCGCAGGCAACCGCGTTGTCAAAGCATTCAGCCGCGAGGAGTATGAGGAAGAGTGCTTCGATGAGCGCAGTTCTTCCTATATGAATGCGAATCTATCCATCAACAAGCTTTGGCTGAGTTTCTTCCCCTTCATCGAGCTGCTCGCCAATGCCATGACGCTGATCACCGTTTTCCTAGGCGGCTACTTCATCATTCAGGGCGAACTGACTGCGGGCGAACTCTCTATCTTCGCTAGCCTTAGCTGGGCACTGAGCAACCCCATGCGCAACCTTGGCAACCTGCTAAACGACGTGCAGCGCTTCATTACCTCAGCCAATAAGGTCATGCAAATGGACTGTGACAAACCCAGACTCAAAGACGCTGCCAATGCGCAGGATCACCCTAGGATGGAAGGCAAAATCGAGTTTAAGAACGTTTCTTTCTCCTTTGATACCACGCGTGTCTTAAAGGATGTCAGCTTCTTGGCCCAGCCCGGTCAGACCATCGCCATCATGGGACCTACGGGTTCAGGCAAAACAACGCTCATCCAGCTTCTTGCTCGCTTTTATGATGTGCAGCAAGGCGATATTCTGGTCGATGACTGCAATGTCAAGGCATGGAAGCTTCAGCAGCTTCGCGGCGGCATTGGTACTGCACTGCAAGATGTATTCCTCTTTTCAGATACAGCTGAGGGCAATATTGCCTTTGGCAATCAGGCGCTAAGCGAGGAAGAAGTATTCGACTTTGCACGCCGCGCGGCTGCGGATGATTTCATCTCCAAACTGCCAGAGGGCTATGATACGATTATCGGCGAGCGCGGGGTTGGATTATCAGGCGGACAAAGGCAGCGCATCGCGCTTGCCCGTGCGATTGCGGTCAAGCCCAGCATATTGATCATGGACGATACCACCTCCGCCGTCGACATGGAGACCGAGCAGTATATCCAAAAGCAGCTCGAAAACCTCCCCTTCTCCTGCACCAAGATCATTATCGCCCAACGTATATCGTCCGTAAAGGATGCAGATCAAATTCTGATCCTCAAAGACGGCGAAATCGCGCAGCGAGGCACTCATTCGGAATTGCTCCGTGAGCCTGGTTATTACTACGATACCTTTGCCCTGCAAAACGGTCTCGAACTAGAGGAGGCGATATAAAATGGCACGCAATCGATTTGACGTTGATGAAACGCTAGAATCCCCCTTTCAAATAGGTCACCTCAAGCGCGCTCTTACCTATATTAAGAAGCATCGTTTTAAAATGCTTCTAGCGCTTCTCCTCAGTTCACTTGCCAGCATCAGTTCACTCTTCATCCCCAAGATCATGCAATGGGTGCTGGACGTAGCTGTCCCTGATAAAAATGTCAGCATGCTCCTTCGCATGGCGTTGCTCTTTGTCGGCATTATTCTGATGGGCATCGTGTTTACGACCATTCGTTCGCGCATCATGGCATTTGTCAGTCAGGAAATCGTCTATGATATCCGCAAAGACCTCTTCGCGCATCTACAGCGCTTGCCCTTTAGTTATTACGACAGCCGCCCCGCCGGAAAGATACTGGTGCGCGTTATCAACTACGTCAACTCAGTATCCGACATCATGTCAAACGGCATCATCAACAGCATTCTTGAGATCATTAACTTGATCTTCATCGTCATCTTCATGTACTCAACCAACGCCACCCTTGCTACCATCATCATTGCAGGTCTGCCTGTTTTTGTAGCGATCATCCTACTTCTTAAGCCGCGTCAAAGAAAAGCATGGCAAAATCAGAGCAACAAGAATTCCAACTTCAACGCCTATCTCGCCGAGTCCATTGACGGCGTTCGCGTATCCCAGCTCTTCACGCGTCAAGAGGTCAACAAGAGCATCATGGATCGACTGGCGCTGGCATGTAAAGCGGCATGGCTCAAGGCCATCTACATCAGCAATGCGGTCTGGGTCAGCAGTGAGGTCATTACCCAAATCGTCTTTACGTTCATGTATGTTGCCGGTGTTCACTGGATGGGCGGCACGATGGTCTCCTTTGGTGTCATACTTGCGATGGGTCAGTATGTGGGACGTTTTTGGCAGCCCATCACCAACCTCGCCAACATCTATAACTCCTTTGTCAACAACCTTGCCTACCTTGAGCGCATCTTTGAAACAATGGATGAGCCCGTTGTGGTCGATGACAAAATCGATGCAAAGGAACTGCCTGAAATTGATGGCTGCGTTGACTTTCACGATGTGACATTCGCTTATGAGGAAGGAAGCAATATCCTTGAGCATATGAACCTGCATGTAAAGGCTGGCGAGAGCATTGCGCTAGTTGGTCCAACAGGTGCAGGCAAATCAACCATTGTGAATCTGCTCTGCCGTTTCTATAACCTCAATGATGGCAGCATCACATTGCATGCAAAGGATGGCAGCACATACGACATCTCAGATGTTACGCTGCACAGCCTGCGCACACAGCTTGGCATTATGCTCCAAGACAGCTTCATATTCAGCGGCACGCTTGCTGACAACATCCGCTATGGCAACCTGTCTGCAACCGACGAGCAAATCAAGCATGCTGCTACAATGGTGCGTGCGGATGATTTCATCAGCGAAATGCCGCAGGGCTACCAAACAACGGTCAATGAGCGCGGCAATAGGCTCTCACAGGGACAAAAGCAGCTTGTATCCTTTGCCAGAACGCTTCTTTCCGATCCGAAGATTCTGATTTTGGATGAAGCCACCTCTTCCATCGACACCAAGACCGAAAAGCTATTACAAGACGGCATACAGGCATTGCTGAAGAATCGAACCTCGTTCATTATTGCCCATCGCTTGTCCACCATTAAAAACTGTGATAAAATCCTTTACATCAGCAACAAGGGCATTCTTGAGGCTGGCAGCCATGATGAATTGATGGAGAAAAAAGGCGCATACCACGCCCTTTACACCACACAATCGCATGATCAAGGATTTGACAGCGCAATTGCATAATCCATTTCAATGAAGCAGCGCCAGAAAGGACAGCACATGAAAACAATCGCACCAACGGGCGGCGACTTTACGACCATCCAAGCCGCGATCGATGCTATCCCCCAAAACAATACGGTGCCTATTATCTACTACGTCAAAGCGGGTGATTACCGCGAGAAAGTCTATGTAAATAAAGACTTTGTCACGCTTTTATGCGAGGACGGCGCTCGTGTGATATGGAATGACTACGCACTGCAACTTTTGCCAGACGGCAGCACAAAGAACACCTTTCTCACCGCGACCATGCTCATTTCCGGGCATGATGTATGCATCAAAAACCTGATCATCCAAAATGACGCAGGGGACGGCTCTGTTGTTGGGCAGGCTGTCGCGCTATATGCAGCAGGCGACAGATGCTCGTTTTATGGGTGCAGGTTCATTGCGCATCAAGATACATTATACTGCGGCGCAGTGCTAAACAAAACAGCGCATTGGGCACTCCCCTATGTGCTGGCAGATACCACCGAAAACATAGCGGATAGGCCGCCCGTTGAAGCACGTCAGTATTATGAGGATTGCTATATACGGGGCGATGTGGACTTTATCTTTGGTGCGTTTCGCTGCTGGTTTGAGCGCTGCAATTTACATTGCAATCAGCGCGGCGGCTACTACACCGCTGCTAGCACGCCCCATGGTCAGCCTTATGGGTTCGTTTTCCATGATTGCACCCTAACTGGTGACTGCCAAGACGGCGCATGCTACCTTGGCCGCCCATGGCGGGAGCATGCCAAAGCTGCATTCTTATCCTGCATGATGGATGCATGCGTTCACCCTCAGGGATTCTGCGACTGGGAGAATCCCCCGCGGGCTGTCACTTCTCTGCTATGCGAGTATCGCTCTACCGGCAAAGGAGCACAAGGCGAGAGACATCCTGCCATGGGTCAGCTGACAAATAGCGAAGCCCAATCCTACTCCCCTGCCGCCGTTCTTTTGGGAGATGATGGCTGGCAGCCATGGCAAGGAGAATAAGCAACCAAGAGTTTAGCACATCCCGCACTTGTTGGAATGCAGAAATTTCGCTATAATGTATAGGTTGCACTTTACAAACGTTCAAAGGAGATATCATGCAAACCAACTATCATACGCATACCGATCGCTGTATGCACGCCACAGGACGAGAAGAAAACTACATTCAAAACGCAATCAAGCAAGGCTATGATATCATTGGCTTTTCCGACCATGGTCCATGGCCTTATCAAAATGGCTATGCATCCTCTATCAGAATGCCAATCGACCAGCAATCCGAATATGAAGCTTCCATCCGCATGCTCGCAGAGCGTTATAAGGATGATATCAAGGTTTATCTTGGCTACGAGTTCGAGTATTTCCCAGAGTTTCTTCCCTATCTCAAGGAAACAAAGGAACGCGTAGATTATCTCATATTGGGCAATCATTTTGCCTGCAGTGAGCAGTCCCTCTACTTTGGATCTGCTCGAAAACCCAGCGAAATCCAGTATTATGCAGATGTTGCTATCGAAGGCATGAACAGCGGACTGTTCACTTACCTCGCGCATCCCGATTTATTTCTCTATTCCTATCCCAGATGGGATGCGGATGCCATCGCCACCTCCAAGCGCATTTGCAAGGCTGCAAAGGAACTTGATTTTCCGCTTGAATACAACCTCTGCGGCATTCAAAAGCTAGCCTACGGAGCACCGGGTCTTGGCTATCCGTACCGCAATTTCTGGGAAATTGCCTGCGCAGAAGGCTGCGACGTGATCATCGGCTGCGATGCACATCAATCCCAAGCCCTTGATCGTTCTTTCTACCAATCCGCTGAAAAAGCGCTGCAATCAATGGGTGCAAAGCTCATCTATGAGCTACAGCTTAAGTGACAGCTATTATCATGCATTTAGCAAACCGCGATTCCACACGAAAATGTTGTGGGTTCGCGGTTTTTGCGACTCATCTTGACAATCTCGCTATTATCCGTATGCTAATAATATGTTTTCAGCATAACGTAGCATCGTTCGTCCCCAAATTCCAATCAAGAATAATACTCGAGCGGAGGAAATCACGATCATGAAGAAGTTTATGAAGAGAATAATAAAGAAATTAAGCATACTATTTGCAGTAGGATATACCACGGTGGATGAACTGAAAAAGCATGGTGCAACGGTTGGCGAAAACTGCTATTTATACACCAATAAAATCGATCTGCCTCATGCACACCTAATCCAAATCGGCAATCATGTCACAATCAGCGACGCTCGGCTACTGGCACATGATGCTAGTACGAAAAGGGCTTTAGGCTATACGCGCGTTGGTCGAATTGTGATTGGTGACAATGTCTTTATTGGTGCAGGTGCACTCGTTCTACCGAATGTAGCCATCGGAAATGACGTGGTGATTGGTGCAGGTGCTGTTGTGGCAAGCGATATTCCATCGAATTCTGTTGCCGTGGGAAGTCCAGCAAAAGTCATTTGTACATATGAATCATTTATAGAAAAGAACATTGAACTGATGAAGAGCGGAAAAGTATACGATACTCACTATAGTCAAAAAAGCAGTGAGGACATTCGAAAAATGCAAGATGATTTGATGGACGGCGGCATTGGGTTTGACATATAGATTGATTTTGCAATCACAGTCAACTATATCCATCGTCCATCAATCCCAGCATCATCCCCCTCATTCTTTTTAGCAAGCTATTAGCTTGCTATTCTTTATTATGCAATACCATACATATTGTTATCTAAAAACGGAGCTTCAATCGTAGAATAGTATCTTGGATGCCTTTCTTCATTCTCATATTCCCGAGTTGAAGCGGGCGGAGTATCACAATTGCATGGATGCTCCTCATCATGTTTTTCCATTATTTCTTCATAGGGCTGCTCCGACGGAATGTACCACTCAGGGCCTACAGCGTTTTTGTTTGCAAAGATTTGATAGCATACATCCAGCGAATTTGCACATAAGTCGAACTGATAAAATCCATGGCAATCGCTGATCGCATGTGCCAACCCATGAAATTTGCATTCCGCTCCTTTTCCATGTTCCACGCGCACAAGCTGCAATAAAATCCCCTCAACAGCACGACCGGCTCGGTCTTTTACCTGCCCCCAAACCCGTACCGTCTTGAACTCCTGCAATGGGATATCAATTTGGATTTGTGACTGGCAATCGTTTATCTGAAATTCCTGGCTATGACCCTGCGCGGTCATGCGCCTTTTTTCTTTATATTCATCAAATGGCATTTGAAGCATACTTTACCACCCTTTCGATGAGAGTTCTCATCTGCTAATCATATGCTATTTTCACCATTTGCGTTCAGATCTTCATTTTTCCATCATGCACAAAACGCTCCTGAGCACATACGTTGATAGTGGTTCAGCCAAATTCATTCACCGAAATATGGATGTTTCTTTTATCCCATAGATCGTGTCTCTTTTTGAATGTTGGCTGAACTCTTTGTGTCACAACGTTCTTTAATAGAACCATAGGAGGTAAACATGTCAAATCAACATGAAAAAATACACTGTAACGATCCCGATTGTCCTGTTTGCAAGCAATATGCTCAGCAACCAGTAGAGTATAAATCCAACGAATACGCTGCGGAGCAAATGTATAACCGCAAAAACGAATGCAGCAGCTGCTCCATGAATTCCAAATGCGATCCCAGCTGCCAAGGCTGCCCCGGTCCTAAAGGGGATCAGGGTATTCAAGGTCCCATGGGCGCACAAGGCGTTCCCGGTCCGGAAGGTACCCGTGGTCCGCGCGGTCCTCAGGGAGAAAAAGGCGATCAGGGACTTCAAGGCTGCCCCGGCCCTATCGGTCCTCAGGGTTCGCAAGGTCCTCTTGGTCCTACCGGTCCTCAGGGCGTCCGCGGCAATGTCGGTCCTCAAGGCGATCCCGGTTGCCAAGGTCCACAAGGTCCTAAGGGAAATCCCGGTCCTGCTGGTCCTGCCGGAGCGCAGGGTCCCATTGGTCCCCGTGGTGACATCGGTCCTCGCGGCCCCATTGGTCCTACCGGTTCTGATGGTCCGCAGGGTCCTATTGGTCCGGTGGGTCCTATTGGTCCCATCGGTCCAGAAGGTCTTCAGGGTGTAACTGGTCCTCAGGGTCCGCAAGGTCCTAAGGGATGCCAAGGTGCACAGGGTATCCAAGGACCGCAGGGTGATATCGGTCCTACTGGTGCTACTGGTGCTACTGGTGCTACTGGTGCGACAGGCGCAACGGGAGCAACAGGTGCTACTGGCTCAGGTGCCACCGGCGCGACAGGCGCAACTGGTGCTGACGGAGCTACAGGTGCTACTGGTGCTACTGGTGCTACTGGTGCGACAGGCGCTACTGGTGCGGACGGTGCTGCTGGCGCGACAGGCGCTACTGGTGCTACTGGTACTACTGGTGCGGACGGTGCAACGGGCGCTACTGGCGTTACCGGTGCAGTAGGTGCTGACGGTGCTACTGGCGCAACTGGTGCGGACGGTGCAACGGGCGCTACGGGCGTTACAGGCGCTACGGGTGCTACCGGCGCGACGGGCGCTACGGGCGCTACGGGCGCTACGGGTGCAGTAGGTGCTGACGGTGCTACGGGTGCTACTGGCGCGACTGGTGCTACAGGCGCTACTGGTGCAACCGGTGCAACGGGCGCAGGAGCTATTATTCCATTCGCTTCGGGTACGACCCCGATGGTCCTGACCAGCATTGTTGGCGGCCTAGTAGGACTTCCTGCCTACGTTTCCTTTGGTAGTAACTTCCCCAGTGCTACTGTTCTGGGCGCAACCATTAACCTCAGTGGTTTGGGTAATGAAGCGTTCGTTGTGCCTCGCACTGGCGTGCTCACCAATTTCGCTGCGCAGTTCAGCACCACACTCGGTCTGAATCTCATTGGTTCATCCGTTGTCGTCACTGCTCAGATCTATCAAAACACCACACCTGACAACGTCTTCACGCCAATTGCAGCAACGTCGCTTGCGCTTAGCCCCGCACTCACAGGTGTTGTACCTGTCGGTCAGGTCAGTTCAGGACTGCTAACAGGACTCACTGTTCCGGTCACCGCTGGCACAAGACTGCTGCTGGTATACTCTGTCACAGCTTCAGGTATTACACTGGTCAACATCGTAACAGGTACTGCAAGCGCAGGTATTGTTATCGCATAATCACTTTTTTCTTTTTCAAACGCTATTTTGCGGGAGAACCGTCGGGCATATGCCCGATGGTTCTCCCCCTTTTGATTTGGTTGATATTCGTGTTTTTATTTTAAGGTTCCCGCGTGCATTGTTCACGGATTGTATTCTTATTGCACATTACGTCGTTATTTGAGGTTCATGAGAGGTCGGCGTGTTATCCTGAATTTGGAGATCATTGGACATCCGATGTGAGAACTGCTATTATTCAGGCGAGGTGACAAGCATGTTTGATATTCTGGTGGTTGAAGATAACGATGAGCTTCGCGAATTGTTTTGTACAGTCCTAAGCAAAAATGGCTACAACAGCATCCCTGCAAGAGATGGCGTAGATGCGCTCAGTCAAATCGAGCGGAAATATGTCGACTTGATTATCTGCGATATTATGATGCCTCGCATGGATGGTTATGAGCTTACACAGGCGCTTCGCGACGCAAACTATACTCAGCCGATTCTGATGATTACCGCCAAGGAAAGCATATTGGATAAGCAAAAGGGCTTCCTGGTCGGCACTGACGACTACATGGTCAAGCCCGTTGACATCAGGGAAATGCTCTGCCGTGTAGTCGCACTATTGCGCCGATCGCAGATCACCAGCGAGCGGAAGCTCACTCTTGGAAGCACCGTACTGGACTATAATTGCATGACAGCTTCGGTGGATGGCGTGGATATTCCCATGCATCAAAAGGAGTTCCTCCTGCTTTATAAGCTGGCATCCTATGTCAATCATATTTTCACAAGGCGGCAAATCATGGACGAAATCTGGGGGCTGGATTCAGACACTGATCCACATACATTGGATGTGCATATCAGCCGTTTGCGTGATCGTTTCAAAAGCAATTTTGATTTTGAAATCGTTACAGTACGCGGGCTTGGCTACAAGGTGGTGCGAAAAAGTTGAAGGATTACTATATGAGAATCGCTGTAGCATGCTCCATTACGACCTTCCTCTCCTACACCCTTACGCTGATACTGGTGAGCGGGCTAAATATGCTGGGACATCGCATCGGCATTTTGCAACTGCAAACCCGCGAAACCCTGATGCTCACCATGGCATTTCCAAGTATAATCATAGGCACTGCTTTTGCTAGATTTAGTAGTTTTTGGCTAATAGCACCGATTGTTGAAATCAGCAACGCTTCCAAAAAAATTGCCAAGGGCAACTTTAACATCAATCTGAAGCTAAATAGTCATATTATCGAAGTACAGGAAATGGCGGATAATTTCACGTCCATGACCAAGGAATTGACAAAGACCGAAATGCTTCGAAGCGATTTTGTCACAAACGTGTCGCATGAATTCAAAACGCCGCTAGCCGCCATTGAAGGATATACCATGCTCCTTCAAGACGAAATGCTCAGCGACGAGAAACGCGCCTTTTATCTAAGCAAGATTCTGACCAATACAAAGCGTATGAGCACAATGATGAGCAACGTTCTTTGGCTTTCGCGCCTTGACAATCAAGACCTTGTCTCCAAAAAAGAAACGTTTTCCCTAGATGAACAGATACGCGAAATCATTCTTTTGTACGAATCTGAATGGACTGCAAAGAACCTGGAGCTTGATATTGACCTTGAAACCGTCGATTATTACGGCAATGCCGAGCTGCTCTCCCAAGTATGGCAAAACCTGATTGGCAATGCAGTCAAATTTGTTCATGAAGACGGTCTCATCAGAGTCTCCCTGCGCGCAAAAGGCGAGCAACTACAGGTTGAAATCTATGATAATGGCATTGGCATTGGAAACGAAGCCAAAGAACGAATTTATGAGAAATTCTACCAAGGTGACACCTCCCACACAACCGAAGGCAATGGCTTGGGGCTCACAATGGTTAAATCCATCGTGGAATTATTGGACGGCCATGTGAATCTTGCAAGCTTAGAAGGCAGAGGCACTAAGTTCACCGTCACCATACCAAAGGCAACCGCAGGCACGCACATGCAACAAGCATAATGGTCATGCAGCAAAGATTGATTGCGCATGTACCCTGCTGATATATTTTTGATATGAAAAAGAAGGAGCAATATTATGAAAATCACCGCTGATTCATCCACTTTGTATAACGTCGCCGAAGGCGCCGAGGTCGGGGTCGGAATCGTTCCTCTTAGCATAACAATCGGACATGAGAATTACCGCGAGTTTGAAGAAATCAGCAGAAGAGAATTTCTCAAACGCATTTATGAAGGCGCTATTCCCAAAAGCTCCCTCCCGTCCCCCGGCGAACTTCTGGATATGTGGGACGCACATCCTGATGAAGATATTATCCATATTCCAATGGCAGACGGACTTTCAAGCTCTTATAAAACAGCGATGGGCATGAAAGCCACTTCGCCTCACTCCGAGCGCATCACAGTCATCAACTCAAAAACCCTCTGCGGTCCTCATCGCTACATCGTCAAAAAAGCTGCTGAGATGGCTGCACAGGGATTGGATAGGCAAGTCATTCTGGACGCCATTCATCATAAAATAGCCAACACTATCTCTTTCCTCATTCCCAGCGACTTTGATTATTTACGCCGCGGCGGAAGACTCAATCCGCTCAAGGCGCGTTTTGCATCGGTGCTCCGCCTGATTCCCATCATGACGCAAAGCGCTGACGGAACGCAGCTGGAGACATTTGCAACCTGCCGTAAATTCAGCGACGCCATCGAGATCCTCAAAAATCAGTTTGCTGATGCTGTATCAAAGGCTGAATGCTTGATTTCAGTATCCCATGCCGACAATCTAAAGCGCGCACAGGCCGTTGTTGATACATTGTCCGCTGTGTTTCCCTCTGCCACCTTTGAAATTCTCGAACTGGGCCCTGCGTTCATCACCCAAGGCGGCCCCGGCTGCGTAGCGGCACAGCTGGTTTTGATGTAAATGAGCGTTTGACAATATAAGAACTTTGTTGTACAACATAAATCCACACACCATAAAAAGCAGTCAACTGATTGCTTTTTTTATTTCCATATGAGATGCAAAAATAGTCGATCGTTTTTCCCCGTGAGTATGTAAAATAGGCATCGTAGGAGGTGAAAAGATGAAGGAACAAACATTAGCTGTTCAGCGGATGCAGGACTATATCGAGGCAAATCTTGATGCAAGCATCACAGCAGCTGACCTAGCGAGGGTGTCTCTCTTTTCTCCATGGCACTCGTATCGGTTGTTTAAAGACTATACAGGTAAAACACCAGCTGAATACATCCGCCGCTTGCGGCTGTCCAAATCCGCAATGAAGTTGAAAAGCGAGAACTGCCGCATCATCGATATTGCATTTGAACTGGGATATGGCAGTGTAGATGGTTACCAAAGAGCATTCTTTCGCGAGTTTGGCTACAACCCAAGCGATTACGCAAAAAATCCTGTTCCGATTACTCTTTTTATTCCTTACGGTGTCAAATTCAGAGAGCTTAGGAGGAATACACGCACTATGGAAAACATACAGAGCGTAGTTATTCAAATCATGCACAAACCCGAACGCAAGGTCATCATCAAGCGCTGCGTAGCGGCACAGGATTATTTCCCCTACTGCGAAGAAGTGGGATGCGATGTTTGGGGATTGCTTACAAGCATGGACTCCCTATGCGGCGAGCCGGTATGTCTTTGGCTAACCAAGCAGTATAAAAAGCCAAACACCTCGACCTATGTCCAAGGCGTGGAGGTTTCAATCGACTATGCAGGTCCAATTCCTGAAGGTTTCGACGTGATCACACTTCCCGCTACTGAGTATCTCGTATTCCAAGGTGAACCCTTTGAGGAAGAGGATTATTCGGACGCCATTCTTAGCGTTCAGCATGCCATAAATCGTTATCGCCCTGAAGCAATCGGTTATCAGCGGGATGAGTGCAGCCCTCGCATTCAATTAGAACCAATTGGCGAACGCGGCTATATTGAACTGTCAGCCGTGAAAAAGAAGAGCGTATCATGAGCAAAGGCAACGTCCATCCAAATAGCAGTTGGAAGAAGAAAACCATTCTCTTCCTCATCAGCCAGTGCATCACGCTATTTGGTTCAACACTGGTTCAAATGGCGATTATTTGGTATGTAACCATGGAAACTTCATCAGGCATGTGGGTTGCGACTTTTACTGTTTGCTCTTATCTGCCCCAGTTCCTCATCTCCTTTGTAGGTGGTGTATGGGCAGATCGACACAATCGAAAAAGGCTGATCATTGGAGCCGATATCCTCATTGCCGTTGCCACGCTTATTTTGGTATTGCTCATGCCCCGCATCACCGATCAATCATCGCTCCTCAGTGCTCTTCTCATTGTATCAGTCATCCGCTCGCTTGGCGGTGGTGTACAAACGCCTGCGTTAAGTGCCGTAACTTCCCCAGCTCGTACCGCATGATCAGCTCATGCGCTTTAACGGGATCAACGCTACCATGCAATCCGTTGTGCAGTTTGCTTCCCCTGCCGCGGCGGGCATTCTGCTCACATCAAGCACACTTCAGGCGACCTTGCTTGTGGATATTTTATCAGCTATTGTCGGCATTGGACTGCTAGCATGCCTAACCATTCCAGTTCAAAAACCCACAGCAGAAAACACCTCCGTCATTGCAGACATGAAAATCGGCATACGCTATGCATTTTCTCAGAAGTTGATTGGAAAGCTATTGATCGTTTATGGACTCTTCATCTTCCTATGTGTTCCCGCAGGCTTTCTCGCACAACTTTTGGTCAGCCGCGTCTATGGCGATACCTATTGCTACCTGACAGCGGTTGAGCTTGTAGGCTTTGCCGGTATGGCTGGCGGCGGCGTGCTTATGAGCACATGGGGAGGCTTCAAGAGCCGCATGAAAACGCTGTTGTTTGGACTGGCGGCATTTGGCGCACTAGCAATTGGCATGCGGCTATCCACAAACTTCATCTTCTATCTTGCGCTAATGGCGCTATACGGCATCGCCCTCACCATGGTGCAAACTTCAACCACAACACTGATACAGGAGAATGCAGACGAAGCGATGCAAGGCCGTGTATTCGGGTTGCTTGGCTTGATGTATTCGGGCTTTCTGCCCGTTGGTATGATGATATTTGGTCCGCTGGCTGACATCATGCCGTTGCAGTGGATCATGATTGCTTCCGGCGCTTTGCTCATCCTCATTGCGCTCATCTTGCAGCGTGATCACAACTTGAAGGAACATTTTTTCTTTTCACAAACAAAAAAGGCAGTTACACTTTTGGGTCGTGTAACTGCCTTTTGATTACATATCTTTAATTAAAGTACCTTGCTGAGGAAATCAATGGTACGCAATTCTTTAGGATGATTGATCAACTCTCTTGGCGTACCTTCCTCGACAATATAGCCGCCATCCATGAACAGCACGCGGTCACCCACTTCACGGGCAAAGCCCATTTCATGGGTAACAACCACCATCGTCATGCCGCCCTTAGCAAGATCTTGCATGACTTCAAGTACCTCGCCAACCATTTCCGGATCAAGCGCACTTGTCGGTTCGTCAAATAGCATGATTTGCGGATTCATTGCCAGCGCACGCGCAATTGCCACACGCTGCTTCTGTCCGCCTGACAGCTGCGAGGGATATGCATCCGCCTTGTCGCTTAGTCCAACCTTAACGAGCAGTTCATCCGCTTGTTTGGATGCCTGTTCCTTTGTCAGTCGCTTGAGCGTCACAGGAGCCAGCATCACATTCTCTTTTGCCGTTTTATGCGGATAGAGATTAAAGTGCTGGAACACCATGCCAATGTTGGCACGCATCTGATTGATGTCGTTTTTGCGGTCGTGAATGTTTTTTCCGTCAATGTAGATTTCTCCGCCATTGATGTTTTCCAATCGGTTAATGCACCTCAAGAATGTGCTTTTACCCGAACCAGATGGTCCGATGACCACAACCACTTCGCCTTCTTTGATCTCCACATTGATATCCTGAAGGACCTTGAGTTTATGAAAGCTCTTCTTTAAGCTGCGAACCACAATTTTATGCGAAGGCATTGCGGTCTCTTCCTGCACCGACTTATTTTCCATAAGAAGTCCTCCTTTCGATCCAGCTTGCAATCATCGTAAGGACATTGACAATCAGCCAATAATAAACACCGACAATGAAATACATCGTAAAGGACTCCATGTTATTGGCAACGATGATCTTCGTGTTTTGCGTCAGTTCACGCAAACCAATGATAGACAACAAAGAGGTGTCCTTTAACGTACAGATGAATTGATTGATGATGGAAGGAAGCATCACACGGAACGCCTGTGGTAAAATGATCTTGATCATCGCCTGACCATAGGAAAGCCCAGAGGACCGCGCCGCTTCCATCTGCCCCTTATCCACCGCTTCCACGCCTCCGCGCACAAGCTCCGTCATGTATGCACCGGCGTTGATGGACATGATCACGATGCCGGAGGTCATCATGGAGGTAACCTTCCATGTCCCAATCATCAGCATAGGCCATTTGAAGCCAAACACCATGGGCACACCAAAATAGATGAACATAATTTGCACCAGCAGTGGCGTACCACGTATGATACTGGTATAAAAATTGCTCAAGATCACCAGCGGCTTGATCTTTGAAATCTTAAACAGACCAAAAACCACACCTAGTATCGTTGCAAACGCTAGTGAAATGATCGAAATCTCCAGTGTCAAAACCAGCGCATTCATAAATGTCGAAAAGTGTTGCACAAAAAGTGCAATCACTTTCCATTCCATAATATTGCTCATCTTTTGCTCCTAATCGTAGATTTTCTAAGAAACTGGTAGAAGGCCGGTGTGTTACACCGACCTTCTATGTACCACATTGATTAATTTAGCTTCATTATTCTCCGAAGAACTCAGCCAAGATTGCGTCGTATGTGCCATTCTCTTGCAGGCGCTTGAGGCCTTCGTTGAATGCAGCGACCAATTCAGGCTGTGTGCCCTTCATGGTTGCAACGCCATAGGGGCTGGAAGCCTCGGATACGTTGATGACCTTGCATGCAACATTGCCGCGGGCGATTTCATACTGCACTACAGGATAATCTTCAAAGCATGCATCCGCCATGCCAGAAGCGATGTAGGTGTACATGTCAGAGGAGCTTTCTACATATAGAACTTCAAGCTCGTAAGCAGGTGCGATTTCTTCTGCATACTGGCTGCCTGTTGTGCCTGTCTTCGCAACAACGGTCTTGCCCTTGAGGTCATCCAAAGAAGCAGCGGTAGAATCCTTTGCTACTGCAACGCCTGTTGCAGAGCCATAATAGGAATCTGCAAAGTCATACTTTGCCATGCGTTCCTCGGTGATGGACATACCTGCCATAACCGCTTCCACCTGTCCAGCTTCAAGAGCTGTAACGGATGCGGAGAAACCAAGGATTTGCCAGTCAATTGTAAAGCCCATTTCTGCTGCGACTGCATCAAAAATCTTAATGTCAATACCGGTGAAAACGCCCTCATCATTTTCGTATTCAAAGGGAGCAAAGGTGGTATCTGTGCCAACAACATAGGTCTTGCCGACTGCGCCCGCCCAAGCTTCCTCTGCCATCGCAGCGCTGCCCATTGCCAGTACCAGAAGTGCTACAAGAATCATACTCATAAGTTTTTTCATAATTGTTTGCCTCCTTACAATTTCATCAAGCTATTTGAAAACCTGATATTTAGTCATCCATCACGGTGTACCTGTTCCATGCAAAACCGTAATATGAAACGTCTCAATGCATAAAGCACTTTTGAAAGTTGCAAATCATGATTCAACAGTAAAAATTGTATCATTTTCAAGAAATATGGTCAATTCGATTTGCCTTGATTTTCGCACTTTTGAGCATAAAAAACAATGAAAAAACCATGTTTAGTCACATGAGGCATTTAGAGGCAAATGAAGTTTTCTATCTTTGATTGTTCAAATCGGCAGAATACGATTTTGCCCGTCAAATGAGAACCTATATATTAGAATACAAGAGAAAAACAAAACGAAAAAGCTAGGAATAATATGGGATTGACGCTGTAACCGTTACCAATCACCGCCCATAGCAATTGACAAACAAACAAGATTGGATACAATAGAGTTACACAAAGAGGAGCGCGCTTCGCCGGTCGAAGCGTCGCTCCTCTTTGTGTTTCAAAAATGAATATGGCGGGGGGAAACATCACATGAAAAGAATTTTGACAGTCCTAGCTGCTCTGACTCTAGTACTCACACCCATGATGACAATAGCTGAGGAGGACACCATCAAAATCGGCGTATTTGAGCCAATCACAGGCAGCTATGCCGGCGGCGGAGCCATGGAGCTAGAGGGTTTCCAGCTGGCAAATGAGCTGTATCCTGAGGTTCTTGGCAAGAAGATCGAGCTTGTTGTCAGTGACAGCAAGAGCGATAAGGTAGAAGCCTCTATGGCCGCTCAGTCCTTGGTTGATAAAGATGTTGTGGCCGTTCTTGGCAGCTATTCCTCCGGTCTTTCACTCGCAGGCGCAGATGTATTCGCAACCTCAGGAATGCCTGCACTCGCTGCTACCTCCACCAACCCCATGCTGACCATGGACAATGACTGGTATGCTCGTATCTGCTTCATTGATCCTTTCCAGGGCACAATGCTTGCCCGCTACTCCGTAGAAGCGGAATACAAGAGCATCGCAATCATTATGGAGATTGAAAGCGAATACGCCGTTGGTTTGGTCAACTACTTCGAGCAAGAGCTGGCAAATCATGAAGGCTACACCGTAACCAGCAAAGGTAACTTCGTAAACTCCGATCAGGACTTCACCACCTTGCTAACCGACGCCATGAGCAAAAGCCCCGATGTCATCTTCACCTCCGTTGGCTACGCTCCAAGCGCTGCTTTAATCATCAAGCAAGCTCGTGAGCTAGGCTTCACAGGACCGATCTTTGGCGGCGATACATTGGATGCTCCAGAACTGTTTGAAATTGCAGGAGAAAAGGTTGACGGCGTCATTTTCACCACTTTCTATGATGCAGCGCAGCCCGCAACCGATCTGACCAGTCAATTCCTTGACGCATACCGCGAAAAGCATGGTAAAGAGCCGTCCGCAACCAATGCCATGTGCTTTGACGCTTACCTAACACTTCATGCAGCAATCGAGGCTGCTGGCAGCACCGATAAGACAGCCATTGGGGAGTGTTTAATAGGATGAACGTTTTACTTCAGCAATTAGCCAACGCATTGTGCGTGGGCAGCCTGTACGCTTTGCTCGCCAAAGGAGGGCGTTAACGCATGAAGCCGCACGTACTTGATGTATCACACGCAACGATGCAATTTGGCGGTTTGATTGCCGTCAACGACCTATGCATCACCATCGACAGCGGCGAAATCGTCGCATTAATCGGCCCAAACGGCGCAGGGAAAACCACTGCCTTTAATATGATCACAGGCATGGTGAGCCTGAGCAATCTCAACATCACAGGCATGCGCCCAGATCGCATTGCAAGCGAGGACATCGAGTATATCTACACGCTATTCCCCCGCTTGCAGGAGCGTTCATGGCAGATTGCAGGAACGCTATCAGGCGGCGAGCAGCAGATGCTGGCAGTTGGACGCGCGCTCACGAGCAAGCCCAAGCTGCTCATGATGGATGAGCCTTCCCTCGGTCTGGCACCGCTGGTGGTGAAGGACATCTTCGCGATCATCCGCAAGATACGCGAAAACGGCGTGACCGTGCTTCTCATCGAGCAAAACGCCAATGCAGCGCTCAAAATTGCCGATTACGGTTATGTGCTTGAAACAGGCTCAATCGCACTAGAAGGCGAGGAGAAAGAGCTTTTAACCAATCCAGAAGTTCGTGCAGCATATCTTGGCAAAGACTAATAACCGCCATATCCATATAAGAAACGGTCAAGGCAAATCCTTGACCGTTTCTTATTATATTGACGATGAACCAGACTACCGTTCATTTTCCATGATCAATTTCTCAATCTGATCCAGATCATCCTCGCCGTACACTTGATAACCGTTATCTCGCAAAAGCTCTGCTGCGACTCCTTGTCCCGCTATTTTATTTCCTGTGAAAGAACCGTCATAGATCAGTTTGCTGCCGCACGAAGGGCTGTTGAGCTTAAAGAGCACACAGGATACATTCTCGCGCTTTGCTATGGCAAGCGCGAGTTTTGCGCCCTTGGTATATTCATTGGTGACATCATGTCCGTTGCTATTCACAACACAGCCGCCGCGCCTCTCGCTCGGTGTTCGCGGAGTGGATAACCCGCCCATCACCTCAGGACAAACCGCCACCAATCTTCCTTCTTGTTTCCACTGCAAAAATCTCGGATCATCCAAGCGATTCTCTTTTCCATCATAGCGGACTATACGCTCTCCATATAAGCATTCACTCACAAGGATCTTGATCATCAGGTATACCCCTTCCTCATATCAATCATAAAAGAATCAATCAGCTGAAAACTTCACCTGATAAAATCTATCAAAAGTATACCACAGCTGCAAAGTCCTTCCAATCAAAAAATGATAAACGCATGCCCATCAGAGAATAAAAGCCATATATGCCGCCAAGCTTATTGACAGCCGCCGTTTGCTTTGCTACACTTACATCCAGTTAGTTTTCATTAACATAGAAAACAATGCATTTGCATTTGGAGGTAATTATGAGTAGTCATAACCACGAAACAGAGCACGATCACACATGCAATCACGAGCATAATGAACATGAACACTGCCATCATGATCACGGCGAACACGAGCATTGCCATCACACCCACGGCGAGCATGAACACTGCGGCTGCTCCGGCGAGCATCATGGCGAACCGGTCGAGATTTCCGATCAAGAACACAGCTTTCTTCATTCGTTTGTTCATCACCCCTACCTTCCGCTCGCACGCTTTCTCATGGCTAGCACAAAATCCAGCCATATAGAATCCATTGCTCTCGCCCCCGTATACCTCACTGATAACACGCTGAATGTCCCAGAGGTTCGTCAAGTAGGCGATATGCTCGCAGGGCTGGAAGACAAGGGAATTATTTCACTGGATTATGACATGCCCCTTGGCAACTATGATTACAAGCCATATCAGGATTCTGCTGCATTCCATGCACTGGAAGATGTCGTGCGTGAAGGCAGCCAACAAGAAGGTTTTCTGTTTGACCGTGCCATCATCGAAACAGGCAGCATGGCACTGACAGAGTTTGGTCAGCAAGTGATGTCTCAGCTATGCTGCCACGAGTGCCACGAATAATCGGCATCATGCCCTTGATCCATCAACATCGCTCCTAGCTTAGCTGGGGGCTTTTTATTTCAATTAAAAACGGGCTGAGCTCTCATCATCTGAGAACTCAGCCTGTTTTGATTGTTTACTACATTAGTACTCGTACACAGCCAGCACATTACCCGCTGCATCCACAAAGCACAGTCCCCAACGTGAACCGCCGGCATCCGGTGTGACGGTAATGCTCCCACTCTCAGTGAGACCGTCTACATCAGAGGTTAATTCCCCATCTTCGATCAGATAAGGGTATGCGCCTACTGCGTCCCCGCCAATGATCACTTGGATCACCGCAATGCCGCCCTTACGCCATTTGACACTCTCCACACCATACGCTGATTCGGTCGAGAATGCCCAGCCACGCTTGGTTGTCATTTCAGGATTGGTAACATTGTAATCCTCCGCAACAATTGCGCCTTCTTCAAGCCTTACATAAAGCGATTGATTGATGCACAGCGGCTCATCCAACGTAATAAGGATTTCCGTGCCATCTCCCCACTGCAGCCACTCCAGATCACTTGCCTCTGCAGGAGCGAAGGAGACATGAGCCAGATCATTCATCGCATACGAAGCAATGACGCTTCGAGTATCTGAATTGATCAGAATCATCGTCCCGCTGCCTGCTGATACATCACTGCGCGGCAGGAAAATCTTGAGTTCGCAGATGCCCGTATCGGCAACGCTGCCATTGATTGGATAGAACATCATATACCCAAGGCTCTTTGTTAAGTCTACTTGCGGAAGATTGGCATAGGGTGTTTGCGCCGACAGACCGTTCTCCCACAGAGGAAACACAGCGTTCTGTGCTCCCTCCGCAGCGGCTACCCCCATGCATGCCAAGCAAAGAATAATCAGTGATATTAACCATTTCTGTTTCATTGTCATTTACCTCCGTTGCGGGCGCTTCTTGCGGCCTAGGATGATGGCAGCAATTGCAGCCAAGAGACCAATGCCTCCAAATACAAACGGATAGATTGGCATTTCGTCGCCTGTTTTGAGGAGACCTCCATACAGCGGAGTTTCGCCATCCAATCGTGCAATACTGTCTTTGGGATCCTTAGGGGGATTGCCTGGCGGTTTGGTCACAATGGTGTTGATTAGATTATATCCCTCAACTTTTGCGATATAGCCTAATACTACATCCTCTTTAATACTATACGTATACGCTTTGCCATAGCCATTGCTTAGCGGCAAATTCTTAAACGCATATTTCCAAGAATTTTCCTCGCTGACCTTAACCGAATCGACAATCTGACCATTGCGAAGCAAGTTGACAATGATATACTGCGGCCGCTTGCCTGTCGCGTTTGAATTGTCCACCCAAGTCTTTTGCCCCTCTATGTCGGTATAGAGATATTCCGGCGGGATGATCGTATTGGTGATGTTGTAGTTGCTGTACGTTGTAGTATACTTGGGCACCGCTTTTTCTCTAACAGTATATACAATCTTGCTGCCGTTCAGCTTTTCTTCCAGAAGATTCGTGAAAGAATATACCCACGTATTACCATTTTTTACCCATGTGGGTGCCTGATTGGACGCCACACCATCTGCATAGAGTGTCACCGTAACGCTCTTTGGACGTTCGCCAGCTTCATCGCTGTTATCTTCCCAGAATTTCTTACCGGTGATGTTGATGCGATCGCTGGACAGATCGTCCACCATTACAATCACACCATCTTCCATTGCGCTGCTGGTGACAACGCCAGCTTCATCAATCAGAATATCGATGTCTGCTGCAATTTTGTAACCCTGCGGGGCTTTGAGCTCTACCAACACATATTTTCCAGGAGTCAAGCCATAGACCGTATGGATATCTTTGGTTGAGGTCCATGTTTCCACCGCGATCATCTTTTCCCCTTCAACCCTATAAAGCCCAATCAATGCGCCTGCGAGCGGCTGACCCTCGAACGTAAGCTTGGATATGCTTGCCTCAATGACTTTATTGGTAATGTCATAAACCAAGCTCGTTTCGCGATCCGTACTCGATGTCTTACCAGCCGTAATTTGAGATACATAGCCGACAACATTTTCTTCAGCAATCGTATACCCGATTTTCTTCACTGCGCCCGCATCGTCGATTCGATTGGTGGGCAGGTGCTTAAATGAGTATGCCCAGTTGCTGCTTTCAGTGGCTGTGGTACTGTTTTTCAGCACGCCATCCGCATACAAGTAAATCGTAATGGATTCTGGTCTGGTCTTGTGCTTGTTTTCATAGTCAATCCATGTCTTGATACCGCTTATATCGGTCTCGAGCACCTTGTTGATGAAAATCATATCCTGATTCTCAGTATCTACAGATACATTCAGTATACCCTTTTCACCATCAGTCACAGTGACCGCCACTGTGAATTCCTGTTTGGAATAGAGTATGTTTTCATCAGTGCCTTCCACTTCACAAGCAACGTATGTATATATTCCCCGATCATCCTTGTCTGTTGTGTACTCATAGGAGATTTCCGGGAAGATGACCTTGCCATGTTGGTTGGTAGTCTTCGCAAACGGCTGCGCGCTCTTCTCTCCATCGATCACTTCATACAGCTCAAAGTTGTACTCTCCATCAACTAGCGGACGTGCACCGCTTTCCAAGTGCTTTTCCAGCTCGATGATTGCTGTACCCTTTGCCTCGTATGTGTTGGTGAAGACTACTTCTGCTGGCTTAGTGCTGCCGCCGCCTTCACTCTCATCTGAAAGGACTTTGCCGTACTTATCCATCTTCACAACCTTAGTGATGCTCACCTCGACAAAGCCCTCTCCATTATCTACCAGTGAAACCGTCAGTTCGTAGTAGTTGCCATCGTATTCAAAGTAAGTTAATCCATCTTTCTGTTCACGTACCGTAAAGACATACTCACCCTTATGGCTAGTCTCGTCAACATCGTCCTGAGTAAAGGTGATTTTTGCAAACTTGAAGTTGCCTGTTATGTCGTTCTCAGCTTCATAATCAAATTTGCCTTTTTCTCCTTTATCAACAGTCAATAAGAATGTGAATACATCATCCGCATTTAGTTCACGCGGCTCCAGCTTTTTTGTGCCCTCAATCGTGATTTCACCTGTTGACTCGTATTTGTTAGTGAAGATCACGGAACTCGTGAGATCATTTTCTACGTCGTCTATTGTGCAGGTCGTTTTGATCGTTCCCTTGCCATCGTCTTCAAGCTCTACAGTTATTGTATAGCCCTCACAATAGCTATAGCCGCCCTGCCTGTCATTAACTTCCGTCAATGTATATATGTACTTACCCTTTGTACCATTCTCAAGCGTTAGATCATCCTGCGTATAATGAAGATCAAACTTGAAGTTGCCATCTTTATCGTTCTGTGTAGTTACAGGCTCAGCCAGGTCATCGCGCTTTAGCTCAAAGCTAAACTGCTTATCTTCCAATTCACGTCCCAGCAGTATCTTCATGCCAGGGATCTCAAGGTCGCCGGTGGGTACATATTCATTGACGAATATAATATCCTTTACATCTGGCGCTATCGTGTAGCTTGTTTTGATCGTTCCCTTGCCATCATCCTTAAGCGTCACAACAATTTTGTACTCTTTGAATAAGAAGGACTCGTCGCCGGTCGGTTTAGCGCCGTCCTCTGGCTTTTGATACCCTGTGCTATAACTGTAGCCATCCTGTCCGCCATCGACCTCCGTCAATGTATATGTATATTCACCCTCCGTACCATTCTTAAGCGTTAGATCATCCTGCGTATAATCAAGTTCAAACTTGAAGTTGCCATCTTTATCGTTTGTAGCAATCCAAGACTGGTTCGTGTCATCAAGTTTCAGCTTAAAGCTAAACTGGCCTTCTTTCAATTCACGTCCCAGCAGTATCTTCTTACCAGGGATCTCAAGGTCGCCGGTGGGTACATATTCATTAACGAATATAATATCCTTTACATCTGGCGCTATCGTGTAGCTTGTTTTGATCGTTCCGTAGTCATCATCCTTAAGCGTCACAACAATTTTGTACTCTTTGAATGAGAAGGACTCGTCGCCGGTCGGTTTAGCGCCGTCCTCTGGCTTTTGATACCCTGTGCTATAACTGTAGCCATACTGTCCGCCATCGACCTCCGTCAATGTGTATGTATACTCACCCTTTGTACCATTCTCAAGCGTTAGATCATCCTGCGTATAATGAAGTTCAAACTTGAAGTTGCCATCCTTATCGTTTGTAGCAATCCAAGACTGGTTCGTGCCATCAAGTTCCAGCATAAAGCTAAACTTGTCTGCTTCCAATTCACGTCCCAGCAGTATCTTCATGCCAGGGATCTCAAATTTGCCAGTGGGCGCAGAAACGTTGGTTGCAGAAACCTCATTGGTCGTCACACCCGATACAACTGCCTCCAGCGAATCATCTTCCATGGACTTGAGCACGAAGAATCCTTCGACTTCTTCTCCATCTCTCGTCAATGCCCAATTGCCCCGCTCAACATTATCGCCTGTTACTTTCAGCGACCTCGCAGAGTAGTCCATTGGGGTTGAGCTTTCCACAACAATGTAGTTTTGATAGTAATTGAGGAAATAATCAAGGTCTGTGCTTGTAAAGCTGGCTTTGCCGTCTGCATCGGTCGTTATCGTTATCGGTACAGCATCGCTTAGATCACTTACCTGCTCCGTACCGGCTGCAATCTGTGCATCGGTATAAGGTCCATAGATATCAAACTGCACACCAGCAATAGGTTTCTCAGTTTTTCTGTCCAGCTTCTGGATGTTTACATTGCGATAGCGAACCAAACCAAGATCCTTGGAGAGATCATCGCCCTTGGAGGACAAATAGAACTTTTCAGATATATACGTCCCATTAGACATATGCGTGAAGTTACTATCCTCCAGACGTGATCCATCGTTACTACTCAAGTTCTCATCCATTCCGAAGTTCGGTGCTTTAATACCACCCGTTCCACTGAAAGGATGAGTGACAAAATAACCATCTGGAATATTGGTAACTTCCAGCCAATAGCTGGTTCTAATCGCACCCGTAAGCGCATCAACGATGATATCACCATTGTCAAGCTCATATGCATTTCCCACATTTGCCTTCAACTGTGCAGGGTATAATCCATCAAACTTATAATACCCCTCTACACCGGGCTTCTGACTGCTATTTTTAATCTCTTTTTTGTTTCTTGTATACAAAGTAAAGGTAATATCAGTTGCGCCGCCGAACGCGGGTTCATAGCCTCCCACAATTGCCAATTCATCTAAGTTTGTACTGTCTTGAATGCCATCAGCATCCTTGTCAACCCAAACTCGGTTGCCTAAACCAACAGTGCTTGGCATCAAAGCCACCTTAGCTGGCGGACTGGTTGCCTTCAGTCCAGTATCGACAATACTTGAAATCGCATCGTTAACCGACATTACATAGTAATATTTACTTAGATTCCCATCTGTTAACGATGGGGGAAGTGCGTCAAACTCGACAGTCACCGTTTCCCCATCCTTCAAATTGATACCAACAATATCAATCATGAATGCACATGCATCAGAAAGAATGCCTTGCGTCCAAATCCCATTGTTCACAGTACCACCAAGAGACTGATAGTAATTTCCATCAGACTCTGCTACGTTTGTAGTATATAGTGTATATTCATCACTTGTCAGTTGTTTGGTCTCATCTACGCTGTTATAGACTACGCTAAATTTAGCATTTTGAGATAATGTTACAGGCCAACTCGATAAACGCGCACCAGAACCGCCGCCAACACCGACGCTCTTATCCCCAACCACGGGCAGTTTGTCAATAATTCTCACATTATCAGCCGCAGTTGTTCCGCCATTGACAAGAACCAGTCTGTATTTGATCCATCCATCTTTTCCCTCAATGCCAGTATTGATGACAGAAGCTACTGCGTATTCATCTGCCGATTTATAGCCTTCATTTTCGCTCAAATTTGCCATTACAAATTTGTACAATTGCAGGTCGCTCGCTTGTGTGACGACAATTTGGACTTCATCGCGCAAGGCTGCATATGTTTCATCGCCTCCTGTCATTTCAGGGGTGATCGTATAGGCTGGCCAAGTAGTATTGTTTTCGATCACATCCAGAAAAGACGAACCATTTACGTTATCAGTATTCTTGGATAATATAGTCTGGCTACCTGCGAAAACAACATTTTTGATATTGCTAGCCTGGGTATCCTCAATCACTGAGTAGCGTAGCAACGCCTTAAACGAAACGACAATCGATTCGTTCGGCAACAAGTCAATACTAGACTTCACTGTAAACGCACCATTTTCACTGTCCAGCAGCACCGATACCTTGTCCGCTTCCAGTTTAGTCAATATGCCTGCGGAATCGCGCTCAACTGTTATGCTGCTCGACACGATTGCAATATGCTCTGGCAGGTCATCAAACACAATGGGTGCCTCAATATTCATCCCATTCTCAGATATGTTTTTGAAAGTGATTGTATAGAAGATTGACTCACCTGGCTTAACCGTCAAGGTTTTTGTTTCATCAATAGGAAGCAATTGATTTCTAATATCATAGCCCTGCACTGTTTTATTCAAACTAGCGCTAGGCAATATCGCTTTTTCATCAATGAACACTTCGGCCTCGGCTTCTTTCCACTTTGTGGCCGGTGGTCCCGTTTCGCCAGTCCCAATCTTGTAGGTAATTTCTTCCTTAGCAGTGTTTACGATTTTCACTGCTGGTACATGCAAGGACTCAGGATCGGCCGTACTATTATCTTGTTGTATAAACGACATGGTAACTTGCACTGCGTCAGCTTTGAATCCCGCCTCCAGACCCACAATCTTTTCATCGTCATTCCCATAAATCAATTTGAACCCGCTATAAGTATCGTCTGGGAAAACCACCGTTCTGGATTGATCAAGCGTAAAGCTGCCTAATTCCATCACAACCGGGTCTGCCAAATCATCACTTAGTCCATAGAGTGTAGCAACAACAGGCTCTTGACTCGCATTCGGAACTAGATCTGTAGCGACGTACCAAGCCTTACCAATTACAAGTTCCGTGATGTAATGCTCCACAGCTACCGGATTGTTTTTTTTGTCGACAAATGATAGTTCGTTGTCTGTCAGTGTTAGATTTTCCAACTTCCATTGGATGACTTTGTCATCGGTCGAGCCGAAATTGGATAGTTCGAACATCACTTTTTGCTTATTGAGCAGACCGCCCATAATGCAGTCATCTTTGACGTAAGAAACTCCGTTAATTTCCTTAACCGTCTTATTCAGTGATATCAGCGGCTCAGTATTTTCTGAAATATTCGCAAAATAGCATACTACCGGTTTTCCATCATCTAGTATTTCCACAGTAGCAATCGTATGCCACGGATCGCTTTCTTCACTAGGTGCTAGTATAAAACCATCTGCAGGTGCCGTTTCCTTAATGGTATATTTGCCTGGCGGCAGATTGTCAACTTGCGCATATGAGAACAAGTAGCCTTTGTGCGCATCATCCAGACCTTCATACCAGGTCACGCCTTTATCATCTGCATATGCGCTGATGTCCAGCGTATCATCTGAGGATACTTGCATTACGACGCGGTCAGCACCTGAAAGTACAGATACTCCCGCTTCGTTGAAAACATCAAACCTAGCACCAAGCGGTACTGCTTTCTCATCAGTAGGTTGGAGATAATTGTACTTCAAAATTGCTATACCTGATGCAAGTGCATTGTATGCATCCAACAATGTGGTGTTTTGATTTGTTTCCACCTTATAAAGATTCAATTCACCCACTTTGATAGATGTGATTTCTTTGCCGTTGGCATCAAATAGCTTTAAGAAATCTGTTGAATAGCCGCTTGGCACTTGGGTTTCACGGATTGCATAGTATTCATTAGCGCTGAGTTTCGCCAAATTCGCAAAGGTGATGATACCCTCTTCATTTGTCGTTGCGCCTGCTACTTCATCCGCTTTTGTTACGCCCTCATCTTGATATACCTTATATAGTTCGAATACAGCACCTCCAAGGAGCGCAGCTGCCTTTTTCGCATCCGTATCCAAGTTTTCTCTTATACGGCCATATTTGGTCAACTGAATGATTAGACCCGATTCATTCTCAATCGTCATATCATAGGATTTACCTGCTACTACCTCTGGTATCTCCGTTGTTTTAAGAGTGTATTGAGCAGGTGCAGATATTTCCTCAAGATAATATTTTTCAATTTCTGAGTACTTATCTTTAGGCAGCTTGACCTGAGCGGTAACCTTGCCATTCTCATCAGTTGTAAATTCGCTATCACCATTGGCATCCTCTAGATAGTTTTTCTTGCCGTCTACTTCATAGTAAATCTTGAAAATAACGCCGGGAATAGGCTTTGGATTCTCTTGGTCATCGTCTGTTTTCAAGATTTGCAAAGAAATATACAATGATGTATTGTTTGCTGTAAAGGTTTTCTCCCCACCCTTGTCAACTTTAACTTCAATACATCCATTCTCCAGCGGCGCAACATCCGTCCAATTGACAATCCAGTCTTTTGCTTTGTCATTTTCTCTGATGTAGTAAATGCCCTCAGCAAGGTACATGGATGCCGTTCCCTTGCCATCTGATATAGCTATCGGCATATCCGCTACTTTGGTTTTGGCATCTTTGTCAGAATAAACGTTGAAAACCACAGTTGTAGGTATGGGTAGCAACTTCGTTTCAGCAAACAACTTTTCAATTGTCAGTTTGCCTTTGCGTACATTTTCGATAGGAACTTCAACAGGCGCAACCTCAGCCTGTCCCATACCCTTGGATGTGACCTTAACCACAAGCGGTTCCATCGTCACATACCCTACCTGCTCTTTTTCAGTCAGCAGATACCAACCGGGCAGCAGATTCTCAAGGGTAGCAATGCCCTCTTCATTTGTCGTGATGATGGTTTCACTCATGTGTGTAAATGAATCATCAGGCGTTATGTTAGACGCTAGTAGATTTTCGATATCAGTCAGCGCATCAAAGGGCTTGTAAGAAACACCAAACTCCACACCCTGCATCAGATCTTCCAGATCATTTTTCTTTGTAATTTTCAGACTACCCAAAGCCGGATTGCGCAAGTTTACGCTTTTAACAGCACTTTCGCCTGCTTTTATCTCAAATTCTTTAGTATCTGTACCTGTGTTCAGCATGTCAAAGTATTTTTTTATAATCGCCTGCTCGTTAAGATACCGTCCAGACGTCAGCTGAGGATAGTCGACTTCTGTTACTTTGTATTTGCCCGCTGGCAGAGAAAACGCTGGGGTTTTACCATCCACACCAGTCGTCACGTAATAATTTTTGTTTTCGTCAGTTCCAGGAATCAGATTTCCGTTAGGATCCTTGATTGCTGTACCATCTGCTTTTGTAATCAAGAACTTAACGCTACCGATAGGCGTTTCAGCAGTATCTGTCTTGCTAAGCTGAACCTTAGAGTAAGTCACGTTGTAAATCGTCCCAAGATCCATGATCGTTTCGCTATAACCCGCTATAAATTCATATATAGTCGAATCCATCTCATATCCTGCGATTGTAGTGATCTCTTTCCAGTAATAAGATGTATTGGGTGTCAGTTCGTAGAAATAAGCATTGCCATTGATGTCGGTTATCGCAGTAATAATTGGATCACCCGAACAAGACGAGTCCGTCCATATGCCAAACTCGACTTCTGCTAATGGCCTGCCGTCTTCCTTCCTCTGCCCTGCTTCATAACCCACCTTATGTACCACGGCGGGCACACCGGGAACACGATAATTCTTGATGGAATGATCAACTCCCGTATACGATTGATCTATGGTGAACGTAGCCGTCGTCGTCGTCGCTGTAAATGGATAGCTGATCACCTCTGGCTTCGTGTTAACTGGCCAGTCGGTCTCCACCCACATTAGATGTACATCATAGGTACCGTCATTACTCTTGATTATTGCATTCCCCTTGTTAATGTTATTATTATCATACCACTCTGAAACGCAAAAGCTTACAGAAATTGCAGAGCCTGCGATATCCTTGCTCCCCTCGCTATTCTCAATCCCGTTGATATTGAGCCCTGTGACAACGGTATCCAGCTTCTGTATTCTCTCGCCATCTTTTGTTGTCAACCACAGCTCGAATGTGACACCGGGCAGATTAATGCGATTGACAACTCCGTCTTGATCTACAAGCACTTTATTGAGTTGTGCTTGCATGAATCGAACGTTTTCGTCCTCCTCGCCTTCACTCTTGACGTTTGTAGCCTTTACATCGTTTATTTGATTGATAGTGTATACAAAATCAGACTTATCTCCATCTGTAACCTTTGGAACGAATGGACCAATGAGCTCCTCGTTAAGTTTATAACCGCCAGGTGCTCTTACTTCCTTGAACCAATAGACCATATTGGTACCATTGTCCGCAGGAATGGTTAAGAAATAACCCTCACCATCAACGCCTGTCTCATATGTTTTACCGCTATCCTCAAGTCCCTCAGGCATTTCATATGCTGCCTTCACATAAGCATCCCATGTACAGCAGTACATGACATACTGAGCATTGTTCAGATCTAAACTACTGTCAGCATTATACTTCCTCAATCTGAACTGTACCCAGTTTTCATAGTTCATCAGGGGTGTTGGAACTGTAGCGTATGTCTCCATAATCTTCCCATAGTCAAAATCAACGCAATTGTAGTCTGCCTTGACCTTTTCAAGCATTTGACCGTTCAAACTATCTGGTTTAACCTCATGTGCAATTTTACCTTCAGGTAAAGAGTATCCGTTTGGTGGTGTGCCCTCTACAATCACATAATGCTTTGTGTCGTCAATGTTCGAGAAAGAAGCCTGACCACTGGCATTGGTCGTGGCAGGGTTACGCGTTCCTGCATCATCATTGAGAATATAGTTCAGTTTACCGTCCTTTAGCACTTCATATAAGTACAATGTAGCCCCTTCGAGCGGCTGATCTACATGATGAATATCCTTACTCCACAAAGAATTCCAGAGCTTATTAACGGTCAGCTGACCTTTTCGTATATTGGGGAATGTCTGATTATCTTTATCAAGCGTGTTCAAATTGCCCGTAATGCTCTCAGAAGAAATGAAATATCCTGCTGGATTTTTACTTTCTTCAACGGTGTAGATCAGTTCAATTCCTTTACTGTCATATATAGGCAAATCCTCGAGCTCAAAAGCGGGGTTAGCTACGACGGTAAAGGAACATGCGTCACTTCCCTTGCTCGCGCCAAGTGCGACAAGTGCATCTTGAGCAGCTTCATCTGTTGTGTTTACTGTAATGGTGAATTCTGCTGCATTTCCAGCATCAGAAAACTCATCTATTCCTTTACCTGTTTTTGAATCCGTCTTCACAACTTTCAATGTACCCTTATTAAGGATGTTTTCAACTTTGATTGTATTAGTTTTACCATTAACTACCTGGTAAGGACCGAAAAAGAAATCTCCAGCAGTATATTCACCCAAGGCCTCATATTTGTTTTTTTCTGCCGAATTGTCTTTCGCATCTAAGGGATGAATGCAGCCCAACGGCCAATTAGCGGATTTGATTTCTTTTAGATAATACTCACCCGCAGCCGGTAATTGCACACTATTACTTACATCATTTTCCTTAGTAGTAATTACATCTTTAACTTCATCCACTTTGATAAACGTGTCATCACTCATCTTTTGATAAACTTCGAATTCTATACCGCCAATACTTTCCTTGCTATCGTTCAACAAACTCTTACCAATTTTTTCTACGTTAATGAGCGGTATAGAATCATTCTTATATTCAATTTCCTCAACTTGGAGAATTTTCGTTAATTTTATTTCCATTGATTTTACAGAAATAGCATATCCATCAGGAGCTTTCGTTTCCGTTAGCATATAGGTTCCCAGCGCTAACTGATCAAATACAAATATACCGTTACCATCGGTAGTTCCTTCTACTATCGCTCCATTTGCATCTTTCAGCTCGAATTCTGCACCGGCAAGTAGTGTCGCAGAATTGCTCGCATCTACCTTCTTCACGATGATTTTACCCTTTTGCGAGGTATTCTTAATCGGTTTAGTCGTTAAATCGGTCACTGCCTCATCCTTCAGATGAATCGGACCATAGGCTAATGTGGACGTCCCCTCAATCTCGATTTCGCACTTACTAGGATAGCTCACCAAATAACCTTCCGGAACGTTATTTTCTACGATAAAATAGTTGATGGCAACGCCGTTATCATCTACTATATCCAGATAATCCGAAATCGCTATACCACCCGTGGTTGTCAAATTATCTACTATCTGTGCATAAGTATTCCCGTCAGTCTGCTTGTAAATGCTAAACGTAATAGGGGATGGCGTTGTTTCTATATTGCCCGGCTCTATCTGTATCTTCTTAATCTTCAGTTTACTTTGAATCTCATTGATGAAAGTTTCAGTCCGTTCATATTTATCCACAGTTTTGAATGTGAATTCATGGGTAGATGAGTCTACCTTCATACCAGATTCATTTGTTACAATTTCTGTTAAGGTATATGTAATATATTTTCCCTCGCCATCCACTCGGGGAAGGTCATCAATGGTCACTGTTCCGTCTTCACCCAGTTTTATTTGCTTCTGCTGATCATCCGTTGATGATTTAAGAAGAAAGGTTACATGCTCATAGTTGTATCCCTTGCCCTTAAATGATTGTGCATCACCGCTGCCTTTAAGCATTTTCTTAATGACAAGCGATCCTGTTTCCTTCTCATTGATAATGATAGTTTCAATCACCGTTTTTTCATCACTCGACAGTGGGACAATCTCAACATCCGTGTCTTTCATGGGAATATAGCCTTCAGGTGTTGTCATCTCCTTAAGCGTGTACGTCCCTACGGGTGCAACAAGATGGACCACTCCATCGCTTTTAGCGGTTGTTCCTTTAGCAATCTCATTGCCCTCTTTGTTGAATAACGCGAAATCAGCTTCATCAAAATGCTGTCCTGCTTTATCCTCAAAGACTTTTTTCAATACCAACACGCCAGTCTCTTGAACCGTGTTGATAAATGTGAATGTTCCACGCTCGTCTTCCTTAATGGTTACCACGCGTACGTCATCTTTTCTATCAGTGCCGTCAGGTACACCGCTTTCAACAATATAATACGTGCCTTCCGGAATTTTTACTACAGGCGTCTCATTGCCCGCTGCATCCGACACAACATCAGATGCAGTATCTTTCACGTCGCTGCCCACATACAATTTTCTTGTATATTTGTATGCATCGTTTGGTTCACCTGTTTCTATATTCCACTCATCCGCTGCATAGACAGTAAATTCAGCCGAACCGGGAAAATAGATCTGCCAGTTGCCTTCATATTTCACGTTTTCATCATCAATCAATAATTCCTTATATCCAACCAGTTCACCAAGTCCTGCTTTTTCAATGTATGATGCGGCTGCATCGGCCTTTTTACTTTCTTTCTCTTCACCAACCAGCGTATATAACAATTCTACATAGTTCGTCATTGTTATTTTCGCCTGATCATCCGCACCGTACGGCAGCCTGAAGTATGAAACAGGATAAGCCACTTCAACCGTATACTCCGAATATACCGGTATACTGCCTGATAACTTGTCGTTATCTTCTTTTCGATTATGCGCGTCTGTACTGAGTGTTGTTACACCGTCCATATTTGTCTCTTCTGCTACGGTTATACCATTGTACGTCATTTTTGCCCAAACTGGCTTTGCATTCGTTTTCCCATCAACCGTCTCTGTGATTATCGGAAGTGTATCAACAATCTTATACTCATATTTAGTAACGTTATTCTCTTTATAGCTTTCAAAATCCAGTGTTCCAAATACATCGTAATCATTATTATTTGCAATTACGTCATTACCGTTGACTTTACCCGCCTTAACAGTGTAAGTAAAGATATAGCAGTCAACACTATTAATCTTTATTGGGCCATCTGGCCTGTCTGTCACAGTGCCAAGACTCTCAGATTCCTTGAACACACCCCACTCATTGGAAGCGGTATTGCTTATGGCTGTATTGCTTTTAACTGGAACATTTTTCGACGGAAATGTTAACACTTCCGATTCGTTCGTGTTTTTATCATTTACCGTAACCGTTGCTGACATGGTTGCTTCAAGACTACTATACAGTGTTCCATTTGCAGAAACACCGTTATCCGTCATTTTACCTTGAATGTTAAGGGAGTGGCTGCTACTGGGAACCTCTTTGAGACGTATGATCCACTGGGAACCCTCTTTTTCAAGCGGCTCACCATCCCCATCATACAAGAGAATACTATCTGGCGAACTTATTCTAATGACAACCTCGTCATAGTAGCTATATATATTCTCTATATCACTATCTTCATCAATAGTATACTTAGGTACTGCACCAGAGTTAATCAGAATTGTATAGTCGAACATCTCGCCGGTAGGCACGTTATCCTCTTCCACTTTAATTTCCAACGAAAGGAAATGATTGTTAATTATATGGTTCTCTTCTATTGCCTTCTTAACGATCTCAATCGCACTATTCGCGGGATCAGGCGTAGAAATAGCGTCCGCAAACAATTCCATAGACATGAGCTCAAGCGCCATCAAGTCTTCTAGATTTTCATCCGTCGGGGCTTCAGAGGGAAGCTCGGTGGGCTCGTCCGTCGGAACTTCGCTCGGAGTTTCCGTTGGCTCATCGCTTGGAGCTTCGCTCGGGGTTTCTGTTGGATCGTCCGTTGGCACTTCGGTCGGCACTTCCGTCGGCTCATCCGTTGGAGCTTCGCTCGGGGCTTCTGTTGGATCGTCTGTTGGGGCTTCAGTCGGTACTTCCGTCGGCTCATCCGTTGGAGCCTCAGTTGGCACCTCGGTCGGAACTTCGGTTGGTGTTTCCGTCTGAGTCTCCATCATCACGGTCTGTTCAAATAGTTCCTCGTCTACCGCTGCCGCTTGCAAGAAATCCGTTTGTCCAAAAAATATGAGGAACGCAAGCATGAGTGCCACAAAACGTTTTGCTGTTTGATTTAAATTCTGTTTCATTGCGCTTTATTTCCTTTCATTCCATTCATATTGCAAAAAGGAAATCCTGTTTGCGAAAGATCTATTTCCCATGATCCATCCATTTCACTCACTCGATTTTTCGAGATATTGATCCCATCATTTATTCCAAATGTGTCATCAACCATTATCATCAAAGTCCTAGTTCTCATCAGAAAAGACCTCGCCTTCGCGTATTTTTCGAGCCACGACTACAAAGCGTCCATTCTTTGTGGTATTGTCGCAGGTTGACAAGGTGATTAGCTCATCACCGTATTTCACATTAATACCCGTATCGTATTGTTTGACCTTATCAATTTCATCCAAGTAAGCATTCAATTCATAGGCATGACTGATGTCCACATTGTAGCGGAAACCCTCTTCATCTTGATCATAGTTCTTTGCGTAAAATGCTGCAAAAATCACGTATCGACCATGCCTGTATATGCTATTGAACTCAAGAATCTGATTGTTTTTCCAATACCACTTGGAATCATATTTGAGTAAGCTAGCAAACATCTTTCCAGTCTTCATGTTGTGTCCGCTGATGACAAGGTGAAAGCTGGGTTCCTTGATGTCACATCCCGAATCCAGCACGAGCTGTCCGTTGTTGTTTTCTTCTCCGTAAAAGTCATGCGTCAGGTAGTATTCTTCATTGTCGGTTTGAAGCACCGGATAATCAATATTCGTATTATCGATTGTCAGCCACCCAATATAATCACTATTGAGTGCTAATAGCTCGTTGCATTCTTCCAATATAGTCGGTTCTGGTGTCTGCGTTGGTACTGCTGGTGATGCGCTGGCTGGCGCAGTGGTTGCTGCCGGTAAATCATTTACTGCACTGATAGCCGCGATATCCTGCTTGGGATCGTTTGTATCTTGCGGCACCGCTATCGGCGAGGGAATTGCGCTCCGTCCAGCGGTTGTATCCAAGGGGTCGATTGTTGCCTCCGTATTCACTGGCTCTTTGGTTGCTTGTATATCCTGCGTCGTCTGCCCCGCATTTAAAATAGCGCTAGCATCGTTTGCCTCCAGTTGATCCATTTTATTTGGATTGGTGGTGGTATACGAAGTTAGCGCTTGATTTTCCACTGTTGCGGCTGCTTGCGGTTTCAGATTTTTCAGTTCCTCTATTGCTTGATCAATTTGCTTTTCCTGTAATGTATATGATATTGGATAATATAACGCAATTCCTATACATACAATGGCAGTCATGCTCAGGATGATGATCGCCAGTTTTCTCATTCTATTTCCTCCGAAAATTCTTTTCATTACATATGTCGCCATATTATAACATGCATATTGTGTCGTATCAATAATTATACACCATATTTATGTATTATTTTGTCATGTTACTGAATCGTAAGAATGAAAAGACAAAACCGTTTCATTTATATGTTCGTTTTTAATACGTTCTTCTTTCGTTGACAAATGTCATATTAAAAGGAGGTGAAATTGTACCGCATGCAACTTGATAACAAACAAAAAGAGCGAAGCATCTGCATTCATTTTGCAGTCCTCGCTCTTTTTATGTCGTACTATTGAATGAATGATCAATGCGCATCGCCGATTTAGCATCCATTCTATGATTGTTTATTCGTCTGCTATGGAAGTGGTGAAATACAATATATCTCCTACCGCACGTATGATCTTGGGATTTTGACCATTGACCTTGATTTGATGCATCAGCATAGAGGTGGATTGTCCTCCATCCAAATTATAGGCGGTTTGTGCCCCCAGACCATGCAGCAGCTCTGCTAGTTGCGGTACACTGAGCCCTGCGGAATCCTTTTGATCAGGACCATCTGCCGCTACAAGCACATAGCTCAGCGGACCGATTTGACCAATTCCCATACGCTGTTTGTAGGTCACCTTTCGGTTGAGGATCTCCTGTACTTCTCCATCAATGACCAATGCAGGCCCAAAGGCAAATGAATTGGCAATGGGCGTGGTAATCTGTGCATATCCAGCTTCCGTCATGGGGCGAATGATATGGAAATCACCGTTGATATCAATGGCAAGCCCTTCATATTCTTCATCTGCGCGGTTTCTAAGCAATTCCCCATTACGATAGATAATGCCTGAGTTGTGATAGGTAAACCAATCCGCGTTTACCGCCAGCACAGCCTTCACACGTTTGGAAATTTCACCAACACGCACCGTGGTTTTGGAGGGATATGGCTTGGATTGTTCTGTTTTCATTTGGGTTGCGCTGGCAATTTGCACAAAGGCAACCATAACCGGGGTATCATATACCCGTATCATGTGAAGCTTGACATCCAGTGAATCATCATGATAGGACATATCATCATCACTGTATCCGCTTTCGCTTGCGGCGTAGTTATCTTTTGCGTTTTCTGGAACGATGTTTCCACTCCCCTCGGGAAATGTCACCTTCTCCATTTGCGGCAAGGCTTCCTCGCCTATTGCAGCGCCCAGCAATAACAAGCAGACCAGCACAGCACTCAAGGCACTGATCAATTTTCTCCCATTTTTCATATATAGCGTTCCTTTCCTATGGCTGTATATTGTGCATTGCATAGATGACGCATCCACAGCACCGATCCGCCTAGCAGCACGCAAGCACCCGCCATTGAGGCATAGCAAGCATTCACATCCAAAAATTGCAAGAATGGAATACGACCCTCTGTGGCAAATTCGAGCAGCACACAAAACACCACCATCATTGCGTATAACCCAAGGCATAAGGCCTTTGATAGTCGTTTTCCATCAGCCGCTTTGAAGCAGTAGCACAGAAGTACGATCAGCAAAACAGCTGCGCTCACCACCTGCTCCACACGTACAAATCCCCAACGGAGAAACTCATCTCGGCGTAGGCTTTCAAGTAAAACCTGCGCAGTTGCATACAGCCCCAATAATAGCAGCGTGCTATCGCCCTGCCAAGTTTTTTTCTTTTTCAAAAGGACTATAAACAACACAAAAGCAATCAAAGCTCCTAATATAAACAGAGCCCAGCCCCATTCCTCATAGTACGGATCATAGACCATAAAGGGGAAGCGGCAAAAAAAGGATTCCTCCATCGCATACTCTCCATAGCCCTGCCCTAAAAACCCCTCGCCAATGCGTGCCGCTGCAATCATCCATGCCCCGCTAGGCGCATATTGCTCTAGCATGCTTAGCCGATCATCTCCGCCAATGATAAGCAGCGCAATCACTGCTCCCAAAATGCCTCCGTACACCATATACCCTTTTTCCCAAAAGGCAAATAAATAGCCAAAGGAATAACTATAGATCGTGTATTCCAAATCAACCAAACAATAGAGCAAATGAGAGAAAAACATTACGAAAAACGGCAATAGCACCGTTGCCATTGCTGCTTTTCGTTGCTCGATTTTTGCTTGCCGGCAGCGATGCCACCCAAGACCTAGCGCAAGCGCGCTTCCTACAAGCATTGTTATCCCATAAAATAGTTGATTCTCCTGACCAATTGCAAACATATCCGGTATCCTTTGTATCTCATTTTAGTGCATCATTTGTATTGATTGTAGTGCGCCTAGAACCAAAACGGCTCTATTCATCCCATTCGCAGATAAAGCTACAGCCAGGGTCGACTTCCGCATATTCATAGAAATGACTATCATTCCACGTACCCTTGGTATGCTTATAAAAGTACATGCCATATCTTTCACGCGCACTGCGGCTTGGTTCTCCGCTATCCCAGTTGGTATAATCAAAAGGCTCACCTGTGACCCATATCCAATCACCCGTGCGTTCTTCATCGGATAGACCAAAGTACGCCGTGAGATATCCGCTGTCAATCATAAAGGTATGGACAAATTTGTTTTCTTCTGCCGTTGTCACTGTGGCAAGGTGGCCGCCAAGCACTTCACAAAACGCCTTCGCCTCCACCCATGTATGTACGCCTTTATAGATTTGATAGTGATGCTTCGTGCCATCTGCCGCCGTATAAGCCGGAGATACGGGTGATGTCTTATCATCCCTCAGTTGCTTTGCGGTGAACTTTGGAGTGATCGACACAATCATTTCAGAGGCATTATTATAATCTCCAAGCGCTTCCAAGGCAGCATTTGCTCGCTCTTCCTCTCCGATTGCCATGAGGTATGCTGCCTGCTTGAAGTCTTTTATCTCCCGAATGTTTTCGCTCAGCTTTGCAGCACGGTTCCGACTGTTAGAATAGGTCGGGATAGCTTCAAAGCCGAGTTTCGCCTGCACATAATTTCCATTCTGCTCCAAAGCATTGGCTGCATTATACACCTTTAGATTTGTGATTACAGCTTGTAACTCATCCGCAATGTCAGCGCTGTCCTTGTAATCGTCAAGGAATAGAAAGCAAATATACGCACGGTTTGGGTCATCGCTTCGCATAGCGGTTGCTTGTTCATACACGGAGGCTTGCCATGCTTCTTGGGCGATTTTTGCTTTTTCCGTGCTATCCTCAAAATCGCCTAAAGCCATAAATAGATCATAAGCGTTTTCATAGTCCGCATTAGTCAAACAGCCTTCCGCTTCTTCATAGATATCACGCAATGCCATCATGCGAATAATGGCATACAGCTGATCCGTTGCATCTGCGCAATCGCCTGCTTCGATCATCGTATCGCGCGCGCCCTCAAGGTCGCCTGCTTCTTTGAGAACAAGTGCCGTTTCATAGGAATTCAGCTCCGCCGCGGCTTGCTCCTGTGCCTTAAGCATATCGTCGGCAGCTTGCACGCGTTCTTCGCTATCATGATAACTGCCGAATGATTCGAAAAGTATCTTGGCGTTTTCATAATCCCCATCAGCATACAAATCCTTTGCCTGCTGATATTCCATGCGCAGGATTTTCATCGTACATTCGTACACATAGGATTTGCTTTTTTCATATTTCTCAAGGGATTCAAATATTTCTTTTGCCTGATAGTATTGCTCAGCATCATATAAAGCCATTGCTTCTTTGTAGCTTGCTGCTCTCCATTTTCTTTTGCTGTCAGCAGCGCGAGCAGCACTGTCGGAAAATTCGCCTAAGGCTTCAAAAGCTTCCAAGGCCTTTTCATATTCTTGTGCATCAAAGGATGCCTGTGCAGCAGCATATTGCTCCTGCAAAATAGCCTCTTGGTTTGATTCGTCCGATGGTGAAGCAGCACTAGCCTTTGCAACAGCAATCATTCGCAAAGAAAGCGCACTTTCTTCATTACCCATATCAGCATGAATGGGATATACGCCAATCAGTGATATCAATAAGAAAAGGATGAGCTTTGTGAGAACCATTCTATTTTTCTTCATATCTGCTTCCCCCTACACGAATCATTTATCATCAGATGTTCTTTTATTCAGAAAGGGTCTCAAGCGGAAAGGTACCAAGGGTGATCATGCTGGTTACAGAGCGATCGTTTTTCTCATTATATGTACGATCGGAATTAATCAATTCGCCCATAAATACCAGCTTGACAGAGTTCCCTCCATCCAAATTCAACGCTTCTGTGCAGCCGAGCTCCTTCATTCGCTCTGCTGTCCAAACAAGACCCACACCGTCAGAACGTTTGTTACGCCCTTCAATGGTCATAATCAGATAATGATTGGGGGCGATCATGCCAATGGTTTGTCTGGGGTTTGCATACTCGAATCTTTTTTCGAGCACCTGTTGACCGATTTCACCCTCACTTAGGAGTACAGGACCAAAGCACCATGTATCGGTGACATTTTGGGTCATCAATTCATCTGCATCTATGCTGCCTGCTAAATAGGTTTTCATGCTGCCATCAGGATACAGTGCAATCAAATCGTATGTTGGCAGGGTGTAATGCGGCTCCTTAAGCGATTTGTTCGCCAGCACTTCCCCGTTTTGGATAATGACACCGGGCACACGCTTCTGATAAACGCGAAAGCCATAGAAGTCATCACTAATAGCAAAAATGGTCTGAATCTGGGTGGCAAAATCCTCTGCCATTCGAAACCGTCTGCCTATTTCCTCAGGGTTTGCATGCTGCGTAACAAATTTTGCACCGTTGGTCACCTTGATTTCTGTTTCGTACCAGACCAAGTCCCGCTGTTTTTCAACAACATCTGTAAAGCTGCGGATGTTAATAAACATATTTTGATCGATATAGGTCCATTCCCCTGCTTCTTCATCGATCACCAAATAATACTCTTCATCAGCATCCGGCGAGATAAATCCCTCGGCTGTCAAAGTCGGCGCAGTATCTCTCAGTGGATAAATGGGCTGAAAAACACCTGCTTCACTCAGTGCAGCAGGGATTGGTATGAACACCATTAAAACAACTGCAATGGTCATGAATCGCTTCGCCATAACACCTTGTTCTCGCCTTGTATGACGTGTTAAAAAGCTCAACAAATTTCTTTGCGACATTATCGTAGGACCTTCTTTCGTAAACATGTTTTTCCATTATATCATACGACTTTTTAATAAGCAATTAAATCAGCCCGCACTGAACCCACATCACAGGGCGCATCGTATTGGTGGGCCAATCCACATCTTGCATACCATAGCTGCTAATACGGCCATCAAGCCGCATGCCGCAGATATCCATTTTGCGTGCGCCCGTGGTGCGCGTCCACCAGCGGCAGCTACCAGTGACAGGGTCTACGGTGCAGTCTTTGGATTTGGCATATTCCGTGGGGTAAGCAACTCGGTCTGCCATTTCGGGAAAGAAATGGAGCACTTCCTCTTTGCTAAGAAGATATATTTGATCTAAGGTATCAGCCCCTGCACCCTTCATGCCATGCGGATTTTCGTTTTCTATCGTAGTGGTAAGGATGCATGCCTGCTCGTCCTTGGTGAAGGTTTCTTGTAGGAACTCTCCATTCATCCAAGTCCTCAAATCGGATATCCCCCAATACATCGCCACACGTTCAGGATAAAAAATCACAGTGTCTATACAGTATTTACTCAAAAGCATAGCTTGATCATTCTGTACGTCCAGAACAATCCATTCCAAAGGCTCTTTTCCGTTATCTATCTGGTTGTCTTGTTCATAGCTGCCAAAAGTAATGCAGTCGCCCACCTCAGGAATCACAATGGCGGCTGCCAATGCCTGCGAAGAAAAACAGAGTAATAAAATAATGCATACGCTCAGTAAACGTTTCATGGATACACTCCTTTAGCACGAATGTATCCATTATATCACATTTCCTATGCCAACTCCATCCTGATTTTCGCAGCAAAACCGCGGGTTCATCTTCACCTCTGCTGCTCTGTAAGCACCATCAGAAAAAGCATTGCCAGCATTCATGCACAAGAATGTACAAGCCTAGGCTCGTTTTACTTTCCATTGTGGTAATGCTATAATATGGCGAATGATTTTTCTCAATCATTCGTACTTTGTTCTTGAAATAGGAGGCAATCGCCTGATGATATTTGATCCAATGAAAAAGCACAGGAATGTGCACTACCGCACATGGGGGCTTTGGCTGCTTGTATTATGCCTAAGCCTCCCTACTATTGTTTTTGCAGAAAGCGAAGGGCTCGATGCACTGAAAGTGACCAAAACCGATATGCAATACGCAGTGGACTTTTCCTATCTGCAAACCGTTGCCCCCAATAGCATTGCATGGCTTTATCAACCGAAAACCACCATCAATCAACCCGTCATGTTCTGTGATAATCCCGATTATTATTTGCGCCGGCAGTTTAACGATCACCGCAGCTCTAACGGATCGATTTTTATGACAGGCGAAGGAGTGCCTGATTTTTCTGACCCCCTCATCACACTATACGGCAGAAATTGTTTGGATTACTCCCTGTTTGGCAGTTTGTCGTATTATCAAGAAGATGCATACTATCAGGAAAACCCAATCCTTCATCTCATTACGCCTCAAGGTGATTACCAGCTCGATGTTTTTGCGGGAATCCGCACAAAGCTTGACGACTGGGATGTATCGCAAATACCTGCAACGTCATTATTAACCGACGCGCTGCCCGGCCTACTCGAAAGATCTTTCATTAAGCCGAACCCCTCATCCCTACCCGTCGAAGGTGATGCATGGGCTATATTGTCGACAGAACCCTACGAAGCGTACGGGAATCGTTATGTGATTTACGCAAGAAAGCGTCCCATTGACTATCAAACCTCCGAGATTGCCTATGTCAATCAATTGGAAATGGACTCACGCATCACTTTGAATGACTTTGTATCCGTTGATAATGTCGGCAGCTGGATGTTATACGCCCAAAATGACCTTCTATGGAAAAAACTTACTTTCGAAATACAAACATCGAGCCGAAGAAGGCCGTTTGTAGACGGAGGATGCGGCCCTACCGCGGTTGCAATGGCTATTGCGAATCTGGTAGAGAAGGAAGAATTGACCAAGCTAAGTGCATTTGCGAGTTCTCCTCTGGGCTATCGATTTTGTTCGTGCTCCATCAACGACTATTGGTGTTCAGGTAAGCATCTGACATATCAGCTCAATACAGCTGATGAGTATTTCCGCTATCTACCCATAGTCGTTGCAAACTTTGCTACTGGTAATAATATTTGGGGCATACAAGGAAGAGTTGATGGGTATGGCACTAGCATGAGGTATTTGGAGGATTTGTGCTCAATATTTGACATATCCGTCACCCAAACCGCTCACGTAAGTGACGCTCTCACCTTTCTTCAAAGCGAAAACACCATAGCCGTTGCCTGCACAAGCGGTTATAGCAGCCCCTTTACCAAAGCAAGTCATTTCTTAGTACTAGCAGGCGTGGATGATGAATATCTGTATGTATTGGATCCTATGCGAAGAGAGACTTATGAAGCGTTAGATCGAAATAGCTACCTTGAGATCATCGTTCCAGGCTTGGTGCGCATCAAACTCAAAGATACCACCCAATGCAATCTATATCCTATCTATCAATTGCAAAAAAATTCAGCGTCATAAGCCTAGGCAGCCGTGCCTATATCCAACGAACGCCGAAATGCAGCTATTGGTTTGATCAAGGATAGCGTTTATATCATCTGCCAGAAGAAGCCTCCAGTTACACAACCCCCTCCAATCGTAGTTACATGCTACGACTGGAGGGGGTTCTATGCAAAAAGTTGAAACGCACAAACACTTCAGCTCAAATAAAAAAACCCACAAAGGAACGATGTCCTTCATGAGTATTTAAACTGGCTGGGGTAGCAGGATTTGAACCTACGAATGCGGGAGTCAAAGTCCCGTGCCTTACCGCTTGGCGATACCCCAAAGGGGAAAATGGGGTGAGTGATGGGATTCGAACCCATGACATCCAGAGCCACAATCTGGCGCTCCACCACTGAACTACACCCACCATATTGGCGCGCCTGAAGGGATTCGAACCCCTGGCCCACGGCTTAGAAGGCCGTTGCTCTATCCGACTGAGCTACAGGCGCATACATCGCGGCAATAAGGGAATCCTCAGGCAACCCGCTGACAGTACAGAATTGTAGCATACCCTGACTTGGTTGTCAACCATATTCCAGCAATTCTTTTTGCTTGACCCCTGTGGTATTCACCGGAAATCAAGGATAGCAGGGGATACCATCTGCCTAAGGATAATGCCCGCATTGATTATTCTGCCCTATCAAAGGGGCGCTTACTTTAAAAAGTCATCAATCAGTCCGCAAGCCTCAGCAATCGGATCAGCCGTCATGTCCAGCCAATGGATGGATGGATTTTTCCGAAACCAAGTCATCTGCCGTTTTGCAAATTGTTTGATGGCGATTGAAAGCAAGTTGATCATTTCATCCTTTGTCTCGATCTCGCGAAGCAGATACTCGGTTATGAAACGATATTCAAGCCCCAGTTTCTTTAAAAACACGACGCTAACGCCCTCATTTAGCAATCCGCGAACTTCCTCAATCATTCCATCGATCAAACGGCGCTCCAAGCGCTCGTCAATGCGTTTCTTCAGCGCTTCACGATCCCATGTAACCCCCAAGCGCAGCGCGTCATATCTGGCCTGTTTGGATGGTTTCCCATCATCGCCTGCATGAATCCTCTCAAGCATGCGCATCACGCGGTTGCGATTCTTTGGTTCAACATCCGTATCAGGTACAATTGCAGCAAGCTGCTGATATAAATCTTGGGTTGTGCGTTTTTCCAGTTCAGCGCGGTATGCAAGATCCGGCATTTTACCCGACATCACATAGCCATCCGCCACCGAGTCGACATAAAGCCCTGTGCCGCCCACCAAAAATGGCTGGACACCACGATCATGGATATCATCAATCGCGGTATATGCCAGCTGCTGGAAATCAGCCATGGAAAAGAAATCGCCTGCCTTGCACACATCAATCAGATGATGAGGCACGCCCATCATTTCATCGGGCATCAGCTTACCGCTGCCAAGATCCAAGCCGCAAAACACCTGACGAGAATCCGCCGAAACGACCTCGCCTTGGTACCGCTTTGCCAGTTCCACACCCAGACCGCTTTTGCCTGATGCATTTGTTCCTGCTATGACAATGAGCTTTGGCAATTTTTCCATGGTTGTTGTTTCCTCATTTCCAATTATCTTTCTCTTTGGTAGGCGAGGCGAGGACTGCCATCCTTCACCCAGATCGTACCGCAAGGCTCAAAGCCGCCGCGCTCAAAGGCACGCTGCATCAAGTGGTTATCCTCATGCGTGTCACCACGCAAATTTCCCGCCTGATCAAACGCCCACTCAAAGATGATGTCTGTCATTCCGCCGCGCGCACCTGAGGCGGCAACGCGGTGAATCGTACCGTAAGGGCGATCATTCTTCCACGCGCCGTCAATGACCAGATACGTGCTATCCTCACCCATTGCAAGCACAAAAGTCGCAAGGATCTGTTCATCTTCCACGCAAACATAGCTCTCCCCCAGCGCAATATCATTTTCAATGATTTCTCGCTCAGGATAGCTGCTCCCCCATTGATCTGAATTCCCTTTTGATTGCATGAACTTCCTCGCCTTTGCGAAGATTTCCAGCATTGCCGGCAAATCATCAGTTGTCGCCTTGCGTATGATCATCCCGTCACGCCCATTCATTAAGGTGTAATGCCAAAGAGACGACAGGTATTCGCCGTTGTGATTTGGCCAAACTCCTCCACATCCATCCCTCGGAGTTCCGCGATCTTCGCTGCCACATGGACGACATTCGCAGGCTCATTGCGCTTGCCGCGAAGCGGAACAGGCGAGAGATACGGGCTGTCAGTCTCTACAAGTATGCGATCAATTGGGCAATATGTTGCAACGAGCTGCAGCTTGGCCGCATTTTTGAACGTCACAGGCCCTGCAAACGACAGGTAAAATCCCATGTCGAGGTATTCTCTTGCACTCTCCACGCTGCCGCTAAAGCAATGCAGTACGCCGGCGGGCAATTCATTTTTGTGTGCACGGAAGATATCCGTCAGGTCGCCATGTGCATCCCTTACATGGAAAGCAGCAGGAACGCCAAGCTCCCGCGCCAATAGAAGCTGCTTCATAAAGACTTCTTTTTGAACCTCACGCGGAGAGAAATCGTAGAAGTAATCCAGCCCAATTTCGCCAAGTCCTACGATTTTATCAAGCTTTATCCATTCCTTCAAGCGTTCAATGTCGCCATCCACATAGGTCTTTGCCTCATGGGGATGGATTCCGACCACGCCATAGATCGGTTCATTCCTTGATGTCATTTCCACAATACGCGTGCTGCTCGCCATGTCGCTGCCCGCAAGGATGCAGCGCGCAACGCCTGCTTGCTGCATCCTTAAAAGAGCCTCTTGCCAATCATCCTCAAAGAGATCGTCATTCAAATGACAATGCGAATCTAATAAATTCATCGAATGTATGCTCCGTCTTCCATACCGTCCTCAACACTCACAAGCTTGAGCACCTTATCCTCTGCATCAGATGCACAGAGAATCATGCCCTCGCTCTTGATACCGCGAAGCTTTGCGGGTTTGAGGTTGCTGACAAGCACAACCTGCTTGCCGATCATTTCCTCCGGAGCATAGAACTGCGCAATGCCACTCACGACAGTACGCTCAGGATCATTTGCACCAAGGATTAATGTGAACTTGAGCAGCTTATCGCTCTTTTCTACCTTCTCAGCCGTCTTTACGCGTGCCACGCGAAGCTCCACCTTTGCGAAATCGTCAATGGTGATCACGCCGTCATCAGCGGGCTTTTGCTCAACAGGCCTTTGCTCCTGTTTCTTTTCTGGCTTCTTCTCAGCTGCCTTCTTTTCTTCCGCAGGCGTAGGCATGATATCCGCGAGTTCCTTCTTGATATCAATACGCGGGAAGAGGGCTTCTCCCTTTTGCACCGTTGTTCCCTCAGGCAAGAGTCCGAAGGTATTGGCAGCTTCCCAGCTTGTCAGTTCTTCGCCTGATACGCCTAGCTGCTCAAAGATACGTGCAGGGGTCTGAGGCATGGTTGGTGCGATTAAAATAGCAACAATACGAATGCACTCACAAAGCACATACATGACCGTCTTTAGGCGTTCTTTCCCCTCGTCTGTCTTAATCAGAATCCACGGGGTATTTAAATCGATATAGCGGTTGCACTCGCCAATCAGCTGCCAAGTATCATTGAGCGCACTGGAGAACTGGAGATCATCCATATGAGCGCGAACCTTCGCAGGCGTTTCGCCGCAGAGCTTAATGAGTGCATTGTCGGTCTCTTCCCACTCGCCATGAGCAGGCACAACGCCATCAAAATACTTTTCAACCATTGCAACGGTGCGGCTGACGAGGTTGCCAAGGTCGTTGGCAAGATCAGCGTTAACGCGGGTTAGCAATGCTTCATAGCTGAACTGTCCGTCACTGCCAAAAGGCATTTCCCTCATGAGGAAATAACGGATCGCGTCACTGCCGTAGCGGTTGCAGAGCACAACGGGATCAACCACATTGCCCAAAGATTTGCTCATCTTTGTGCCTTGCAGCACGAGCCAGCCATGACCAAAGACCTGCTTGGGCAGCGGCAAATCCAGCGCATGAAGGATGATCGGCCAAATGATCGTATGGAAACGAACGATTTCCTTACCAACCAAATGTAAATCGGCTGGCCAGAACTTCTCATACAGGCTTGTTTCTTCACTCTCATAGCCTAGCGCGGTAATGTAGTTGGTGAGTGCATCCAGCCATACATAAACCGTATGCTTTTCATCAAAATCAACAGGCACGCCCCACTTAAGGGATGTACGGCTTACGCAAAGGTCGCTTAGACCCGGGCGCAGGAAGTTGTTGAGCATTTCATTTTTGCGGGTTACAGGCTGAATAAAATCAGGATGAGCCTCGATATAATCAATGAGCCACTCCTGATATTTTGCCATCTTAAAGAAGTAAGCTTCTTCGCTTGTTTTTTCTACTGGGCGACCGCAGTCAGGGCAGCACCCATCCTTTAGCTGAAGCTCTGTAAAGAAGCTCTCGCAAGGCGTACAGTACCAGCCCTCGTAATTGCCCTTGTAGATATCACCCTGGTCAAAAAGCTTGCGGAAAATCTTTTGCACAGCCTTCACATGGCGCTCATCGGAAGTACGAATAAAATCGCTATAATCTATATCCATCAGCTTCCAAAGGTCTTTGATGCCCAGCACGATCTCGTCCACGAACGCCTGAGGGGTCATGCCCTTCTTTGCTGCGTTTCTTTCGATCTTCTGACCATGCTCGTCCGTCCCCGTCAGAAAGTATGTATCATAGCCTTCAAGCTTCTTAAAGCGTGCCATTGTATCCGCTGCTACGGAACAATATGCATGCCCAATATGCAGATTGTCACTTGGATAATAAATTGGAGTTGTGATATAGTACGTCTTACCATTTCCCATTTTCATTTTCCTCCTTCAATCAAAAAAAGCCCATCCCCTCATCAGAAAGGGGCGAGCTAACCCGCGGTACCACCCTTGGTTTATTACTTAACGATCATATCATCGTAGGCTTTTATCGGTGCCAACCGTCCTGCCCTACCTATCGGACAGAAAAGCTCCCGAGCCATGTTCCCACAAATTCTTGCACCGTCTCGCACCAGTCACGGCTCTCTTTGCCAAGAATATTCGCAGTACTCTCTCGTTCATCGCATAGTTTTTGATTCTTTTCCATTATACCCAATTTTCACTGGTTGTCAACGTTAAAAAAGCCTACCAGCAAGCCAAATCCCAGCAAGCGCACCAATAATGGAGCACGGCACTGCATATCCTGTTCTTTTGTCCTTCACAGCACTCATATATACACAAATTGTGTAGAATATTGTTTCGCTGCTTCCCATCACCACGCACGCAATAAGTCCAATTCGGCTGTCCGCGCCATATTCGCTCATAATCTGCTCAACCATGCCAAGGGATGCAGAGCCGCTTAAGGGGCGCAGCATCACCAGCGGTGCCACCTCACTTGGCAGTCCCATCCACTGGAACACCGGTGCACAAACATCACAAAGCGCAGCCATGAGCCCCGATGCATTCATCAGTGAAATGGCCACCAGCATTCCCGCGAGGTTTGGCAGGACTGCAATCGCTACCCCCATGCCTTCCTTTGCCCCTTTGACAAACAGATCATACATCGGCAAGCGTTTCCATGCCGCCGCAACCAAAAGCCAAAGCAATAAAAGCGGGATAATCAAAGCGTTAAGCATGTCGTTTCTCCATTCTACGCCTGCATATGAGCGCAAGTGCAACGCCCACAACAGTTGATGCAATCGTGCAAAGCAGACTTGGCAGGATGATCTGATTGACATCCGCAGACCCTGCCGCAATGCGTAAAGTGAGAATGGTCGTTGGAATCAGCTGGATGCTAGTCGCATTAATAATCAGCAGCATGTACATCGCATGCTGAGCACCCCCGTCCCCTAAATGCTCCCGCTCCATCCTGCGCATCGCTTCCATCCCCATTGGCGTAGCCGCATTGCCAAGCCCTAGCAAATTGGCTGATATATTCATCGTTACCGCCTGAAGGGTCTCATCTTGCTGAATGGAGGGCATTAATACCCTGAGCAGGGGTTTGAGCAGTTTATTGATCTTAGCAGGAACATCCAGCGCTTTGACAATCTCAATCAAACCACAAAACAACAGGTAGCCTGCCAGAAGATTTACAATTAGTTCAATTGAATTTGCCGCTCCTCTAATAGCAGACGGCAATATTGAGTCCGCAAAGCCCCCGACGCATGCATAAACCACTGAACCAGCCATCATCATAAACCAAATAAATTGTAAAACCATTGCGCATCATACCTCTGCATACATTATAATTGGTGTTTATTCAACACAATTTCGTTCCGCATACATCTATTTATGTGTATATGGACGAATCAGTTACCGTTTTTCCCATTGACATTTTATGCCTAAGGATGTATTTTTATGATATCCTTGTAGTTATTTGTATGCTCACTTACAATCGCAGGGATAATGCAAGCCATTTTTCATTTTGAAGGAGGATTACCAATGAAATCAACAGGAGTCGTACGTAAGTTAGACAATTTGGGAAGAATCGTTATTCCAATTGAACTGCGCAAAACAATGGATATAGCGCTCAAGGACACTTTGGAAATTTTCACCGAAGGTGATGAGATCATTCTCAAAAAGTATCAACCCGGCTGCATCTTTTGCAATAACGCTCGTGACATCACATTATTCAAAGGCAAACTCGTTTGCTCCAAGTGCATCAGCGAGATAAAGTAATTCCAAACATAAAAAGACACCATTGATCGTCGGTTCCCCTCGTCGATCAGATGGTGTCTTTTTATATGTACTGAGATGATTCGCCGGTCATTTATGCCAGCATATTTTGAATCATTTGTTTTGACTGTACGCCAACAGTCTTTTGGCTGACTTCACCGTCTTTAAAAACAATGAGTGTAGGAATGCTCATCACGCCATAGCGCGCCGCAATATCCTGCGCATCATCCACGTTGAGTTTGCAAACCTTGTAAGCATCGCTTTCATTTGAAATCTCATCCACAATGGGTGCAACCATCTTGCAAGGTCCGCACCAGTCCGCATAAAAATCCACTAATACCGGTTTGTCACTTTTGAGAACCTCAGCATCAAATTCTTGTGCTGTAATTTTGTTAACTGCCATTTGAAAACCTCCTTTTGTTCATTCATAGTATACCCTAAAAACACTACATATAAACCACAAATATTATTCATTTTTCCCTTTGCTAAGCGTAGGGAGCTCAGCAGGCATATTGATCGGTGCAACGCGATAGTTGAACATGATGCGCAAATCAGGATGCTTCCGATAGAATATCTGTTTCATGCGTTCCATGACCATACGCCCTGTTTCCATGTTAACAGAAGGCAGGAGCAGCGCATATTGAGATGAATCAAAGCGGGAGACCGTGTCGCCTTTTCTTAGATGCTGCCCGAGAACTTCCCCAAGCGCCGTCATGATTTTCTCCAGCGTCTCATCCTCAATCGGCTCACTTGCAATGCCTGTAATCATAATGACTGCAACATACATACTTGCACCAAAACGTTCCAGATTGCGCATTTGCAGGCTATAAATCTCACGAAAAACCGAATAATCACATATATATGCACCGCGAACATCACCAGACGCCTTGAGTTCCTCGCGAATGCTTTCAACGCTTCGATCAAGGATTTCATCCGCTTTGATAATATGCTTGTAAAATCCATGTATGCCTTCAGGCGGCTTTTCGCCATGATAACGATAATGCATATCTGCCACATGTTTGTATTGCATGAGCGCCTCATCGTTACGATTGACTTTGGACAATGCCTGCATCAGTTCAAGGTGCAGCCGCTCATCAAAGGGATCTGTTTCCAGAGCAAGCCGGCATATCTGAACAATTTGCTCACTTGTGCCCTTCTTCTTGAGCAATGATAGATAGGCATAGACACTTTTGATAAATTGCTCATGTAAATAAATCCCCATACCGCTTGCCCATTCGTCCTGCTGATCATCTTGCAGCAAGTCACCGATATAGATTTCAAGCACTCTTTGGTAGATTGCTTCCCCTTGATCGGCAAGTTCATGCACGCCTTTGAGACCGCGAATACATTCTTCAAACTCGTACATATCAATCGTCATGCCATGAAGCAGCGAAAACCGATACCCCCCGCGCCCCGCAGCGATACAGCTGCCCAGTTTTGGGCTGCACTGATTCAGGATCACGCGAAATCGACTCACCAGTGTTTTGAGGGCATTATCGGGGTTGCTATTCTCCTCGCTCGGCCAGAGCGCATCAATAAGCGTTTGATTGGGGACGACCGCTTCGTGCCGCAAAATAAGGTATTGCAAAAGCGCCAGTCCCTTTTTTGATTTTCCAATGGTAGCATCAATGCATTCATTGTTCACAAACATATGAAATGCACCAAGCATGCGAATTCTGACCGTGTTCATGAACGCATATCACTCCAATCAAGGTTGATTACAGCCAAAGCAACGCCATCTCAGCGTGATACATAGCTCCAACTGGATGCATTAAACACACCATGGGTCAGTATCCGCATGGTCGGAATGACCGGCAGGCTCATAAAGCTTAGCGTCATGAACGGATCAATCCCCTCGTGTACGCCCATCAGTGCCGCATCCGTTTTGAGGCTTTCCATCACTTCATTGGTATCCTGCACGTTTTCATCGGTCATCACGCCAGCAATCGGCAGCGGCAGTTCATTTACAATCACCTGATCCTTGGCGATCACAATACCTCCGCCAAGCATTCTGATTCTTTCCGCGGCGCAGGCCATATCCCTGTCATTTGTACCTACAACGATGATATTATGGCTGTCATGCGCCACACTGGAAGCAACCGCACCGCATTTGAGACCGTATCCGCGGATATAGCCAACACCCACATGACCAGTGCTGTGATGACGCTCAAGGGACGCAATTTTGAGGATATCATTGTTTATATCAACGCCCTGAGCCAAGCCGCCGTCCGTCGTAATAATCTGTCCGTCTACCATCCCGATAACGCCAAGGCTTCCCTCGCGCGCAAAAGCCCTTTCATCGATGGGCTGCATACGGAAGGAATGAAGCGCCAGCTCCACAAGTTCATCGCTCATTTCAGGCGACTTAATGGCAATTGGCTGTCCGTCATAAACGAGTTTTCCATCCTTAATGGTCATTTGCACTTGATACGCCTCATCCAGCACTGCTAAATCCGCCACATATGACGGCGCAATCGCCCCATGATTCGCAAATCCAAACGCCGCCGCAGGATTCCATGTCGCTGTTTTCAGCGCTGTGATGGGACTGACGCCCCACTCGATAGCCATGCGCACAATGTCATCAATATGTCCATCATTGATAAGTTCACTTGGGTGTTTGTCATCGGTAACAAACAGGCATCTGGATGCATAGGGAGCTTTTAGCAAAGGGAGCAATGCTTCCAGATTCTGCGCGGCTGTGCCCTGACGAATCATCACCCATTGACCTTGAGCGAGCTTTTCCAGCCCTTCCTCAAACGTAGAGCATTCATGATCACTGTGAATTCCAGCAGCGATATACGCCGTCAACTCCTTGCCGCTCAGGCAGGGGGCATGTCCATCCACAGGTTTGCTGCGTTTTTGGGTCTCTGCTATTTTTTCGCAAACGGCTGCATCAGCTGAGAGCACGCCAGGGTAGTTCATCATTTCCGCCAAGCCCAGCACGCGCGAATGATTCCAAAGCGGTTCCAAATCCTTCGCAAATAGCGCGGTATAGCTCTCGTCCTCATTGGTTGCAGGCACACAGGAGGGAAGCATGACATATGCATCAATCGGCAAGCCTTCCGTAGCTTCCAACATATAGCGAATGCCGTCCACGCCCATAATATTTGCCAGTTCATGAGGGTCACAAACAACGCTCGTCGTTCCATGGGGCACAACTGCCTCTGCAAAACGAGAAGGCATGACAAGCGAACTTTCAAAATGCATATGCCCATCAATAAATCCAGGCACTACGCGCAGTCCGCTCATATCACGCTCAGTCTCTCCTTTATAGCTGCCAACGCCCGCAATCCGTCCGTCTGCGATGGCAATGTCGCCCTGTGCCCATGCTTCTGTGAATACATTTAAATATTCTGCATTTTTCAGGACAAGGTCTGCCTTTTCCTGTCCCAATGCGACACGGATCAGACGTTGCTTTGCCTGCGTAGTCATTTGTTCTTGCATGTTTTTCCCTCCATTATATTTCCTGCTGTTAGCGTACCCTTTGGCATGCATTTTTGTCAAGACAAATCATAAGTTTTACTTCATTAACAGCACAAAAACCCCGCCAAAAAGTATGGCAGGGCGAGACTGGTTAGCTCTTAATGCACAGCGAACGAACGCCTACATTTTTCAAACAGAGTTCATAATGACAGCAGCTCTCCACATCAATCGCATAGTTGCCATTTTCATTCACATCAAAGCTGAAGCAGTCCATTCCACAGTTCTGCCAGACGCTCAACACCTGTCTATTAGCAGCATTGCGAAGTTTTAGTCGCCATGTGCACTGACCGTTTGGTATCAAGCATCCCGATATCAGTCCGGGTACTACATTGGACGCGAGACATGTCGGGCACACTGGGCAGGTGGGGCAAGTTTGGCATGTGGGGCAAGTTTGGCATGTGGGACAAACCCCCGTTGGACCAGTCGGACCTGTCGGACCGGTGGGTGCTGTCGGTCCAGTTGGGCCTGTTGGACCTGTTGGACCTGTCGAGCCAGTTGATCCTGTCGATCCAGTTGAGCCTGTTGGACCTGTCGAGCCTGTCGAGCCAGTTGATCCCGTCGAGCCAGTTGGACCTGTCGAGCCAGTTGGACCCGTCGAGCCAGTTGATCCTGTCGAACCTGTCGAACCTGTCGAGCCTGTCGAGCCTCCATTGTTATCGGTTACACCGCCCTCAAATGGGAACCAATGCAGCTGAAAACCACTGCCCTCTTGCACATATAGACCAGCCAACGCTGCATTGCCATTGATATTTCCACCGGTTGTATTGGCATACCATACTGCATTCGGTGCAAATACACTGCCGCGAATCTCAATCGGGAAATTCAAATCAACACGTTTTGCATCCATCAGCACAAACAATGTAGAGTTTTCACTACCGGTTTCTCCCCACAGCGGGGTTGTAATCGTCATGTTATTACCGCCATGAATGCGGACGATACTCACGCTGTCAGCCGGTACATCCATCGCGAGATTCCCGACAATTGAACCACTCGCTGGCCAAGTCAGATCAAATACATTCTGCGTTGCATCAGTACCTGTAAAACGATACCCGTATGTGACCTGCTCCGTCACGCCATTTGCAGTCAAGCCTGCAATCGAGCTTTGCCACGCTGCATAACTGGCACTTGCATTTTGAAAGAAGCCTGCAACATCTGCATTCACGCGCGATGCAGGAATGCGCCTAGGTGTATCATAGCTAGAAACCAAATAGTATGGACCTTGATCGGCAGGCGACCAATTCGGATAAGCCGAAGCAGCGTACAAGTCTTTGAGCACCTGCTCTTGACCGCTCGTGCCATCCTTCCCAATCACATAAGTACTTCCCGTCCCCACATCAAAAGCAGTTCCGGAAGTCAACGCATGCCCTGTAACTGTCAGCGGGCCGTTGATGGAAACATCTCCGCCTGCAAGGAAGCGCACATCCTTCGCATTATAGCCAATGGTGCCGAGCCCTTCTCTGCCCAAGCCAATGGACATGCCCCGATAGCTGTCCACATTGCCTTGGACTGCAACAGGGCCCTCGATATCAACAATATTTTGTAAGTTCCCAAGAATCATGCCATTATAACCCACGCCAATACCAAAAGGCTGACCGTTCATATTTTGCCAACGAACATCATCATATGCAACACCGCTGTATTCTGCCATATTTGACACACCCTTCCTTTCACTGCGCATAAGCACCCGTCTTACCATCCTATGCAGCAGTAAACGCGATGTGCAAAGAGCTTGCCATCATAAGATAAATTTGATATGATTTTCGTATGCATTGGAGGTCTTTACATGGCAGATTTCACTAGCGTTTCACACCCTTTCAAGCCCGTTTGGCAGGACGATTCACGAATTCTCATTCTGGGTACTTTTCCATCCGTGCGTTCACGATCGGATGGCTTTTACTATGGTCACCCGCAAAATCGCTTTTGGAAGGTCATCTCAGCATTAGCAGGCACTGATCTTCCCGCAACAATCGATGAGAAAATCGCATTGCTCAAAAGCGAGAAAATCGCATTATGGGATGTGCTTGAGAGCTGCGAAATCAAAGGCAGCAGCGATCAGAGCATCAGGGCTGTCATCCCAAACGACCTCAGTTCCATTTTGAAGGATTCCGCTATCCATACCATCTATCTAAATGGGCAAAAGGCAGGTTCACTGTATCATCGCCATTTAGAATGTCAAACCGCCCTTCCCGCATTCATTCTGCCATCCACCAGCCCCGCAAACGCCGCATGGTCACTGAATCGGCTGCTAGATGCATGGCAGGTCATTAAATAGAAAAAGTCGCTCTATGCCTAGTATCGGCATAGAGCGGCTTCTTTTCATTCATGATCGAGTCAAGGACGGATTTTTGTTCTCTCCTGATTTTAAGTACTTATTAAAGTAGGAGAAGAACAGGATTGCAGTGACACATACAGAGATAAAATCTGCAATAGGTTCAGCGAGGAACACCGCGTCGGTTTTATTGTCCATGAAGTTTGGCAATATGTAGATCAGCGGAATCAATAGGAATACCTTTCGCAGCAGCGCTAAAAACACGGATGTTTTGGCATTGCCGACCGCGATAAAGGTATTCTGACAAGCCACCTGAATGCCGAAGATGCCAGCTACAGCCATGAAGATGCGCAGATAATGCGTGGTAGACTCCAGCAGCTGAACATCCGGGGTGAACATGCGGATGAATATCTGCGGGAATATCATCGCCAGTGCCCACATCGTGCACGACAAGGTAAGGCAAGAGATCAATAGCAGCTTAAAGCATTTCTTGACGCGATCCTTATTGCCTGCACCAAAGTTGTAGCTGATAATGGGCTGAGCACCTTGGGTTAAGCCCTGCTGCGGAAGCGAGGTAAACTGCATCACGCTGCTTAATATCGTCATCGAGCCAACCGCCATATCCCCGCCATATTTGAGCAGTGAAGCGTTGAAGCAGACTGACAGAATGCTTTCGGTTGACTGCATGATAAAGGGCGACATGCCCAGTGCAATACAAGGCAGGTACACTTTTGCACGCAACGGGAGAAACTCCCTCTTAATGCGAAGGTTCGTTCTTTTGCCGAGCATAAACCCAAGCACCCACACAGCTGATAACGTCTGTGCAATGATCGTCGCCAGCGCTGCGCCCTTCACCCCCATGCCGAAAACGAAGATAAAAAGCGGGTCAAGGATGATATTCGCCACCGCACCAATCAGCACCGTCAGCATACTGAACTTGGAAAAACCCTGCGCCGTAATAAAGGCGTTGAGTCCAAGCGAAATTTGGACAGAAATCGTACCAATTGCATAGATCGATAGATACTCCCATGCATAGCCTATCGTTGCATCGCTTGCACCAAAGAGCATCAGCATTTGTTTACCAAAGAGGAGCACGACCGTTGTCAGCACCACCGCTGTTACCAAAAGCGCCATGGTGCAGTTGCCTAGGATTTGCTCTGCATCCCGCTTCTTTCCTCTGCCCATCATAATCGAAGCCCTTGGTGCACCGCCCATGCTCGCCAGCGTTGCAAATGCTGAAATCAGCATGATCATTGGCATTGTGACGCCAACTCCTGTTAAGGCTGTTGCACCAATACCAGGTATATGGCCGATGTAAATTCGATCAACCACATTGTATAGAACATTGACAATCTGCGCCATGATGGCAGGCATAGCAAGATTGAATAAGAGCTTACCAACCGATTGGGTTCCAAGCTCGTTTTCCTTCCCACTACGTTCCATATTGATCCCCCCTATTTCCTAATTGCTATCCTATCTATTATAGAGAAGTTGCACAGCATTTGCAACACCCGCGGATTCATTGACAAGCCTACTTTGCCGTGCTAAACTTACTCAATATTTGAGGAAACGGGGGTGGTATCATGAACAGAAGCGATGAAATCAAGCACGCCCTCGCTTACTTTTCTGATCCGCACCACCTGCATTCCTACGAAATATTAGAAGGCACGGGTTCAGTGCTCATCAGCGCGCCGCATGCGGTGCTGCAAACCAGAAACGGCCGCATCAAGCAAGCCGAACGCTATACCGGCATGCTCGCAAAGCTGATCAACACGCACATGAACGTCCCCTGTATCTACAAATCGCGGCATATGCTGGATGATGCTAACCACGACCCCACCAGCGATTACAGAGATGCCCTCGTGGATTATGTGAGGGATCATGAGATTCGTTATGTGCTTGACCTGCATCAGCTTGCCCCCACCAGACCAATGGCACTGTGCATTGGCACAGGCGAAGGCGCAAACCTCCAAGGCGACAGCCGTGCTGTTACTATCATTGGGGATGCTTTTGCAGTTCATGGTCTTGATCCAATCACCATTGATGATCCCTTCACGGGCGGAAGAGATCACACGGTCAGCTCTACGGTTTCAAAAGCCTGTAATGTCTGTGCTTTGTTGCTAGAGCTCAATACAGCTTTGCTGCTGGAAGACACGGCTGCCTGCCGCTTCTTGCAGGTTTGGGATGCATTAAGCGAAGCGATCACCGCCCTTCAAAACGACTAATACAAAAGGAAGTGCTGCCTGATGATGCGTGGACTCATGGTTGTCAATGCGTTTCTTCGCACAACGAAATTTGACGATATCTATCACACCTTGCTTTCTGCCGCCCATGAGTGCGGGATGGATTTGCAGGTCATGACCAATAGCGAGCTGAGCCCTATTGTTGGCTCCTCTGCGTTTCGCCATACCGATTATGATTTCGTTCTCTTTTGGGATAAGGATATCAAGCTTGCCATGCAGCTTGAAGCGCTTGGTTTACGGCTGTTTAACAGCGCTGACAGCATTTTCAGATGCGATGATAAATCCCTCACCTACCTCGCGCTCAAGCACATCGGCATCCCTATGCCCGAGACGATCATCGCCCCGATGACCTTCCCCAATATCGGCTATACCGATCTTTCCTTTGTCCGTAAGATTGCAGATACCCTTGGCTTCCCCATCGTCCTCAAGGAATGCTTTGGCTCCTTTGGACAGCAGGTATATCTCTATCATGACCTGCCATCCCTACAGGATAAAGTCAAATCCCTTGGGGGCACGCCCCTGCTGTTTCAGAAATTGGTTGAGGAAAGCTACGGACGCGACGCGAGGCTCAATGTGGTTGGCGACAAAGTCGTTGCCAGCATGCTGCGCAAAAGCTCAGACGGGGATTTTCGCAGCAACTTAACGCGAGGCGGCACGATGGCACCCTATACGCCAACCGAGCAGGAAGCAGACCTTGCTGTCAAATCCGCACAGACGCTTGGGCTTGACTTTGCAGGCGTTGATATGCTGTTTGGCAAGGATGGACCGATCGTATGCGAAATCAACAGCAATGCGCATTTTAAAACTACGCTTGAATGCACAGGTATCAATATCGCCGCTGAAATCATGCGCCACATTGCGCAGACGTTGGAGTGATTGGATGAAGCAAGAAATCGGCTACCTCCTCTATGACGACCGTGATTATGCGGTTAATCAGCATTTTGCTGAGCATATGCGAAGTGAAGGGCAAAAGCGCGGACTGCTTATTGAGCCCGTACTCCTAAGCGAGCTGCAAATCGGCACAACAAAAGAAGGCATACCCTATTGCTATAGAAACGGCGATATAGCCAAACCCGATTTTGTACTATCCCGCCAAAGGCACGCTCTCATCAGCAATCATTTTCAATTGATGGGCATTCCCGTTTATAACAATGCAAAGGTTTGCGATATTTGCAACGACAAGCGAAAGACGCATCTATTTCTTGCAGACATTCCCATGCCAAAGACCACATTTCTTGCTCCCGATGCAAAGCAGCCGCCCGTCGATACCGTTTTCCCCGTAGTGCTAAAGCCCGCATGCAGTCATGGGGGTGACCGCGTAACGCTCGCTGAAAACAAAGCCCAGTGGCATGCCGCTGCCGCTGCCATCCTCCCCCAGCCTGCTCTCCAGCAAAACCTTGTTTCCAATGCAGGGCATGATCTTCGCGTATATATCGTTTTTGGCGAGATCATCGCAGGGGTGATGCGCACAGCCAAGGAGGGTATCGTCAGCAATTTCAAGCTTGGCGGCATTGCAACCTACCATGAACTAACCCAAGATGAGCGACGCCTAGCTGAGGAGATCATCAAGCGTTTTGATGAGGCGGGGGCACCACTATGCCTTGCCGGTGTTGATTTTCTCTACGAGGACGGCAAACCCGTTCTTGGCGAGGTGGAGGATGTAGTTGGAAGCCGCATGCTCTATCATACGAGCGATATTGACATTGTTTCCTTGTTTTTAGACAAACTCCTGGACATCCGCGCGCAACAAGAATGACACAACACATTGATCGTGGTATAATGTAAATCGTGCAAAATAAACTATATGGGAGGAATAACCTATGATTCCCTTTAACATACCGCCATACGTAACTGAAAGTTCCGACTATACCAATCAGGCCATCGCATCTCGTAAAATCTGTGGTGACGGTTCTTTTACCAAACGCTGCAACCAAGAGCTTGAAAACATCACAGGTGCACCAAAGGCACTTTTGACCACCTCAGGCACAGCCGCACTTGAAATGGCTGCTATTTTGCTCAACATCAAGGAGGGCGACGAAGTTATCATGCCTTCCTTCACCTTTGTCAGCACCTCCAACGCATTTGTGCTGCGCGGCGCGAAGATCATCTTTGTCGATGTTGATCCCAAAACCATGAACATCGATCCAGCATGTGTCCGCGCGGCTATCACTGAAAAGACGCGTGCCATCGTTCCTGTGCATTACGCGGGCGTATGCTGCGATATGGACGAGCTACAGGCCATCGCTGATACGCACGGCATCCCGCTTGTGGAGGATGCAGCGCAGGCTGTCACATCACTTTACAAGGGGCGTCCAGCAGGCAGCATGAGCAGTGTCGGTTGCTTTAGCTTTCATGAAACGAAGAACTTCTCCATGGGCGAAGGCGGCGCAGTCATTCTCAATGATGAAGCAATGATTGAGCGCGGCGAAATCATTCGCGAAAAGGGCACCAACCGCACCCGTTTTTATCGCGGTTTGGTTGACAAATACACATGGGTTGATATCGGCTCGTCCTTTTTGCCAAGCGAGCTTAACGCTGCCTATCTCTTAGCTCAGCTTGAGCAGAATGTGCAGATCACCGAAAAGCGCATGGCTCGCTGGGATCAATATCACGAGGGACTGGCAGAGCTTGAGCGAAACGGTCTGATCGGACGTATGTTTGTGCCTTCCTATTGCGTGCACAACGCTCACATGTATTACATCAAACTGCGCAGCCTTTCCGAGCGTTCCGATTTGATTGCATACCTCCGCCAGCGCCAGATCAACGCGGTTTTCCACTACGTTCCCCTCCACAGCGCACAAGCCGGACTAAAATTCGGTACTTTTGTGGGTGAGGATCGATATACCACCGAACTAAGCGAACGCATCCTTCGTCTTCCGCTCTACTATGAAATGACCCAAAGCGATTGTTCTCAGGTGATTGAGGCTATCTACGGGTTCTTCGCTCGCTAACTCTTTTGCCTCGAACTTTCCAGAAAGGAAGGTTTACCATGAAAATGATTTGGAAAAATCTAACCCAGCACTCCTCCATATGGCTAGCGATTGCATTTTATACCATATGCGGACTGCTTCTACTCCTTTGGCCAACCTTTGCACTAAACATTGCAAGCTACGCCATCGCAACACTTTTACTCATTGTCAGCGCCATCTGCATCATCAGCTATATGAGGTCAAGCACCCTTCAAGCAGTGCTTGGTGCACAGCTCACCGTTGGTCTCATCTTGCTATGCCTTTCCATTTTCCTATTTGTTAACCCCCTCATTATCAGCGCACTGCTCCCATTCGTATGGGGTTTTTCACTGCTGATTGGCGGTTTTGGCAAAATCCAGCTATGCATCGACATGAAACGCATAGGCGGAAAGAACTGGTGGGCTTTGCTCATAGCAGCAGTAGTCTCATTCGTGCTGGGTTTCCTAGCCATTACGCAGCCCGTATTCATCACACAGATCATTGTGCAGTTCATTGGCATTTCGCTGCTGATTGAGGCGATCCTTGACATTGTTGCACACTTTGTTGTTAACAGGCGCATCAAGGAATATCGCAAGACCATAGAAATCTAAATAAAAATATGGGGAGGTATCATCCTCTCCGTTTTGATAAGGAGACATCATATGTATATACCGCATTCAGACCGCTACGAGGAAATGACCTATCGCCGCTGCGGCAAGAGCGGCCTTAAGCTCCCCCTTATTTCCCTTGGTCTATGGCATAACTTTGGAGACATCACGCCCTTTATGGTTCAGCAAACATTGCTGCGAACTGCCTTTGATCACGGCATCACCCATTTTGATTTGGCCAACAATTACGGTCCGCCCTATGGTGAGGCAGAGCGCAACTTTGGCGAGCATATGCGCCGCGATTGGCACACCCACCGCGACGAGCTGGTGATCTCCACAAAGGCAGGCTACGATATGTGGCCAGGCCCGTACGGCGATTTCGGCAGCCGCAAGTACTTGATTTCAAGCCTTGATCAAAGCCTCAAGCGCATGAATGTTGACTACGTGGATGTCTTCTATCATCATCGCCCTGACCCCAGCACCCCAATTGAGGAAACCATGGGCGCACTGCATGATATCGTCCGCAGCGGCAAAGCGCTGTACGTGGGCATTTCCAACTATAGCGCCGTGCAGGCTGAGGAAGCGATCCGCGTACTTGAAAGCATGGGCACTCATATGCTCATCCACCAGCCCAGCTATAGCATGCTCAACCGTGCCCCAGAGCAAGGTCTGCTTGATGTCCTCTCAGATAGGGGTGTGGGGTGCATCGCTTTTTCGCCCCTGCGAAACGGCATCTTAACCAACAAATACCTTCACGGCATCCCCGCTGATAGCCGCGCAGCAAGCGATCCCCGCTACCTAAAGCCTGATTATCTAACCGATGAGCTGCTTGATAAAGTGCGCGCACTCAATACCATCGCGCATGACCGCGGCCAGAGCCTTGCCGAAATGGCGCTCTCATGGGTCGTTAGGCATGACTCCATGACTTCCGTCCTCATTGGTGCTAGCAAGCCTGAGCAAATCCTGCAAAACTGCAAGATCGTTCACGCTCCGCCCTTTAGCAAATCTGAACTTGATGCAATTGATGCACTAACCCTGTGATTTCTCAATGGGGCTGTTGCAAAACAGCCGTTATCTTACAAAATAGTAGTAAATACACACAAAAATCCACCTGCGAATCAAGTAATTCGCAGGTGGATTTTGTTGCTATTGTCTTTTGAAAAGACTTCTGCAACA
>JAAYIN010000082.1 GCA_012523405.1 Clostridiales bacterium
GCTGTTGCCGAGAAATGCGGCATAGGTTTCTGCATTCAAAACATTGCCATTGAAGGAAAAGACCGTTCCATTGATCAGTGAAGCGGCTCCTTTCTCGATGAAGGCGGTGCATGCCGTCTTAAGATACGAGATGGTATTTGGCGTGGAGTACAGATTATGCGCTTGATAAATCGCATCGAAATCTGTACCGTAGGTTGTTTCGAGGTATTCTAGTTCTGCAAGATATTCCTGCGCGGTTAGGCTGCCTGTGGATGTGCCGCCCTTATAGGTCTGCGTTCCCAGTGCATCCCCTGCAAAAAGTACACGGTCAGTCTTGTTGACAATCACAGTGCCGCCGGGGGTGTGGGAAGTCATTTTGCAAAGCACCAGCTCGCGGCCTGCGAGGGTATAGGGTGTATCGTAGTCCAGCAAGACGATTTTTTTGCTGAGCTGTTCGTCGCTAAATAGATCATATCCCCACGTCGGAGCAGGCTCATCCTTTGGCCAGTAAATCGCCGTTAGGCGCGATGCATCTACAGATTCTAAATTGTTCAAGTGATCACCGTGGTTGTGTGTGAGGTATAAGCTCAGCTTGCGCTCGCCAATCAGCTTCTCCACTGTTTCCCAGAAGAGCTTACCGTTGTACATATCGCAGTCGATGAGCAATGCCTCTTCATCATTCATTAGCACATAGCAACTTTGAATATCCGTGTCACGGATCGTTTGAAAAGCACCGTAATCACAAATGTAGAACTTGTATTGGTCATCGCTTGTACACATGGTTGTGCCGCCAAACTCATATCCATATAAACCACCAAAGGGCATATGAACGAGGATGGAGGCTGTACCATAATCGCAGGTGAAATCACCAACACTGCCTGTGCGCATGGTATAGCGAAGTACAATGTCGCTGCTTGCATCTACGAATAGTTGCACGACGGTATTCAGATCTTGTACATATTGCTTGTCAAGCGCAGTGGTCTGGGTATATACATCTAGCTTGTCAAGGTCTGCGATCTTGGCATTCAGCGCTTTTATGCTATCCAAATAAGCTTTGTATGCATTGATGTACCAATGAGCATCTGAATCCAGTGCTTGTTTGGATAGATCTGCCATGCCATCACCCAATGTGTTGCCGGACACAAGCAGCTGATGCTCTGTATCCAGATAGGCTGTACCATTCAAGGAACCGCTGATAGGAATTGCCTCAAATGAGATTCCGCCCAACTTAATGGGAGCGGAGGAAATGTCTGAGGTGAAAATGCGGATGACTTCTTTTCCTTCCGCAAGATTTGAAACAGTTGCTTCTGCGCTTGCGTTGTACTGATTCCCGTCAAACAGTGCCGCTTTATCTGTTCCGACAAATAGATACCCTGAGCCTTCAATCTTATATGCACCCGACACCAATTCTTTGAAATCTGCCCCTTGAATCTCTGGTATTTCTGCAAAACAAGTGCAGCACAACAGTAAGATCGTGATTCCTAAAAGTATTGCTATAGACTTTTTCACAATAAAGCCTCCTATTAAATATCCAATAAAGCATGTTCTATTTCCCTAGAATACTTGCAAAGTATTACATGAATTTTCAGCGTGCATTGTGGTAATTCAAGCGTTACAAAATAGAAAGCTTATTCCACGCGGCTTTGTGCCATGAAGTCCAGCAGATCATCGTCCAGATGATAGTTGCGGGTCTCGCTGACACGGTCAAAGAACATGGTGGATCCGTTTATGGCATCGAAAGCAGGCCACTGGGGCACACCTTCGCCATTGGGATCGCCATTGCGCATGAAGTTGACCAGCGCTTTCCAAGCTTCATCGGAAACCTTCTGTGCCATTTCCTCATCACCAACGAGTTGGTATTTGATAAACTCCAGATTGTTGAAGATATAAGGGAGATCGCCGTTGGTATGCTGGCAGACAGAACCGCCAAACAGGGGATAGTTGTAGCAATACACTGCTGAATAGATAGGCGCAGTATCCTCTTTGGCACCACGCATTTCAACGACCTCGTAGTCACGGCCAAAGCTGCGGCCAACGTTGATATACAGTGCGTCAAACAACTCATGCGTGGGGTAAGCAGCTTGGAACATCTCGATTACCTTGTCGGTATTAACGCCATAACGTGCTTTGAGCGAATCCATGATCTGCTCATCATTCACAGCAGAACGGTAATCAGTGTCGTAGCTGTATCCCATTAGCATGCTGCCGATGTTGTCGCTGAACTCTCCGTAGGTGGTGCTGACCATCATGGGAATGGACTTGTTCGCTTCGATCTCAACGCCATCCACATAGACGGGTGTGGGAAAGAATTCATCATCCTGGGGCATGGGAAGCCAACCGTTAACAGTGCTGATAGCAGCGGAGAGCGTATCATATGGAATCTCGTTAATCTGATCGATTGTCTCTGCAGTTAGGTCCAGAGCATCTACCACCTTCGCAGCCTCTGCCTGGGTATCAGCATGGGTGGCGGTCAGTGGTGACTGCATGCTGGCTCCGCTGTTTAGTACAATCTTGTCATACAAACCCCATGCTTTAGGCATACCCATTAGGTCTTGCACGTTGTAGCTGCCCATGGATTGACCCATCAGGGTAACGTTCTGGGGATCACCGCCGAAGGTGGCGATGTTATCGCGTACCCACTCAAGAGAAGCGATGATATCCAGATATTCGCAGAATGCTGAGAACTTGTACTGCTCGCCATATGCAGACAAATCAAGGTTGCCGATCATGCTTTCGCGATGGTTTACGGAAACGAACACGATGTTGCCGGAAGCTGCCAGATTTGTGCCATCGTAATACTCCAGCTCCTGAGCGTTTCCACCACCGCCATGCATGAACACTAGAACGGGCAATTTCTCCTCAGTACTCATGGAGGGTGACCAGACATTCAAGTTCTGGCAATTTTCACCAATGATCCAATGATAACCAGAAGGGGTGAGAAAGTCGGCAAAGTTGACGACCGAAGGGTCGTTCTGGCCGGAAGGGCATACCAAGCCGTAGTTGAAGCTAGGACGTGTCTCTGTCCATGGAGCGCATTTTTCAGGTGCCTGAAAGCGCTTTGCTTGAGCATAGGGTACGCCGCGGAAGGTATTAACGCCCTTGTAGGTGAAACCCACGATGGGACCGGACTCGATTTCAGTGAAAACAAGATCCGTAGGTAATTCCTCCGCAAGGGTGAATGTGAAAGCACTTAGGCATAATGCTATGCAAAGACACAGAGATAGTATCTTTTTCATTTGTTGATGATCTCCTTTTCATAGTCGATATGTGATCTTCTCTCGTAATACCGTCTCAATGTACTGCACCGATCTCTGCCTCCTTTCTTCACTTCAATTTTCTTGGTCGATAGCACAGAGAAGAATAAGAACGATCAAACGGTGGAACAAAATTGTTCGGTTTGTTACGCACGCTAAGACTCAAGAAACCGCTTGTGCCGTGTCCCCATATAACCCGAGACTCTCTCGCTTTGAAAGATTATGACTACCCACATTCATTTTTAGGCATATTTGGGTAAAGTAAACACAGCATATAGCAAAATGCGATCAGAATGGTTTTGATGTTCAAATTTTCAATTTAAACCTGCTTACGTTTCAGGAAAGTCTCCGTTTGTGCATCTAGGAAAATCGCAATGATGATGATGCAGCCTTTGGCAAACCATTGCCAAAAAGAGCTGACACCAACCAGATTAAGCAAGTTGTTCATGACACCCATGACCATGCAGCCAAAGATCGTGCC
>JAAYIN010000009.1 GCA_012523405.1 Clostridiales bacterium
CGCCCCAAAATGGGTCAAGACTCCAGACCCTCGCTAGAGAGCTTCACTCTCTTATTTTCCCATAACAGGATCAGGTGAACGCTTCGCTCCCTCACTCGCCCCAAAATGGGTCAAGACTCCAGACCCTTGCTAGAGAGCTTCGCTCTCTTATTTTCCCATAACAGGATCAGGTGAACGCTTCGCTCCCTCACTCGCCCCAAAATGGGTCAAGACTCCAGACCCTCGCAGGGAGCTTCGCTCTCTTATTTTCCAATAACAGGATCAGGCGAACGCTTCGCTCCCTCACTCGCCCCAAAATGGGTCAAGACCCCAGACCCTTGCTAGAGAGCTTCGCTCCTTTATTTCCCCCATTATGGGGTCAAGGGGGCTTTGTCCCCTTGCAGGGGTGTAGGGGGCAGAGCCCCCTACCTCTTCGTTAAACGCCCCCATATGCTGCCTAGGATCAGAGCGCAAGCGCCGCAGCTCCAGGCGATGAGTTCGCGGAAGAACTGAAGACGTAGGAGCTCGGGGGTGCGCCACGCGGCGGCGGTTGCGGGCTTTTGCCATACGTTCCAGAAGGCGTTTTGGATGTCCTTTGGCTCAACGAGTATGGCAGGAATCCACTCGGGGAAGGTGTATACGGGATTGATGAGCAGGACGAAGAGCTGAGCGAGGGCGTAGACGCAGACGACGTACCCGATCAGGAGTATCAAGCCGCGCCAGCCAACCCACCATAGTAGGTTTTTAGCGTAGTTGGTAACGAGCTTAGTCTTGTAGCTGGCGGCAAGCTCCAGGAAAGAACGGTTGAGTAGCCGCAAGAAGAATAAGCCGATCACCATGCCGCAGATGACCAATAAGAGCCTGAGGGGCATGGCGGCGTTCATGCGTTCTTTGGATAGGCTGATGGTTGTGCCGGCCGCGCCGAAGCTTTGAATGCCGTTTTGGAATGCCGCCCAACCGCCTGCACCCTTAATGGGCTCAGCTTCGTAGATCAGCTCGGTGAGGGGCATGGCGCTCTTTTCAAGGGCGCGGTAGGGCACGTAGAAGGAATACTCCATTTCGTCGCCAACCTGCTTTTTGTTCCTGACGATGCCGATGATGGTATATGCCTGATCGGCGATCATGATCTCCTCACCAACGGGCTCGGCGTACTTGAATAGGGCAACGGCGAGCTGCTCGTCAACGAGCGCAACGCGAGTACCCATTTTGAATTCATCGGGATAGATAAGGCGCCCTGTGTATAGCAAAATGTCCTTGAGTGCAAGGTAGGTCTGCTCGATGCCCACGAGCCTTGCGCTGACGCTTTCGCCGTCCTCCACCGATACGACTGCGGGCTGCCCAATGGCGTATAACGAACCATTTTTGCAGGAGCCGTCAAGCATTTTGGTGACCTCATCGGCGGTCAGGCGCACGTCTTTGAGCGCGGTGTTGAGTAGCGCTGCGGGCTGGGTTTCGTCCTGGGTATCCTGCTTTTGCTCCACTAAATCGGGGGCGCGGTATGCGAACTGGAAATGCGAATCAACGGCGTTGACTTGCAGCCAGGCATAGAGTATCACCGCCGAGAAGATGAGCAGCAGGATCAGCCGCCGCTTGTTTTCATGTAAAGTCGCTTTTAGCATCTTTTACTCCACATACTCCATTACGGGTTTGCCATCTTCAACAGCGCGGTCTGCACTGTCAATGATGCTCATGTAGTTCATCTCCTCTTGGATGCTCACGGCGGTATCGCTTCGGTCAATGACGTTCACGGTCATCTTTTTCGCCACCATATTGCTGGAGGAAAGGAATCCGCCGTATTGGTATTCTGCAATAAATATATACTCGCTTTCGCCCTCTGAGCGAAGAGCTGAGGCGGGGATGATGGTCGCGGATTTCTTAGCGCGGAATACGATCTTCGCCTCCGTGCTGCCTGCCTGCAGGAGCTTGCTCATGCCGCCTGCGTTGCGCAGGATATCGCTTGTCAGCTCCATATGCGCATACCTACGGCCGTCGGTTTCGTCAATCACCTCGGTGACGGTGGTCTTGTAGGTCTCATAGTCGCCTGCCACCTCGACCTTTGCGCCTGCGGCCACGTCCTTTTTCAGGTCGGTGATATCCACGCGCAGGATGGGCGCATCCTCTTTTTTAGCGATGACAAATGCGCTCTTTGTGCCGTCGTATGGATCGCCTGATTTGAGGTCAAGCTCCACAATATAGCCCTCGCTTGTTGCGGTGACATTGGTCAGGCTCTGCTTGGCGTCCAGTAGCTCAACCATCTTGTCGCTGATCTCTTCCAGCTCATCGGCGATTTTATTGCGGTCGTTGATGTAGGTGAACACCTCATCCTTGACCTTGATCTGGCGATTTTCATAGCTGTCAAAGAAATCCTTGCGAGCGGTGTCAAATGTGCTCTTTGCACTCACAGCGGTGCTGATGAGCGAGGTAACCTCGTCGCTCGCCTTTTCCTTCTGTGCCTTCGCCGCCCATTGGCTCTGGTCAAAGGTCAGCTCAATGCCTTCCTTCGCTGCGCCAAGGCGTGCGTCGCTCTCAGCTTTGGAGAGCGCATCCTGCTTTTCGATCATGATGTCATACAGATCGTTTTGTTTGCTCTGTTTGCTGGTCTTGCGATTCTTGATATCAAGGTCGATAAGCGCCTGCGCCTTCTCATTGTAGTTCTTGAGCAGCTCGGCTTCCTTCGTATCATAGTCGTTGACCTTCGCCGTGAAGATCGTATCGCCCACCTCCACATACAGGCCCTTTTTGACATAGACCTTGTCGACGGTGACGGGGTAGTCCTTCGCCTTGTTAAGCGTGATCTCCGTTTTCACAGGGAAATGCGGCGCAGCCTCCACAGAGATTTTCTGCTCGATACGTCCGCTGGTTGACTGCACCAGCTTGACCTTTGGGGTGGTGATGGTTTGTATTGTGCGTGAAAAGTACATACACAGCGACACAATCACCGCCAGGATCAGCAGTGCCTTGAGTGCTTTATTCTTCTTACTCATCTATTCGCCCTCCGTTATTTCAGCTCACTTAGCTGTACGCCAAGGAGGATATCATCTTGGAAATAAATGTAGACCAGCAGCATCGGCAGCAGGTATAGTGCCGCGCCTGCAAATGCGATGCCTGTCGATTCGGTGCTCATTTGGTTGAACATGACAGACAGAGGCTGCATCGACTGTTTATTCAAGTACACGAGCGGTTGCTCGACCATGTTCCAGCTATCCGCGAAGCTCAGTGCCGCTGCTGCGCCGATAATGGGGCGGCAAACGGGGATCATCACGTGGAAGAAGCAGCGCAATGATCCTGCGCCATCCATCTGCCCCGCTTCGATGATTTCGTTTGGAATGCCGACCATGAACTGCCGAATTAGGAACAGGTAAAAGGGCGAGAAGATCATGGGCAGTATAACCGCCCACTGGGTATTGAGAAGCCCCAGCGCCCTCAGCGTCATGACGCTTGGTGCCATCGTGACCTGAAAGGGCAATATCATCAGCACCAGCACGATGAAGAAGATCAGGTCTCGGCCGCGGAATATGAATCTACTGAGCGCGTACGCCGTCAGCGGAATCACAAACGCCTGTCCAAGCAATATCGCCGCGCCGTACATCGCCGAGTTACAAAAGAGCTTGAGGTACTCGGGCTCTTCAATCAGTATCGTGTAGTACTGCCGCAGGCTCACCTGCGCGGGCGAAAAGAGGATATCCATCCATTTGGTTTGGTCATAGCTATTTCTGCCAGCCAGATACGTCGTGATCTCGCTCTTGGGGAAGAACGAGTACAGGAACGTGAACACGATCGGTATCAGCATCACCACGGCGATAATCGTCAGGATCACAAACGTGAGCGGTCTTGCTCGCTTGATCTGAGCGATGAGATGGCGGATGCGGTTTCGCTTATGCCTACGCTTCCCAATGGGGGTTGTTTCCAGCTTCGTCATGTCATCACCTCCATCATACAGTGTCGCCCTGACGGACGGCCTTTGTGCTATACATCATCAAAAACAGCGCGATAACAATCACCGCAAACGAATACGCCGCAGTGGTTACGTCCTGATAGTCAAGCTTTGCGAATTTATTGTTCATGTAATGCTGGAGCGTATAAATACTGATATCGGGGTATGCACCGCCGATGAAGTATACCTCCTTGAATATCTTAAATGCATTGACAATCGCGAGCACCAGCACCAAAAATGCCGTCGGCAATATCTGAGGCAGCGTGATGGAGAATTCGCGCCTGAAATATCCCGCGCCCTCCAGGCTCGCATACTCATACAGCGACTCCGGCACTGCCTGAAGCGCCGCCGTAAAGATAACCACACTAAAGCCAAGGTTTTTCCAAATGTACAGCAGGACGATCGGCACGCGCAGCGCGCTTCCCTCCAGCCAAAACACGCGGTCATAGCCCAGCATCACGACCAGCCGATTGATCACCCCGCCATAGTCAAACATCAGCAGCCAGATAATCAGCATCGCAGAGGAGGGCATCAGATACGGCATCAGCAGCGCATTGCGGAAAAACCCATCCCCTGCAATGCGCTTTCTAAGCATAGACGCCAGCACAAACGAAAACACGAAAATAGCCGGCGCACACAGCAGCGACAATTCCAGCGTATTTCTCAGCCCTCTTTGGAATATCTCGTTTTGCCACACGCGCAGATAGTTATCAAATCCAACAAAATTGTTATTAATCGTGCCGTCAGTCAAGCTAAACCATATCCCCCAACCAAACGGGACAAGGTAGAACGCCAACAGCCCGATTAGTCCGGGCAGCAAGTAAAGCCAAACCGTCTTCTTTCGAAACATTTACTAAAGGCTCCAATCCTTCCATGCCATCATAGCACGGGAAAAGTGGCAGGGGCTTTGCCCCTGCACCCCACCAAAGGGACTAAGCCCCTTTGGAAACCCAAATCTGCGCTTCGCGCAGGGTTGGGTGGGAAAGTGACAAGTGTGTGAGGGGGTGGGTAGGGGGATTTTTATAGGAGCAAGGTGGTTATCGCGCAAGCAAGGATCAGGTAGTGACATTTGCATTGCCCATCCAAGTACAATATCCAACCCATTAATATCACCCTGCAAACCCCACGGGAGGTATAGGAGGAGGTGCGCCCCCTCCTATCGACAATCCGAAACCAGCGACAATAGAAAGGCGACAGCCCCGGTGGTTACGGAACTTTGCGTAGCATGGATTCTCTGCGCCAAATTCTGACCATAAGCGTCGCGAACAAGAATTTGGTGCATTAAAAGGGCGACAGCCCCAGCGGAGCTATTGCTCTTCTAGCTCCATCATTTGAAGTCTGTTGTCAAGTTCTGTGATCATCTGATCAATCTTGATCGCGCCGTCCGTGTACTTTTGAATCAGCTGACCAATCTCATCCGAAGCAGCGCCGCTTCCGCGATATATCGGGCTTTGCTTTTGAACGTATAGATAGGGCGCGATGTTCGCGCGATACTCGGCAAGCTCCTCAGCCGCTGCGTCGTAGCGGTTTGCCTCTTCCTCTTCTATGTAATTCTCCCACTGCTCAATATTCGTTTCGATGAATGGCTTGTTTTCATCGGAAGCCGCTTCCAACAGCTCCTGCGCATTTTCAAGTGCCTCTGTGAATGCGTCCATATTATTCTGATAATAGTCCGCTTCAAGGGGTTCATTGTGATCGGGGAAGAAGGTGATATTCACCGTTCGCTTGGTCAGATTATCAAGATAGCTCGTCATATAGGCAATCGCCTGATCCACTCGCTTGGTCTTGGCATTGATGGCCATGACCGTTAGCTGTGCACCAATGAGCGGCTCATCATCGCCAAAGATCGGCAAGAGCATCGGGGTTGCTTCTTCCACATAGCTATTGTAAAACTGGCCTACGCTGCAATACGTTGAAAACAAGCTGTTTTGCTCGAAATAATAGATGGTTTGCTCTGCCTCATCGCCTGTGGAATACTCGCTGAAGTCGATCTGTTCAAAGGCCTCCATCAACTGCCGATACTCAGGCGTATCAAAGCGCAGCGCCTCACCCTTGGCATCCTTATACAGTATGTACTGCTCAAGGACAGTGTAGAAGAGCATATCCTTAAAAGATTCTTGCTCAAACAGCTGCACGTCAGGAAATTCATCGGCATAATCATACGTCCAGTTCGCCACGAAATCAAGCAGCTCTATGACCGTCGCGGGCAGATCGTCCTTCGTGAAACCAATCTCTTCCCACCGATTCATATTCACGCCAAACGTATTGCAGTACATATCAATCGGCACGCCGTACAGCTTGCCATCCACCAGCAGCGCGTCCCTGAACTGCGGATACATCTTCTCGATACGCGATGTGATTTCTGGATAGCCGCTTAGATCAAGGCAATAGCCCTTCTCGATCAGCTTATCAACGGGCATATAGCTCACGCTAAGCTCAAGCACGTCCAGCATTTGGTTCTCGCTGACCATCGCCTGAGCGATCGTCTCCAGATCAGAGGTTCTGCTGCCGCTGCCGGCAATATCAACCGCTATGTCCGGATGATTGTTGGTAAATATCTTATGTGCGTCATTGCCTTGCTCGCCGTAAATCACGAGTGCGCCGTCATTGATGTTCTCGCTATCCAGCTTTCGCATGGTGATGCCTTCATACCCATAGGAGACGTAATAGCCGTCTGCATACAGGACATTCACGTTCATGCCGCCATATGGGGTGTCGCCTGTGTAGGCGCTGAGGCGTACCTCGCCAGTTGCCATATCAAGCGCTTTGATGCGCGTGCTATCGCGGTAATACACCTGACCATCCGCGTAGCAAATGCCGGTGGTGTAGTAGCCGTCCATCGAGTCTTCACTCTGAAGTGTGGTCGACGAAACAATCTTGTTGCTCTCGGGGTCAAAGACCGCGATCTTTGCCAGATCGTCATCGGAATCCGAACTGCCGCCCATATACATCGAAGTTTCATCATAAATCAGCACGAGGATTTTTCCGTCGTCATAGGGAGCCAGATCCCTGATTGCTTCAATTTCAAATGCCTTATGCTCGCCCGTCGTCAGGTTGAGGCGGCCAGCCGCTTGCCGCTGCATTTGCTGGGTGTAGTCCATTCCTGTGTAGTACAGCCAGCCGCCGCTTTGGAATATATGAAGCTGCTGCAAATATTCGGTGTAATCTTCCTGTACTCTTGACATGGTGGATATATCCAGCTTCACGTCCTGCACCACAGGCGCATATTCGCCCTGCGCATTGACAAGCTCGCATACGCTGCCGTCACCGATATTAAAACCGTAGAGCATGCCATTGTACTCAAACAGCGAATTAACAACGATCGTCTCGTTATCATCGTCTGCGATAAAACCCGCATACGTCATCACCTCACCCATCAGCGTTTCCTCGCTTGACAGCGTTGTGCGGGTGGTGAGCTTTCCGGTAGAATCCAGTAGGTACAGCTGCGACCCAACGGCCGCTACCGCTTCGATGTAGCGATTGTCATCCACGCTCGAGATTGCCGCTCCATAGATGATTGTTGCCATCGCAGGGGATAGGGTAGCTAGGATCAGCATGAGGGATAGGGCTATTGATAGTAGTCTTTTTTTCATGATGTCTCTCCTTTTTGGCTATCTGCACTTAGAATCATTTATATCATCGTCTTTATGTGAAGATTATGCGATCAAATGTACCAACCCAAATGATAGGCTGATTCAAAATCGTTGTCAAGTAAATCGCTAAAGCTCAGGCATGTATTTACGTTTCCGTCATATTTGACCACTATTGGTGTATTTCGGTCCTCTTGCTGCGTATCTTGCCTTGGTTTGGCAGCAATCTGCATACGCAGGCATAATGATAAGACGATAAAGCCATGGAAAAACGTGCATTTCTTGGAGAAATTGATACAACTTTGAAGTGTAATGGGAACGCATCAAAAAGCACATCAAGGTTCATGCGCTCTGCATTTGCTTGATGTGCCTGGGGATTGATTCAATTGTGGGGAAGGGGTAGCCCATGCGGGGGTACATATGCTGTCCGCCAGCATCAAAGCAAGGGGAAACCCTAACGAACTATGCAAGCTGCGCCAGCACCAAAATGGGGCAAAGCCCCCGCTAGCATCAAAATGGGGCAACGCCCCCCACTCTAGCGGGTACATATGCTGTCCGCCAGCATCAAAGCAAGGGGAAACCCTAACGAACTATGCAAGCTGCGCCAGCACCAAAATGGGGCAACGCCCCTATTGTGCTTCTAGTTCCATCATTTTGATGCGCTGGTCAAAGTCCTTGATCATCTGGTCAAGGGTGATTGCGCCGTCAAGGTACTTGAGTAGGAGCTGATTAACCTCTGTAACCGCTGCGCTTTCTGCGCTGTACAATGCGTTTTGCCCTTGCGCAACGAGTAGCGGCGCTAGGTTTTCGCGGTAATCTTGGAGCATCTCGGGGGATGCGTCATAGCGGTTGCTTTCTATGAGCTCAAGCTCGTTTTGTAGGTTGGTGAGCTGGTCTTCAAGCTCTGCTTTGTTTTCCGCGTCTGCATTCTCAAGCTGTGCCTTAGTCTTCTCAATGGCTTCGTTGCAGGATTTCACGCTGGACTGATAATGATCTGCTTCCAGTGGTTCGTTGTGATCGGGAAATAGCGTGATGTTCGCAGAATTCTTGTCCAGATTGTCCAAGTAGTTGACCACGTATTTGACTGCCTCATCGATCCTTGAGGATTTTGGATTGATGATCATCACGCTCAGCAGGGTTGTGATCACCGCGTCCTGACCGTCAAGGAGCGGCAGGGGCAGTGCTTGGATGTTGTTCATGCGCATGTTGCCGTAGAACATACCGACCGTTTGGCTCATGGTGAACAACGAATCCTGCATGTAGTAGTAAATCTGCTCGTCGTCTTCGCCGGAGGCAGACTCAAGCTCTGAAAAGTCAATCGCTTCAAAAGCTTCCATCACCTCTCTGAACTCAGGCGTATCAAAGCGCAAATCCTCGCCCGTATATGCCGTGTAGGTCATATACTGCTGGAGAATGAGCGAGAAGAGCAGGTCACCAATTTGGTTGAACTCAAAGAGCTGAACCTCTGAATACTCGTCGCCATAGTCATACGACCAGTTGGATATGAATTCAAGCAGCCCGCAAACCGACGTAGGCAGATCATCCTCCGTCAGCCCAAGTTCTGCCCAAAGCTCCATGTTCACCCCAAAGGTCGTGCCATACGCATTGATCGGCACGCCGTAGAGCTTGCCGTCCACCGTGATCGCGTCCACAAACTGCGGATACATCTGCTCAACGCGTGATGTGATCTCGGTATACTCGCTCAAATCAAGGCAATAGCCCTTTTGGATCAGCCGATCCACAGGCATATAGGTTGTATACAGCTCAAGGACGTCCAGCGTTTGGTCGCCGCTGACCATTGCCTGCGTCAGGGATTCCAAATCGCTAGATGAATTGGTCGTGATATCAACGGGGATTTCAGGGTGGTTTTTCACGAAGCTCTTATGCGAGTCGCCGCCCATTTCGCCGTAAATCGTGAGCACGCCATCCAAAAGGCTCTCGCTGTCAAGCATCAAGCAGCTCAGCCCTTCGTAGCTATAGTACGCATAATAGCCGTCCGCATAGAAGGCTCTGGCGTTCATGCCGTCATACGTGCTGCCGCCTGTATATGCGCTGATACGCGATGTGCCCGTTGCCATGTCCATACCCTTGACGCGCGCGCCATCGCGGTAGAACACGCCTTTATCGCCTGCGCAAAGACCTGCCACGCCATAGCCGCCCATCGATGTTTCGGATGTGATCTCAACCTGGGATACCGCAGCATCCTTCTGAGGATCAAAAACCATCAGCTGTGCGTTTTGGGACAGAGATTCCGTGGAAATAGAGCCTGAGTACATCGCCGAATCATCATAGATCAGCGCCAGAAGCATGCCGTCTTGATACGGCACAAGCTCCTTAATCGCTTTGGTTGTAAACTCTTTGCCCTCGCCTGTCTCAAGGTTTATGCGACCCGAGCGCATCGAATAGATCTCCGCATAGCTGATCCCTGCATAGTACAGCCAGCCGTCCATCCCAAAAACGCTCTTGAACTGCAAATAGCTGCTATACTCGCCTTCGTCAAACGCAAAGAGCGATGTATCAAGCGTTACATCCTGCTTCTGCTGAACAAATGTGCCCTGCTCATCCACCAGCAGGTACCACTCACCGCTCTGCACATTAAACCCATACAGCTTGCCGTCAAGCTCAAACAGCTCCTCAGGCATTAACACCACCGCGGCCGCTACATTGCCGATCACCGTTTCCTCGCCTGATGCCGCGTCCTGCGCAGTCATATCGCCGTTGCCATACAGTGCATAAATTTTCGAACCCACCGCTACCGCCGACATGATAGTCGTTGATGCGCTATCCTCATCAGATACTGCCATTGATGATGAGGTGTGATACACAACCGTCGTTGCCAGCGCGGGTGCCATGACTGAAAAAACCATGATAACCGAGAGGATCAATGCGACCAATTTATTCTTCATGTTTCTCTCCTTGACCTTTTTTGTTTTCTATTTGTTAACTATGCTATCGATGTAATCAAACACCTAAATCATAAACGGACGAAAAAAGGAAGTCAAGTAAATCGACAAACGTTTATATCCTGTTTACATTTGCTAGCACGAGACAGGGGCTTTGCCCCTGCACCCCACCAAAGGGACTAAGCCCCTTTGGTAACCCTGCTCTGCGCTTCGCGCAGGGGATGGGGGGAGGACGAGGACGGATGGGGCTCGAGACTGGGGCTTTGCCCCTGCACCCCACCAAAGGGACTAAGCCCCTTTGGTAACCCTGCTCTGCGCTTCGCGCAAGGGATGGGGGAAGGACGAGGACGGATGGGCTCGAGACTGGGGCTTTGCCCCTGCACCCTACCAAAGGGACTAAGCCCCTTTGGTAACCCTGCTCTGCGCTTCGCGCAGGGGATGAGGGGAATAGTGACAAAACAAATTCCAGCCAAAAAAAGACCGTTCTCGCGGTCTATTGGTAAATCCCAAGGAGGTATTGGAGGGGGTCGAAGCTCCCTCTGATTGTAATCCGAAACCAGCGACAATAGAAGGGCGACAGCCCCGGTGGTTTGGGGACCTTGCGTAGCAAAGGTTCTTTACGCCAAATTCTGACCGTAAGCGTCGCGAACAAGAATTTGGTGCATTAAAAGGGCGACAGCCCCGGTGGAAAAGATCGGGCTTTGCCCGATCTTTTCCACCGTGAGGAGGCTAGTCCTCCATTTCCATCATGATAAGTCTGGCGTCAAGGTCCTTGATCATCTGATCGCTTGTGATCACTCCGCCTTTATACTTTGCCATCAGCGTCGTGACCTCCGTTGCCTCTGCGCCATCGCCGCCAAACAACGGATTGCTATGCAGGATGCACAGGAGGGGCGCGATGTCTGCGCGGTATCCTGCGATATCCTCCGCCGATGCGTCATAGCGATATTCCTCCTGCCACTCGATCTCATTTTCCCACATTTCGACCGCACCCTTGGCATCTGCTTGCCTTTCCTCAGGCGCGATTTCCAAAAACGCCTTTGCATTCTCAAGGTACTCCGTATATATCTGCACCATTGGCTCATAGTCTGGATTTTCAAGGGGTTCGTTATGATCAGGGTACAGGGTGATATAAGCCGAATTTCGATCCAAATTATCAAGGTAGTTGATCAGGTAGGCAATCGACTGATCCAGCCTCGGGGTCCTTGAATTGATGACCAATACGCCCATATCTGCCCAAATCAGCGGATCATCCTCGCCAAAGAGCGACAGCGGCATCATTTCCATAACTTCGTCCGTTATGTAGCGCATGAACTCCCCTGTCGTATAGTTTGATATGAACAATGGGTCCGAATCGCTACCATACGATTCGTCTTCCTGAACGCTTGCGAAAAACTCTTCAAAATCGATCTGCTCATACGCGTCCATCAGCTGCCTGAACTCAGGTGTATCAAAGCGGAGCGGCTCACCCGCGTGTTCCTTATACAGCATGTACTGACGCAGCATGCAGCTGAAAAGCACCTGATCGATCTCATCGCGCTCCAAAAGCTTTAGCTCGGGAAATTCGTCGCTATAATCGTATGCCCAGTTCGCCACAAAATCCATCAGTTCCAGCATGGTCGCGGGTACATCCTCCCGGCTCAGCCCGAGCGCTTCCCACGCTACCATATTCACACCGAAAGATGAGCTATACAGCGTCACAGGCACGCCGCAGAGCCTCCCGTCCACAAGCAGCAAATCCCGATACTGCGGGTACATCCCCTGAACGCGCGATGTGATTTCGGGGTATCCGCTCAGGTCAACGCAATAGCCCTTTTGGGCAAGCTTATCAACCGGCATAGCAGTAACGTTGAGCAATAGCACATCCAGCATCTGATTCCCGCTCACCATCGACTGCGCGAGGGATTCTAAGCTTGAGGACATGTTGCTGTTAATATCAACGGGAATATCGGGGTAGTTTCGCGCGAAGGTCTGATGCATCTCGCTCCCATACTCGCCATAGATCATGAGCGCGCCGTCCTTCATGCTCTCGCTGTCAAGCTTTCTGGGATAAGCACCATCATATCCATAGAAGATATACCTGTCATCCGTGCCGCATACCCTCCAGCTCATGCCGCCATGCCTGCTCCTGCCTGTATATGCGCTGATGCGCTTGTGGGATGACGCAAGGTCCATCCCCATGATGCGCGAGCTATCCTGATAATACAATTGACCCTCATTGTAGTAAATGCCCGAGATATACGCGGCCGCTAATGTATCCTCCGATTCAAGCGATACGGTATTTTCCACCACACCGCTTTTGGGGTCAAGAATGCCGATTTGCGCCCCATTGTCCGTTCCGTCCGATCCTACATACATTTCAGATTCGTCATAGATCAGCGCGAGGAGTTTTCCCTCCTGATAAGGCGCAAGCTCTATGAGCGATTCGGTTTTAATCGCCTGATACTCGCCTGTTGTCAGGCTGATGCGCCCCGCCGTACGCTGAAGCTGCTCTATAGAATTCACTCCCGTAAAGTACAGCCAGCCGTCCTGCACAAACAGGTTTCTAACCTCCAAATAATATAGATGAGCATCCATTATTTCGACCAAGCCTGATGTATCCAGCACCAGCTCCTGCTTCACCAGTGCATATTCACCCTGTGCATTCACAATCTCGTACACATTGCCATCCTCTTGGAAAAAGCCATAGAGCTTCCCTTCGGATTCATACAGCTGACTTAGCAGGATGCTGTCCTCTTGCCTTTCTTCGTCGTCACTGTCCAGCATCACCTCGCCAAGCAGCGTTTCATCGTTTGACTCGGTGGTGCGCGTGGTGATTCGCCCTTCCTCATCCAGCAGATAAAGCTGCGAACCGATCGCCGCCACCGACAGTATCCTGCGGACAGTTGGGATCGTGCTTGACTCTGCTATGGCAGGGGCAATCCCCGATAGGATCATCAGTATGGATAGGGCGATGGCAACAAATCTTTTGTACATACTATTTTCCCCCTCTGTCTGTATAGATAAATCATAGGTTACGCTGAAATAGATGTCAAGCCAGCAAGCAGAGGTTTAACAAATGCTACGGAGGAGCTATCGGGGCTGTCGCCCTTTTATTGATCTTCCAGCGATTATCTCTGCTTGGAGCTATCGGGGCTGTCGCCCTTTTATTGATCTTCCAGCGATTATCTCTGCTTGGAGCTTGGAGGCATGCAAAAACTCCGCACCCTTTGTGAGCTACGGAGCTCAGGCTATGGAAAAACCCTCGGAGGTATCGGAGGGTCGAGATGAAATGGGCGAAGCCCCCTCTGATTACAATCCGAAACCAGCGGAGCTTCGCCCGTCTATTGCGCGGTGGTTTCAAGACCATGCGAAGCATGGATTTCCTACACGTAGCCCTGACCGTGAGTGACGCTACGCGTCACGAACAAGGGCGCAGTGCATTAAAAGAGCGAAGCTCCGGTGGAAAAGATCGCGCTAGCGAGCTTTTCCACCGCACGTCCGTTAGTCCTCTAGCGTCATCATATTCATTCGCTTATCCAGCTCGCGGATGAAGGTATCCGCGTCGATGGCTTTTTGTCGGTACTGATTGACAAGAGATGTGAAATCCGCCTCGCCCTCGCCTTGCCAGTTCGTAGTGACGTAGACATAGGGCGTTACCTGCTCCCGATACTGCGCGATTTCATCCTTGGTAATGGATATTTTGAGATTATCGCTCGCTGCGAGCCTCTCCTGCAGATTCTGGAGCGAATCCTCATATTCCGCTTTGTTTTCATTACTTGCGTTTTGAAGCGCAAGCTCTGTTCTCTCTATGCTACTTCGGAGTGACTCAACCTCCGTCTCGTAGTCCGGATTGACAACCTCTTCGCTTAGGTCTGGGTAGAGCGCGAAGGAAAGCTCGGCGTTGTAGTTTTTCATGTACTCTGCCACATACAAAGCCGCCTCATCCATATGCTCGGTCTTCGCATTGACCATCATGATTTGCAGGGAGATGCCCACAAGCGGCTGAATGCCTTCGTCCAGTGCCAGTATCAGCGGCATATCTGATCGATTGATATCATACGCGTTTGGCGTGCTAGCGTCGTTGGCTATGCGGAAAAGCGATTCTTTGGGGTAAAAGCTGGCGGACACCTCGGGCATGTCCCATGCCTCCTCGCCATACCGCTCATAAGGATCAAAATCAGCAAAATCAATTTGCTCAAATGCCGTGAGCAGCTTTCTAAACAGCGGGGTGTCAAAGCGAATCTCCCCCTGATCCCTCAGCTGCACGTCCGTATATTGGTTCATTATCCACCAAATCAAGTAGCTCTTGGAGGAGATATTGCTAAAGAGGTTGATGTCCTCATGCTCATCGCCGTAATCCGCTTGGAAATTCGCGAGGAAATCCAAGAGCTCGGGGAAGGTTTTGGGCAGATCATCCACCGTCAGCCCCAGCAGCTCCACGGTGTTGGGGTCATAACCAAGCCCATTGCTTGACAGATAAATCGGCACGCCATACAGCTTGCCATCCTTCATCAATTGATCCGCAATCGGAGGGCTCATCCTTGAAATCATTTCCATGATCTCGGGATAGCCGCTCATGTCGGCTGCATAGCCCTTTGCAAAGACCCTTGATAGGGGATTCATGGTACTGTACAGCGCCAGAATATCGACCATATCCCCGCCCGTAATCATGTTGGTAACGATATCGGTAAACGCGAGATCCGTTGCGCTCTGTGCTATCACGATATCAATCTGTGGATTGTTCCTGATCGCCGCCACGTGCTCATTGACGCCGAAGCCTGAAATGCGGAGTGCACCGCCTTGGATTCCAGCGGGTTGCAGCTGACGTACAAACACCAGGCTAGAGGCATAGACATACAGGTCATCGCTCACAAGCGCGCCGCGGCTATAGACACCGCCCTGCACAGGCATATAGCCGCAGAGCACATAGGGCGCTGCCTGATTTACCAGCGCATAAATCTCAGAGCCCGACATGAAGTAGATATTGTTGGATGTCTCGCCATAGACCACGCCGCCGTCGTCGCCTGTCTTTGTCTTTGCGATCACCTGCGACTCGTTGGTCTGTAGATCCAAGAGTACAATATCAAGCGGGTTTGTTTCGCCTGTATCGGGGTCGTATGCACTTTGCGAATCATAGCAGGTCATGAGCAGCTTATGATCCTTGTACGGGGACAGTTTTACCAGCTGATCGCTCAGCACTGTCTGCCCAAGCAGCTGACCCGATGCGAGGTCATACCACGCGACCAATTGCTTGCCCTCGCGTGTATTGATATTCAGGTAAAGCTCGTCCTCCTGAGCAAATACATGATTGACGAATCCGTCTGTATACTTCTCCTCCATAAGGGAATAGAGAATATCCGAAACCGCTACCTCTCCATCCGCATCGATCAGGCGGCGAACAGTCATGGTCATTTCATCAAAGGCATAGACCTCATTGCCGTTTGTAAACAGATGATCCAGTGCGATGTCGTCCTCGCTATCGGGCGCACCATCGTGGCCAAATCCATGGACGACCACATTGTCTGAAATCAGAATGTCCATTTGGTTCGTCTCTGGTTTCCAGCGGGCAAAGCCCAGATCGTGCATGCGGCTATTGCTCACCAGCGCATAGACAGCATCCGCCGTGGTGACCACTCTTGATGCTTCCAGCTCCTTTTCTCCATTCGTGAAAACCACATTGAAGTTTCTGCCCTCGCTTGCCAGCGCAGGCATGGTGAATGATGCCAGCATGAGCATCGTGCATAACAATAGGCTGATGATCCTTTTCATTAACGGTACCTCCTCGTTTTAAAAGGTCTGATGTGATCTATATCACTAATAAAACAACGCGATTGCGCTGGTAAACGATTCATTGTTTGGGGTTTGTTACACATGTGCAATGTGCAAAGGTATGTCGCAATATCCGGGGGGAAGGGCTTCGGAGCTTCGCTCTTTCTTTTTCTGGGAGTGAGGTACATGAAGGAGCCCGGAGCTTCGCCCTTTCCTTATTCCAGTGGCGTAAACAAAGGAGCCCGGGGCTTCGCCCTTTCCTTATTCCAGTGGCGTAAACGAAGGAGCTCGCGTTGCGAGCCCCTTCGTGTTTTCCATCATATTCCTCTTTTACTGTTCCTCAAGCCTGATCATGTTCATCATATTATCAAGCTCTCTGATAAATGTATCCGCATCGATGGCTTTGCTCATATATCGCTCCTTCAGCGAGCTTACGTCATGTGCTGCGCCGCCTGACCAGTCCGTCAGCGGTGTGAGCGGCTTGGCGTAGAGATAGGGGGTGATCCGCTCATGGAACTGCGCAATTTCATCCTCCGTAATCTCCATCTTGCGCTTTTCGTTTGCCTCGAAGTCTTCTTGTAGATTGCGAAGTGTATCTTCAAATTCTGCCTTGTTATCAGCACTCGCGTTTTCAATGGCGCGATTGATTTTTTCGATATCCGCAGTCAGTCTCACTACAGCAGGCTCGTAGTCGGGATTGGGAATAGGGGTGCTAACATCAGGATAGAGGGTGAAGGAAGTCTCCACGTCACAGTTTTTCAAAAACTCTGTGAGATAAAGCGCAGCTGCATCAACATTCGTCGATTGTGCATTGACGATCATCACCGTGATATCCACATCCGCAATGGGCTGCATCCCGTCATCTAGGCTTAGCATCAGCGGTCTGTCTGTGCGCTTCACATCAAAGCCATTGGGGTCACCATAGAATACGGTGTCCGTGAAGAGCGAATCCTTCTCATAGAAAGATCCATTTTCCTCGCTTTCTGACATTTCATCGCCGTATTGCTCGGATGGATCAAAATCAGCAAAGTTAATCTGTTCATAGGCTTGGAGGAGCTTTTGCATGAGGGGGGTATCAAAACGGATGTCCTCGCCGTCCTTTAGCTGCTGGTACACGTATTGATTCTTCATATACGAAAGCATCGTGTGTTTACTTCTCATATTGTTAAAGAGATTGATGTCAGGGTGATCATCGCCATAGTCCGCTTGGTAATTCGCCAAGAAGTCAAAGAACTCCACATAGGTCTTGGGGAGGTCATCGGTGGTCATGCCAAGTAGCTCAAGGGTCTGGGGCACATAGCCCAGCCCCATGCCGTACACGTCTATTGGCACAGCGTATAGCTTTCCGTCCTGCATCAAGGGCGCTGCGAGCGCAGGATCAATCCTTGAGATCATCTCTACAAGCTCGGGGTATCCACTCAAATCCGCCGCATAGCCCTTGCTATAAATGCGATCCAAGGGATTGCTCAACGTATTGAGCGTAATCACATCAGGCATATCATTATTGGTGACAAGCTCCGTAGCGAGGTCTGTGAAGCTGGTGTTCCTCTCGTCCTCGGTGATCAATAGATCAACCTCGGGATGATTCAAAACAAACGCCCTATGACCTGCTTCATACGAGCTACCTGCAACCCTGAGCAGGCTTTTCTCAGTCGCCTGATCAACCTGCCGCACGACCAGCATATTGTTTGATAGGCATACATACAGGTCCTTGCCTGCCAGCATACAGGGCGCATACATCACATTGGAAACAGGCAGATAGCCGCTGCGCTGATAGGGCGGGGTCATATTGGGGAACGAATAAAGCTGCGAGCCCGATGCAAAGTAGACGGTATCATTATCCTTGCAATACACTACGCCGTCGTTGTACTCGCCCACGGTATCGCCGACCTTCACCGTTTCGCGGGTAACGGGGTCATAGATCATCAGCTCATAGGGGAAAGCGACCCCTGTCTGGCTGTCATAAGGGTTTTGTGGGTCAAACCAGGTAGCGAGCAATTTCCCATCTTGATAGGGGAATAGTCTTTCTAGGTGAGTTTCCTCCACCACCGAAAGCGTTTGTCCACTCGCAAGATCAATCCGCGCAACCGCTCCGCTACCCGTCATTGAATTGGAAATATCCAGATAGAGCACATTATCCTGCGTAAACAAGCCACTGGGATACCAATCCTGCGGCAGTTCGGTGTCCAGCGTATAGAGAATATCCGAAACCGCTGCATTGCTATTGGCATCAATGAGCCTGCGCACGGTCATCCTAATCGCATCAAAGGCATAGACCTCATTGCCACTGGTAAACAAATAAGAGATCGTAATTTCATCCGTTTGCTCGCCTGTGTTGATGTAATCATAGCCAAAACCATCTCCACCATATGCAATCTTGCCCATGGTCAAGATCTCGGTTTCATTGGTACTGGATGACCAGCGTCCAATCGTGCCGTTGCTATACGCCCCGTCCGTCAGCAGCGCATATACATAGTCGCCCGTACTCGCTACGGACAGGATTTTTTGCTGCACGGAGTCAATGGTAAAGGTGACATTGACATTCTGGATTTCGCTCGCCACCGCGGGGATGGTGAGCATCGTAAGCAGTAGCATTGTGCAAAGAAATAGCGTGGTGAATTTTTTCATATCGTACCTCCTAATTTTGCATACAGTATTTGTGTTTTAGGTAGCTACTTACTGATACGACAAGGCTTCAAAAAGCGTTGCAATATGTAGGGGCTTGTTACAGATAATAAGGAAGGGGGATGTGTCAAATCAGAGGGCAACAGCCCCGAGCTTTTTTGACGCGCTGAGGCGACGTCACTGGTTCTCAATGAACTCCAAAGAGGTATCGGAGGGGCGCAAAATCAACGAGCGAAGCTCCTCTGATCAACAATCCGAAAGCAGCGGAGCTTCGCTCGTCTATTGCGCGGTGGTTTGGGGATCTTGCGTAGCAAGGGTTCCCTACACGTAGCCCTGACCGTAAGCCTCACGTAGCGATGCGCACAAGGACGAAGTGCAAAATCAGAGGGCGACAGCCCCGAGCTTTTTTGACGCACTGAGGGCAACGTCACTGGTTCTCCAGCTGTATCATTTGGCATACTTTATCCATTTCCAAAATGAATTGCTCATCAGGCGTATGGCTCCCGATGTATTGCATGATAGCCGATTCAAAGGCAAACTGATCATGTACCGTTACGTTCATCATGCTCGCATTAGGCACAAACAAATACGGCGTGATTTCCGTCTTGTAGAATGCTATATCTTCAGGCGATATATCGTATTTTTCGGGGGCTAAGGCTTCCCTATTTTCCATATGCATATTAAGCTGATCCTGGATCGCAGTACTTTCAGCATCATCTGTAACGCTAGTTAATCTCGTCTCCAATTCCTCTTTTTCCACTTCCCATGAGTCAATATAGTCAGCGTAATTCTGGCTAATGATAGGCTCGGTATACTGCGGATAAAGCTGCAAACGCTGCTGCTGCGTATAGGCCGCAACGCAAGACTCGATATACGATTGAGCCAATGCTTTGTTCGTGCTCATGGGATTGATGATGTAGAAATCCATTTCCACCGCAACCACAGGATCGGTAGCCGCTTCAAAGGAAAGCGCGAGCAAATGACGGTCGATAATATTCGTTGATCCCATTTCAAACATGAGGTAGCCGACTACGTCCTCCTCTTCGACGACCAAAGCAGCCTCTTTGCATTTTTGCAGCAGATTTCTAAATGGCATCGAATCAAAGGAAATGTCACGTTCCTCGCTTGCACAACAGGCAATATTCGCCTTCAAAAGCTCCTTCAAAAACAAAGAGAAAACCTCTCCGTGTTCAACTGAGAACAGGGAAAACTCGTCCCCAGCATCCGCAGGGTTTCCGCCGTCCCACTCTGCAATAAAATCATAAAACGCCTGATAATCGTGGGGAATGCCGGATTCATCTACACCCGCCAGCGCAAAATTGTCAGCATAGTATGTGATAAAGTTGCCAGCAATGCTGCAAGGAATGGCGTAAAGCCGCTCATCATAGAATGCGGCTTTGGTGATTTGTGGCTCCATCTGCGAAACCGCCTCAAACAATGCTGCATTCCCTGTTAAATCCTCCAAATAACCCTTTGCCGCAAGCGTTTCCAGATCAAAATCAGAAGAGTTGATTTTAAACACGTCATAGGTTAACTCGCCTGTCAGTAGTTTTTGAGCCAGCTCAATGGTATCGGGATATTCATCTAGTTGGGAGAACTGAACTTCAACTTCGGGGAATGACTGTGCAAATTCTGTATATCCAGTCGTTGTGGCATTGTCGTTTAGCACAAGCAGCGTTGATGTCCCTGCGCTAGCCTGCTCGAGGCTGCCAAGGGCAAGCTGGGATGAAAACGCGGCCGTCAGCGTATCCCCATTGATCAGCACGCTATTGATACGGCTATCATTTGGGATTGGCATGCGCATGATCGTCTCCACGCTCATATCCGCCTTCCAAACCATCACTTCACCGCTCGCATTAAAAAGCAAGTCTTCGCCACTGAGCACAAATCCATTGGCGCCTTGTGGTAGGACTGTGCTATTGGTCAGCTTTTGATCTTCCCAATCATAGGAAGACAGAATCCTACCGTCCATACCGAGCTGCACAATGAGCAATGTCCCGTCATCGCGTACGCAGAAGCTATGCAATGAATCGATCGTACGGCACGACAGTTCTTTGCTGCTGAAATCATATTTGCACAGCAATGCCTCATCTGAATAATCTACATTCATCATCCAAAAGAGCCCATGGCTTGTGTTCTTCATGCAAAAAGGTGTCCAAATATCAGTTGCCTTTGTGCGTTCTTCAAAGTTTTCAATCTGCATGTCATGAAATGAAGAGCTGGTATTTCTCGCGATAATCCGTATAAATTTCCTTTCGTCTTTCTTTATGGTGTAGAGATTATGATCGGCGACAAAAAGTCCGCCATACTCCGTATTTGGGAAGCCTGTTTCAAGCAAAGTTGGGGTTTCATCACCCATTGTATAGCCGTATATCTCTCCTGCTTCTGTTCTGAAAAAGATGGTACTGCCATCATCGGCTATATCCATCATTCTCGCGTTGGGTACAGTCAGCACCTCGGCTTGGCTATACGCAGCAAAACCAATCATACAAACCAGTAGCAGCACTGCCGTATATAAAATGCGCTTCATCGTATTTCCTCCTCATCAAATTCGCGTGCTGTAAGGGCTTGTCTAGTCCTCCAACCGCATCATGTTCATGCGCTTGTCCAGCTCGCGAATGAAGGTATCCGCGTCAATCGCCTTTTGCAAATACTGCTCCCTGAGCATGTCAATATCCTCATCCGCATTTTCCATCCAATCCTGCTTGACACAGAAGTAAGGTGAGGATATTTCTCTAAACAGCGCGATTTCATCCTCTGAAATGAGCATTTTACGGCTACCTGTCGCTGCCAACTTCTCTTCCAGATTGCGCAGCGCATCCTCATACTCCGCTTTGTTTTCCGCGCTGGCACTTTCAAGCGAACGCTTGGTTTTTTCAATGTCACTCTTGATCTCCTCGACCTCTTCCTCGTAGTTGGGATTCGGGGCGGGGGTATTTTGGTCTGGGTAGAGGATGATGGACAATTCAGCACCATAGTTCTTCATGTACTCTGTGATATAGAAAGCTGCATCCTCCATGTGCCCAGATTGCGCATTGACCATCATCACCTCAATCTGAATATCCGTGAGAGGCTCCTTGCCTTCCTCCACTGCGAGAATCAGCGGCATTCGATCAGAGCTGGCGTCAAAACCATTTGGAGAGGCATGATCCGCATTGAAGAAAAATAGTTCTTTCATCTGATTCGTTGACTCTAGCACTTCGGGCATGTCGTATGCTGCCTCTCCGTACCGCTCGTATGGGTCAAACTCCGCAAAGCCAATCTGCGCATGTGCCGCCAGCAGCGATCTAAACAGCGGGGTATCAAAGCGAATGTCCTCCGCGTCCCTCAGCTGCTGGTTGACATAAAGCGTCATCATGCGGCTAAGCAGGTAATTTCTAATGCCAAAGTGGTCGAAAACGGTGACATCCTCATGTTCATCGCCATAGTCAGCTTGAAAATTCGCTACAAACTCCAGTAGCTCGAGCATAGTCTTTGGCAGATCATCCTCCGTCATCCCAAGCTGCCTAATGACGCTTGGCGTATAACCCAGCCCAAAGCCCGAAACTCTGATTGGCACAGCATAGAGCTTGCCATCCTGCATGAGGGCAGATGTGATCGCGGGGTTCATCCTTGAGGCCATCTCCATGATCTCGGGATAGGCGCTCAAATCTGCCGCATATCCCTTTTTGAAGACTCGCGCTATCGGTTCCTTCTCCGCATTGAGCGTCATGATATCAATTGCATTCTCCCCAATGAGTATTTTTGTAGCAATGTCGCCAAAATCAAGAATATCATGGCTTTCTGAGTTCACAATATTCAGCTGTGGATTTTGCCTGATCACTGCCATATGCTCATCACTATAAGTAGCGCCGCCATACATCGTTAGCGCAGAGCTTGTGGTCCCCGCGGGATTAAGCTGGCGCGCCATGAGCATCCCACCTGATACCGATATATATAAATCCGCGCCCATCAGCATTGTGTTAAAATAGCTGTCACCACCATACCCACTAAGCACGTATGAAGAAGCACCACTAGGAATCGCATAGATTTCCGAGTTCGATGAGAAAAAGATGGTATCCATTTCCTTGCTGTAGACAATACCGCCATCTTCTCCGCGCTTGGTCATCGTCAGCTTTTCGCTCTCGCCTGTGATTGGATCATATACGGCAAGCTCATGGGGTTGAATCTCACCAGTATCGGGATCAAATTGCTTCTCAGGATCAAAGAAAGTCATTAAAAGTTTCCCATCCTTATAGGGGTACATTTGGGCCATATTGCTCACCAGCGTTTGTCCAAGCACCTCGCCCGTAGCCAAATCAACCCTTGGCACCGCATGCTTTCCCTGGGATGTATAGATATTTAGGTAAAGGATCCCCTCCTGCGCAAACGCGCCATTGAAGTACGACCCCTCCTGCATCAGATCAATCAGTGAGTAGAGAATGCCAGAAACCGCCACATTTCCGTCCGCGTCCACAAGGCGGCGCACGCTCATGTCAATATTATCAAAGGCGTAGAGCTCATTACTGTCTGTAAAAATACTGTAGATGCCTATCTCGTCCTCCACGGCCGCTTCACCCCTATAGCCATTCCCGTGGTACACCACATTGCCGGAGATCAGTATCTCGGTTTCGCCAGTCGCTGGTGTCCAGCGACCAATGGCGGCATTACTTGTGTAGTCGCTATAGCGCAGTAACGTGTAGACTACATCGTCCGCCGCCGCCGCGTCCAGAACATCAAGGGTCTTTTCGCCGTCTGTAAATAGGATGTTGGCATCTCGGCTTTCACTTGCCAGCGCGGGAATGCAAAGCGTGGTGAGCAGTAACATCATGCAAAGAAATAGACTGATGATCTTTTTCATGTTCTTCCTCCTCGTCTTGGTTTCAAATTCTTTGAGTTACTGTTTATACGCCATGGATTTGGAAAACGTCGCATAAATAGAATGTTGTTGCAGGTGTAAAGGGTCGATGGATTTTCATCCATCGACCCTTCGGGGTTTTATTTAATCTTATAGAATTCTATTTAGTCCTCCAGCCGCATCATATTCATTCGCTTGTCCAGCTCGCGAATCAAAGCATCCGCGTCAATCGCCTTTTGCGAATACTGATCTAGCAGTGCGCTAATATCCTCTTGCCCACTTTCCATCCAATCCAGCATCACACAGAAGTAAGGCGATGCTTTCTCTCTAAATAGCGCGATTTCGTCCTCTGAGATGAGCATTTTGCGGCTGCCTGTCGCTGCCAGCTTTTCTTCCAAGTTGCGCAACGTGTCCTCATATCCTGCCTTGTTTTCCGCGCTCGCACTTTCAAGTAAGCGCTTGGTTTTTTCGATGTCACTGGTGATTTGCTGAGCCTCGTCCTCATAGTCGGGGTTCGCTACGGGGGTATTGTGATCTGGGTAAAGCGCTATGGACAACTCGTCGCCGTAGTTCCGCATGTACTCTGTCAGGTAGGAAATCGCCTCGTCCATGTGCCCAGATTGCGAGTTGACCATTAGCATCTCAATTTGAAGACCCGCAAGCGGTTCTTTACCTTCCTCCACTGCCAAAATCAGCGGCATTTGATCAGAGCTGGCATCAAAGCCGTTTGGACTGCCATAGTCCACATAGGTGGAGAAAAGGCTTTCCATCTGGTTCATCGAATCAAGCACTTCGGGCATGTCATATACTGCCTCGCCGTACTGCTCGTATGGATCAAACTCCGCGAAATCAATCTGCGCAAGTGCCTGCATAAGCGATCTAAACAGCGGGGTATCAAAATGGATGTCCTCCGCGTCCCTCAGCTGCTGGCTGGCGTATAGCGTCAACATGTGGCTGAGCAGGTAATTTCTTGTGCCCCAGCTGAAAACGGTGACATCCTCATGTTCATCGCCATAGTCAGCTTGGAAATTCGCTGCAAGCTCGAGTAACTCCAGCAGCGTCTCTGGCAAATCCTCCTGCGTCATCCCAAGCTGCTCAAGCACGTTTTTGCTATAGCCCAGCCCATAGCCCATGATGGATGTTGGCACAGCATAGAGCTTGCCATCCTGCGTGAGGGCAGAGGTGAATGCGGGATTCATCGCAGAAGCCATCTCCATGATTTCGGGGTAAGCGCTCAAATCTGCCGCATATCCCTTTTTGAAGGCTCGCCGAATCGGTGCGTTGACCGAATCGAGCGTGATGATATCACTCGGATCTTCGCCGGTGATGATCTTCGCCGCAACGTCGGTAAACTCTTGAATATAATTGCTGCTTGAGTTCAAAACATCAAGCTGTGGATTTTGGCTGATCACTGCCATATGCTCATCGCTATAGCCATTGCCATAAATCGTTAGCGCGCTCCTTGTGATTCCTGCGGGATCTAGCTGCCTAGCCATCAACATTCCGCGTGACAGCGCGATGTACAAGTCCTCGCCCATCAGCAATGCAGTAGAATAGCTGCTGCCCCCAAGAGGCATATACCCACTGAGCACGCATGCAGACGCATCGCTAGCAATCGCATAGACTTCCGAATCCGATGTGAAATAGATGGTGTCCGTTGCCTTGCTATAGACCACGCCGCCGTCATTGTCACCTTTGGTCGTCGCGACCTTTTCGCTCTCGCCTGTGATGGGATCATATACCACAAGCTCAAGTGCCAGCATTTCGCCTGCTTCAGTATCATATTGGTTTTGCCTATCATAGCGGGTCATCAAAAGTTTCCCGTCCTGATAGGGGTACACATTCGCCATATCGTTTGCCAATGTTTGGGACATCAGCTCACCCGTAGCCAAATCAACGCTTGCCACCGCAGGCTTTCCTTCGGGTGTATAGATACTTAGGTAGAGCATACCCTCCTGCGCAAACGCGCCATTGAAGTACGAACCCTCCGCCATGATATCCATGAGCGAGTAGAGGATGTCCGAAACTGCCACGTTTCCGTCCGCGTCCACAAGGCGGCGTACGCTCATATCGATCTCATCCAAGGCGTAGAGCACATTGCTGTCCGTAAAAATGCGGTTGATGCCGATTTCATCCTCCGCATCCTCCACACCGCTATACCGATAGCCATGGTAAATCAGCTTACCATCGATCAGTATCTCGGTTTCGCCAGTCGCCGGTGTCCAGCGGCCAATGGCGGCATTGCTTGTGTAGTCGCTATGGCGCAGTAACGTGTAGACTACATCGTCCGTGGCGGTAGCGTCCGCAACCTTTAGGGTTCTCTCGCCGTCTGTAAATAGGATGTTGGCATCTCGGCTTTCGCTTGCCAGCGCAGGAATAGAAAGCGTGGTGAGCAGCAATGCTGCCAGACATAAACTGATGATCCTTTTCATGTTTTACCTCCTAGTCATGTACAAGGTGTTCAGTTCCAACGTGTATTACCCATAAAACTCCATTTATGGGGATTATCGTGCATTTAACAGGATAGATTTACACATAGTAACAACGTGGTGAAGATGGCGCAAAGGCAGTGATTTTCAGTTTTTAAGGCATGCCTTCCAAAGAATATTCTCAGCAAGCAAGGATATTTGAGATATTTGGGGAAAGGTATAATCAGGGGCTTCGCCCTTTTGTTTGTCGCCCCTCCGATACCTCCATAAGTACCCCCCATTTTTAAATGTAAGCGGTGATTTGATGAATCAAGAACAAAAACTAGACTACCTGATCACATCCCTCCTCCAAGAGCAAGCGCGCTATGAGGGCATGGGAATCCCAGATGACCTAAACGAAAAGAAGCGTTTGTTTCGCTCACTTGTCAATGTGCGCGCTGCGGTATCAGTGGATGCCGAATTTTTAGCGGTGCAGGATAGCTATTTACAGCAGGAGCTTAAGGAGTCGAGCGTAGCAAAGCTCAGCGAGCTTGAGGAGATGCAGCCCCATTTATTCCTGTGGCAGGGGGATATCACAAAGCTTGAAGTCGATGGCATTGTCAATGCTGCCAACAACGCGATGCTGGGCTGCTTTTATCCATGTCATGGGTGCATCGATAATGCGATTCATACCTTTGCGGGGGTGCAGCTAAGGCTCAAATGCCATGAGATGATGCTGATCCAAGGGCATGAGGAGGAAACAGGGACAGCCAAGATCACGTCTGCGTATAATCTGCCAAGCCGCTATGTGCTGCACACGGTCGGCCCGATCATAGGCCATCAGCCCACGCAGGCGCAGCAAGGTGAGCTGGCGAGCTGCTACCGCGCATGCTTTGAGCTGGCGGATCAAAACAACCTCCAAAGCCTTGCGTATTGCTGTATCTCCACAGGGGAATTCCGCTTCCCTAACCAGCTGGCAGCGGAAATCGCCATCCGTACAGTCAATGAATGCTTGAAATCGGCAAAGAGTATCAAACAGGTCGTATTCAATGTATACAAAGATGAGGATCGTGACATCTATGCAAAATTACTCAGATAAAATCGCCAAGGCGAAGGAACTGATTCGGCAGGCGGATCGAGTGATCATAGGGATTGGCGCTGGGCTGAGCGCAGCCGGCGGGCTTTGCTACGGCGACCCTGCGCTTGGGCTGAAATGGTATCCCGAGTATCACGGCATGGGGCTTAAAACCATTGGGCAGATCATGGGCAACTACTGGGATTTACGGCAGTGCAAAGCGGAATCGTACTGGGGCTTTTGGGGGCAGCATATCTGGCATATGCGCTATGAAGCGGAGGCAACTGCGCCCTATCTTGATCTGCATAGGATCGTCAGCGAGAAGGACTACTTCATCTGCACCACCAATGTGGACAGCCAAGTGGAAAAAGCGGGCTTTGACCTCGCCAGAATCTTCGCGCCGCAAGGGAACTATGGCTACTTCCAATGCTCCGAGCCATGCAGCAACGATCTGTATGACAATCAGGACATGATCCATACCATGCTAAGGAACATGCCAAACCCCTTTGATATCCGCGCAGAGGATATCCCCCTATGCCCGCGCTGCGAGCGTCCGCTGATCCCAAACCTGCGCTCGGATCAGCGATTCGTAGAAAAGCCGCATCTGCTGCTTGCCCCCGAGTATGAGGATTTTGTGATGCAGGGGCAAAACGAAAACACGCTCTTCCTAGAGCTGGGCGTAGGGTATAACACGCCCGTGATCATTCGCTTCCCCTTTGAAACCCTGACCAATCATTTTGCAAACGCCCACCTGATTAGAATCAATAACTCGGATGGCGATGTCCCCAAGGAAATTGCATCCAAATCAATCTGCATCCAGGAAGATTTAGCCAAAGCGCTGCATGATTTGATCTGAAAAGAACCCCCAAAGCGTGGTATAGTAACGATACCGCGCCTTGGGGGTTTTGTTTTGTTGTTACAGATATTACTTGACAAAGGTTGGTAGACGCGTGTATACTCAAGTAGACAATTGTCCACGGAAGGAGAAATTCACGTGACCGTACAATGCACAGAGGCAGAATGGAAGATCATGGAGGTTTTATGGGATGAAAGCCCGAGAACCATGCCTGAAATCACCAAGGCACTAGAGCCTGAAACGGGCTGGACAAGGCATACCGTGATCACATTACTCAAGCGCATGATCGAAAAGGGCAGCATCACGATTGACGAATCAGGGCCGCTCAAAAAGTATTCCTATAAAGTCACCCGTGACAAAGCTTCCACTGACCAAACCAAGAAATTCCTATCCCATGTATTCTCGGGCAAAGCCTCGCTGCTAATCAACAACTTAGTATCATCAGGCGAAGTGACTGTCGATGAAATGGAAACGATGCTTGATATGATCCGCACAGAAGGCAAAGGGTAAAAAGGAGGTATTAAGATGCGTACCGCAACGATCTACAATTTCCTGATAGAGGCCACCATCATCGCCAGTATCGCCATCTTACTCATGATTTTCATCCGTAAATTCCTCAGAAAACAGCTCGGTAATACCGTCATCTATTTCGCATGGTTATTAATCGCTATTCGGCTCCTGTGCCCCATCGCGTTTTCTAACCCGCTGATCAACGATATCAGACCCGCTTACCAGCAAGATCAAGCGATTCGCCCCATCGCGGGACAAATTCAGATACGCATGTCAGATGCGGCGCAGGCCGCTAGGTGGCGCGCGGAGGATCAAAGCGCAGATCCAGATAATGATGCGGTGGTTGAAAAGCTCAACGATTTGGTTGATCTCTCCTTCAACGGCCTGCTCTCGCGCTATGTGATGCAGCTGTATCTTGCAGGTATGGCGCTTGTTGCGCTGTATTTCATCACTGCCAATGTTCTGTTTCGCTATCGGCTTAGGTCAGACCGGATCGAGAAGCTTACGGGCGAGCTGCTCGACCAGTACAACGCCCTTTGCTACGAGCGCGGGATCAAGCCTTTGCCCGTCTACTTCACCGATCCCCTAGCGAGCGCATGCCTTGTGGGTGTTGTTCATCCCTACATCGCCATGCCGCTTACCGCCACCCCTCAAGAGGTGACGCAGGTGCTGGCGCATGAAATTTGCCACTACCAAGGCAAGGATCATATCTGGGGCGCTTTGCGGCTGCTCTGCTGCCTCGTCCATTGGTTCAATCCGCTGGTTTGGCTTGGCGCAAGCATGAGCAAAACGGATACGGAACTCGCGTGCGATGACCGCGTGATCAGGCCGCTGGATTCCAAGGAGCGCCTAAGCTACGCCAATGTGTTGGTGCTCGCTGCCTCCAAACGCACCGCACCCGGCACAGCCATTTTGGCCACAAACATGACCATGACAGGCAAGAAGCTGAAAACCCGCGTCGATGGGATCATCCATCAACGCAATATCACCAAGGCACTTTCCATCGCCTTTGTATCGCTTGCGGGCATCGCGCTGCTGCTGTCCTTTGCGACGGCTGAATACGTATACCCCATCCGCGTGCCAAGCATTGTGGGGAGCTACGCCGTCGGTCAGCCAACGATCACAAGCGAAGAGGATTCCATTGCCTACCTCAAGGCAGTTGCCGCCACGCCTTATCTCAATGCGGAGGTATCAGAGGCTGACTATCAAGCAAACGTTTCCTATGGGACGTATACCCTCCATGCCACCACAGACACCCAAAGCAACTTGACAATGACAGTTGGTCCCCAAGGCCGCATCAGCTCCCTCATCAATCACGCAGTCGATGCTTATGGCAATTACCACAATGCATTTTTTAATGAAACAGAGTATGTTGATGATGCCAAGAACGCTGAGATCGTCACGTATATCAAGGGCTTCATGCGGGATATTCAGCCTGATGCGCTGCCCGCCATGAGCGAACCCACGCTATACCGCGAGTGGACGGAAAACGGCGGCAAGCCAAGCTTTGTCAGTTACAATGCATACAGTGCATCGGGCAGTGAAAAATACTTCTTCTGTGTGCAGCTCCTCCCGACCGTGCAGCTCGCTGAGTACACAGTCAGCACGGTTCAGCCCTAAAATCCATTATTTTACGCTAACAAAGGAGGCTTCCCCTTATGAAGCGAACCCTATCATTGCTCACACTCATCATGATATTATTCCTGCCAATGACCACATCCCTCGCATCCTTTGATGAAATCAAAACCTCGGCTATGAGTTATCTCACTGAGGTATACGGCTATCTTTATGATGAACTTGATGATTTCGTTTATGAGGATACCCAAACGGACGAGGTATGGGGGGTATCGTATTGGCCAAAGGATCACCCCGAGTGGGTATACACGTTAACCGTCAATAAAACCACACCTGATATTCGCACTGGCGGCTCTCCATTTGACACACCTCTGGGTTGGGCGTGCGGGGAAAGCGGCGTACGTGACATACTGTCTGCCGCCAAGGAAGGTTCATGGTTCACAAACTGGACTAAGCCCAACCAAGCCGCATTTATGCAGTGCTTGGAGGATAATAATGTTGACCCGACCACCGCCCTATCAACGGGTATTGCCAATGGCAGCATCACAGCGGACAAAGCGATATACGAGTTTTTCACATCCTGCTTTGGAGAGGACATCACATGGAAGGATGCGACCAAGCAATGGCGCGAGTTTATACTCACCTCCAATGGTCTCACCTCATCCGCCTCCGTCAGCACGCCCATCAAGGGCGTGCGCACCTACCTTGCCAAAGTGGATGAGGAAACGAGCGTCCTATATACAGATTTTTATCAAGAAGTGCCCGCTGAATTAGCGGGCGCATTTGGTCAGCAGCAGTTTAGCGGCTGGACATGCATCGCAGGCGCCATACGCACGGTCAGCGGCTCAACATCGCTTCACAATTTCAACGAAACCGGTCTTGCCATTTTTGAGAAAGAGGGTGCACGTCAGCTGGTGATGGTGTACCGCGCGTTATCAACAGACGCATGGCAAACCTTTTCTGTGGGAGAGGACATGCTGTATACGGACCGCGATGTGATGATCCTATGCGATCAAGAGAATAGGAATATGCAGCGGTTCACCATTGAATACCCCGTGTCGGATACCAAGACGGAAATCTTTGAAGTCATGCCAAGAATCAGTCTGGATCGCGATATGCCTTTTGCTCAATTGCAGTTTCTTCGCTACAGCGCCACCGACCGCCAAACAAGCGAAGGCGTAATCATTGAAAAATCCCGCACCAGCGATGCAACAGACACGAGGTATATCAGCGTTACTACCAAAACAGCTGGTTCGCCTGCGGTGCAGGAGGACATCAAGGGAAAGCTTCCCGATTATTTCAACGATGCGGATATGGCAACCTTCCCAACCAATGCGGAGGAATGCTTGGCGTTTTCCAAGATTCTAGGTGATGTCCTTCCTGATGGCTACGGGCTTTGCAGCTCGGTGCACCTGCGCGCTAAGACCTCCTCTCGTTCCAAGGATTTAGGGCTGTATAACAGCGGCACGATGGTCAAGGTGCTTGAGGTTCTTCCCGGCAATCCAGAAGCATGGATCAAGGTTCAGATCGGGTCTGTAATCGGCTATATGAGCGGCTCGTACGTGAGCTACACAGGGACAGGATACCGCGCAAGTTTGGAAATTCAAGCCGAATTACCTGCCGCAAGCGCGAATAAAGACACAGTGATAAAAAAGGGAATAACGCTGCTATCGGGCAAGGTAGCGGATATAAAAGCGGGCGCAAAAATGCATGTGCTGGCAACACGCGGCAAATGGCTGCATGTATCGATCCCAAGTGAGGGCATGGAAAGCAACGATATGGACATCAACGGAACGTATGGCTATATCTGGGCAGAGGATGTCACGCTAGCCCCCTCAATGAAACAGCTGACTTGGGCAGAGTAATGAAAAACATATGCAACAAAAGCGAAGGAATGCACCACCATTCCTTCGCTTTTTGCTGTGTATATGCTGGTAGGGGAAGGATCGGTAGCTGTGGTGGTGACGTTTGGGCACATAGCAAACGAAAAATTCGTATGAAAAAAGGCGGGAGACCACATTCTGTGATCTCCCGCCCAATAATCGGATGCTAGCATCCTTGGGAGGTATTGGAGGGGCGAAAAGAAATGGGCGAAGCCCCCTCCGATCAATCATCCGAAACCAGCGACAATAGAAGGGCGAAGCCCCGGTGGTTTCAAGACCATGCGTAGCATGGATTCCCTACACGTAGCCCTGACCGTAAGTGACTCGTAGCGTCGCGAACAAGGGCGAAGTGCAAAACAAGGGGGAAAGATCACCCGAAGGTGAGCTTTCCCCCTTAAGCGCAAGCGCCTATTGGTCTTCCAGCATCATCATCCTCAAGCGGTTGTCAAACTCGCGGATCAATGTGTCGCTGTCAATGGCTTTTTGCAGATACTGCTGGATAATCGTGTTCAGATCGGAAGCCGCTCCGCCTGCATAGTTGGTTAGCGGGGTTTGGAGCTTGGTGAAGTAGTAAGGCGTTGCTACCTCCCTAAAGCGCGTGAGTTGCTCCTCGCTAACGGTCATTTTCCAGTTATCGCTATGCGCCAGCGAATCCTCGTAATAGCCAATCGTTTCCTGAATGCCAGCTTTCCTTTCAGGCTCTGCGTTTTCCAGCTGAATTTTGAGCTTTTCCAACTCGTCTTGCATGGTTTTCACCTGCATTTCATAGGTGAGATTGGCCATAGGCTCGTTGTTATCGGGGAAGAGGGCATAGGATACGTAATAATCATAGTGCTTCATGTATTCGCTGAGGTAGATGACTGCCTGATCCATACGCGTTGTACGCGGATTGACAATCAAGACAGTAGGCGAAACCGCGAGCAGCGGCGCAATCCCTTCATCCAGCGGCAAAGCCATGATGGTGCAGTAGTTGTCAGGGCCAAAGGACGAGGGCGAAGTATAGTTGCCATAATTGACAAAGAGCGCGTCCTTGGAATAGATTTCGTTGACGGCATCATTATCGTTCCAAATATCCTCACCGTATTGCTCGTATGGGTCAAGCTCAGTAAAATCGATCTGCTCAAAGGCTGCCATGAGCTTTCTAAACAGCGGCGTGTCAAAGGCTACGGTTTCACTATCTCGAAGCTGTACGTCCATATAGGTGGACATCATGGAACTCATAATGACTGATTTCATATCCAGCTCACCAATGAGGGTTATTTCCGGATGATCCTCGCCATAATCGTATTGCCAATTGGCAAAGAACTCAAGAAGCTGGACAAAGGTGGTGGGGAGATCATCCTCGGTCATCCCAACCGCTTCCAGTGTTTCGGGCATGTAGCCAAGGCCATTGCCATCGAGGCCGATCGGAATGCCGTAGAGCTTCCCATCCCTCATCAAGCAGGAGGTGAGGGATGGGTCCATTGTAGAAATCACATCCATGATCTCAGGATATGCGCTCAGGTCTGCTGCATAGCCCTTATCGATGATGCGCGCCAATGGGCTGTATTCACCGTTAATGGAGATGATATCCAGCGAATCCTCACCGCTGACCATGGCATTGGCCAGCGAGGTAAAGTCCTCTGTGGAGAGGTCGTTGTTAAATTCGATATCGATCTCGGGATGATTCTGTACAAAGGCTCTGTGGGAGCTGCTATAGCTGTCGCCTGAAACGGTGAGCACACCATCTTGTAGCGCGGGATCATCCATTTCCCTAGCGTAGATCATGTTATCTTGGATAATCACAAAAAGATTATCGTTGAGCATGGCTTGGTTATTATTGTTCCAGCTCTGCACGGGCATGTATGCGCTGAGCTTAGCGGGGCCTGTCATATTGGGCAGGGACATCACCTTGGAGCCATCGACATAGAATATGGTGTTGCTGGACTCAACATAGACAGCACTTGCCGCATTGTAGTCGATTTCGCCGACCGACTCCTTGGCTTTGGTTTTGGGATCAAGGATCACGAGTTCACAGGGCCTCATTTCGCCAGTTTCCTCATCATATCCATTTTCCATATCAAAGGTAATCATCAGCATCTTTCCATCTTTATAGGGAAAGACATACTGCATATCATTCTCTTCCAGTTCACCAAGTTCCTCGCCTGTTGCGATATCATACATGCAAATCTTGCGAGTGGTATTTCCCCCATATAACACCTTGCACACATAGAGGACACCCTCTGACGCGCAGATCGAATTGATGAATTCATCGCGCTGCTCACCAGCGTCAGTATCTATCGGTGTGCCAATGGTGTAGAGGACTTCGCTGGGCGATATCGCAGCGCCGCTCTCATCAATCAGCTTGCGTACACTCATGGTCGCTTGATTGAGGGCGTAGACTGCTTCGCCCTCTGTAAACAAGTCCGTGATATTGGTTTCCAGCGGCTCGCCTTTTTCATCATTCTCATACCATGTGAATGTATCCGTATCCATTTTCTCGGATGTTTCCATGCCGTCGCGCCAGTAGTGCAAATCGACTGTATTCTCGTATATTTGATATACAAGCAAATACAAGGTGTCCTTTGTCGACGCGTTGGCAATGATCGAATCGGTGTTGATATTTGTATCTGGATTTCCGATCACGACGTTTTGGTTTTTACTCTCGCTTGCCAAAGCCCCTGCGGATAATGTGGTAAGCATCAGCAGTACGCATAGGAATAAACTAATCAGTTTTTTCAATTCTTGTTCCTCCTCATTGATATTGAAAAGCAATTGCATGGAGTTCATTTATTCACTATAAAGAACGATTCATATTGGAAAATCCTGCAATCTCATGCTATTTTACACAAAAAAGAATGCCTGCGCAATGAAATTGTCATATATTTACAATATATGTGCTCATTGGCAGGCATTCTTTTGATTACGCGGTCATATTGTTTCCCTTGTTCCAGTTGCGCCATACGGGAAAGGCGAAAACCAGCCCCATCACCATGTAGACGATCATCACGGCGACGCGATGGAGCAGCGATAGCGCAACACCGTCAGGAAATGACATGCCCATCAGCTGCATCGCAATGCCCATCATGCCCTCCTTGATGCCGATATTGCCCGGCACAATCGCAACGATGCTGGAAAGCCAGCTCACGCTGTTGTAGAACATCGCTTCGTAGAACATCACTTCAATCCCGATGGCTTCAAAGCAAACCATGTACAAAAACAGCTGAACGATATTGTTGATCGTGAGGCATAGGAGCAGTTGCCAAAGCAACGAGCGGTTTTTCAGCAGGGCATTAAAGCCGTCCACCACATCGCTCACAAGCTTGTACTTGGTGAGGAATGCGGGTTTTTTATCGCCAAAGAACAGCGAGATAAAGATGAAGGTGATCGTGCCCGCTGCGCCGATGCTCCAAATCAGCCAGAGCATGCTGGACCACACGCCGTCTATCAGGCCCGTGCATAGCAATGCGATCAGCATTTGAAGGAGCGCGAAGATCACGCCAAAGACGATATTGCCCGCGGCCATGCTCACGCTTTTGACATACGCCAGCCCCTTTGTGCGCTTGTAGTACGCGGCTGAAAATAGCAGGTCGGCGCGCATGGGCAGCACGTACGCCATGGCGTTGCTCACAAATACAACGCCCATCCAATCCACAAGGGAGAGGGGAATGCGGTAGGTGCTCAGGATCACGCGGTGGTAGACGCAGTTCATTATGCAGCCGCCAAGCGCAAGCAGCAAAAGCCTTGCGATGGTTGAGCGCTCCAGCTCGATGAGTTTTTTCATGTCCTCGCGGTTGTCATATACATAAATGCAGAGCACCGCTATTAATGCGATGAACAGCACGGTGGAAATGATCTTCTTTAGGTCGCGTCCTTTAGGAGTGGTCAAATGCCGATCCCTCCGATATCTGTTGATGGGTTATCTACGCTATGATAGTCTCAGGAGCGCATGAAGTCAAGAGGAGAGGGAAAACGACAAATATGTTTCATGTGAAACATTATCAGCGGTTTTTCCTCATTCGTCCTCCAGCACCATCATCCTCACGCGCGAATCCATCTCGCGGATGAAGGTATCCGCATCGATGACCTTTTGCAGGTAGCGATTGCTGATCGGGCTTAGGTCATAGGGGGTATCCTCTAAGTCCTGATTAAGCAGAGGTCTTGGCGATACATAAAAGTAGGGCGATGCCTTCTCCCGATACGCCTTGATCTGCTCCTCGCTGATGGTGAATTTGCGCGCATCTTTTTGCGAGAGCGATTCCTGCAAATAGGCAATCGTATCTTCAAGCGCGGCTTTGCTCTGTGCATCGGCGGATAGCAGCCGCTTCTCCGCGTCCTCAAGCTCGGTTTCGGTGCGGCTTAGCCATGAATCATAGTTCTTGTTCACAAGGGGCGCGTTGTTATTTGGATAGAGCGCATACCCCTCGATCTGCGGGTTGTAGGACTTGATGCGCTCGGTTAGATAGAAAACCGCCTCGTCCATGTGGTTGGTGCGCGAGCTCACGACCATCACAGCAAGGCTGACAGGGGCTAAGGGGGTCAGCCCTTCGTCCAGCGGCAGAATGATCGGGATATATGTGCCGCTCGAGCTGAACTCATAAGGCGTGCTGTAGCTGCCATGCTGGGATATGAAAAGCGCCTGCTTGCTGTAAAAGTCGTCCATTTCCTCGCTTTCATCCCAAATGCCTTCGCCATAGCGCTCGTAGGGGTCAATGTCCGCAAAGTCAATCGCTTCAAAGGCGGCAATGAGCTTGCGAAATAGCGGCGTGTCAAAGGTCAGCATGTCGCCGCTTCTCGCCATTTCGGATGTGTATTGCTCAATGATGATTTCAAATAGATCGGATTTCACGTCAAAGTCCTCAAAGAGCTTGATATCGTCGTGAGCTTCGCCATAGTCAGAGGCGAAATTCGCTATGAAATCCAGCAGCTCGATATAGGTTTTGGGCAGCTCGCCTTGGCTGATCCCAAGCTCCGCCAGCACCTCTTTGTCATAGTTCATGCCGTAGTCCAGCAGCTGAATCGGTACGCCATATAGCTTTCCGTCCCGCATGAGGAAGCTTAGCAGCGCCTGATCCATTTGGCTGACGGATTCCATAATAGCAGGGTATCCGCTGAGGTCTGCCGCATAGCCCTTGTCAATGATCTGCTGGATCGGGCTGTAGCCTGTATCCAAAGTGATGATATCGATGGCATCCTCTCCGCTGATCATCGAGGTGGCGATTTGGCTGAAGTCAGTCGTCGCGCCGCCTTGCATGGACAGAGCGAAGGATGGATTGCGGGTCATGATCTCCTCATGGGGAGAGTTGTCAATATCGCCCATGACGGTCAGCACGCCTCTGGATAAATCGATCTGGTCAAGCTGGCGCACGATGAGCGAGCCCCCGTTTGTATCCAAATAGGCATAAAGATCAGTGCCAAGGGTCATGCAGGAGAACCAGTCGTTGACCTCCTCAGGGGTATAGGCGCTGAGGTGACAGGGAGATTGCATGTCCCCAAAGGCATATATTTGCGCGCCCGATGTGAAGTAGAGCGTATTGCGGCTCTCGCTGTAGGCAAAACCTGAATCGCGGCTCGTTTCCGTCTGCGCGATTTTCTCGTAGGTATCCGAAAGAGGATCGTATACAAGCACGTCGTAGTGATCGCCGGTTTCTGCGCTCATGGTGGCAAGCAGCTTGCCGTCCTTGTAGGGGATGATGTGGTCAAACGCATCGACCTTCACTTCGGTGATTTTCTCGCCTGTTTCAAGGCTGCATAATTGAAGGGTTTTCACGTCGCCACTTTCGGTGAATACGGTTTGCAGGAGGTAGATGATCTGATTTTGCGCAAAGATAAGGTCAAGGGCGGCATCCGCTTCCTCGGTGTCAAGCGTGATCACGGTATTGCTTTGGGGCAATATCCCAGCGATGCTGCGGGGATTTTCGGCATATCCATAGATATTTGTGCCGTCGGAAAAAATATGGTCGCTGAGGTTTAGCTGGTTAGCCCCAGCGTCGCCGTTGATGTATTCGCTTGGCTCTTGCATTCCATCTGCCCAGTAGTAGAGCTGTTTTCTTGGTATCCTGTCATCACTTAGCGTCAACACATAGACCGTCTCATCTGTGGCGGCCAGAGAAAGGACTCGGTGATCAAAGTGGATTTCAGCGTTTTTGGATTCGGCCGCAAAGGCTGGCGCGGAGGCAGGGAATAGACCTAGTACGATGGATAGGATGATGCTTATCAGCCTGATCATGATGAAACCCCCTAAGTATTACTGTTTCTGAGTATATATAGAACAACGATGGAATGTTGAATTATTGGCTGTTTATTTTCCCCAATATGGGGTCAAGGGAGCGAATAGGTGGGGACGAAAATGTTGGGTACCATTAAAAGGGCGAAGCCCCCCCTTTGTGGGGGAGAAAATGTTGGGTACCATTAAATGGGCGAAGCCCTCCCTTGTGGGGGAGAAAATGTTGGGTACCATTAAATGGGCGAAGCCCCCCTTTGCGGGGGAGAAAATGTTGGGTACCATTAAATGGGCGAAGCCCCCCTTGTGGAGGAGAAAATGTTGAGTACCATTAAAAGGGCGAAGCCCCTCCTTGTGGGGACGAAAATGTTGGGTACCATTAAAAGGGCGAAGCCCTCCCTTGCGGGGGAGAAAATGTTGGGTACCATTAAATGGGCGAAGCCCCCCTTGTGGAGGAGAAAATGTTGGGTACCATTAAATGGGCGAAGCCCCTAGTCTTCCAGACGCATCATGGTGAGGCGATTGTCCATCTCTTGGATGTACTGATCGAGGGTGATGGCTTTGTATAGGTATTGACTCTTGAGGGTGCTAAGCTCCTGAGCGGAGTCGCCAGACCTGTCGCTGATGGGGGTTATGGGGGTAACGTAGAAATAGGGGGATGCTTTTTCTCTGAAGGCCTTGATGGCGTCCTGTGAAACCAGCATCTTCCATGCGTCACTTTCGCTAAGCGATTCCTTCGAACGCTCAAGCGTGCCTTCAATACCCGCTTTTTCCTCGGGATTTGCAGTAGCGAGACGCTTTTCGAGCACGTCGATGTCGTTTTGTATCTCTTGAACCATCGCCTCATAATCGGGGTTTTCAATGGGCTGATTGTTGGTTGAATCAAAGGCATAGCTGTTTTGAATCCCGTAGTTCTTGATGTACTCCGCCATGTATAGCGCGGCGATATCCTTGCGGGTGGAGTGGGGATTTACAACCATGATGGTCATGATCATCTCGCCGATGGGCTCTAGGCCTTCGTCCAGCGGCAAAATCAATGGGGTGTAATATGCATTGCTGCTGTAGGCGGTTGGATCGTTGAATTGGGTGTTGTCGCTGAGGAGAGTGGGGCTTTCATAAAACTCACTCAAGAGGGCATCGTTGTTCCATATCTCCTCGCCGTATTGCTCGTGTGGATCAATCTCGGCAAAATCAATCTTTTCATAGGCAGCCATGAGCTTGCGGAAAAGCGGGGTGTCCATGGTGACGACTTCGCCAGCCCTCAGCTGATTCGCCGTATAGAGCGAAATGATGTCATTCATCAAGCTTTCACGCATGTCCATGTTCTCAAATAGCTTCACTTCAGGATGCGATTCGCCGTAGTTCTCTTGGAAGTTCGCCATAAACTCCAAAAGCTCCACAAAGGTCTTTGGCATATCATCGGGCGTAAGGTCAAGCAAATTAAGGGTTTCGTTGATGTAGGCATAGCCCTCGGTTTCAGCTAAGGCAGGTACGCCGTAAAGTTTGTCATCCTTCATGATGACATCCTTGACGGCACTTGGCATGGACGCGGTTAATGCCATCAGCTCAGGGTATCCGCTGAGATCAGCTGCATAACCCTTTTGGATGAGCTTGCCAATCGGGGTTATGGTCGATATGAAATTCATGATATCAATCGTTGTATCTCCGCTGATCATCATCGTATAGTAATCATTGATTCCGCGATAACGGATATCAGCACGTGTGATAGCTACTTGGGGATGCGCAGTGATAAAGGCATAGTGCTCCTCGCCGTCCAGATCGCCAAAGAGGGTGAGCGCGCCGCCGGAAAGCTCCGGCGAATCCAGCTCGCGAATAGCGATCATGTTGTTGTTTGTTTTGATGGCAAACAAGCCGCCTTCCAGCGCTGCACCATAGGAGTCTCTGTACATATAGGACGGCATATAGGCGCTGCGCTGATAGTCGCCTGTCATGTCCTTGTAGGCATATACGCTGGTGCCTGAAGCAAAATAAATGGTGTTGTTTTCCGCCAAATAGCTCACACAGCTGTCGTAGGGATCCTTTGTATAACCAATTCCCTCGCTCTCGCCTGTGACCATATCACGGATCACAAGGCCAGCGGGCTCATACATCCCTGTTTCCGCGTTGTAGGCATTTTCGTAATCTGCCTGCACGAGGAGGAGCTTGTTGTTCCCAATGGGGGCGTAGTACCTAGTGAGCGGAAGATCAGCCTGCGAAATGACATCGCCGGTTTTGATATCAAAGCAGGTGACGCGCTTGTAGTCGCGGTTGTCCTTGTTAATGGACATACCTGCGTAGAGCACATCGTCCTTTGCCAGAACCTCGTCAAAATAAAGCGGATATTCGTTATCGCTCTGTGCTTCCTCCTCCGAACCGATATAGTAGAGAATATCGGTAGAGGTAGGGTTTCCGTCTGCATCAATGAGCTTTCTGACGCTGAAGGATTCATCGTGATAGCCGTATAGCTCATTGTCGTTGACAAAAATTTTGACAATATTGGTTGCGGTGCGGTCCTCGCCCTGCTCGTCATTGGCGTACATGGTGAGCACCTCGGTGATCAGCGGCATGGATTCGTCCATACCAGCCTTCCACATGTGGATTTCGCAATTGTTTGTGGAGCTGTCATGAAGCAGGGCATAGACGGTGTCGTCTGTGGACGCGATCATTTCCAGATATAAGCCCTGTTTGAAGGTGATGTTTATGTTCCTAGTCTCGGCGGCAGTTGCGATAGCGGCAGGGCATAGGGCGGTGATCACTAAAAGCATGGTTAGCATTGCACTGAGTAAGCGTTTCATTTTTGTCCTCCTCATCGGTGTTGGATATATCTTACATATTTGTTGTTATTATAAGAAACGATGGAATGTTGGTAATTCTTGCATGCGGGTTACTGAGGTGTTGGATGAAGAATTCGTGCTTTTGAAAAAAACCAAATCATCTATAGTAAGAAGGAATTGTGCGTTCCATATGTTGATATATAAAGCGCACAAAACTTTTTTGGTTGGAATATAATCTGATTGTAAAACGTTGTTATAATATGGAACAATTGATCATTTGACTCATCTACTAAAGGAGAAACCCTTATGCATACTCGGTTCATTGCTATTCTTTTATCTGTGATGCTTGTAGTATCGCTTGCATCAAGCGCAGCGGCAGGCGATAGTTATTATTTGGCACCACCCGAAAATTCCGCGACAGTCAATAACCCTGATCCTGCCGATAGGCTAAACCTTAGAACACGGCCTAGCGGGGATGCACCTACACTGGGGAAATATTACAACGGCACCTTTGTTGATATTGCTGGCGAGGAGAAAGACGGCTGGATAAAGGTTCGGTTCTGCAATCTGGAAGGATATATGCAGGCGAAATATTTAGCGTTCGGTCAGGATCGATTTGAGGTCACATTGGCAATCCCTAGCGTGACAATCAATAATACGGGCGGCACGGGTTTGAATTTGCGCGAAACACAATCATTGAATTCGTTCTCCCTTGGTCTATACAAGAATGGCGAAAGTGCGCTGGTATATGGCGTGGGCGAAACTTGGTGTCATGTGCAAATCGGTGAACAAATTGGATTCATGCTTCGAGAAAAGCTTTCGCCCGTGCTTGATTTTGGCAATGGAACGAGTACATCGGGTAGCACAAACGGGAGTGGTACAGGAACAGCACAAGTGAACAACCCAAATCCTGAAGATAGGCTCAACCTGAGGACAGCGCCCAATGGGAGCGCCTCCACATTGGGTAAATATTACAATGGTGTTCAGGTCAAACTGCTGGGCGCTGAAAAGAACGGTTGGGTACAAGTGAAGATTGGAAACCTCACTGGGTATATGCAAGCCGATTTTTTAGATTTTGACTATAACCATCCTATACATTCAGTATCGCCGCTTTTTATCATCAATAACACCGCGGGCACAGGGCTAAATCTGCGGGAATCGCAGTCCACGCAGTCAAACTCACTTGGCTTCTATTCAAACGGTGAGATCGGTTGGGTGCATGGTGTTGGTGAGACATGGTGTCACGTCTTAGCGCCTGACGGGAAAGTTGGGTTCATGCTAAGGGAGCACCTGTCACCGGCTCCCGAAATTGACCCATATACGTTTGTCGATCCTCGCGAAGGCACCACGGTAGGCGAGCCAGGAGATGAAATCACAGATGATTATATGCCCGGCGGGAATGGCTAACTTCCTCAATGACATGCAGTGATATCAAATCATTCTACAGGCACGGGTCTCAATCTGCGTGCATTACAGTCCATGGAGTTAACTCACTTGGCTTTTATTCAGCTGACTCTTAAGGATATACTTCAAAAAATTATATACCAATAAAGCCGTGGCGATAAGTCGTCACGGCTTTAGAGCGTCAAAAAAGCTCGGGGCTTCGAAATGCTGGGTTTCATTAAGAGGGCGAAGCCCCTGTTAGTCTTCGAAATGTTGGGTTTCATTAAGAGAGCGAAGCTCCTAGTCTTCGAGGCGCATCATGGTGAGGCGCTTGTCCATTTCTTGGATGTAGCCGTCAAGGGTGATGGCTTTATCCAAGTACTGGCTGCTTAGGGTGCCAAATTCCTGAGCGGAGGTTCCTGACCAGTCTCTGAGGGGAGTCATGGGCGTAGCGTAGAAATAAGGGAATATGTTCTCTCGGTAGGCTTTGATCCCCTCCTCTGAGACAAGCATCTTCCATTGTTCGCTTTTGCTGAGCGATTCCTTGGCTAGCTTGAGCGTGTCCTCGATAACCGCTTTTTCCTCAGCGCCTACGATGTTGAGGCGATTTTCCATCATTTCGATGTCGCTTTCCATCGACCGAACCGTTGACTCATAAAAGGGGTTCTCGGCGGTCTCATTGTAGTCAGACCTAAAGGCATAGCTGCTTCGAATCGAGTAGTTCTTCATGTACTCTGCCATGTATAGGGCGGCGGTATCCTTGTGGGTGGAGTGGGGATTTAAAACCAAAATGGTCATGGTCAGCTCACCAATAGGCTCGAGCCCTTCGTCAAGCGGCAAGACGAGCGGGGTGTAATTTGCACTCGGGTTGTAGGTGGTTGGGCTGTTGAATTCAACGTAATTGCTCAGGAGCGCGGATTTTTGATAAAACTCATTCATGAGGGTTTCGTTGCTCCATATCTCGTCGCCATATTCCCCGTATGGATCAATCTCAGCAAAATCAATGGATTCGTAGGCAGCCATGAGCTTGCGGAAAAGCGGGGTGTCCATGGTGACGACTTCGCCAGCCCTCATCTGATGAGCGATATAGAGCGAGGTGAGATCGCTGAGCACGCTGGCGCTCATGTCCATGTTTTCAAATAGCATCACGTCAGGATGCGATTCGCCGTAGTTCTCCTGAAAGCTTGCCATGAACTCCAAAAGCTCCAAAAAGGTCTTGGGCATATCATCATGGGTGAGCCCAAGCAGCTCGAGGGTTTCGTTGATATAGCCATAGCCCTGGGCTGCCGCCATTGTGGGCACACCGTAGAGCTTGCCGTCCTTCATGATCATATCCTTGACGGTATCAGGCATGGCGGCCGTTAGTTCCATCAGCTCGGGGTATCCGCTTAGATCAGCAGCATAGCCCTTTTGGATGAGCCTGCCAATGGGGGTCGTGTATGAGGTGAAGTTCACGATATCAACCGATGCATCTGCGCTGACCATCATGGTGTAGTAGTCATTGACTCCCTCAAAATTGATATCAGCATTTGCGACGGCAATTTCGGGATGCGCATTGATAAAGGCAAAATGCTCATCGCCTTGCATCACGGCATACATGGTGAGCGCGCCCTCAGAGAGCGTGGGCGAATCAAGCTCGCGCACGGTGATGGTGTTGTTGTCTGACATGCTGACAAACAGCCCGCCCGCAAGCGCTGCGCCGTAGGAATACCTTGATACAAAGGATGGCATGTAGGCACTGAGCTGATAGTCGCCTGTCATGTCCTTGTAGGCATATACGCTGGTGCCAGAAGCAAAATAAATGGTGTTGTTTTCGGCCAAATAGCTTATGCAGGTATCGTTAATGTCCTTTGTATAACCAATGCCCTCGCTCTCGCCTGTGGTCATATCGCGATATACAAGGCCGGCGGGCTCATACTCGCCTGTTTCTGCGTTGTAGGCATTTTCATGATCAGCCTGTACGAGGATGAGCTTGTTGTACCCAATGGGGGTAAAGTATTGGGTGAGGGGAAGATCGGCCTGCGAAATGACTTCGCCTGAGTTGATATTACGGCTGACGACCCGCATGCTGCCGCGGTTGTCCACGTAAACGTACTGACCCGTGTAGAGCACATCATCCTTTGCCACAATCACATCAAAATGAATCTGATTGGCGTCCTCGCCTTCCGCCTTTGTATCCACGATATAGTAAAGAATATCGGTGGATGTTGGGTTTCCGTCTGCATCAATGAGCTTTCGGATGCTGGAGGACTCACTGTCATAGCCGTAAAGCTCATCGTCGTTGGCGATAATATCGGTCATATTGGTTGTGAGGCTCTTGCCCATATCGTCATAAGCGTACATGGTGAGACCTTCTGTGATCACCGGTACAGCTTCGTCCGTGCCAACCTTCCAAGCATGGATTTGGTTGTTCCCTGTGATGCTTTCGCGCAGCATGGCATAGACGGTGTCACTTGTGGACGCGATCATCGTGAGGGACAATTCCTGACTGAAGGTAATGTTTTTGTTCCTAGTCACGCCCTCGGTTGCCATGGCGGCGGGGCATAGGGCGGTGATAATCAAAAGCATCGTTAAAACTGTGCTCAGTAAGCGTTTCATATTGGTCCTCCTCATTGATTCATGCGTATTTTGGTAGTTTGTAGCTACTAGATAAACGAAGGCTGTTGGGTAAATCTTGCATTGAGCAGATTTTATGGGTCGTGAGCTCAGAATGCAAATGCAATAGCCATCAAAAACGACCCATAGCAAGAAACACCAAGCGCCGCGTTTTTGCAAACAACGAGAAAGGGATTTCATAGCCATGAGCCATTGTGTTGATGAACATCAAAAGCGATTATAGGAACTTAGTGACCCAGTTTTCAATCAAATCCATTGGGATATGCAGGTTGCCATATCCCTTTCCGATCTTCCGAACCCTGCCCTTTTCGCCGTGTGAGTCCGATCCGCCTGACATGGGCAGATGATTTTTCAGGCAATAATCAATGAGGGTATGGCTCTGTTCCTGCGTAAACGTGGAATGGTATACCTCTGCACCATTGATGATTCCATCCTTTAGCATACTTTTAGTAAACTCTATATGATGGCTGAGACCGTATTGATAAACATGTGCTAGAAAGACCATTCCGCCTGCTTTTTTGATTGTTTCGGAGGCTTCCTTTGCGGATGGAACCATATCACTGTATTCTATAAAGAAGATCGAATCTCGATTTGTAGTCGCTGTTCTGAAAAACAAATCGAAGCTGTTCCATTCTTCCTTTCGCATGAAGGCTTGATTGTCATCATGCTTCCTGATTCCATTATATATGGCGGTGTGGGGTAATCCCAGCTGCGGGTCCCATATTTCGGGCAGGTCATTTCTGATATTGTTGTTGGTTAGTACCTCAAATAATCTGGCATATTCCTGATTGCGAAACGCCCTATCCTTTTCTTTGGAGAAATGATCATCGCACCATTGCTGTATGCCCTCAAAATCCGTCATTCCATATCCCAGCACTTCGATCTTCGCATTGTCATACATGCAGTTGATCTCTATACCGCTGATCGTTTTTATATCGTACGTTTCCTCTGTATTGATCCCTTTGAGTTCCTCATAAGCACCCACTGTATTATGGTCGGTGATCGATAAAAGCGTGACATGATTCTTTTTTGCTTCTTCCAGCACTTCCCGCACGGTATAAGTTCCGTCTGAATATACGGAATGGATATGTAAATCAATCATGTGAATACCCCCGTCTTTTTGCGTATAGCCAAGGCTTCTTTGGTGATTGATGAGTCATACAGCAATATATCGATGACATCAAAGAATTTAGGATATTGACGAATTGATTAGTATTTCTTCTATGATTTTACAATTCTTTTCTAATTCATCTGCGCCATTTAGTTTGATTTGTTTGCACTGTAATAGTTTTTCCCACTCATCATGTTCTGCTTTGCTTCGCATGTCAATACCGCCGGTATCATATGCTTTAGCCCATTGCAAAAACGCTGCATGCTGTTGATACATATCCCCATTTGGCTCTATGCGTTCACCTAATATTTCTTTTTCTCTTTTTTGTAATCTCTCGATACGAATAGCTGTATCTGTTTCCAGTCTAACCGCTAATGTAAACAGAGGAATCAGCTCATTTCCCCAGTCGGCAAGCGCCCCTGATACCACGGCATTTTCTGCTTCCATCATATCATCTTTCATCATGGCTAATCGCTCCCGCCTGTCACGCTTGGCACTATACGGTGGATTTATTGGCAGCCAAAAATAGTCATCTGTATCCATGAATGTATATCCTAAGGTATCAGATATTCTTCTGCCAAGAGTGGATGTGCCGGCACCTGCAGCACCAAATATATGAATGACATTTTTTCGCATAGTCCTGCCTCGCCTTTCATTTCCTTTGATATCAACATATCAATCATTTTATCATCTGGATTTGAAATGTCAATTTTACTATTGCCTATATTTTTCTTAGCATTTGCCGCACTTGTCTTGACGATTAGCGAGACAAAAAAACCGCCTGCGAAGAGGCGGTTTTTGTTGATGTTTTTGTTGCTTATGATTAGGCGTTTTCCTTGGCACGCTTGGCGATATCGTTGGTATCGATATTGTCACGATAGACCACAAAACGCTGAAAAAGGAACTCGGTGATGAAGTTGAGGATCATGCAAATGGCGAGTACGAGGTACTCATGCCAGCCAGCAGTTACCAGGGATGCGTCCAGCCATGTGGAAAGCGGCGTGAAGACCAGATAATAAAGCGCGACAAGTGCCATCGCTTTGGGGATATTCGCATCGGACCTAAAGGTGTAGCGGCGGTTGAAGGTAAAGTTCCAGACGACGCTTAGCACCAGCGAAATCAGATACGAGACCGTGTTGGATAGATGAAGAACGTCAAACAGCAACGCATAGCTCACGATTTGAATAATGCCTGCACTAATAGAAAATAATGTGAACTTGATGACTTGCCATGTTTCGCTCGACTTAAAATCTTTTTTCAATTAATTTTCTCCTTTCTTTGAAGCATCGGAAGTAATGGATAGCATGTCTCCATGCGATCCAAGTTGAATATTATACCTTTTTGTGGATTCTGTCCATTGATTTTGGAATTTCTAATCATTGGGTGGTCAGAGGGCGTGCAATAACTCAGCTGCGAACGTACTGGCCACGTGCCCTGCTATGCTTTGCATAAACCGTCATCAGCCTATGCTGTCCCCTCCATCCGCGCACACCCCTGCCCTCTGCGCAAAGCGCAGATACGGGTTTCCAAAGGGATTCTATCCCTTTGGTGGGGTACAGGGGCAAAGCCCCTGTAAAGCCTCTGTAATTCTCTTGGAAAATGCAGGGACATTCATGTGTGAATCGTGTTATACTTAAGGCAAATTGTAGGTAGATTGAACACAAGTACATAAGAAAAAGGAGAAAAAGATGAAAAAGCGTTTGATAGCGGTGGCAATGTCGATAATGATGATGATGTCTGTTTCTATGCCTGCAGTGGCGGTGAGTGCTGAGACAGGCTCTCATTTCGTGGGTAGTGAGAACCGATTCGTCCAGTCAGTTGCTGTGATTGGAGCGCAGCTGTATATTCTAGATATAGATGGAAACATCACCACACGCACGGCGCCGTCAAGGGATGAAACGCTGCTTGGCATCGTCAATCAGTACGTCATGGATGGCGATGAGTTAACCATGGACGTCCTGATCTCCCAATTGTTTGGGTATGAGGGCAAGCTGTATGGCCTTAACGCGGATGACGGCACATTGTTTGTGCTTGCAAACGAACTAGGCGAATATGCCCCTGTGCGGCAGGACTTGGTGCTGGATGCATCTGGCCTCTCCTATGATATGGGCGAATATTCGAGTATGCTGAATATCAAAAACCTATTTACGCAGGATACTTGGCTGTATTATACGGGAGAGTTGTATGGTGAAGGGCAAGAGTATAAGGCAGGACGCATCAGTCTGGAAACGGGCGAGCATAAAGCATTTTCGTCCGTAGGGCTCAAGGAGCTTGCGCCTTACAAGGATGGAAACGTACTGGCATTGATCTTTGACGAGAATGCGACCAATACCAGCTCTTTATCGGGCTATGCCGAGAATTTGGCACAGATTGCAGTCTTTAATCCGCAAAATGAATCGCTGCAAAATCCCATCGTGCTTGAAACCGATACTACGATGGGCGGCCTGTACACCTCAAACCTTTGCTCCGCAGGGGATCAGGCGTATTACTTTGATGGCGCACGTATCAAGGGGCTGGATCTTGAGACGGGGGACATTCGCATCAGCGCATATACAGGCGATGGCGAATACAGCGGCATGAGCCTGAAAAGCTGCTATGTGGATGGCTACTTATTTTCCTACGACTATTACGGCATGACTTCCCGCAAGCTGGATCACGACAACCTCAAGGACGGTGCGCTCGTAATCTTTGGCGATGGCGGTAGTGAACCGCATAAGACCTTTTCCAAAAACTATCCTGATATCCCCGTTGATCTGTCTAGCAGCAACTCCACGGATTTGGATTTTCTCACACAGGCGATGATCAGTGAGAATCAAATGCTGGACGTGCTGGTGCTTAATTTGTCGAATTACCCTGTGGATAAGCTCATGGAGAAGGGCTATTGCCTTGACCTGAGCGGATATCCCGAAATCACCTCACGCATTGAGACGATGGATTCGCAGCTTCTGGACACGATGATCGTGGATGGCAAGCTATACGGTGTGCCTGTGGGGCTATACGCCACATCATTCGCCGTGAACATGAAAACTTTGGATGAGCTTGAGCTCACCATGGATGACATGCCTACCTCCGTCCTTGAACTGCTGGATTTTGTAGTAAATTGGACGCAGGACTATGGCGATGAGCATCCGGATATAGAGCTTTTTGAATTTACGCTGATGAAGGATATCTTCTTCAGCAATATCCTTTCACAGTATAATATTTATATGCGGCAAAAAGGCGAGCAGCTTTCGTATGATACCCCTGAATTCAGGCAGATTATGGACGCCTTTGAACAGATCGACTTTAGGGAGTTTTCAGGCGGCGATGACGCAGATTTCTCCTGGGGTCATGAATCGCTATTTCTGATGTCACACTCGGTAGCGAATTTCCAGACATTCGCATCACCAGACGGTTCAAATCAACGCATTGAGCCTATGCCCCTATCGCTTCTGGGCGGTGATGATCGCTTGATCGATGCGGCCGTCACCGTGATGGTCATCAATCCAAAAACCAAAAGGCTCGAGCAGTCACTTACCTATCTGACAAACTACCTTGACAACCTTTTTATCTACGCCGAACATATCACCTTATTTACCGATCACAACGATCCGGTTGAGACACAGGATTATCAGGCGAATTTCAAAGTCTACTCAGACTTACTTGCAGATACAAAGCAACGCTTAACCTCCGCTACGCAGGAGTACCATGCAATGCTCAAAGCTGATATCGAAATGTATGAAAATGATCTGGCTTTGCTGGAAGAAAACCGCTACGAGGTAACCGCCCAAGAGATCCTTACCTACCGTGAATCCATTGCGCCCTTGCTTTGCATACAGCAATATCAAGCGAATTATGGCAATCTATTCACCAAATATATGGATGGCACAAGCACCGTCGATGAAATGATCAAAGACGCAGACGCACGCCTGAGAATGATGGAGCTGGAGGAGTAGGGGACGGGGGACGCGAGGAGAGGGAACGATAGGGGCTGCCGCCCCTATAACCCTGCGCATGGGAGCTTCGCTCGTTTAATTGCCCTGAACCCTTTATTTGGTTTTATATTTTATGATAGCTTTAACACACACCTTGGGGCTGTTGCAAAACAGCCGTTATCTTACAAAATAGTAGTAAATACACACAAAAATCCACCTGCGAATCAAGTAATTCGCAGGTGGATTTTGTTGCTATTGTCTTTTGAAAAGACTTCTGCAACA
>JAAYIN010000083.1 GCA_012523405.1 Clostridiales bacterium
AAAATCATCACTTCTCATGGCGGTTGGAAATCATCATTAACGGCAATGTTCGGAAGTTCGGCGTTCTGGGGTATCGCTGCTGGTGCTGGCATTTTGCTTTTGATTTCATATTTGGACAGTATACCCACCAAACTTGAAAACATCATAACAAGTGCCGCAAGCATTCCATTAACGTTTGATCAGGAAAGCGTAACCCAAGCACTTGATCAGATTGCACAAGTTCAATCAGGACTTGACTTATTGAATGGAAATGAACAAACCCAAGAAGCGGCGAATGCAAGTCAAGCGGTGAAAATGGGTTACGGCACACAAAACATGTACAATAGTGCGCTTGCCTATGAAAGCGCTTCTGTAAATGCAGAAATAGAAAAAATCATCACAGATTATTCATCACTAATTCATGAAGCTGAAATTGAGATTTCAAGAGCCGCCACGGATGCGGAACGTAACACTTGGTTGACTACTGCCCAAAGTCTTGAAGGTCAAATGAATTCTGAAGTTTCCGCTGCGCGTGAAAGGTATTCAACCACGATTAGTGAGTTATTCAATGGTATGGCTGCACAATTTCCCGAAAGTGCCGCCGCCCTAGAAAAAGCCGCTAAACAGTATGATTTCATGAGCTTGATGCAAAATGTATCGAACTTCGAGTGGGGCGATAATGATGCGGCTGATACAATAGCATGGAATAACATGATGAAGAACATGTATGGCAAGGCGTTTGATCTGGGTTATATGAGTGATTCGGGTTTAACGTTAGAGCAGGTAGAAGGTCAAATAGACTTTGGTATGATGCCAAACGCTGGCTGGATAATGGATTTTGAAACTGCGGTATCAGATGATTTAAAAACATCGGTACAGAATCTTTCAGATAACCCAATGCTTTCAACGTTACTTCAAACTATTCTACAATCCGACACTGTAACGGAAAATCTCGATCTGACCGCTGTTCAAGGTGCGCTTGATGGTATGGTTGGAACGTTGGACTTTGCCCAAGCTGCACAGAAAGCCGTTGAAAGCGGTGAACCTGCTAAATTTGGTGAATATCTAGTCCTAGGTTTAGCGGATGGCGTAACAAACAACGCAGGTTTAATTGAACCAAGTTTTGCATCGGTTCGGGATGCTGCTCTTGCTGCTCTAGCTTCCGCATTCATGATGCACAGTCCATCACAACTGATGGCCGAACAGGGAATATACATTCCTGAAGGTCTTGCGCTTGGTATTTTAAATGGTGTTCCCGTTGTTTCCGCTGCGATCATGTCTTTGGGTACAGTTGTGGTGGGTAATATTGTTACTATATCAAATCAAGCGGTTCAAAATGCATCGTCCATTCTTAGTTATTCCCAAGGTCATTCAATCGGAAGTCAAATCGCTGCTGGTATGGCTGGCGGTATTCGAAGTGGTTCGGGTGCGGTTGCTGCTGCTGCTCGTGCATTGGCTGCTTCAGCCGTTGCCGCAACTAGAAGTTCACTAGGGATTCATTCGCCGTCAACGGTGTATTATGACTTGGCCACCATGACTGGCAAAGGCTACATCAACGGACAATATGACATGAGGGGCGAAATTGAAAAGTCAACCTATGGTATGTTATCCGTTGCCAATAGTGCCATGAATGAAGGCGTTTGGTCTAATATCGGCATGTTTGCAGACCTTGAAAATCAAAAGTTCCTTGCGGATGATAAAACAAAAGTCAAAATATCCGATACAGACATTAAAAAGATTCGTGATCTTGCGGAACGCGAATCAATTAATCAATATACTACGGCAGAACTTCACATTGATTTTACTGCAAATAATAAAATTGATTCGAATCTTGATCTTGATGGTGTCGTTACTTATCTTCAAGACAAGGTTGCAGAACGCCTTGAAATGGTTGCGGAAGGAGTGTATGAGTAATGGCGTATGACATGTATTTGGGAAAGATGCTGATGCCCGTCACCCCTTCCAAAATTCAAATGTCGATTAATAATAAAAATCAAACTGTAACCCTCATCAATGAAGGTGAAGTGAATCTTTTAAAATCCGCTGGGTTGACAGATGTTCGTTTTACTCTTTTAATCCCACAAGTCAGTTATCCTTTTGCAAACTATAACGGTAAGTTTATCAACGCAAGTGAATATTTGGATTACTTCGAACAGTTAAAAATCAGTAAGCAATCATTTTCATTCATTGTTTCCCGGTGTTTACCCACCGGGAAACTTCTATTCGACACCAACATTTCAGCATCATTGGAAAGTTATAGCATTATCGAAGAAGCTAAAAACGGATTTGATCTGAATGTTGAAATTGTATTGAAACAATATAGAGCGTATTCCACTAAAACGATTACTATTGAAGTGCCGTCACCTACTGCCCCTGTGATAGTCAATGAAACACGTCCCATTGTGGAAAATCCGAAACCAACAACCAGTTCGTCAAGTTCATCAAGTTCATCGAGTTCCAAAAGTAGTTCAACGAAAAAAACCACAACCACGACCAAAGCAACCAAGGTGACTTCAATAGGTGCGGCGGTTGGTGCTGTTGTTGGTGCGGTCGTTGGAGCAGCTACAAAAGGGACAGCTTCGGCTGTGGTTAAAGGCGCAGCCGTGGGCGCTGTAGTAGGTGCTACTGTCAGTAAAGTTGCATCGGCTATTAAAAACACAGTTTCTTCAACGATTAAAAAGGTGACATCGACCACAAAGAAAACCACAACTACCGTTGCAAAAAAAGTTACCCCGGTCAAAAAATCTGTCGCTAGTTCAAGCAAATCGAAAGTAGTTGCCTGTTTGCGATAGGGAGGGTGTGAAATGAAAATTGAGCTGATGATTCAAAATGATTCAACGCTGATCACCCCTTGTGTCGAAGTGGGGATCGAATGGTACACAGAACGTAAAGGTTCGCCCGGAAAACTGACTTTTTCCGTGTTGCGGGATGATCTGTTAAATATTGAAGAAGGAAACCCCGTGAAGCTTCGTGTGGATGGGATTGATGTTTTTTATGGGTTCATCTTCCGCTTTGCTAGGGATAAAAACCCTATTGTGAAGGTGACAGCATATGACCAGATGCGATACTTGAAAAACAAAGATACGTACGTTTTCGAAAAATCTACGGCTTCCGATATCATTAAGATGATTTCTGACGATTACGGAATCAGACTTGGTAACATTGAGAACACAGGTTATGTAATCCCTTCTAGGGTGGAAGAAAACAGCACCTTACTTGATATGATGCAAACAGTCCTTAATATCACACTGACGAACACGAAACGTTTATATGTCTTATATGACAACGCTGGACTGTTGACATTAGCAAGTGCTGATACGCTACGGGTTGGATTGATTATTGATGTTGAAACGGGTGAAAATTATAATTATGTTTCGACTATTGACGATTCTACTTATAATCGAATTAAACTTGTTTACGAAGATGAAAAATCCGGCAAACGACAAATTTTTACTGCCCAAGACCGCGAAACAATGGGAAAATGGGGAACGCTTCAATATTACGAAGATATAAGCGACACTCTAAACGCTCAAAATAAAGCTGATTCACTACTTGTGTTATACAATGCTAAAACAAAGACCTTGAAAATCACGGGTGCATTTGGCGATTTGCGGATAAGAGCAGGAAAGATGATAATAGTTCGCTTGAATTTAGGTGATACCGTTCTGAATCATTTTATGATGGTGGAACATTGCAAACACTATTTTAATAACGATGAACATTCTATGGATTTAACATTGAGGGGCGGTGAATTTATTGGCTAGTCCTGATTTGGTGGATAGCATAAAGAAGGCAGCTGTTGAAGCCGTTGATGCGTCAAAGCCTGTAAGTGTACTATTTGGAAAGGTGATTTCAATTAATCCTTTACAAATTACAGTTGAACAAAAGTTGACGTTAGGAAAAGAACAACTTGTTTTAACAAGAAACGTAACGGATTACTCAATTGATGTTAGCGTACAATGGGAAACCGTTACCGCTTTAAAAACTCACAGACATAAAATCGAAGCATTTTCTACTCTAAACGCTGGCGACCCCTCACATGCACACGCTGTTGAAGAACTGTTTACGGAATATTCATCTTCTCTAGCCCACATACACAATATAAGTGGTAAAAAAAACATGACCGTTCATTCCGCTCTAAAAGTTGGGGATGAAGTTCTTCTTCTTCGCATGATCGGCGGTCAAAAATTTATAGTCATGGATAGGGTGATTGCATGATTCCTAATGACGATACTTTTATGGCAACCACATACGAAGCGGCAATTTTCCCAAGTAAAACCTACAATATGGATATTACCAACGGACGTATTCGAGGATATACCGATAATGTTGCATCTATGAAACAGGCGATATTTAAGATTCTGAATACTGAACGATTTGAATATGCGGCGTATTCAAATAATTATGGAGTTGAAACGACTGAACTGTTAGGTATGCCCATTTCTTACGTACTACCCGAAATTAAACGTATTATCAGTGAAGCTTTAACGTGGGATAGTAGAATTGATAGTGTTGACAACTTTGATTTTGAAGTGGACATGGGAAAAGTACATTGCACTTTCACGGTTCACACTATTTATGGCGACATTGACGCGGAAAAGGCGGTGGAAATTTAATGTTTGAAGCAATGACTTATGATAATCTCATGGCGAGAATGCTTGATCGAATTCCTGATGATATGGATAAGCGCGAAGGTTCTGTCATTTGGGATGCACTTTCACCCGCTGCGCTTGAACTCGAATTGGCATATATCAGCTTGGAATATACCCTGCTTGAAGGGTTTGCCGATACGCAAGAACGGGAATATCTAGTTCGGCGCTGCGCTGAACGTGGGCTTGTCCCCTACGAAGCCACCAATGCTATTTTAAAAGGAGTTTTCACCCCATCGAATGTGGAAGTATTGGGAAAGCGATTTAGTTTAGATAAATTAAACTATACTGTTCTTTCACCCATCGAAGGTGAACCGGGAGCATATCAAATTCAATGTGAAAACTCTGGCATTGAAGGCGGTCAATATATGGGGAGTTTAGTTCCCATTGAATATGTTGACAATCTTGAAACCGCCAATGCAGTTGAAGTTCTAATTCCCGGTGAGGATGAAGAAGAAACTGAAGCATTACGCGAACGATACTTCAGCAATTTCCGAAATAAAAGCTATGGTGGAAATGTTCATGATTATCTTGAAAAAACCAACGCTATTGAAGGCGTTGGCGCAACCAAGGTTATTCCCATATGGGCTGGCGCTGGGACAGTCAAATTAACTATTCTCAATAGTGATTTTGATAAAGCATCGGCGTTGTTAATTGGGAATGTTCAAGACGAAATTGATCCCCTTCAGGATGGAAAAGGAAGTGGAATTGCCCCCATAGGACATATTGTCACCGTTGACACGGTAACAGAAGAAAAGATAAACGTAAGCACTAGCATTGAATGTGACGTTGGTTACGCTTGGCAAAACGTAGAAAATATGATCGTTCAAGTGATTTCTGAATATCTTTTGGAACTTCGGAAGAATTGGGGTAATGTTCAAAGTTCGGTCGTTCGTATAGCACAAATCGAAACCCGACTGTTAAATATTCAAGGAATCGTTGATGTTTGGCGAACAAGCATTAATGGAAAAACTGAAAATCTCACGCTTGATTCGGCTTCAATCCCAATTATGGGGGTGGTGTCGAATGAATAGAACAATTGATTTATGGCTTTTCCTACCTCCGTACTTGAAGAATTTTCACGAAATGTGCGCATTGCTTGCGGGTGAAAATCCAGAATTTCAAATGCTGGCTGATGAATGTACAAAGCTTATTGATGAACTGTTCATTCAAACCGCTTCAGAAGTTGGACTTTCCAAATTTGAAAAAGTTCTTGGCATTTCACACGTTCCCGGTGAAGCACTCGATGAACGAAGAAGCGCGATTATGACCCGTTGGAATGATGTTTCACCATATACAATGACTACATTGAAAAATCGCATAATTGCTATTCAAGGAAACGATCAAATTGAAGTCTATATGCTTCCCGGTCGCCCATATGAAATAGCTATTGTCACTCACCTTGAAAAAGCGGGTCAAGTTGAAAACTTGGATTATGTGCTTCAATCAATGATTCCGTGCAATTTAATAGTACATTCCGCGAACATGATTCAGGGTAAAAGTACGGTCAGAATGTTCTATTCGATCGGCGCTGGTATCACGGGAAATTTTTTATTGACGAATGATTTAAATGAGATTGTAAAAAGTGAAATTTCGCAAGGTGTTGCATTTGGTCAAAACATCACTAATACGCTGTTTTTGACTAATGATCTAGTTGAAATTGTAAAAGGTGCAATTCCGCAAGGGGTTGCATTCAGTCAAAATATCACTGACACGTTGTTTTTGACAAACGATTTAATTGAATCATCTACTGTTGCAATGACGGAATACATCGGAACGGTGAACGTCATCACCAACATTATAGAAATCAACTGACGAAAGGGAAATAATATGGAATTTTCTACATTTGTTATCACTAATAAAGGTCAAGCATTAATGGCGAAATTGATGCAGGGGAACGGAACTTGTAATTTTACCGCGATTAAACTATCAGCGCAGGAATACACTGCTGCACAGCTTCCAACGTTGACTTCGCTTTCCAATACCAAGCAAACAGCGCCAATTACCCGAAAAACAATTGTCAATACTGCTTCAATTCAGATTGAAGGGGCAATTGATAATAAAGCCTTGACCGTGGGTTATAACATTCAATCCATTGGTATTTTCGCCAATGATCCTGACACGGGCGAAATCCTTTACGCTGTAGCAAAGGCGACCACGCCCGGTTATATGCCCCCTTATAATGGTATCACGGTTAGTGGTGGGTATTTCAAGTTTGTAATCACCGTGGGCAACGCGACAAACGTATCAATTACGGTTGACCCTGCTGGTTATGCGTCTATTGGTGACGTGCAAAGCCTTCAAACTGAAATCAGCGATTTGAAAGGCTTCGTGGGGTACTCCGATGATGATATATACGGCGTTGAAGTTGACTTTTCAAACAGTAAATTTTCTCGTCTTGCCGCCGCAATTGGCCGCAATTCGGGTGAAGGTTTTGACAGTGTTGAACCCTTTGGCGGGCGATATCGCTGTAATCTCACGGATGCGGGCGAAGAAATCGCGAAATATGGTGACGCTGGTTACTCTGAAACAGGAAAATTAACTCAATCAATCACGATTGGTGAAGCGGAAAATGCGAAAACTTACCCTACCGGAACAATTGTTCAAGTCATGGTTCATCAGCCCAAGTTCTATTATAAAGTCGTGCCGTTGAAAACCGACAAAGTTGAAGGTGGTAAGGGTCATCATTTGCGCAAAGCACGATATTACATATCAGCCGCCCCGAAAACAGGCTTCAAGCTGCATCCCGCCTTCATTCATAACGGTGTAGAAAAGAATTATGTTTACATGTCGGCATATGAAGGCACTCTGTTTGATACTTCAGCAAATGCTTACATTTTGGACGATGCCCAAGTTGCTGATTTTGCAGCCGATAAGTTATGTTCCATTGCAAATGCAAAACCAATAAGCGGCACTACCCAAAGTTTGGTTCGCCGGAATTGTGGTTTGTTGGCTGAAAAACGCGGTAAGGGCTGGTATCAAGAATATGGTGCTCTGGCGGCGTGTACACAGCTTCTTTTTCTGGTTGAATATGCAAGTTTCAACACTCAAAGCAAAATAGGCAATGGTGTTACTGGTAAGCCTTCCATTGAAGAAAATGTGAGTTATTCGGAGAATACGGGCGCAAGCACCCCCCTTGGGAATGCTTCGGGCAGCGTCACCAATGGTAATGGCTTCAACGTTGTATCGTATCGAGGGGAAGAGAATTTCTGGGGTAACATGTGGAAGTTTGTTGATGGTCTGAATATTCAAGGGTCAGGCATTCACGAGTTATATGTTGCCGACCATGGATTCACTGAATCGTCTATAACCGCACCCTATGAAAACGCGGGTATCACGCTTAGCAAGGAAAATGGTTATATTTCAGCAATGGCGTACAGTGAAAAATTTGACTGGTTATTCTTCCCTTCTGAAACAAATCACGGCGCGAATTCATCCGTTCCAGTGGGCGACTATTTTTATCAGAATAACGCTGCTGCACCCTTCTTTGTCACCTTTCTGGGCGGGCCTTGGACTGATGGGGGCGATGCGGGCGGTTTCTATTGGGATGTTTCTTATACGCCTTCTACTCGTAGTCGGAATATCGGCGGCCGCTTGGCGTATGTACCCGGCGTTACAGCTTAAATAGACTATATGGGCAAGTGGAAAATCCGCTTACTTATGCGGGCGTTCACATAACCAAAAATAAAAAACTGCTTTTGTCACCTTTATAGGCAGGACTTGGAATAATGGTAGCAATGCAGGCAGTTTCTATTGGAATGTTAATAATACACCTTCTAATCGTAATCGGAATATCAGCAGCCACTTAGCTAATGCACGAAATAAACACCCCTGAAAAATTTTTCAGGGGTGTTTATCATAAATGTGGAATTTACTTGCCCTGCCACTTGGCAAAACATAAAAAAAAAAGAAGAATCGTATTGGTAAGGGGAAACCGCTGAAGATTCGGTTTTTCGTGCATACGAAGGTATACGGTATGAAATTACACGGAGATTTGTTTTCAAAAATTGTATCAGATGATAATTTGAAACTTGCTCACTTTAACGCTAAAAAAGGTAAGGGCTGGTATCAAGAAGTAAAAAAAGTTAATGAAAACGTTGCAAAGGACACCGAAAACAATTTTGGTGAAATGCTGCAAAAACTTCAACAAGACTTGATTAATCATACTTATCACACTTCAAATTATAATACGATACGGCGAAAAGAAGGGAAAAAAGTTCGTGACCTGTATAAACTTCCATATTATCCCGACCGAATCGCACAATGGGCAGTTATTCAAGTAATCGAACCGATTTTAATACGACACCTGATTTTTGATACATATTCTGCGCTTCCAAATCGAGGAATACATTTAGGACTTGAACGTGTTCAACACGTCATGCGTCACGATGTTCCCGGTTGTCAATATTGTCTTAAAATAGACGCAAAGCATTACTATCAATCTATAAACCATGAAATTTTGAAAGATAAGTTTAGACGATTGTTTAAAGATAATGAACTGCTTTGGTTTATTGATGAAGTGATCGGAAGCGTTGAAACCGCTGATGAAAGCGACAAAGAACGATTGTCCACCATTGAAGAATTATCAACTGAAGTGCTATCCAGGTACATTTGGGGGCGAAAAGAAACACCTGAAGAAAGAAAACTTCGATATGAAAATTCCGGTATTGGTTTACCCATTGGTAATTATTTTTCGCAATATGGCGGCAATTTCTATTTTTCGGAATTTGACCATTTCATGAAAGAAAACATTCGCGTAAAATATTATTTTCGTTACATGGATGATATCGTGATATTCGGTTCAAACAAAGAATATTTGCACAAACTTTGCTGGCAAATAAACCATTATTTTCAGACGAATTTACGAATCACAATGAAAGAAAATTATCAAGTGTTTCCCACTTACGTCCGGGGCGTGGATTATTTAGGGTTTCGTTCTTTTTTGAATTACACCTTATTGAGAAAATCCACCTGTCAATCTTATAAACACAAAATGCTTTTAATCGCCAAAAAAGTGAAACGAGGGGCAGAAATAAGCTATTCGGATTATTGTTCTTTTAATTCTTACAAAGGATGGTTGTTACCGTGTGACCATTACCGTCTATATGAAAAATATGGCGTGCCGCTTGAAAAATATGTGGACGCTTATTATGTCAAAAACATTCAATCAAGAAAGGGTGTTAGCTCATGATTCTACATGGAATCGTACGTGGTACGGAAGTTCCCGAACCTGTAATAGTAGATGAATTCAGCGTATGGGTTTCGGAAAACATTCAAGAAGTCGTTGTTCAGGACGAACAGGGGGAAAGATCAGAAATCGAATTTACTTTAACCCAATACGAAAAAGACGAATATATCAAATCACTGATCGAAGCCAATCAAGAATTCGAATTGGATATTACAAACACACAGTTGGCGCTATGTGACGTTTATGAATTGCTGACCGCTACCGTATAGAAAAGGGGTGATTTTTGTGCCTAAAATTTATGCAAATTTGATTCGGAAGGGATTGAAAACACTTGAAGATGTTCCTGTTTCGCTACGTGAAACCGTGGCTAAACTTCTGGACGCTGATATTTGATTTCACGTTCCAAATAATCTTTCGAAAGGGGGTGAATGATGTGGCAATTGTTTACGCTACGTTGATCGTAAAGGGTAAAAAGAATTATTCGGATGTCCCGGAACGCTTGATGGTGCAGGTCAAAGAAATTTTGATTGCGCTGGATTGCGGCGAAATGGCTGAATAAGCCGTTTCGAAAGTAAGATGGGGAAACCATCAACCCGTCAATCAAAACCCCTATATGAGCTTTATATAAGACCGTATAGGGGGTTTTTGATTAAACCAATTGAAAGCAGGAACTAGAACGTGACGATTTATCAAATCTTATGCTTGATCGGTGTACCCTCATTTATAGCCGGGCTAATTGGGTACATCCTGAAAAAGTTAAAAGACAATAGCAAAGAAACGGAAGCGGTGAGATTAGGGGTTCAGGCTCTTTTACGTGCCCAAATGATTGCAGACTGGATTCATTATTCGGAAAAAGGAGATGCCCCCATATATGCACGTGACAATTTTGAAAACTGCTGGAAGCAATATCATGGTTTAGGACAAAACGGCGTAATGGACAGTATTCACACTAAATTTATGGCACTTCCAACCGATTCATGAAAAGGCAAAAAAAATGAACTATGGAAATACTCCGATGCTTCTACACTTGAAAGGATTGATTATATGAATATCAATTGGAAACAGAAATTGACTTCCCGCAAATTTTGGGCGGCTATCACTGGTTTTATTACCGCTTTGCTCGTAACGTTTGGCGTTGACAACATGACCACGGAACAGGTGGTTGGCGTTGTTACAGCAGCGGCCACTTTAATTGCATACATCATTGGCGAAGGCATGGTGGATGCTGCAAGGGGGAACGGTGACGAAAGCGGGAATGAGTAATGTTTAAAGCGTCCGAACTGGTAGCGTTTGCATCATCTATGATCGGAATGCCCTATTGGTATGGGACTTGTGTATATCGTTGTACAAAAGATTTGCGTCAACGAAAAGCGATTCAATATCCTTCACATTATGGGGCTTCACGCACGTCAATGTATAATCAGCATATTGCTGCAAAATCAATTTGCATGGATTGTGTGGGCTTGATTAAGGGTTTCTTTTGGACGAACGGTGGCGAAGGCGTTGTTGATGCTATCGGCACAAATAACACGTTTTCCAGCAAGTATGGTTCTAACGGTTGCCCGGACAAAGGCGCAAACGGATTACTTGATTGGTGTAAATCAAAAAAATGCACATGGGGCAGCATTTCAACCTTGCCCGATGTACCGGGTATCCTTTTGTTTTCTTCTGGACATGTTGGTGTATATGTTGGTGACGGTTATGCGGTTGAAGCTCGCGGATTCGCTTACGGTGTGGTAAAAACAAAGATTACAAGTCGATCATGGAAAACGTGGTCATATCTTCCGGCTACCCTTCTTCAATATGACGGTTCTCAAAGTATTGATATTCCTGAAACACCCGTTGCAGAATACAAGCTAGGCGAAAGAACGTTGGAGAACGTTTCCCCTTATATGACGGGCGCAGACGTAACAGAACTACAAACTCGCTTGAACGCACTTGGCTTTGAATGCGGTAAAATTGATAGTAAATTTGGCGCAAGCACTGAAAAAGGTGTTAGAGCTTTTCAAACGTCAGTAGACATTGACGTTGACGGAAAGTTTGGAAGCGAATCATTCAAAGCATTGGAAACCTTCAACGCTCAAAGCGACCCCCTCACTTTCACCGAATACACAGTTCAGCGGGGTGACACACTATGGAAGATTGCAAAAAAGCTTCTGGGTAAGGGTGGCAGATATGTTGAAATTAAAACTTTGAATGATATGACCTCCGACATGATCAGAACGGGAAAAATTCTGAAAATCCCCAATAAATAGTGTTACTAACCCGTCACTAACGAATACGATTTCACATGTTTTTCGAGTGCTTAACAGTTCAAAGAACGTTGAAAACACAGTGTTTGCGCGGGTTGTAGATTGAACAAAATCATGGTATACTCAATATCACAAACAGGCAAATAGAAGAGGGGTGAATCGCGATGCGTCTGCTAATGATCGAGGATGATATCGCCTTATCTACTGCGACGAAAATCTCTTTGGAACGCGCAGGATATCAGGTCGATTTGTCTCCAGACGGATCAGAAGGTTTGGAGCTTGCGCTGACGGGCGCATATGATCTATTGCTCGTTGATCGCATGTTACCTGGGCTGAACGGGACGGCAGTTGTTTCGGCGATTAGGATGCGTGAGATGACAACCCCCATCATCATATTAACGGCATTGGACGGTATCAATGACCGCGTGGAAGGGCTTGATGCAGGTGCTGATGATTATCTGACCAAGCCCTTTGCAACCCAAGAATTATTGGCGAGATTACGTGCACTTAGCCGCCGCCCAAGCGGTTGGCAGCATGGTAAAATCATCGATTGGCATGACCTCTCGCTTATGCCATGGGCGAATGAACTGCATGGTCCTGCGGGGAAATGCTCGATATCAAAGCATGAATGCGATCTGCTCGAAACATTTCTCAAAGCAGGAGGGCAAACGCTCCCGCGCGCCATGCTTTTTGCTCGTATTTGGGGTGCGTATGCAGATATAGAGGACGGAAACCTTGATCGCTATGTGCATTTTCTTCGGCGCAGACTCAAAACGGTTGGAAGCAGCGTGACGCTTAAAACAGTGTATGGTGTTGGCTATCGATTAGAGGTGGGGGCATGCTAAAGGCACTGCGCTACAAGCTAGCCATTGCTTATACGCTGCTTGCGGGTCTTGTGCTGGTGGCGGTATCGTTTGCGGTGCAATACACGGCTGAAAGTCAGCTTGAAGCGGCATTGCTTAGCTCGTTTAAAAGCGGCGTGAATGCGATCATCTACAAGTTGCAAGGCGAAGCCATGCTGTCCCATACATGGCTGTCGCAAACCGAAGTAGGCTCACGCCAAATCATTTCCATTGAAGAAAACGATGTGCCGCTGTCATTCATGGGCGCTTGGACCCCGACCACGGCGCGTAAAACGCTCATTGAGAGTGCACTTGCAAATGATGAGGCAGCGGCACTCATGCAGCCGCTTGGGTCGCTTGAACCCTGCACGGTGACCTTCTCCCTTTTGGGAGAGAGAAACGAGCCTTATTTAGCTGCTGTCACACTGCTGTCACAAGCAGATCATGCCATACGGCTTGTCGTGATCAAGGATGTCAAACCTGAACATGAGCAAATGATTAGGCAAAGAGTGATTGTCATGCTGGTCGTTTGTGCGGGGTTGGCGCTGATCATCATTTCGGGCTGGCTGTATTCGGGTCATGCGATCAAGCCTGCGCAAATCAGCAATCAAAAACAAATCGAGTTTGTATCCCTTGCATCCCATGAGCTGAAAGCACCGCTGGCGGTGATCACGGCAAGCGTGGATGCGATAGAGCGTCATGAGGATGATCTGTTGCTCAAGAACATCAAGACGGAAAGCACGCGCATGGCACGCTTGGTGAACGATCTTTTGCTATTATCCAGGGCTGATGCAAGGACTTGGAGTCTGCAAAAAAGAGCAGTGGATATGGATACGGTTATGATCGAATGCTACGAAGCGTTCTATCCGATTGCCAAAGCAAAAAAAATTTCACTGCTGCTTTCATTGCCTGATGAGCGATTGCCTCGGGTTTTAGGAGACAGCGAACGAATCGCGCAGATCCTATCAATTCTACTGGACAATGCAATCGCCTATACGCCTCCGATGGGTAACGTTCAATTTGCGGTGATTGCCAGTGACCGCTATTTATCTGTGACCGTTTCCGATGATGGACAGGGCATCGCGGCGGAATTCAAAGAGCGCGTCTTTGAACGCTTCTTTCGGGTGGAATCATCGCACTCAGACAAGTCGCATGCCGGCTTGGGTCTCCCCATCGCAAGAGAGCTCATGAGGCTTCACAATGGACGTATCAATATGGAAGAGATCACGCCGCATGGTACTAAATTCGTATTGGAATTTCCGATTGATGCTGGAAGGTGAAGCGCTTTGACAAGAAGCGGATGGTTATGGCCTTTGAGATTGGTCGCTGGAACTCAGGGCGGAATATTCGCGGGAGACAGTGCCTAAGGTCAAAGCAATTCTGGAAGGTGATGGGCAAACTCATAGAAAAAGGGATTAAGCGGCAGCTTGTCGAAAAAGGGTGGTAAGCAATAAAACAAAAATCATAGCTTATGCAGATAGGCAGCATCAACTCAAGGGAGGGACTGCAATTGAAACTGATGATCGTTGATGATGAATCTACGACGATGAACGGTCTGAAACGGCATGTCAACTGGCAGCGCTGCGGCGTTGATGATTTGCATGCGGAGGGGAATCCCTATGTTGCAGTTGAGGCCTGCGAAGCCTTTCGCCCTGACATTATCCTGTCTGATATTCGGATGACGGGTATGAACGGCATCGAAATGTGCTCGTTAATCCGTCAGCAATTGCCGGATGTGCAATTGGTATTCCTCAGCGGCTACTCCGATAAGGAATATCTAAAGGCAGCGATTTCGCTTTTGGCGGTTGAATATGTAGAAAAACCTGTGAATATCCCCGAGCTTGAAGCAGCGATCATCAAGGCGGTAGCGAGAGTCCGTATGCTAAAGGAAACAACGGGTATCAGCGAGGAAGAAACATTGCTGGCGCGGTTTCAAAAGGCACTTGGACAGCGTGACCTTCAGCAGATGCGTGAGCTGGCGGATGCTGTTTTGGACTACCTTGAAAAACATCCTTCGACATCTAGGGCGCGGAAAATTTACTACCGTTTCGGATGTTTGCTGACAAGTGCGCTAAGACCGGAGGATTCGCCCCATAAGCGTAGCGAAACGGTGATGGCTGCGCTGCAAAGCGAAGTCACATTGGAGGGCATGGCAAGCTGGTTTTCAGACACTGTCGAAATGCTATACGCGCCTGCGGAGAGCTCGGATTACAGCACACCTGTAGCGCAGGTATTGCAACTGGTGTCCGAGCATATTACAACTGAAAATTTGTCAGTGCAATGGCTTGCGGAGCGGATTTACCTGACGCCTGCATACCTCTCCACATTGTTCAAGCAGGAAACAGGTCTGCTTCTTTCTCAGTATATTGTTGATCAACGGATGGAAATGGCTAAGCGCATATTGCTAAACCCGCGCATCACCATCGCGCAAGCCGCTCGCCGCGTGGGATATATGGATATCAAGCATTTTACCAAAGTGTTTAAAAAGGCCACAGGCGTAACGCCCAACGGGTTTCGCAGGGAGCGTACGCTATGAAAAAGAAAAGCCCGTTGACTTGGTTTTCGGCTATGCTCTTGCAGCGCAAAATGATGCTGATGTTTTCATCCGTATTCCTTGCGATGCTCCTTGTATTTATTATGGTGGCGCATATTTCAATTGCCGGCAACAGCCGCGATCAGCTGCTGTATTCTGCACGCCAGTCTTTTTCGCAAGCCCAGACATTTGTTTCTAACAAGATTAACCTGTCACTTTTTGTTTCGGATACTGTGTATTACGATATTAATATCCATAATCTGATGAAGCGCGCATTGGATGCGAAAATGGATTTGGGGGATGAATACCGCGAGGTTTTCACGGTGTGGAACAACCTGAAAAGCATGCAGTCGGATGCCATTTGCAATGTGCGGCTATACCTTGGCAATCAAAGCACCTATGCTCAGCAGGGGCTTAATTTTGATAGTTTGCCGCAGCTTATGCAGACCGAGCAGTATCATCAAATACTGGATGCTCAGCATCAAGCCTTGTGGTTTTCGCCGCAGCAACAAATCAGAAGAACAGGGACTACCCCAGTGCGTGTGGTGACGTATACGCGCCTGATTCGCGCACTCGATGATTATGCGCAGGTGGTTGGTGCGGTTGCGGTCAGCTTGGAGGCGGATCGATTGGATGAAATTCTGCACAACGCGAATACGGTGCAGAGCAGCCAAACCTATATTCTCAATAGCAAAGGCGAAATGATTGCATCCTCTGATGCGGCATTATTGCAGAATTTTCAATCGCATGGAGAGCTGACAGCACCCATTGGCATGGCAATGGACTGTGAACTGTTGATTGTTAACGGAGAACGATATATCTGCTTAAATACAGCGGTTGTAGGTACAGACTGGGAACTGACAACATTGATTGACGCCAACCAAATTCAACTGGCAGGATGGACTGCGGTTCGACTGCTGCTGCTATGCAGCATTCCGATTCTGCTTGTCGGTCTGCTATTGATCTACTATTTAGCGCGCTCCATTGCGAGGCGTGTGCGCGTACTTTCCACACATATGGAGGCTGTGCAAAGCAACAACCTAAATGTGACAGTGCCTGAGGAACCCGCGGATGAGCTGGGGCAGCTTGGGAAGTCGTTTAACTATATGCTAGACGAAATTCGTCTGCTGATGCACCAACAATACGAAAATGGTAAATTTTTGCAGCAAGCTGAGCTTAAGGCATTACAGGCGCAAATCAACCCCCATTTCCTGTATAACACCCTTGATTTGATCAACTGGAAGGCGATGGATGTAGGCGCGGATGAAATCGCGGAAATCACCCAGATCATGGCGCGCTACTATAAGCTGAGCCTTGGGAAGGGCTTGGATTTTGTATCGATTCGAGATGAGCTTGAACATCTCACGCTCTATGTACGCATTCAGAACTTCCGCTTTGGCGGACGTATCAAAATGGAAACCAATGTGCCAGAGGAATTGCTTGATCACGAAATCCTGAAGCTGATATTGCAGCCCCTCGTGGAAAACGCTGTTATGCATGGCATGAACCGCGGGCATCAGGGTTTGGAAGGTGAACTGCGCGTTGATGGCAGCCTGGAGGAGGGAGATATTCTGCTGCATGTACGCGATAATGGTATCGGCATCACGAACGAAACCATCGCACAGGTAATGCAGAGCCAACCAACGCAGGATACAAAGGGCTATGGGCTGCGCAATATCCACCAGCGGTTGCGCCTTTGCTACGGCGCGCGATATGGGCTTTCCTTTGAAAATGGGGGAACGACAACGGTCACGGTACGTATCCCATGGCATCCATCCCAAATTATTGAGTGATTTGCACAAATAAAATTGCTTTTTATACGACCAATTGAATATCTTTCGAGATTTACACCCCATATCCGAGAATCCCACCCCTTACGCTTGTAAGCAAATGCCGTTATACTTAAACAAGAGAAAGATAGTGGCAATTGCTATACAAATTAATGGAAAGGGGTGGGTTTTTCATGTCCGCACAAGAACCGCGAGCCCTCACGCGGGAGCTTAGACGCAACTGGCAGTTGTTTTTGATGGTAGCACCTGCGGTGATATTGGTGTTGCTGCTCAGCTATATCCCCATGTCTGGACTTCTGGTCGCATTCAAGGATTATCGTTATAATTTAGGCATTTTCGGAAGTGATTGGGCGAGTCATGGGGGATTGAACAATTTCAGGTTTCTCTTCCTCTCGGGGAAGGGCTGGAGCATCACGCGTAACACAATCCTGTATAATCTGGCGAATCTGATTACCTCCCAGTTACTGGCATTGATGGTAGCAATCGCGATTACAGAAATGCGCGGTAGAATGTTTAAAAAGATCAGCCAATCGATCATCTTCCTGCCCTATTTTATTAGCTGGATTGTGGTCGGCACATTCGTTTACAATATCTTTAACTATGAGTACGGCACGCTCAACACCATATTGACTTCGCTGGGGCTTGACAAGGTAAATATGTACGCGATCCCCACGGCGTGGGTGTTCATCATCATGTTTTTCAATGCATGGAAGTGGGTGGGCTATAATTCCGTTGTATATATTGCAGCGATCACGGGTGTGGACGCGGAATGCTACGAGGCGGCTGATATTGACGGCGCGAATATCTGGCAACGCATCTGGTATGTCACCTTCCCATCGATCAAGCCAACGATTATCGTGATTCTGCTGCTCAATGTCGGGCGCATCTTGCGCGGCGATTTCCAGATGTTCTACCAGATCGTCGGGCTCAACGGGCAGCTCTATGATATGACGGACGTGATTGATACCTACGTATTCCGCGCATTGATCACAGGCGGTGACGTGGGCATGACAGCAGCCGCAACGCTGTATCAATCGGTGCTTTGCTTCTTGATCATCACGGTAGTCAATGCAATCGTGAAAAAAATCGACGCTGACTACGCGCTGTTTTAGGGGGTGGCGAGATGAAAGCAATTCAAAACCCAATGGCAATTACCCCAAAGAACCGCATTCGCCAGCCAATCAGTGCCAGAATATTCAGGTTTCTTGGCGCATCGTTGGTTGTGATAGTCGCAATTACCTGCTTGGTACCGTTTCTGATGCTGATCTCCGCATCCTTTACGCAGGAAGCAGAGATCATGCGCCACGGCTATGCGCTATGGCCTAAGGAGTTTTCTACCGAAGCCTACCAGACGCTGTTTCGCAATCCCGAGGATATCTTCCGCGCCTATGGCGTAACGATCTTTATTACGATTGTGGGTACCTTCTGCGGGCTTTTCATCATATCGATGACCGCTTACGTACTCAGCCGTAAGGACTTCAAATATCGCAATAAGCTCACCTTCTTCTTCTACTTCACTACGCTCTTTAATGGTGGTATGATTTCGACCTACATCTTCTTCATTCGCTACCTAGGGCTCAAGGACAATCTACTCGCGCTGATCCTTCCGCTCATGTTCAATGTGTTCTATCTGTTGATCATGCGCACGTTTATCTCAGGCATTCCCGCCTCGATTGTGGAATCAGCGAAGATTGACGGTGCGGGGGAGTTCCGCATCTACGGGCAATTGATTTTGCCCCTGGCTAAGCCCGGACTTGCCACCATCGGACTTTTCATCGCGCTGGAATACTGGAATGACTGGTATAATGCAATGCTGTACCTGAACAATAGTGAGCTGTTCCCGCTCCAATATCTCCTGTATCGCACCCTTTCCGCTTCCCAAGCGCTAGCGAGAATCGCCTCGCAAACGGGCATTAGGGTCGCCAATCTTCCCAGCCAATCTCTGCGCATGGCCATGGCAGTCGTAGCGATTGGTCCTATTCTGCTGGTATATCCCTTCGTGCAGAAGTACTTTGTCAAGGGCATCACCATTGGCGCGGTTAAAGGCTAATGGACAATGGATAAAACCCGAATAAAAAAGGAGGCAACATTCATGAAAAAACTCTTTGCTCTGTTACTGGTTCTGTGCATGCTTTGCGGCATGACTAGCGCATTCGCGCAGGAAACTCAGGTTGATACATCGGAATTTGTTACACTGACGATGTACGTCGTCAGCGAAGAACCTCCACGCTACAAGGAAATGCTGGAAGAGTTCAATGCCATGGCAAAGGAAGAATTGAACTGCGAATTAGTTGTTAACTTCATTGGCTGGGGCGAATACCAGACCAAATACCCCTTACTGTTCTCATCAGGCGAAGAATTCGACTTGGTGTATGTGGCAACTTGGTTGGATTACGCCAACCTCGCACAGCGCGGCGCATTCTTGCCATTGGAAGAATTGCTTCCCGCATACTGCGCCGAGAGCATGAAGAACCAACCTGAGCAGGCATTGCTGCAGGCATCGGTCGAAGGTCATGTCTATGCCTACACCTCCAACCGTAAGACCTATAGCGCATACGGCGCAATCGTCCGCGGCGAATACATGGATAAGTATGGCATCGAGGAAATTACGGATATGGAAAGCTATGCAAAGTTTTTGCAGGCTATCGTTGATAATGAGCCCTCCTTTACCAATCCTGCAGGCGGCATGAACGATGTGCTGTATGACGAAATGTATCTATTTGCAGCTGGCTTGTATCCGCTGAGCGGCTCTACCGGCGGCGTGTACTACTTAGACCCCGAGGATCCAGAGCACAAGGTCATTGCTGCCCACGAGTGGGAAGGCTTTAGCGCAATGTGCGATCAGCTGCAGGTTTATTCCGAGGCTGGCTATTGGCCTAAGAGCATCCTCTCTGTCACCGATGCAGGCGATGTTCTTCTCAATCAGGGAATCTCCGCTTCTCGTTTACACAACTTCGACTCTTGGGTAGGCGCACATAACACCAACCCCGATTGGGATATGCGTTGGTATAACCTACTGCCAGAAATCAACCATCTAAGCTATATGCAGGATGCAATATCCGTCCCATCCACCTCCAAATACCCCGAGCGTGCGTTGATGCTGCTTGATAAAATCCGCAGCGATGAGCGCTACTACATGCTTCTGACCTATGGCGTTGAGGGCGTTGATTACACTCTGGACGAGAACGACTTCATCACCAACCTCGACACTGATCTATTCCCAAGCGAGCCCGGAACTTGGGGCTTCCGCGTAGAGGAATTCTACAAGATGTCCGCTGGCGCACCTGAAAACTACTATGAGGAGCGCGACAAGCTGGAAGCAGCGGTTGTTCCCAATATCTTCCGTTCCTTCAACATGGATACATCCTCCGTTAAGAACGAATATGCAGCCATGCAAAACGTATATAGCCAGTACTACAATACCTTGGCAGCAGGCGTCACAACAGATGTTGCAAGCGATATCGAGAAGCTGAACAAGCAGGCTGAAATCGCTGGAAACGAGATAATTAAAGAAGTACTACAAGCACAGGTCGATGCATTCTTCGCGGAGTACGGCGAGTAAAATCGTTCCTACCGCATATACGAAAACGTGCCTTGCGGCACGTTTTCGTATATGTTATTATAAATTCAAAAGGAGTGACTGCTATGCTTTATTATGGCGCAGCTTATTATACGGAATACCTCCCAGCCGGACGAACGGATGCGGACATGCAGATGATGCGGGATGCGGGTCTGAATGTGATTCGCATTGCGGAATCCACATGGGCAACCTATGAGCCACGCGAGGGGGAATTTGATTTTACCCCTGTCGCGCATGTGCTGGATAAGGCGACAGAATACGGCTTGCAGGTCATCATCGGCACGCCAACCTACGCGATCCCCGCATGGCTGCAACTCAAATGCCCAAGCGTCATGGCAGATACCCATCAGGGTCGCCGTCCCTATGGTGCGCGGCAGATCATGGATATCACCGACCCCGATTATTTGTTTTACTCGGAACGCATCATTCGCAAACTTATGGAAGTGGTGCGCGGTTATGATTGCGTGATCGGCTTCCAGCTGGACAACGAGACCAAGCATTACGATACCTGTAGCCAAGAGGTGCAGAAGCGCTTTGTGGCTTCGCTTAAGGAAAAGTATGGCTCGACCGATAAGCTCAACGACGCCTTTGGACTGAATTATTGGAGCAATCGCATTGGCAGTTGGGACGAATTTCCCGATGTACGCGGGACGATCAATGCCAGCCTTGGCTGCGCGTATGCAGCGTTTCAGCGTCAACTTGTGACGGAATTTCTCCAGTGGCAGGCGGACATTGTCCGCGAATATGCTAAGCCCAATCAATTTGTCACGCATAACTTTGACTTTGAATGGCGCGGCTATTCCTTTGGTGTACAGCCCGATGTGGATCATAACAAAGCAAGCAAATGCCTCACGATGGCTGGGTGCGATATCTACCATCCCACGCAGGATCATTTAACGGGGCGTGAAATCGCATTTTGCGGAGATATCACGCGATGCCTCAAGCATGCGCCGTATCTAGTGCTGGAAACAGAGGCGCAGGGCTTCCCACAGTGGACGCCTTACCCAAATCAGCTGCGATTGCAGGCGTTTTCGCATATTGCATCGGGTGCGCGCGGCGTGATGTATTGGCATTGGCATTCGCTACATAATGCGTTTGAAACCTATTGGAAGGGTTTGCTGAGCCACGATCTTGAGGCGAATCCCACGTACGACGAGGCAGCAACGGTTGGCGCGGATTTCGCGAAGCTATCGGATGAGATTTGCGGGCTTCAGAAGCATAACCGCGCTGCGATGCTCGTTAGCAATACGGCACTTTCCGCAGTGAATGCATTCCGCATTCCGACCTGTATGCCCTTTAGCGGCAAGAACTATAATGACATGCTGCGTCCGCTCTATGATGCCTGCTATGATCTGAACTTAGAGCTGGATATCATCTTTGAGGATGCGGATTTATCAGCCTATGAGCTGCTTATTGTCCCATGCCTATATGCCGCAGCGGATGAACTGATTGCTCGTCTGCGCGAATATGTGCAAGAGGGAGGTCATTTGCTGGCGACGTTTAAAACGGGCTTTACGGACGAAAATGTCCGCGTGCGTGCCGAGAAACAACCCGCTGGTTTGACGGATGTATTTGGCTGCACCTATTCGCAGTTCACTATACCGGAAGGCGTGACGCTCTGCGGAGGCAGCGTGGTGTCTGATTGGATGGAGCTGCTTGAAGCGGATACCGCAGAGGCGGTTGAAAATTATCAGCATCCGCAATGGGGGAACTATGCTGCCGTAACGCGCAATGCCTTTGGACAAGGAACGGCAACCTATCTTGGCTGTATGCCTGATGCATCATACCTGCGTGATTTGATCACTTACGAAGCGAAATCAGCTGGCTTGGATTTACCCGAGTATGCATTCCCGCTGGTTTGCAAGCGCGGCATTCAGGGCGGCAAGCGAGTGACCTTCCTGCTGAATTATTCCCAGAAGGCACAGCAGCTGAACTGGGATGGCGGCGATGGAACGGAGCTATTGAGTGATGCTGCTATCTTATCAGGAGCGGCGCTTGAAATCGCACCATGGGACTTTATCATTATCAAGGAGGCAAATGTATGCGTTGGATTATGACAACTGAGGAGCGGCCTTTTGAGGAGGTGGCTTTGAGCAATAATAACACGACCGCTATTCCGATTGACCTAGGTGAGGAAAAACAATCCATCCACGGTTTTGGTGCTTGCTTTAGCGAGCTGGGGCGAGATGCGCTGATGAAATTGCCCCAAGAAACAAGGCTGGAAGCGATGGAAGAACTGTTTTCGCCTGAATATATGGGATTTAACTTCTGCCGCGTACCAATTGGGGCAAATGATTTTGCCAGCAGCTGGTACAGCTTAAACGAGAATGAGGGCGACCTGGCAATGGAGCATTTCTCCATTGAACGCGATAAGCAGTGCATTTTGCCCTTCATTCGTGAAGCAAAGAAATTCTCACCTGATCTGGAGCTTTTTGCTTCGCCATGGAGTCCGCCAACTTGGATGAAACAACCGCCCGTCTATAATTTCGGACGCTTGAAGAATACGGATGAAAACCTTGATGCGTATGCATTGTATTTCCAAAAGTTCTTGGAGGCATTTGCGGCGGAAGGCGCAGCTGTACAGCGCTTATGCGTACAGAACGAGGTCTTTGCTGATCAGAAATTCCCCAGCTGCCTATGGGACGGGACGCAGATGCGCGATTTCATTCGCGATCATCTTGGACCTCGCCTTGCGGAAAATGGATTGGATACCGAAATTTGGCTTGGCACGATCAATGGTCCCTTCTTTGACTTTGAGATGGGCAATTGGCACGGACAATCCTTCAATGACTTTATCGGGACTGTGATGATGGACGAAAAGGCAGCTTCTTATATCAAGGGCTTTGCGTTGCAATGGGGCGGAAAACATATATTGAGTGAGATCGAAGCGCAGTACCCTGATGTGGAAATTATCCAGAGCGAATGCGAGTGCGGCGACGGCAGCAACGAGTATAAATCGATTTTCTATGTGTACAATCTGATGTGGAATTACCTGCGCGCAGGGGCGACCGCCTTTGTATACTGGAACATCGCACTGGAAGCGGATGCGGTGAGTACATGGGGCTGGAAGCAGAATTCTTTGTTATCTGTAGACGCAAAAGACGGCACGCTAAAGCACAATCCGGAATTCTATATCATGAAGCATCTTTCCAGTTTTGTGAAGCCGGGTGCGCATTTGCTGACCACCAGCGGACGCTGGGCTGCAAATAGCATGGCATTTAGAAACGAGGATGGTAGCCTTGTCTACATTGTGGTCAATCCGTTTGAGGAGATCATCAATGTAACCATAGACGGGCAGACTTTTGCTCTTGCGCCGCGCAGCCTAAGCACCATGGTGCTATAAGCGATTACAAATGACGGCATGTATACCAAGCATCCTGATCAATATGGTTTTGGCGAATAGCTTACATGGCTTTCTACTGGGCACAATGATATAATGGTATATGTTCCGTATGCCTCCGCGAGAGGCAAGGGCATAGGCTTTTGGATAAGCAAATGCGAAAACGGACGACAAAGGAGAACTCGTCATGATGATGCTCAGCGAAATGATTCATTGCCGTAAAACAACCAGACAATTTGAAAAAACAGCGTTGGATTCAGCGGATTTAACAAAGATAGAAACCTTTGCAAGAGCGCTAACGCCTCTACTTGCACATATCAAAACCGACTTTCAAATCATTGACAGCAGCCTTGTTAAGAACATGCTGCCGTGGAAAACACCTCACTATATTGCGATATTCAGTGAGGAAAAGGAAAACTTCGGCGTGAATGTGGGGTTTATGTTTCAGCAACTGGATTTGTACGTGCAAAGTCTTGGACTGGGCTGCTATTGGTTTGGTCTTGGTAAACTAGCCTATAGGCAGGATATAGAGAACATGAAATTTGTTGTTTTGATGGGTGTGGGGCATCCCAAAAACAGCGCGATTCGCAGCACTTCGGGCTTTAGGCGTAAGCGCCTTGAGGAGATATCGGACCAGAGAGACGAAAGGCTTGAACCTGCTCGCCTTGCGCCATCGGGCAAGAATGCGCAACCATGGTTCTTCACGCATGAGGATGATGTGATTCATTGCTACTGCAAGCCTAAGGGAATGTTTAGTCAAGCAGCAAGCCCTAGTCAAATCAACCAGATTGATATCGGTTGTGCTTTAGCTCATCTGTACGTGACCAATCCAAATACCTTTCGGTTTCACATTTTCCCCAACCCTCCCAGTAAGGACGGTTGCGCGTATATTGGAAGCTTTCAAATCTAATACAGATCGTTTGTTCAAAACCGCCGTGATTGTTTTCACGGCGGTTTTTGCCTCCCATAGATGTTTTATGGAGCTTGATATTGCTCGCTTACAGAGCTGAAAGGGCAAAGCACCATCATTTTAAAGTATGTGCCGGAGGGGAAAATGTCGCCTGAAAAGGTTGTGGAAACAATGCATATCATGCAGGCACATATCGTTCGGCTTGAAAATTATGTGCAGAAAATGAACAGCCTTCAAAAGCTGGAGGACATTGAGATACAAAAAATGCCTGTGAGTAAAGCTGAGATTATTTCAATGCTCAAGGATAGTGCTGAAATTGTCTGTGAGGGGAAAACGCTTGTATTCAAAACGGCAGACGTTGGGACAGGTGCCGTCATGGTGGATCTGTCCCTCATGCAGCAAGTCTATGAAAACATACTGCCCAATGCGTTGCGTTACGCAAGAAACAAGATCAATATTCATCTGACCAGCGATCCTTTTGCCATCACTATATCGGATGATGGATGCGGTTTCAGCGACGAAGACCTACGCAATGCCACCAACCCATTCTATCGATCGGCAGGACAAAATGATGGTCAACACTTTGGTATGGGACTGAATATTTGTAAAATTCTATGCGAACGACATGGCGGCAGTCTCACGCTCTCCAATCAGCAGGGTGGCGCAACAGTCAAAGCAAAGTTCTGACATACTTCTGGTTTGTAGATAAATAGTTGAAAAACTTATTGTATCATCTCCTTGTTGCTAAGCAATGGGGAGATTTTTATGTTCTCTTCATGATAAAACAAAATCCGAATAAGGAGTATGAAAATGGAAAACACAAATAAAACCCTTTCGATTACGATTGTGCTGAGTAAATACTCAGACTGGTTTTCTTGGCTGGCCTATTATGCTACGGGTCGAGGGTATACCCATGCTGCTTTGTCGCTGGACGATGCATCTCAGAAGTTTTATAGCTTTGGCTATCGCGGGTTTTGTGTTGATACCATGGACAAATACAGGCATCGCGGAGTCAAAAATTGCGAATACTTGCAATTACAGGTTCCGGAAAACATGTATATCGATATCAAGGCGCAGGTGGAGGCATTTCAAGCAAACAAACGTCAGTATCACTTTAATCGACTGGGTGCAGTTTATGCATTTACGCATGCGCCATGGCCGCTGCCATTTCATCGGCCGAATCATTACTTCTGTTCGCAGTTTGTAGCGGAATTGCTGACTGCATCAGGCGCGATCAAATTAAACAAGCATGTTTCGCTCTACATGCCAAATGCCTTTCAAGAAGATTTGATGCGATCGCCTTATTTTGTGAATGCCTGCACCGTGGCGGTATAGCAAATGAAGGGACAGCAGGGGATGGGTTCATCTGACTATCATGGGATCTTCATGTTTCGCCATAAAAGTCCTTTGATATGGTGACGGCGAACATATAAACGGACGACTCACGGAGTCGTTTTTTGTTGCCAATAAATATGGAGGTGAGATATGTAACAATTCAAAAACATGAGAACAAGCCTGCAAATAAGAGCTTTTAGGATTCCATTATTCAATGCTAACAGCTGGCCATAAATGATGTACCTTTTTGGAGCGTTCACAGCGATATACCCTGCAAGAGCCTTTTCAAACAGCGCGCGTGAACTGCGAAAAATGCGGCAAAAAAGACATGGATTTCACTCGAAGCAGGGTTTCATAAAAATGAATTATCTGGATAACTATCTATTGACAATACTGATTCGCCGTGTTAAGATAGCACGGGTTAGCTAAGACTAACTAAAAATACACGATATATAGGAGGCACCAACCAATGAAAAAGTCATATGTAGGTAAATTAACTTCCATGCTTCTAGCATGCGCTATGTTATTCACACTTTGCGTAGGCAGCGTAGTAGCTGAAGAAGCTACCGTTGTCATCACCGATGTGAACGGCGAGGTAACCGTTCCTGTGAATCCTGAAAGAGTTATTTCTTTGGATAACAGAACCTATGAAACTTTGTCCGACTGGGGCATCAAGCTTGTAGCAGCACCCAAGGGTGTTATGCCCGCCGCTTCTCCCTACGTTGCAGACGAGTCCGTTCTGGACATCGGCAATCACCGTGAGCCCAACCTTGAGATCATTGCAGCAGCAGATCCTCAGCTAGTCATCATTGGCCAGCGTTTTGCAGGACATGCAGATGCGATTCGCGAATTGGTTCCAAACGCAGTCGTGATCGACCTAAACTTTGACGTGTCTGAAGAAGCAGAAGCACCCGGCGAAAACCTAGTCAACGGCCTCAAGAACTCCACCCTTGCACTTGGCATGATCTTTGACAAGAATGAAGAAGCTGCAAAGCTTATCGCTGATTTCGATCAGGCTATCGCAGATGTGTCGGCAGCTTACAATGGCACCGATACCGTTATGAGCCTTGTTGTTTCCGGCGGAAACATTGGTTTCTCCGCTCCTCGCTCCGGTCGTGTTTGGGGCCCCATGTACGAAGTGTTTGGCTGGACTCCCGCACTTGACCTAAGCGATGCAACCTCCGATCATCAGGGCGATGACGTTTCTGTTGAAGCAATTGCACAGAGCAACCCTGAGTGGATCTTCGTGCTTGACCGCGATGCAGCTACCTCTTCCGCTGACGGCGCAGTTTCTGCTAAGGACGTAATCGACGGTGCACCTGCTCTTGCAAACACCACCGCTATCACCTCCGGTCATGTTGTATATGCACCCGCAGATACCTACACCAACGAATCCATCCAGACTTATTTGGAGCTATTCAGCGACCTAGCAGCAGCTTTGGCTGAATAAGTACATAGGAGAAAAAGTTTAGTGTTGAATCAATCAACGGATAAAATGCTTGGGGCTGAGAATTCTCAGCCCCAAGGGTCTAGTAAACGAAACAAAATATGGACAAAGCCTTTTATAGTAGCGGTCATTATCGTTATTGCACTAGGCGTTATTTCTTTGTTTACGGGAGTTTATGATATTTGGGGTCAAGAGGATGGGCTGAGGATGTTTTTCATCACGCGCATCCCAAGAACAGTTGCACTTATGCTAACAGGAGCGGCCATGTCCATGTCGGGACTCGTCATGCAGCTGATCACGCAAAATCGTTTGGTTGAGCCGACTACAACAGGAACCATCGAATGGGCAGGCCTTGGGCTGCTGGTTGTTTATCTTATCGTACCTGCACCGACGCTGGTGCTTCGAATGACGGGTGCCATCATTTTTTCCTTTGCAGGAACAATGGTGTTCTTCATGTTCCTCAAAAGAGTCAAGCTGCGGTCCTCTTTGATTGTGCCGATTATCGGTATGATGCTGGGCGCGGTTGTTTCCGCGTTTTCCACTTTCCTTGGGCTGACTTTCCAAATGACCCAGAGCATTGAAAACTGGTTCATCGGGTCTTTTGCCTCCGTTCAAATCGGAAGATATGAATATTTGTGGCTGATCGTCATCATCGCTGTGCTCATTTATATATATGCGGACAGGTTCACGCTGGCGGGTCTGGGCGAGGATGTGGCGAAGAGCCTAGGCGCGAACTACAACCGAATCGTGATGCTGGGGACAGGCTTGATCGCGTTTGCAGTCGGCATTGTGACGGCTGTTATCGGCAATCTGCCTTTCTTAGGTCTGATCGTTCCCAATGTTATTTCGATGTATCGGGGCGATGACCTCAGGAGTAATCTGCCTTGGGTCTGCGTGCTGGGCATGGGCGTCATCACCTTATGTGATATCATTTCGCGCACCATCATCATGCCCTTTGAAGTCCCTGTTTCTTTGATTCTTGGCACCGTCGGATCGGTTGTATTTATTATCATTCTGATGAGACAAAGGAGGCCAAGATGAATAAAGCTGCGTACGTAAGCGGAGACAATGCACAAATTGATGTGAGTCTCTCACAAGAAAACAGATCAGCGAAAGCTTTTCGATCCAAAAAAGAACATAGACGTTATTGGATTATCCTCGTGACGTTGGTAGCGCTGGGCATCCTTGCGTCCTATGGACTTTTGGTGTACAACAACCCTGTGCCAGTCACTTCTGCTTCCTTCCTGCCGGTTGTGAAGCGCAGAATGAACGCAGTGATCGCCATGATTATCGCGGCGGTGTGCCAGAGCGTTTCCACCGTGGCGTTCCAATCGATTACCAACAACAAAATCATCACCCCATCCCTTTTGGGCTTTGAAGCACTTTACTCGACCATTCAAACCAGTACGATTTTCTTCTTTGGCGTGAAGGCGCTGATCAGCTTCACAGGCGTTCAAGCATTTGCATTCCAGGTGTCCGCGATGGTCATCATGTGCTTAATCCTTTACGGATGGCTGCTTTCGGGCAAGTACGGCAATCTTCAGCTGATGCTACTGGTCGGCGTAATCATGGGTACGGGTCTCAAGTCGCTCTCTTCCTTTATGAGAAGGCTGCTTGCGCCCTCGGAGTTTGATATTTTGCAGGCAAGACTGTTTGGTTCTGTCAACAATGCGGATTCCTCGCTCTATCCGATTGCAATTCCTATTGTCATCGTGGTATCATTGCTGTTGCTTTTGCATTCTAAAAAGCTTAATGTGATGTCCCTTGGACAGGATAGCGCCACGACCTTGGGCGTAAACTATCGCGCCAGCATGATTTATTCGCTCATACTGGTCTCGATCTTAATGTCGATATCAACCGCTTTGGTTGGTCCGCTGACCTTCTACGGGTTCTTGGTGGCTACCCTAAGCTATCAAGCCGCGCCAACCTACGATCACAAATACATTTTCCCAATGTCGCTTGCGATCGGTTTCTTGATCATAACGGGTGCGTATTTCTTCATGTACCATGTATTTAATGCACAAGGTGTTGTTTCTGTTATCATCGAAATGTTCGGCGGAATCACATTCTTAGTGGTCATTTTAAGGAAGGGGACGCTATGATTACCATTAACAATGCCAAGAAAACATATGATAAGGTTGAAATTGGACCTTTAAATATTGAGATCCCTAAGGCTGGTCTGACCTCGCTTATCGGACCCAATGGCGCAGGAAAATCCACGACGTTGCTCATGATCGGACGGCTTTTGAGCATGGATCAAGGGCAGATATCGGTCGCGAACATGGATGTAGCCGATTCAAAATCAGAGGATTTGGCAAAAGTTCTGACGATATTGCGTCAAGAGAATCACTTTGTCACCAGACTCACCGTCAGGCAATTGGTTGGTTTCGGGCGCTTCCCGTATTCGAAGGGTCGCCTCACCAAAGAGGACGAAATGATTATCTCTAAATACATTGATTTCCTCGAGCTATCTGATTTGGAGAACCGATATCTGGATGAGCTTTCGGGCGGACAGCGTCAGAGGGCGTACGTTGCGATGGTTTTGACCCAAGAGACGGAATACGTGCTGCTTGACGAGCCACTGAACAACCTCGATGTCGCGCGCTCTGTCCAGATGATGAACCATCTAAAGCATGCGGCCAATGAATTTGGCAGAACGATTTTGACCGTTTTGCACGATATCAATTTTGCGGCGAAGTATTCCGATCGAATCTGCGCCATGAAGGACGGACATGTCGCTGCCTTTGGCACGGTCGATGAAATCATGAACGCGGATGTTCTCACCAATATCTTCGAAACCAAAATCGAAGTGATCGACGGCCCTTACGGCGCGATCGCGATCTATTAAATCAATACCCACGAGTTTGTGTACCGCGTGATATGTCACGTGAGAAAGGGGTAAGATCATGTGGTTTGTATTCGCTTTGGGTTCGGCGGTCTTCGCGGCAGCTACCTCTATCTTAGCTAAAATCGGCATTGAGGGTGTTAACTCCAATCTCGCCACTGCCATTCGCACAGTCGTTGTGCTGGTAATGTCATGGGGCATGGTGTTTTTAACCAACACGCAGGGCGGCATTGGCGGTATCACCAAAAGAAGCTGGCTCTTTCTGATCTTGTCAGGGCTTGCCACGGGCGCGTCATGGCTTTGCTATTACAAGGCATTGCAGATTGGCGAGGTCTCGAAGGTTGTGCCCATCGACAAGCTAAGCGTGATCATCACATTGATTCTTGCCTTTGTCTTCCTGCATGAGAGCTTCACGTCAAAGTCCATCGTTGGGATGGTGCTGATCGCGGCGGGGACGCTTGTCATGGTACTGTAGGGAGCAGCGAAAAAGCTCGCCTGCGGTGACCTTTTCCGCTGGGCTTGCACAAATCTCCTTTTCGCTTCGCTCTCGGTCGGGGATTTGCGTAGGGAATCTTCGCTTCGCAAAGTTCCGAAGTCACCGCGCATGTCGCTGATATTCGGATTAATTATCAGAGGGGTGCACCCCTCCGATACCTCTTGGGTTTTAGTAGAATGGGCTGTTGCGAAACAGTTGTTATCTCACAAAGTAATAATAAATACATACAAAAATTCACCTGCGAATCAAGTAATTCAAGGTGAATTTTTGTTGCTGTTGTCTTTTGAAAAGACTTCTGCAACAGCCCCTTTTGCTTGCGTTGGGTATATGCTATAATAACTAATAACGATAAAAGAAGATGGTGAATGATCATGGAATTGATAAGGACGCAACGCTTGGAGTTAATACCGCTGGAGCGGAGCCATGCATCTGCGCTATTGCCCATTTGGTCTGATGAAGAAGTGGTTAAAACTACATACATACGCGATATTCGAACCGAAAAGGACTGCCAAGACAGGATTGAACGCATGGTCAACGTTGGACTAACGAGAAAAGACATAGGACCCTATGCGATATTCCACAAGCAAAACCTAGTAGGGATTGTTGGCGCTGCACGCGATGCTTCCTTTGAATATGGTTTGTATTATCATTTGGGTCAAAAGTATTGGGGACAGGGGTATGCGACCGAGGCGGCAAAAGCCGTTTTGGATGCTGCATTTAAAGTACCTGAGATCATGCGGGTTTCTGCTGATGCGCTCACAACAAATCCAGCAAGCGTAGGAGTTCTTGAAAAAATCGGCATGAAATATGAAGGATGCCTGCGCACGAAATTCTATCGCGATGGCGTATATGGGGATCTTCAAGTCTATTCGATTTTGCGGCATGAGTATTGCGAACGGGGTTTGTAATTGGCTGTAGATACCAAAGCGTCTATCTGCACGGTGGGCGTTTTTGATTGCGCTAAAGGAGAATGAAAACAAACCGCCTTAGCAGCGGTTTGTTTTCATTCTATAATCTTTATGCAAGCTTTTAGACCATTTCTAGATATTTATCAATGGTAGCGCGTATCGCGCCAACGCCTGTGCTCATTTCAGTGAACATATCCACAAGCTTTTGGGAAAGCCCATGAGCATAGAGGTCAATGACAAAGATATCTGCATTGGTGAAAAATGTACGCAAGCTTTCGGTATTGACGGGAGAGCCGAGTGAATAACCCGTGAATAGCTGGGTTAGGACAGCGAGATTTGGATCGGGGGAAAGCTCAAAGGCATTGCCATCATCGCCGATCCCTGTCAGGTAACGGGCATAGCCTGCGCACATGAGCGGGATAAAGGTGAGGAATGAAAGATCGGTCTTTCCGCTGGCGATATAGGCCTTAAGCGTTTCGCCAAAGCGAACGGAGATTTTCTTGGAGGTGTCACAGGCGATGCGCTGGGGAGTATCGGGAACGAAGGGATTAGGCAGACGCTTTTGAACGACCTCGTCGATGAACTTCGTTGCGCTCATGATCTTGGGATCGACCACTACGGGCATCCCTTCTACATAGCCGATTTGGCAGATGAAGCGCAGGAGGGTTTCATCCTTCATTTCTTCTGAAATCTTGGTATGACCAAGCAAGCAGCCAAAGACCGCGAGGCAGGTATGCAGGGGATTGAGGCAAGTGCAGACCTTCATCTTCTCGATCTTATCCACCGTTTCACGGTCGCCGAAGATCACGCCGACCTTCTCCAGCGGTGGTCTGCCGTTGGGGAAGTGGTTCTCAATCGCGAGATACTCGCATTCCTCTGCATTCACAATCCCTGATACATAGGTGTTCTTTGCCGTGACAACCACCTCTGCACCTTCAAAGCCGTCCTCCTGCAACAGGTCAATGACTTCCTGCGCTGGTCGGGGAGTGATCTTATCGATCATGGACCATGTAAAGGATACCTTGGAAGGATCGGTGAGGTAGTCAATAAAGTCTTGCTTTACAATGCCGCATTCAAACCATGCCTTGGCGATGGCGAGGATGCTGTTTTGCAAAATCGTTCCGTTGTGGGAGCAGTTATCCATGGAAACCATGGCGATTGGATGGGCACCACTCCCAAAGCGAAGGTAGAGCAGACGTGCAAGAATTGCCATGATGGAAATCGGTGCATCCATGGACTTAAAATCAGATGCACAGTATCCGAGCGGCGCGCCCGCTGCATCCGTTACTGAATAGCCTTTTTCTGTGATGGTCATGCTGACCATCTGTAGGCAGGGTGCGGTAAAGACCTCTTGGACACGAGCGAGATCGCGCGTGTAGCCAAGCGCTTCAGCTACAGATGCTACCACGCGCTTATCAACCGTGCCATCGCTCTTTAGTGATACGGCTAGGCAAAGGTTGTCATAGGGCGCGAACGCTTTGTCAATGATCTCCTCGTCATAGCTTTCCACAACGACCATGCCGCTTTTTGCATCGCCGCTTTCAAGGAGGCGTTGGAGGAGCACACAGGGGAATGCACGCAGAATATTGCCGGCACCAAAATGAATCCAAGTGGGCGCTTTGGCAGTTTCATCGCGCATTGCCTGAATATCGAATGTTGGAAGGATATATCCCTTCTCTTGATATGCCTTGTCTGAGATACCTGCTAGGGAGAGCTTCATTCGTTTTTCCTCCGTATCAAATAGTAATTCTGGCTCAACAGTTTATAAGCAGAATGCAACGTAGGCATGTGCTGCTATTTTGTCAAGAATTATTTGTAATGGTGGTATCTTCAAATGCTTCAATGTCACGACTTTTCTCAAAGAAATGGGGCGCATTCACGCGCCATTTACTTGTGTAGTAGTCGCTGCCCTGAGTGATGGGGAAGGTGACGTCTTTGTTTTCAATCGCGGATTGGTACACCCCTGTGATCAGTTCAATGCAGTTGCGTCCGTCAATGGCTGTTGCCAGCAGCGGCTGCTCGCCGTTGATGGCAAGAAGAAAGTTGCGAATTTGTCCTTCGTGCTTTTCACTGGTGAGTTTTGGGCGGGCTTGGAAGTCCGCTGTGACCTGCGCTACCATCTCTTCATTCGCTATGGGGAAGCCGTTGGGACGGGCTTTGGAGGCAAATGCTTGAAAAGGAATGCCTATTCCCGCCTTTTCCATTTGGAAGGTGAGGGATTGTGGGCTGCTGTGGTCAATCAGAGAACTGGTCAGTTCGGCAATGCTGCCATCCTCATAGCGAAGGATGGAGGATGAAAAATCCTCCTCTTGGGAATTGTGGTGGTTTAGATTGGTCATAAATGAACGGATGGACGTAGGCATGCCCTTTGTCCACAAAAGAAGATCGATGTGATGAATGGACTGGTTCTGTGTGCTGCCGCCGCCCTCCACCTCCCAGCGACCTCGCCAAGCCAGATCGTAATAGCTCTCGCCGCGATACCAGCTCGAGTGTACGCGCGTATAGAGATTCTTGCCGTATGCACCGCTTTTCACCATCTCGACTACGTTGCGAATATCTGAGATGAAGCGAGACTGAACCACGACGCTGAGCAAGCGATCGTGCTTTTGTGCGGCTTGAATCATTTGGTCGCATTCTGCTAGGGATGGTGCCATCGGTTTTTCCACGAGCACATGGCAGCCATTGCGGAGCGAATCCACCACAGCGCCGCAATGCAGAGCAGGCGGTGTGCAGATACTCACCGCATCAACCAATGGTAAGGCTTCTGCGTAATCTGCCTGTGCTATGGCATTTTGCAAATTGTATTTTGCGATCAGCGTATGGGCGCGCTCAAGGTTCGGATCAACTAAATGGGTGATCGTTGCTAATTCTCCAAATTTCAAATAACCCTCAATATGTGCCGGTGCAATGCCGCCGCATCCGACAATCATCACTTTAAGCATAAAAGCCTCCTATAAAAGCACCTCTCATCCAAGAAACGAAGCGTCCCTCGGGGGAAATTCGTTTGGGATGAGAGGTGAACTTCATTGATACATGATCCTTATTGGGATGCGATTGGGCGTGTTAGGCGCGCTTGATGGCATCGTATAGCCCTAAGATATATTGGCTACCCAGTGCACGGTCATACAGACCATAGCCAGGCATGGATACCTCGTTCCAAATTGCGCGGCCGTGATCAGGGCGCACAGGACCCTCAAAACCGATATCAACCAGTGCTTTCACGATTGCATACATGTCAAGGGAACCGTCCGATGCATAATGTGCAGCTTCTTCAAATACGCCCTTGGTGGTATGTTTGGTATTGCGAACATGCGCAAAATGAATACGCCCCTTTAGGCTGCGGATAATGTCGGGAATATCGTTGGCAGGATCAGAAGAAAGTGAGCCTGTGCAAAGCGTTACTCCGTTATGCGGATTTGGTACTGCATTCATCAGTTTGAGGATTTGCTCCTTGCAGGTGATGATGCGTGGAAGACCAAAGACGCTCCAGCAGGGATCATCGATGTGGATAGCCATATCAACATTGTATTCATCGCATACTGGCATGATAGCGTTGAGGAAGTAAACAAGGTTATCAAAGAGCTGATCTTCCGATACATGCTCATACAGAGCAAACAGCTCCTTCACATGCGCCATGCGTTCGGGTTCCCAGCCTGGGAGCACAAAGCCATTACTGCCTGATTCTAGCTGCTTAAACATCTCACTGGGCTTGAGCAGGTCAATCTTGTTTTGATCATAAGCAAGGACGGTAGAACCGTCGGGGCGTGGTTTTGCCAAATCCGACCTCGTCCAGTCGAAAACAGGCATAAAGTTGTAGCAGATCATGTGAATGCCTTCGCTGCCAAGCTTTGCAATCGTGTTCTTATAGTTTTGGATATAGAGGTCGCGATCGGGTGAACCAACTTTGATAGCATCGTGAATGTTGACGCTCTCGATACCGAGGAGTTCCAAACCAGCGTCAGTCACCTGCTTTTTCATTGCACGAATAGCTTCTAAATCCCATTCGTCACCGGGTTTGGTGTCATAAAGTGTAGTAATGATTCCTTGCATCCCTGGGATTTGCTTGATTTGCCAAAGCTCAACTGAGTCATGGCCTTCTCCGAACCAACGAAAGCTCATTTTCATAGAAACATTCACGTCCTTTTCATATTAGTCTGAATGAAATGTAGAGTAGGTTGGGTATCCATATAATGATATAAGGCATGAATGCCGTTGCGATCATTTAGCATGACCAATCGAATGGGAGGCAGTTTTGCTGCATATATAAGAGGATGTGTTTTCAGTTGATTTATACAATCGCATACTACCATACCAGATTACGAAAGTCAATGTTTTCCCGCTGCAACTGCGATGAAAACAGCGGTTGTATACAAAAGCTATTCGATATAATGCGGGTACTCGCTTTTGAGCGTGTCGATTTCTTCGAAGATACGGCGGACATGCTTGCGCAGCAATGAATGTACATCTTGCAGGTCTCGGTTGATGATATGCGCCAATAACTGTTCGTGTTGAGTGATGTTCATCTGACGGATGGATTCGTTGCTAAAGGAGGAGAGATAGCGCAGACGCTGGTAATCAAAGCTATTGCGCCAAAGGATTTGGTAGCATAGTTCGTTGCTCGTTTCAACGTAGAAAGTCTTATGGAATGCCTCATCTTGCATCAAAAAGAGAGGGAAGTCACTGGACAGGATCGCATGTTGCTGGAGCTTGATGACATCGCGCAGATGCTGAATCGCTTCGGGGCGCTGCATGAGGACAAAGCGCTCCAGTACTGCTTGCTCTAGCGACTCGCGTAGAAAATGCTCTTGACGGACACGCTCCGTGCTGATTTTAGCAACGGCTGTACGGCGCTGAGGTGATATAATGACCATTTTTTCACGTGACAAGCGAATGAAGGCTTCGCGCACGGGCGTACGGCTCACTTTGAATGCGTTTGCGGTTTCTTGCTCGCTCATAGTCATGCCCGGTGCTAACTGCATATTGATGATGCGCTCCCTAAGGGTGTGATAAAGCTGACTAGCAACGGTTTGACTATCCTTCAATTGAAAATCGCCCATTTGAATTGGTTCGAAGTGATCGGGTTGTGAGGGCATAATATATCTCCTTCATACTGTACTGCTGGTATATCAAATAAAGATTGCAAAGATGTATCTGCTTGCGCTGGATGAGAGAGGGTTCTGCTATAGATTGATACAGCATATCACTTTGCGAACAATTGAGATGAACGATTCCAAATACAATACTAGTATACCACATTTGCGAAACCTGCGCAATTCTATTCGATGTCAGCAAACCGAATATATCTTCATTTGTTTTTACACGCTTCTCCGTATATAATAGAAACATAAATGATTTGTGTTTTTGCGTGATAGTCACTCAGGGAAGGAGACAAGATCGTATGTATAATCCTCAGCTTGAAACATTTCTGCGCGTGGCTGATGCAGGAAGCTTTAATAAAGCAGCAATAGAATCATTCATTACACCTACGGCGGTCATTAAGCAAATCAATTTGCTAGAGGAATCTTTGGGCGTTAAGTTATTTGATAGAACCCACCGAGGTCTCACGCTGACAAAAGCAGGAGAATCGCTATATCAAGATGCGAAATATATCATCCGCTACAGCAATGATTCTATTTTGAGGGCAAAAAAGGCCATGCAAGAAGATACGAACGTCATTAGGATCGGAATATCGCCCATGACCCCAGCGCAGCTTCTGATGCAGCTATGGCCTAAAATTCAGAAAATCTGCCCTGAAATCAAATTCCAAATGATTCCATTTGAAAACACACCTGAAAATGCGCGCGAAATTCTTGCAAATCTCGGTCAAAACATTGACGTGGTCGGCGGCATCTTTGACGATACGCTTTTGCAATTGCGCCATTGTACGGCTATCGAATTCACACGCGAACCGTTATGCTGCGCGGTTTCAATTCACCATCGGCTAGCGGATAAGGACGAAATGACAATAGAGGACTTATATGGTGAGAATCTGATGATCATGCGGCGGAATTGGAGTCATCATATTGATCGAATTCGAGATGACATTGTGCAAAACCATAACCCGATTCATATCATAGATTTTGATTTTTATGATGTGAGCGTGTTCAATCGCTGTGAGAACAGCAACGACGTGCTGCTTGTCATTTCGGGCTGGGCAAATGTCCATCCCCTTTTGAAGGTCATCCCTATGCAGTGGGATCACAGCATACCCTATGGTCTCCTTCATTCAAAGCAGCCATCCGAAACAGTGGAACGCTTTCTTGCAGCAGTGCAGGAGGCAATGCAGTAAAAATAGCGAACATTGCCATAACAAAGCGATCTATCCATTCGATTAAAGCAAATACAGAAAGATGCCCCCAATGAGTTCGATTGCTCATTTGGGGCATCTTTGGTTTTATAGGGAAACTTATGGTGAGATTTACGTCTGCTTCTTCACAATCGCAAAGCAAACCTCAAATATGCTTCCGCCGCCTTCGCGATTGGAAACGCTGATGCTGCCATGCATCTGCTCTGTGAGCTGTTTGGCGATGCTAAGCCCTAGCCCTGCATTGCCATCTTGGCGGGTTCGTGCCTTTTCAGCCCTGTAGAATCGATCGAAGATTCTTGATTTCAGTTCTGGAGCAATGCCCTCGCCGCTGTCGCTTACGCGCATGAAGGCATTGCCTTTGCTTTGACCTGTACAGAGATCGATGCTGCCGCCCGCGGGCGTATATTGGATGGCATTATCCAGTAAAATGAGCAGGATCTGCCCAAGGCGTTCGCTATCGCCCTGTATCAGCGCGGTCGATCGATTTTGAATAAGGGTGAGCTCTTTTTGCGTGGCGAGCGGTTCAACCAAATCGGCGGCACGCTTTGCCACGTCTGATAAATCGACCAGCTGCATTTCCATCGGCAACTCGCCTGCATCAGCTCTGGCAAGCTGCATCAAATCAGCAATCAAATGGGACATGCGCAGGCTTTCCTGCGTGATGGACTGCAAATGCTTTTCATAGGTAGGGGATAGCTCGGCGTCGCTGAGCACCTCTGCATTTGCCCTGATCGCTGCAATGGGCGTGCGCAGCTCATGCGAAGCGGCTGCTACAAACTCATGCTGCTGATGGATGGAGGTTTCCACAGGCGCAATGGCGTGGCGAGAAAGTAAAACGCTTGCGCATAGTATCCCTACAAGACCTGCGCCTACAAGAAGTGCGTAGATGAGGCGTTGACTGTTTTGGTCTTGCAGCTCTTTGGTCATATCCTGCGCGACAAGGAGTGTTTGCTCCTGATCGCCAAGGCTCAGCATGGTCGCAGCGACGCGATAAGAAATCCCCTCTACATGGTGGACTGAGCCCATGATATTGGTAGTGATGCTGACAGGGGTACTGCCATCGCTTTGCATGGATTCATCGGTCGCGTCGCTGCCAATAACGGTGAAATAGCTGTAGTTGGCGGTGTTGCCTAGCGCATCAAGAACCACTGTCCCGTCATCGGGAAGGGTAATATCCGTTTTGTTTACGGAGATAAACTGAGATGCTTCCATGTTAACGGCAGAGTCACTTGAGTAATATACCTGCTGCACTTGACTGAGCTCTGTCTGCGTTGCTTCCAGCAATGCAGCGATGATGGGCTGATCCTCCAGCGACATCCCGTCATAATAAACCAGATAATCCGATGGGATTTGCATCAGTACATTGCTGCCCGTTGCATCTGGACTGGCAGAGAGCACGGAGAGCAGATCAAGGGCATATGAACTCAGATCGCCTGTGTATTTCTGAGTCATGGTACGCTCGGAAACACCAAGCGCCATGAACGCCATTGCGACCAATATCGCGCCTGATACCACCATGTTAAGCACAGTTAGGGATCGTCCGAGTTTTCGCAGCATACCATCACCTCGTTTCCAGTCGATAGCCAACGCCGCGTACCGTGATGATACGGCAAGCGGAGTGCAGCTCAGATAAATGTTTGCGCAGAAAATGAATGTAGATTTCTAGCGTGCCTTCCTCTACGATATGCTCCTGCCAAACCCTGTCCATCAGCACACGGCGCGGCAACAACTGTCCGTGGTTTCTCATCAGCATGTCCAGCAGCTGCCCTTCGCGCGCGGAAAGCTCTTTTTGTTGCTGCTTGCATTGCAGCTGATAGCAATCTGTATCCAGCACCAAATCCCCTGCGGCAAGGGTGTTTTCGGGCTGCCACGGTGCTTTGCGTCTGGAGAGTGCTCTAATGCGCGCCATGAGTTCCTCCATCGCAAACGGTTTCACCAAATAATCATCCGCGCCTGCGTCCAGCCCTTGCACACGGTCGCCAATACCGTCCATGGCGGTGAGCATGAGCACAGGGGTTGGGTTTGCGGCAGATCGTAGACGCTGTAAAATCTGAATGCCGTCAGGACCGGGTAGCATGCGATCAAGGACAATCAAGTCGTAGGTTTTTTCTTCGATTGCCTCAATGGCACGATAGCCATCCTTGGCACAGACAGTCTCATATCCATTCTTTTTGAGATGATATTCTATCGCAATGCGCAGGCTTTGATCATCTTCTACAAGCAGAATTTGCACGCATATCACGCTCCTTTTGGGCTGTGCTCATTATATCACGAGAGAAGCCGCAATGACATATGCCAATGCGGCTTCCCTTTGGCTTTTTATTCGTTGAGGTATGTCCATGCACGTTGCTGCAATGCCTGCGCTGCTTGCTCAGCGGTGAGGGTGCCGTCAAAGAATGCGGCAGTTTCCTCTATGATGAAGCCTAGCAATACGTCATCTTGGTAAACGGGCGCGGCTAAGGTGTCGCACAAGGCGCGCAGGGCGTTCCATGCATCTTCGTCAGGCTGGACGAGGTCGATATTATTTCCGTCACCAAAGGAGAGCGCGATCACCATTTCCGCCATATTGCTCTCTTCGATTTTGGAGGCAATCAGCGAATCCATGGCGGCAGCAAGCGTGGGTAAACCCTCTGTCTGCTCAAGTGTCTGTACGTCCATGGAGTACAAGGTGCGCAAGAACTGGGCTGCGAGATCCTGTTTCTGGCTTTGGGCATTAATGCCGGCGAGAAGCGCAGGCTGATATGCCGCAGTGCTTTCATTGATAGAGGGCATGAGCAAATATGCGCTATCCTGCGCGCCGCAGATGGTATAGGCAATCGGGATGGAATTCCATGACGTGATTTGATGGTAGGCTAGCAGGCTGGCTTTGTTGACCATGCCAAGGATTTCATCCTGCGAGATGCCAATGCCGCTTTGAATGCTGGAATCGCTGACGGGCAGGTCGCCCTGCGCGGCGTAGAGTTCAGCAAGCGTCTGTAAGAAGGCAATGAACGCTGGAGATTCGAAGTTCAGCTGTCCCAGATCGTCGGTGAATGCCTGCCCGGAGGCGGGGAAGAACATGCGCAGCCATTCCTCATACGCTTTGGGCGTGATGATGGTTTGCCCTGTTTCTAGCGGAGTATTGAGCAAATCGCTGAGGGTCTTGATGGCGGAAACCGTGTTGCTGTTGCCCCAGAGCGTATCAAAGGTGAACTGCGCAGGCATGGCGTACAGCTTGCCGTCTGGGGCAATGCTTCCCTGCCGAATGCCGGGAAGAAAGTCGATATCTCCAAGGGTTTCGGTCAGATCGATGAGTAGCCCGCGTTGGATGTAGCGATCCATGTTCAAGCCGTCTAGAATCAGCACATCCCCGCCCTGCCCTGCAAGGAGTTGGGTGTTCAAAGTACGGATCGCGTCGTCAGTGGGATCCGTGCTATCGGCGGACAGCTGGGTGACTAAATTGACGTAGACTTCGGGGTGCAGGCGTTGGAACTCATTGACTGCCTTGCGCAGGCGAACCGAGTCGTGCAGTGCGGTGATGGTAAGCTCGTCTTTGCTGGATGCGCCTAAATTGGCGGAATAAGCATAGGTTGCGTAGGTGGTTTGAGTCTCCTCAAAGCTAAATCCAGCGATGCCTGCTGCTTGATATGCCGCGATAAACGAGCCGCCAGTCAGCACCGCTAGGCTTGTGATGCTCTGCTGTGGGTCTGATAGCATGCTGCCGCCCATTGGGTATTGCAGCGCCGGCGCATCCGCACCCTGAGCTAAGGAGAATAGACCATCGATATTGGCGAGCCATAGCGTGCCATCGCCATCAATAGCGGCGGCGGGCAGGTTGCTTGATGTAAGTGCAACATTGCTCAGCTTCTTCAATGTGCTTGGATTAAGCAATTGAATAGAGTCGCTGCTGATCAGGTATAGTGTATCCGGTGTTGCGCAAAGGCTATACTGCCCAGCCTCACCAAATCTTGCAATCTCCTTGCCCTGTGCATCATATAGGATACATGCTGCTTCATCGCTTGTGATGACGGTCGTTCCATCGGCAAGTGCGAGGGCTTTCATGCCGTATGAGCCTAAAACCGTGATTGCGCTCTGCACATCGCCTATTTCGTCAAAGCGGTATACCTTGCCCTCAAGCACGGGCATTTGGTAGACGTATTCCGTTGTCACCACTTCGCTTTCATCGGTAGCAGTTTCGTCCTCCGCAGGACTTGCATCAACTGCATAAAGGTCTGCCATGATTGCAGCCATGCCGTCCTCATACGCTATCAGCTGACCTTCGGGGGAATAGCTGATGCCGCTAATCGTTGCGCCTGCGAAATTGCTCAGGGGAATTAACTCGTAGTCCGCTGCGCCGATTTCATTGTAGATGATCACGACCCACATCGAAACGGGCTCGGAATACGCTGCAATGGCATAGCCGCCGCTAGGATGGCGGGTAGGCAAAGTGGCTTGCGAAAAGCCAACGGGCAATTCAAAGATGGCTTCCTGAAAACCACCTGTGCTTTGCGGAGTTTCCGCCGCGATTGCGGACATGGGGAGGATGGAAACTAGCAGTACTAAGGCAAGGAATATGGATGTCCATTTACGTTTCATAGTCAAACCTCTTTTCGTTTTGTTCACGCGATGCGTGTATATACTTGAGCCCGCACATACCCTTTGCATTGCGCAGACAGAGCATCAAAAACCAATAGTAGATGGGGAATAGAAGATAGTAGGGGAATTCCTGCGAGGCCAGACCCTGCGCGGCGGCAACAAAAATGCATAACAAATAGCCAATGCATAGGAGAATGCACCCAAGCAATTCATATTTGAAGGGAAGCGGCCGTTTTTGAAGGTGCAGTTCTCGCCGTGTTGCGAAGATGGCGGCTAGTGATCCGAGTATGAGCAGCATATGAAACGTTTGGTAGCTGCTACGCCATAGATCGGGAAGCAAAAGCCCTTCCAAACGAGTTTGAGCGTAACTATTGCCCAGCGCTGTGAGCAGCTTTGACCAGAATGAGAAATCCGACCACCGTGTGGGGAGCAACGAGGGCGGAGGGCGAAAGGCGGGGCGCGGAAGCAGCAACACGGCGGTGAATAATGCAATCAACCCAATACATGGCAAGAACGGCTTGATCACTGCCTCAAAAAAACTCCCGCCATCAATGCGCCATAAGCTGTAGTTGGTATGCGTTTTTTCAAAGCCCACGCGTGCTTGCAAACGAAACTTTGCAAACAAATCCAGCAGCATGAAGAACAGAAAAAGATACACAGGCAGTACGGCAAACCACTCCATCATGCTTTCGTTAGCGGATGAATCAGAGAAACTGCCGCTGCTGTCCATGCCAGCCATCGTTAGCCACTTTCTTGCGTTTTCCTGTAGTTCGGCATTGCTTATGCCATCTTGCATGAACACAAGACCGTCAATGGTGGTGCCTTGCGGTGCATAACGCACAGGGATCAGCATCATGCCATGACCTGTATCTGCGCCAAATGCTGCTAGGTGGTTTGGCAGCGCCAAGACGCCGCTAACTTGCAGCTGTCTCTCGCCTACAATCACAGAAATGCCGACAATATCGATTGATCCAAAGAGTTGCATGGCGATTTTGCTGTCCAGCACGCAGCCGCCTGTTTGTGATCTGATGGTTTCACCGCGCAGTATTGGTAAATCCCAGCAAAGCGTTGCATCGCCATCAATATAGAGCACATCGGTTTGCATGCTGGCGGATGAATCCGCTAGCGAGACCCGCTGGGAAAGTGCCTGCGCAAAGGCGGTGACTTGCGCCTGTGAATCCTGCTCCGTGAGCTGACGCAAAACTCCCATTTGCGAGAAAGTCTGGGTGGTAGTTCTTGGCAGCTGGTATCTGAGCGCATCGCTTTGCCAGAGGTGGTTTTGTGAATCTGAACATGCGAGGGCAAGCATCCAGCAAAGTATGCCTACCAGCAAGCAAAGTAAGGCTTTGACGATTTGCTTTCCCATAACGTCACTCCTCACTCAGCTTTACGCGGTCGCCTGCCTCAACAGAGCGGTCACTTCGTGCGGCGAGCTGATCTTGCTGGGTAATGCCGCCCTGTACGGCGGCGCGTGTGCTATCTTTTTTCAGTATGATAACATCTGCGCGCACAAGCGTTTGGTGCATGCCAAGCGCGGTATCACCCTGAGAAATAATGTATACAAAATCACCGATCTCATCGCTGCGCAGAGCAGAAAGAGGAATCAGGGTCTGGTAGGTCTGCGAGCGCTTTGTATAGTACATCGTGCCGCGCATACCTGCGTCTCCGATGCTTGCTGGCAGCTGAAACTTCACAATATAGGAGCCCGGGGATTCTTCTGAAGGTACAATAGACGTGATGACGCTATCTGTCATCTGACCATTCACGACCAAGCTAGCGCTTTCGCCTACTGCCATATCCTTTGCATCGTCGTTTGAAACGGTGATATCCAGCAAGAGCCCGTTGCTGGAATCGCTGATTTGCATCGCTGGCTGACTTGCTGAATGCGTCGCGCCAGCTGTTACGTTGACCTTCTGTACAGTGCCTGCATGGGGCGCGAGAATGGTACGCAGATACGGTTGATTTTCAGCAAACGCGGGGATCATATTATTCGTGGCGGCGCCATCCGATGCCGTGAGCAACGCTAGATAATCCGCTGCAGATTGCTCGAGCTTTTCATTTGCCTCCTGCAATGCTAACTGCTTTTCTGTATAATCCCTTGTGATGGTAGCACCGTCTATACGCTGCTTTGCTGCGTCATAAACATCCTGCGCATCCTCTGCATTGCGCTTGGCAATGCGAATGGTGTAGCTGTCATCGCCCTGCTGCGCTTGGGCTAGTTCGGACAAATCCTCGTCCAGCTGCTTAGCAGCACTTGCCAAGGATTTGACTCTGCTTTCCATTCGTTTGATTCCGTCTTCGCCAAGATCAGCACTTGCCCAAGTGAATGCTTGCTGTGCTTTGACCTGTGAATCGCTTGCGGCGAGATATGCTTCATACAGGCGTTTTGCTTCAGTTTGATAATCCAGTACAAACAGTGCATCGCCAGTCTGAACCATAGAGCCTTCGGGTGCAGTTACTTCCTTTACTCGCACTTCGTCCGCAATGACGATGGGCGTGAGAGACGAGGCTCTTAGTGTCCCCTCGGCTGTTACTTGCTTTTCCAGTGAGCCGCGTTGGGGGCGGATCGCTTGCACGGTCGCGATCGTCATTTCTTCGAGAGCGCGACTGGTCAGCGTTAGCAAAACCATTAGCGCAAGAAAGACCACAAACGCCTTGCCAGCAAATGTTCTTGAGTTTTCTTTTTTTGGAGCTGTATTGACTTGCTGCATATGGATTCCTCCCTATTCCTTCATGCCGGACATTTGAATGCCCTTGACCAGATAGGATTCAAAGTAAAAAAACATCAGGAGCGGGGCAATGAGCGCGATCACAGAAGCCGCCATCGCAACCTCCAAATTGCTTTCACCAATGCGCGTGAGATAGAGCGAAAGCGGCCATTTGTCCTGAGATGAAATGAAGGTCATGGGTTGCTCGATCAAATTCCAATAATCTAAAAAGCTGAGAATGCACAGTGAAGCGATCCCAGGGTGGCCAAGCGCAAGCCCGATGCTAAAGAAGATGCGCAGCTCTCCCGCGCCGTCGATTCGTGCCGCTTCGATTAAGGACTCAGGAATCGCTATTAAAAACTGACGAAGCAGAAACACGGCAAAAGTGCTGAAGATACCCGGGAGAATGACTGCCCATGGGGTATCCATTAGCCCTAGCCGATCCAGCACCAAGAAATTTGGCACGAGCGTGACCTGAAAAGGGAGCATCATTAGCGCAATATATAGCAAGAACAGTCCGTTGCGAAATGGGAACCGATACCGCGCAAAGCCCCATGCTGCAAGCGTTCCAATGACGACCTGACCTGCAACGATCGGCAATACCATCCCCATCAAATTCCAAAACATATCAAGGAATTTCGGCGTATCCATCAGTAAGGATACGTACTGCACAAGCGTTGTGAGCCTTGGCAAAAGGGGCGCATTAGCCATACCGCTGCCGCCTGTCATGACAGATCCAATGTGCTCTAGCAGCTCACTTTTTTGCATCAGCGATGCTGCGAACGTCATCACAAGCGGCATCAAAACCACTGTTGCCAGCAGCCATAGGCAGGCTGCTCGAAGCCAATAATGAATCTTTTTCATAGACACCTCATTCGTTCGTACTGGTTGACCATGCACGGTTGAGCAGCATGACCAATGCCAGAATCACCAGCGCAGTCACAACCGCTGCTGCGGACAGCTTTTCCATATCGAGCGTAGCGAACCAGTTGTTGAGCGTGTGCTGAATCAGGTAAATGCTGTTATGTGGGTATTTCCCTGCTACCAGATACGCTTCGCGGTATGCCTTAAACGAATTGAGAAGTGATAACACCGTCACTGTAAATAGCATGGGGCGCAGGCTCGGGAGCGTAATATAGTGAAGCCTGGCAAAGCTGCTTGCACCGTCCACATCAGCCGCCTCGTACAAAGAGGGCGCGATATTGCTCAGTGCCGCCAGAAACATAACCATTGTATATCCGAGATTTTTCCAAACGTAGCTCAGCACCAAGCAAAATATCGCGGCATCGCTTCGCATCCAGTCGATGCCGCTAAAACCAAAACTTTGCAAAATGCCATTGATAATGCCGTTTGCGTGGAACAATACCTGCCAAAGCAGCGCGACTGAAGCCACAGGAATCGCCATCGGCAGCAGAAATGCCGCGCGAAGCATATTCCTGCCAATGATGGGCTTAAATAGCAGCATCGCCAGCAATAGCGAGAGCGTAATCAAAATGGGGACGCACCATGCGATGAAACGAATGGTGTTTTGACATGCCAGCAAAAAAGATGGATTGCGAAAAATTTCTTGATAATACCGAAACCCCTCGAAACTGCCTGTTAAATTATTGGTGAATGACCGATAAATAGCGGAGGCGAAAGGAACCAATACAAATACCAAACAACCAAGTAGGCTGGGCAATATAAAGCCAACGCCATACAGTGCTTGCTTTTGTTTTGCTTTGCCTGTGGAAACTGCAAACATGATTTTTCCTCCTTGCTATATCACAATAGCAAAGAAGTCTTAATTGAACCTTAATGATGAATGCTGAATATACTTTTCATTTGAGGTTGATCCATGTATAATGAATTTTGAGTTGATAAAGCAAGTGAATGAAAAAGCACGGAGGGATCATATGCCAAGTCGAGTGCTCCTAGTGGAAGACGACCGCTTTTTGCGTGAGGGTTTATATGAATTGATGACGCGTGAGGGATACGATGCAGCTGTTGCGGCGGATGCACGGACGGCGCAATCGCTGATGGAGGATGCTGCGTTTGACTTGATTGTGCTGGATATATCGTTGCCTGATGGCGACGGCATTGCGCTTTGCCAAGGTTGGCGCTTAGGCGGGATTCATACGCCGATTCTGTTTTTGACGGCATGCGATGAGGAATGGCAGATCGTGCGGGGGCTGGATGCAGGCGGGAATGACTATGTTGTGAAGCCCTTTCGCATGCAGGAGCTGCTAAGCCGCATCAGGGCGCAGCTTCGCCAGAATGCGACGAACTTTTATAGGCAGGGGTCTTTGGTGGTAGACATGGCACGGATGACGGCGCATAAAGACGGCGAATTGCTGCTGCTCACGCCTACGGAATTTCGGATATTGCAAGCATTGATCAAGGGGCGCGGGCGAGTGCTGACGCGGCAATTGCTGCTGGAAAACATATGGGACATAGACGGACAATTCATTGATGATAATACGCTATCGGTGCATGTGAGCAGGCTTCGCGAGAAGCTCGGTTCGGGCTGCATTCGCACACTTCGCGGTATCGGCTATCAGTGGGAGGAACAAGCATGAGGGGCGCGCTTGGCTGGAACTGGTTTGGCTGGGCGCTGCTGCTGATGATGCTCGTAGCTACGCTGGTTGTTTGCTTGGTACTGCTTTGGCGGCACAAGCGGGAGAGTGCTCGGCTCAGTGACGAGATCAATCAGTTTTTGAATGGCGAGATCCAGATGCCGAGATTCAGCGTGAACGATAATGCCTTTGCGCAGTTTGAAAACGCAGTGGTGGAGATTGAAACGCGCTTGCGCCAAAGCGAGGAGAACGAACGCGAGGAAGGACGGCGCACGGCGCAGCTGGTCGCGGACGTATCCCATCAGCTCAAAACGCCGCTGGCTGGGCTCAAGCTCTATGCAGAGATGGACGAATCACCGCATCAGACTCAATCTCTGCAAATGATTGAGCATATGGAAAAATTAGTCCACTCGCTGCTAAGACTTGAAAAGCTGCATGCGGACGCGTACGAGTTTGATTTTGCGATGCACAAGCTATCGCAAATCGCAAGGGATGCAGCGGCAGAAGTGCAACCGCTATTCCCTGGTGTGACAGTGGAAATAGAAGGGAATGCCGCCATGCGCTGCGACGCGTACTGGATGGGAGAAGCACTTATGAACTTGATCAAAAACGCCTGCGAATACACAATTGCAGGTGGTGTGGTATGCGTGGCAATCTCCGAAACCGAGGGATTGACGATCTGTGAGGTGAGCGACAAGGGGGGCGGCGTATCGCCCGAGGAACTTTCGAGGATATTCGCACGTTTCTCGCGTGGCAGCAAATCAAGCGGCGTAGGCCTTGGCCTTGCGATTGTTCGCGCAGTGGCTGAAAAGCACCACGGGACAGCCATCGCACAAAATGCAAATGGCGGGCTATGCATCACGCTGACGCTGCCGCGGCTGCATCATTTACTAAGAGAATCCTAGCTTAAGAGTTCGTAAGAATACCGTCACCTAGCCGTAAGCTGGGGGCGGTATACTTGTATCATGAGATATAGGAGGTGCAATCGATGGAAATCATGAGGTGTGAGGCACTTAGAAAGACCTTTGTCACAGGCGGTGGTGAGGTGCATGCGGTGGACGGGATCGATTTGTCCATTGGTAAGTGTGAATTCATCGCGGTCACAGGACCGAGCGGATCGGGCAAATCGACGCTATTGCATATGCTGGGTGGGCTGGAATATCCAACCTCCGGCAAGATCTACTATCAGGAGGCGCTTCTGTCGGACTATAACGACAATCAGCTCTCCGTGCTGCGCCGCCGCCGTTTTGGCTTTGTATTTCAGTCGTACAATCTGGTGCGCGAACTCACAGGGCTTGAAAATATTTTGCTGCCTGTGATGCTGGACTCAAAGCGCGCGGATCAGGCGTATATCGACCGCGTGGTGGATATGCTGCAAATCGGGGATCGGGTCGAGCATCTGCCTGGGGCGATGTCGGGCGGTCAGCAGCAGCGCATTTCGATTGCACGTGCGCTCGCGAACAAGCCCGCGATCCTCTTTGCCGACGAGCCGACAGGCAACCTTGACGGCAAGACGGGGCGCGAGGTGATTTCTCTCCTCAAGTACGTGGGCAAGGAGCTGGGCATCACGCTGGTTTTGGTGACGCATGATCTCTCCATTGCCGAGCAGGCGCAGCGCATTCTCACGCTTGAGGACGGGAAGCTTGTGCGCGATACGGCGGCGGAGGTTCAGTCATGAAAAAGCGACTGACGATCAATCATATGGCGCTGGGCAGCCTGCGCACGCGCCGCAAGCAATATCTGTCGCTTGCAGTGGGCATTGTGCTGGCGATCTTCTTTGTATCCTCGATGATGATCATCGGGCAGAGCATGAATTATACGATGTATCAAAACTATGTACGCCGCGAAGGGACGCAGGACGCGGTGATCTGCGACGCGGAGGAGATTGACCCGCAGGAACTAATAGACCTCGGCTACGCCAAGCGCGTGGGAAATGTGACGGTGCTGGGCGAAGCGCAAGTGGAAGCATTCAATGACTACCGCTTTCTCTGCGTGGGAGAACTGGACGAGCTAACGGCGACGATGGGCGGAAGGCCGCTCATCAAAGGGCGTATGCCGGTGGCTTCAGACGAAATCGCCATGGAGCAATGGTCGCTTAGATGGATTGCGCCTGGAGCGCAGATCGGAGACGAAATCACCGTCACGCTTAAGTCGCTCAAGGTTGCCGATCAATTTCTGACGAAAACGACCGAGCGTAAGTATTCCTTGGTCGGGGTACTGGCGGATAAAGCAAGAAATCACATTTATCAAAGCTCTGCATCTTATCTGCAAATTCCGTCGATCATCGTCGCGCACCAGCCCATTGAAGTGGGCGCAAAGCCAGCCATTCACAGGTACGTGGAGCTGGAGGAGAATGTGACACTTGCGACGCTGCAAGACTATCTGAGCAATATACATGCGCATTACGGCGGCTCGGGGCATGTACTGCCCTATGTCTATTCGTCCTTTCTGGAAATGGACGTCATTCTCGTTGCGATTGAAATCATCGGGTTGGTGCTGGTGCTGGCGGCATGCCTTGGCATTGTCAATGCATTCACGTCGCTGCTCACAGACAGGCGCAGCCAGATCGGGATGATGCGCGCAGTCGGCGCAACCCGCAAACAGATACGCCGCATCTTTGGCAAGGAGGCGTTCCTGATTGCGCTAGTTGCGACGCCCTTTGCAATTGGGCTATCGGTTCTGGCAATGTGGGGGCTTTGCACGGCCTCTGGATTATTTGAGTTTTATGTAACAATCCCCTTTATCATCGTGTGTGCGCTGGTATCGCTGATTTGCGTTATGCTGTCCGCGCTCATGCCGCTTTGGGGCGCATCGGGGATATCGCCCATGCAGGCAATTCGTGAAACATCGCTGCTTCGCGCCAAGGAAAAGCTCACAATCAAGCGGCAATTGCAGTTTGATGTGCCGTCCTTGCTTGCGAGGAGACATATCAGCCTGTATCGCAATAAGCAGGCTGGTATCTCTGCCATTGTGGCGGTGAGCCTAGTCATCCTCTCTTTGCTCTTCATAATGGTAGACTCCGTAGTTGATTTGCAAAGAAAACAAGAAGTCAAGCCTGATTACCGGATAGGCGATACGTATTACAGTAGCGATTTTATCGACGATGAAGCGAATAAACCACGCCTGAGCGATAGTGACCGCGCACGGATTAAGGAATTGCCGCTGGTGCGGGAGGTGGTGGGGGAACGAATTATCAGCATTAATGTATTGATGCAGGAGATTACCAATTACATTTTTTCTCCGTTATCCGATGTTCCCTCGCGATATGCCTATTTGCTGGAGCCCACCGACCCGCGCGGCATGTTCGATGGCAATTTGGACTACCGCCAGCTTGCGCGTGATCGGTATCATCTCTTGCTTGAGCAACAGCCACAGGATGGCAAAGTGCTCAAGACTTGCTTATTTGTATGCGATGAGGCAATGCTCCTGCGCATGTCGGAGTATGTTTATGACGGTAGGATCGATATAGACGCGATCAATCGGGGCGAGGAGGTCGTGGTTCATGCACCACCCGAGCAGGGATTTAGTGAACGGGATGGATATGGCGACAGCCATTATATCGATTCTGTTCACGCCAAAAGCGGCGAAAAGAGCAAAGTTACAGTGGCCAATGATATGTTCTTTGCAGGCGATTTGCTGGAGATGAACTATCTGTATCTGACAAATCCCAGAGTGGATGCGGAATATTGGTCGGAGGTTTCCGACTTTACAGCGGACGTTGAGCGCTGGGACGGATCGGCTAGAATCGGTGCTGTAATTTCGCAGGAAAAGGAGGCCACACTATGGCTGAATCAGGGAAGTGTGATCACGACATTTGCAGGGCTTGCGGCGATGGGGATCCCAAATAATGGCTATAACTCGCTCTCTGTCTATCTATCGGAAACCCCATCTGAGGAGATGGGCGAGTATCTCTACGCGGAACTGGACAATATTTCGCAATATTTTCCCGAGGTGGCCGTTGAGGACAATATTGCAAATACGATGGATAGCCGCACATCCGCGCTCCAACTGATCGTTTGTGGCGCGGCGGTGATCATCCTGTTCTTTTCGATCTGCCTGAGCATGGTAAACAACGCTCTCACCAACCGCATGCGCTCCGAGAAGCGATCCATTGGTACAATGCGGGCAGTCGGTGCGTCGCTGGACGTGATTGCATCCTCTTACTTTAAGCAGCTGATGATTATGCTTTGCAGCGGATTTGCGATTGGGATTGTGCTGAGCGTTGCCGCGATAGGGCTGATGCTGACCGTTGGAGGCTATGGCAGCCTATCTTTGCCGATCTGGATACTGATAGGTGGTGAGCTGGCATTTGTCGCGCTGGTACTGCTGGCGAGTATGCTGAACCTGCGTTCACGGCTCAAGGGGATTATGAAATCAAGCATTGTGGATAATATCAGGGAGCTATGAGGTGAATATCATGAAAAAACGATGGATTATTCTATTGTTGTTATTAGTGTTGCCCGTTTTTGCGGCGGCGGAGGAGCTGCCCTTCCAAATTGATGAAATGCATCTATACAGGGGCATGAGCCGCAGCTACTCTCAGGGGTATGTGCCGACGGTTTCCAATGGAAGGCTGAATATCGTGCTGCCGATCTTATCGGAGGTGATAGAGGGCGATCTGACCGCCGTCATCACGCCGCATGATTTGGCAGTTGCGCCTGTGAAACTACAGGATTTTGATCGGGTGATATCCCGTAAGGACTATACCTTTGGGGACGAGGAGATATCGGCTTATCTGGTGTCGCTTGCGCTATCGATGCATCAGGAGTTGATGATCGGGGAGTACCCTTTTACCATCACTGTCAGCGGTGTGGATGCACAGGGGAATCAAATCAGCCAAGACTTTGCGATGGAGGCGATGATTACCAGCGGCGCGAAAAACCCTCCGCCCACGCTTGAGATCGGCAATGTCAATACCAGCGGCGATTGGCTCGTCGCGGCGGAGAGCGATATGCTTTCCTTGACCGTCACCAACCTCAGCCCGCTGCGTGCGGCGGAGGGGGTTGTGTTGGAAATGGTGGATGCGCTGGGCGATATCTTCCCTGAGGGGTCCAGCGTATTGCGTCTGGGGCGCATACCCGCGCAGGGACATTGTGATGTGGAAATTCCCTTGCGCGTGAATGCCAAGGCGCAGTCGGGGATGCATCCTGTGAGCTGTACGCTGACCTACTCCGATTCGTCTGAGGTAAGCGCGAGCTTGACGGAAAGCGTCATGCTTGATTTGCGGCAGTCCGTTCGCTTTGCGCATTCAGACCCGATATTGCCCGCTCGCGTGACGCATGGCGACATCCCATCCTTCTCCATCACGCTCATGAATATGGGCAAGAGCGTGCTCAGCAATATGCTGCTCACCTTTGATATCGAGGGGCTATCCAGCGGCGGCAGCGTCCTTGTCGGCACGATTGAAAGCGGCAAGAGCGCAAACGGGAATGCGAATTTCAAGGTGGATACGGAGGTCGTGGGGGACACGAGCGGCACGGTGTTGATCACCTATGAGGATGAATACGGCACCTTATATGAAGAGACATTGCCGCTGAAAACGACCATTGCACAGAAGGTCGCCTTAACGACGTTCGCAAACGGCACGCAAGGGAGCACAGAGGAAGAGCCGTCACTGATGCAGTGGATTGGTTGGGGCACGGCTGCGCTGATGCTGCTGCTGTTGATTGTCCAGTCCGTGCGGCTTACTCGCAAAATACATAAGCTTGAAGAGCGTGACCTATAAACCGAACGATGGTATACTGATGCTTGGAAGATGTGGGTGATTTCGCGTAGCGTGCGGCGACCAGTGCAACAAACAATACTGACATCACGCCCTACAATATAAAATAAAGGTACTGCATTCATTCGTGCAGTACCTTTGTTGTTGATATGAATCATATATGTTTTAAACCAAGAAAACTCGTCCTCCTGTTTCTATCTGCGCACAATTCTGAATGTATATTCCCCTCCTGCTAACATACGATCATTCGAAAAAACAGCATAAAAAGGTCGCCGGTGGATGATTCTCCACAGCGACCTATGTTTTGAGAGATTGAAAAGACGATGATTACCTGCCGAGTAGTCCGTCGATCATTTTATCTGCCATGATCAGCATTCGGGGCAGGTGGAATGGACCTTTGAAGGTGCTGCCCTTGGTGGAGGGCAGGGTTGGCTTGCCGTCGCGGCGCAGGTAGCCGTACCATTCGCCATACTCGGGGTCGCTGAATACGCGCTTGCAATAGGCGAGGGTTTTGGTGAACCAATCGTAGTATTTTTCGTCGTTGGTATCGCAGTACGCCATTAAAGAGGCGATGAGGATTTCGTTATGCGGCCACCAGAGTTTCATGTCGTGCTCGTAGGCTTCGGTGGGCAGACCCTTGCAGTCCACGAAGTAGAGCAGTCCGTCGTACTCGTTATCCCAGCCTGCATCGATGGCGAAATCGAACACCTCGCAGGCTTTGGCAAGGAGGGCGGTGTCGCTCGTGCGCTTGGCGTACTCCATCAAGAACCAGCTGCATTCGATATCGTGCCCCGGGTTGACCACGCGGCCTGAAGTTACGTCTCCCATGAATTCGCCGTTCATGCCGACAGATTCCAACGTACACTTCATTTCGGGCTTGTGGTGGTAGGTGAAGATATCCTCCACGCATTTCTGGGAACGCTCGTCATAGAGCACGGCGTTTATTGGGTCGCAGCGCCTAAGGACGGAGGAGAGGTTCAGGTAGATCATGGGGTCGGCAAGCGCTCTGCCTGTGCGTGTCTCTGGGATGGTCTTGGGACCCATGGCGACGGGATCGTCGATCAGACCGCTAGTCAGCTGCCAGATCAGCTCGTATGCATCCCGCGCGCGCTGCATGCGGATTTCGTCGCCCGTGATGGCGGCGTATTCGGCATTCGCGATGGCATAGAAACCCTCCGAAAAGCAGTAGCGACGCTGACGCAGGGGCTTGCCCTCTGCCGTGACGGTGAAATACATGCGATTGCCCTTATCACGGTTAATGCAATACTTCTCCATGAAATCCAGACAGCTGCGTGACGCGTCCAGCCATTCCTCGCGCACGCCATAATTTTGGCAAAGATAGGCGAAAATCCACGCGGCTCTGCCTTGCATCCACACGCTTTTGTCCGTAGAATAGATTTTGCCCGTTCGATCAAGGCAGGTATAGATGCCGCCATTCACGCTGTCCATGCCGTTTTCCAGCCAGAAGGTGATGGAGCGCTCCAGCTCGCTGCGAATCCACGCTTGCTGGCTGGTGAGTTGTGCTTTGTTCATTGGGGGTGTCCTCCTTGAAATTGCTCTTCGAGCGCGACAGAAAAGATCACCGTAGGTGAGCTTTTCCGTCGGGTTTGCACTGCGCCTCTGTTCGCTTCGCTCTCGGTCGGGGCTACGTGTAGGGAATCCATGCTACGCATGGTCTTGAAACCACCGAAGCTTCGCTTACTTATTGTCGCTGGTTTCGGATTGTTGATCGGAGGGGTTCGCCCCTCCGATGCCTCATAAGGGTTTATCAACGCTCCGAGGGAACAATCGCTCCTCTAATACTTAATACTCCTCATAAGTATTATTATTCAAATACTTGCCCGAAGCGAAGTGATTCTCCATTGCTTTGGCAAACGCCTCGTAATCGCGTGCTTCCAGCGCAATGACGATTGCTTCGTGCTTGGCGATGGTGCTGTCCATATGCTTTTCCTTCTCCTCGATCTGGAAGCCATCATCCACAGCCCAGATCGCCTCCATGAGGGAGGTCAACACGCCGTTGCTTAGCGACTTGAACAAGGTCATGTGAAACGCCTTATCCTCGGCATGGAAAAGCTTGTGCTCGTCCCATTTCTCTTGGATATTTTGCATGCATACGCGCATTTGGCGAATGTCATCGTCCGTTAAGGCAAGGTAGGCTTGGCGCATGTAAGAAAGCTCGAGCATCTTACGAATGCCGAACATCTCTTTAATGGACTTTTCCTCCTCCTCGCCCACGGTGAAGAAGAGAACGTTTTGGAAAATGAAGTCCAAGTTGAATTCCTTGACAATCGTGCCGCGCCCGGGACAGGCCTGAATCATTCCCATGAGCTCCATGCTCTTCATCGCTTCGCGCAGTACGTTGCGGCTGATGCCCAGCATCTGGCACATCGCTGCCTCGGTGGGAAGGGGATCGCCCCCTTTTAACCCGTTTCGGATGATATAGCTGCGAATTTCTCGAAATGTCTGTATGTATAGTTTATCTTCTTTTTTTAGGTTTTTCATTCTTTGCCTCTCAGCTTGTATTTGTAGGACATTAATCAATACCATTGTAAAGAATCGTGATGTATTTGTCAATCTCCAATTCGAATATCGACTCAATTAATTGAGGAAAACAAGCAAATATAAGGGTTTTCATAAAAATAAATAAATTGAAAAATACGGGTTGACAAAGTTTGTAGTTTGTAGTACATTTAACTCAAGATTTCGATCGGTTGTACCGAACGGAAGAAATCGCACCGTAATTTCATAATTTAAGGAGGAACCCAACATGAAAAAACTACTTGCTCTTCTCCTATGCATGATGATGCTCCTGCCCACCATGGCGATGGCAGAGGAAACAGTCGACATCACGCTATGGACGTACCCCATCGGCAACTGGACCAATGCGGAGACCGTTGACGGCATTATTGCAAACTTCAACGTGACCCATCCCAATGTGAACGTAACCGTTCAGTACCTTGACTATCAGTCGGGTGATGATCAGGTAACAACCGCTATCGAAGCGGGCACCACCCCTGACATCATCATGGAAGGACCTGAGCGCTTGGTCACCAACTGGGGCGCTGCGGGCAAAATGCTGGACATCAGCGATCTATGGACCGAAGAAGCGTTGGCAGACATCGGCGCAACCAGCGAAGCTGTTGTGGCTGCTTGCCAGACCGCCGAAGGCGTATTCTACGAGTATCCTCTGTGCATGACCACGCATTGCATGGTCATTGACAAGGCTGCATTTGAAGCGGCTGACGCAATGCAGTACATCAACGAAGAGACCCACACATGGACGACAGAAGGCTTTGAAAATGCTCTACGTGCACTCGCAGCGGCTGGCGTCAACCCCACAGGCATCGTGTACTGCGGCGGCCAGGGCGGCGACCAAGGCACTCGCGCATTGGCAATGAACCTTTATTCCGCACAGTTTGCTTCTGCTGATCATACCGCGTATACAATGAACAGCGAAGAGGGCATCAAGGGCATCCAGAAGTTGGTTGACCTTGTAAACGACGGCGTACTAACCGCTGACCCTGCAATCGTTGCAGGCGACGAAATCGCATTGTTCTGCAATGGCACAGCGAAGATGAGCTTCTGCTGGAACGCTTCCGCTGCTGTGAGCAACAAGGCTTCCATGGCTGAGGGCATCGTTCCTTTCCCCATGGCATTCCCCTCTGATGATGAGCAGCCCGAACTTTGCGGCGGTATCTGGGGCTTCGGCTTGTTTGACAATGGCGATGATGCTCGTGCAGCAGCAGCCAAAGATTTCGTGAAATTCGTATGCGACGACGCTGAGCAAGGTCCTCAGAGCGTTTATGCAACAGGCTTCTTCCCCGTCCGCGCATCCTTTGGCGATATCTATGCAGGCACCGAGAAGGCTGAAAACGCTGATTTCGCGATCTTCATGCCCTTCCTTGGCGACTACTACAATGTAACCTCCGGTTGGGCTACCCAGCGCACCGAGTGGTGGAACATGCTCCAGCGCGTCTTTGGCGGCGGAGATGTTGCAACCGAAGTCGGCGCTTACGTCGATGCATCCAACGCTAGCATCGTTAAGTAATGACCTAAAGCTAGAACCTTCAACACCATTGCGCTCCCCTTGTCCCTAGCGGCGGGGGAGCGCAATCTTTCAGGGAAAAAGGGGGTACACCTGCATGATGCAGACGCAGAAGATCTCACGCAAGCTCAAGGCAACCCGCAGGCAGGAAAACATCGCGGGCTACCTATTCATGGCGCCGAGCCTGCTTTTCTTTGTGGGCTTTGTCGTTTTCCCCATGGCGATGTGCTTGGTGACGAGCACGTTCAACTATACCATGAGCGATTTTACCTTCGTCGGGCTTTCTAATTATGTCGAACTATTTCAAGATGCTATTTTCGGTAAATCATTGATCAATACCGTGATCATTGTCGTGGTAAGCGTACCCACGGTTTGTTTGTTCTCCTTGTGGGTGGCGTCGCTCATCTACAAGCTCAAGGATATTTACACTTCAGCCTTCCGCTGCGTGTTTTATCTGCCTGTGGTAACGGGCTCTGTTGCCGTGACCGTCGTGTGGAAGTGGATGTTCAATCCCTACTACGGTTTGCTTAATTATGTGTTTAAAGAACTGGGCATCATCACCCAGAGCGTGAACTGGCTTGGCAATGCTGATACCGCACTTTGGTGCATCATCGTCATTTTGTTCACAACCTCCGTGGGTCAGCCCATTGTTTTATATGTGTCCGCGCTGAGTAACGTGGACCACTCGCTGGTGGAAGCGGCTGAGGTAGACGGCGCGACTGATTTGCAGGTTTTCTGGCGGATCAAATGGCCGCAGATCATGCCCACCACCCTCTACATTCTCGTCATCACCACCATCAATTCCTTCCAGTGCTTTGCTTTGATTCAATTGCTCACATCTGGCGGGCCGATGTATTCCACCAGTACCATTATGTACTACATCTATTATGAAGCCTTTAAACTCCAGCGCTACGGCTATGGCAGCGCAATGGGCGTGATCCTTGCGGTGATTATCGCAGCGTTCAGCGCATTGCAATTCCGCCTTGCCAAAAGCGACAATTAAGGAGGTGCCAACATGGATCATAGCGTTCAGAAAACAACCGCTTACAAAGTCATCTGTATACTCCTGCTGATCGTTCTTGCCATTTTGTTCACCTTCCCGCTGTACTGGATTATTACAGGCTCGTTTAAGGATGCAAGAACCATCAATGCCGCCATTCCCACTTGGTTTCCAACCCAGCCCACGGTGGATAACTACATGCGCCTGTTTGAAAAGCCCGCGATGCGCTGGATGCTCAACACCGTGTTCATGTGCGCGATGACGCTGCTGCTCACCTGCGTGACGGCGGCAATGGGCGGGTATGCGCTTGCGAAAAAGAACTTCACAGGGCGCAAGCTGATCTTTTCCATCTTTGTGTGTGCGATGGCGTTGCCAAAACAGGTCATATTGATACCGTTGCTCAAGGAAATGGCGTTTCTAAAGCTTCACAACACCCTCTGGGCGGTTATATTGCCCACGGTCGGCTGGCCGTTCGGTGTGTTTCTCATGAAGCAATTTTCCGAGAACATCCCCGATGAAATGCTGGAAGCGGCAAAAATCGACGGTGCGGGGGAAGCGCTTACCTTCACCCAGATCGTTTTTCCGATGATCAAGCCAGGCGTTGGGGCGCTCGCGATCTTCACGTTTATTACCGCTTGGAATGATTACTTTTTGCAATTGATTATGCTCAATGACACGAATGCCCTCACGATCTCCCTAGGCATCGCGAAGCTCCAATCCGAGCTGAGCACGGACTACGGGCTGATCATGGCGGGCGCAGCGCTCGGCTCGATTCCCATCGTGTTGATCTTCTTATTGTTCCAAAAGTTCTTTACCAAAGGCATCACTATGGGCGCGGTCAAAGGCTGATCCGCCAAGCAAAGAAAGGGGTTCATTTGATATGACTTCCCGTTTTGAAAAATATCATGGCATTATTCCTGCGTTCTACGCATGCTACGAGGAGGACGGCTCAGTCAGCGCTCAGCGCACCCGCGTGTTTGCCCGCCACCTTGTGACCAAGGGGGTCAAGGGGCTATATGTTTGCGGCTCTTCGGGCGAGTGCATCTATCTGGAAAAAGAGGAGCGGATGCAGATTCTGGAGGCGGTCATGGCAGAGGTAGGGGACGAGTGCACCGTCATCGCGCATGTCGCCTGCAACAACACAGACGAAAGCTGCCAGCTTGCCGCGCATGCCCAGTCCCTTGGCGTGGACGCGATTGCGAGCATCCCGCCCATCTATTTCCGCTTACCTGATCACGCAATTGCGGCATACTGGAATGCGATTTCTGCCGCCGCACCCAAGACTGATTTCATCATTTACAACATCCCCCAGCTAGCGGGCGTTGCCCTCAGCCTGAATCTATTCAATGAAATGCGCAAAAACCCGCGCATCATCGGCGTCAAGAACTCCTCCATGCCCACTCAGGACATCCAAATGTTTAAGCATTCGGGCGGCGACGATTGCGTCGTATTTAACGGCCCCGACGAGCAGTTTGTCGCAGGTCGAGCCATTGGCGCAGATGGCGGTATCGGCGGCACCTACGCCGCCATGCCCGAGCTATTCCTCAAGATGGACCAGCTAATTCGAAGCGGCGATGCCTCGGCCGCATGCGAGATTCAATACGCCGTCAACGACATCATCGGCGCGATGTGTCAATGCAAAGGCAATCTATACGCCGTCATGAAGAAGATCCTTGAGATAAGAGAAGGGTTGCTGCTAGGCTCTGTTCGTCTGCCGCTGGCAGAACTCGCGCCCGAGGATTTGGGGCAGGTAAAAGTTTGTGCGCGGATGATCGATCAGGCGATTGCAGATTACGTCTGATTGACCTATTGATTACTTGTGAATAAAGAAAACGGTTGTGAACTGCTTATCGCACCAGATAAGCCTTTCACAACCGTTGTTTTCATCGTTTGCTCCAAGTCAACTTGCGCTCTAGCAAAGCGTTTAGGTGAAATGAAAGGGTGATGAATCCATGCACATTATGTTTCATCAACATAATCAGTCAGCGTGTGGATTGTTTTCTGATCACCATCCCATACCCCAATATTGATATGGTCTGGCATGGTGTCAAGACTAATCATCCACATGAATACTACATCAGGGTAATTGTCAAAATCCAGCGCACCGCTAAGGTTTATGCCTATAGGGTAATACTCACCCTCATCGTTCAGCAGCGAAGTCCTAGCATAATACATTTCGTGCAGCGCATTATCATCACGTTCGCCGCCAATATTCAGCCGCATGGTTGCATAGATACCTGTCACCTTTTGGGTGAGTGTAACGCTTTGAATGACGCCATCGTTGATTGGGATAGGTCCATCTTTGACGGTAAAGGTTCGCACTGCAAGTGCTTGCTGTACAGGAAGGGTGAGAACATCCGTCTCGCTCAACCTTGTATTAGGCGTATCCTCGGCAGGCTCGGGAAATAATTCTTGGAAGTTATAATTATATCCGATTTTCTGTTCGAGCGTGTCTGTTTTAAGCGGAAGCTGATTGATGAGCACTAGACTTCCATCTGGTTGATAATGATCATCCAGCATGTCATCACCCGCAATGGTACCATCTTCAACTATTTCTGGATATACGGACACACCATAAACTTTCAGCTGCTTTTCCTGTGCAGCTCTAAAAATTGTTGTGCCCTTCTCTAGGTCATAGAGCTCAAGAATGGAATCAGGCAGCGGCAGACTGCTATCTCCGAGTGCCATTGGAAATAGGATCACGTTCTTATCCAGCGATTCTACATGCGTTGAGAAGTAGATCAGATGACCATCTGCGATGCTTTCCTGCAAAGTGAATTTCACCCTGCCCAGCGTATAGGTTTTGGTCTCGCTTTGCTCAAGTACCTCAATACCTGCTTTGGGAATGAAGGTACCCCAATTCTGTGTGAAGAAATCTTGCAGTTTCCATTGCATTGTTGCTGCAAGTGCCACTGCGCTTATTAGTAAAACCAGCAGCGCTGTAACTAGCACCGTTCGCATTGATATCCGCTTCTTCATGGGCTGTTTGGCTTCGGTTTTTTCCAATGCTTCAGTGATACTGCGTTTGAAGCTATCAGGCGTGGACCCATACATGTCTTTTAAATTATTCGTGTTCATTCACAGACCTCCTCTAGGGTCACTAGGGTATCTTTTAGTAGCAACCTTCCACGATACAATCGCGATTTGAGCGTACCTTGCGGCATCTTGAGCATATGCGCCGTTTCTTTCACGGAATATCCCTCCACATAGTAAAGCACCATGGGGAGGCGGTAGCGTTCATCAAGTGAGGTAAACAGTTGATAAACATCGGGCGCTGCATCGGGTGCGGTTTCGCGTTCGGCTATGGTATCGGTAAGCACCTCGCGTTTTCGCAACCGAAGTTGTGAATAGCATTCGTTGATTAATATACGCACAACCCACGCTTTGATGGCATCATCATTGCGCAGAAGATGTTGCTTCTTCCATGCTTTTTCAATAGTCGCTTGTACGGCATCCTCGCGATCGCATATCTGCGATAATATCGTTGTGGACACACGATATAATGTATCTTGCATCGCTACAATTCGGTTTGCAAACTCATCTTGAGTCATATCATCCCTCCGTTGATTTTGATATAAGTAATTACTCTTGCATTATGAGGATGGTTGAGGAATAGCTCAGGTTGCGTTTTGAATGAATTATTATCATCGCCATGCTACATTATGATATATTCTTAGGCTTTTTTCAACTAATAGACATAATTTGCACTTTGTAAGAAACCTCGACTGCATGCTAATGAGTGAGCACGTTGAGGTTTTTGCTGTGTTCAACCATGTTATGAATGTCACACCTTAGAAAAATAAATAACAGCAATGCAACCTGGGGTATGTCCAAACCATCTTTGTTACGTGAAATCGATTTTACTCCAAATGCAAAAATACGCATAACGACTCGTGTTTGTATCAATCCAACTGATTTTTTTGATTTGAAGCTGCAAACACCATGGCATACGTATGTGCACAGCTGAAATACGGCTAGAAAAAGGAGTATAAAATGCATACAGATAACGTCACGTTTATATACAAGTTTCGTTGTTCTTATCTTTTCACTATCATGACAATATGTTTGATGCTCTGCATCTGTTCAAATGCGCGCGCAGAGGAACGATGTAAAACGGTTTTTAATGGTGATCGGTCAAATCCGCAAATAGCAATCACAGTTGATGATTGCTACAACGTAGATCATGTGAGAACAATGGTTGATCTATGTAAGAAGTATGACATACCGATTACCTTTTTTGTCGTTGGCAGCGCTTTAAAGGCTGAGGATCAACCACTGTGGCAGGAGGCAATTGATGCAGGCTGCGAGATTGGGAATCATACGTGGAACCATCCCAATCTTGCGGAGCTTAATAACAGCAATATCCAATTCCAGTTGGATCGCACTGAAGAAAAGTTGGATGAGGTTCTTGGATATTCATATCCGATGCAAATCATGCGCCCGCCGTATGGCACGTTGTCAACCAATCCGGATCGAATCAGTGACAGCTGGGTGCGGGATGCGATTGGGGCAGCCGGTTATCTCTATGCTGTTCGCTGGGATGTTGATGAGACTGATGCGGACAGAGCCCTTCGCAAGACTAAAAACGGCAGCATACTCATCTATCATGCGAACCGCAAAGATGTGCGTTGTTTGGAAAAATTAATCCCAAAGCTCATTAAAAAAGGCTTTGAATGTGTGACTGTCAGCGAGATTTTAAGCGCGGAAGCAGCGGGCACTTCAAGTGATGATGAATCCGTTTCAATAGCCATTAGTGATATTTAAGAATATAGGGAGATGATATCAATGAAAAAGTTTGTTTCGTTTTTGGCTGTGACGTTGCTATTTCTAGCATCAACAGCGCTTGGGGAGGAAACCATTCCCGCCCGCTACGTCTCGCTTTTGCAGTCATGGAACGCTGCGACCGGCGAGGAACTGCATCTGAATATTCTCGAATACTGGACAGCGTCCGATACCGATTCCTCCGGACATTTTACGCCCGATCATATGCCGCTAAACATACGCTTCGGCGGATCAACCAATGAACTCATTGCTGATAAAGAAAATTGGGATTTGGCGATCGTTTCCTCCAAAGAGGTTGATTTACAGGCTTTGGCAGATGAGCAGATCATCTGTCATGATGAATATAATCCCCAAGACCCATTTGCGCTGCATCAATGGCTTTTGTCCGAAGATATGCAAGCGTTACTGCCTAAGGATTTGCTGATGATCTACTATGTCTATGTTTATGATTACGATGCACAGACGGACGATGCGACATTCCTGATCTGTCAGGATGACAAGAACAGCCAAAAGGATTACTCGCGAAATCCGGAGAATTTTGCCGCTGAAATCATGAGAATGCGTTCAGCTGATGCTGCGCGGTCGCTGGAAGGCATGAATCAGGCGAATGCTTGGACAGAAGAAAAGCTGCTTGCAGCTGATAGCGTCAATGCAACGGGCGGCATGCGTCCCATCGATGCTTGGACGGTGGATAAACTGATTGCAAACGCTGAGGACTGGGATGCAGCCATCATCATGACGGATCGAGGCGAAACGCTGGAGACGTTGGATGCGGCAGGACTTCTCTTTGATTTCTCAACGAACCCTTATTTCCCATCCCGTACTTCGATACGTCCATACGAAAGTGATTGCGGTAATAATTATTGTGAATTGGCTAATGGCATTTTCAGTGCGGACGGACGCATGATCGGCATTCCATGCGTTGAGTGCATTCAAGAAGATGCCGATACAGAAGGTATGCTCATCATAAATGCCAAGAGTCCGTACCTTGAGCGGGCACAGGCATATGCAGTTCATTTGATGGAATCCAAGGATTTGATCTGGACCGCTGAAAATTAAACATGTCCAACGATTTTGCTGTATGCATCGATCAAGGCGAAATGGATTGGTAACCCATGCTATGACCAGCGCTAACCCATACGATATGTTTGATATAACAAGGGGAATGAACAAATTGTTAGGAGGATACTCAAGTGAAAACGACTTTACATAAAATCATATCAGCCTTGCTGATGGTTATATTGGTACTCACATCATTATCATCGGCGATAGGTGAAACAACGATCTATTTACTGGGCGCAGGCAAGACGAGTAAATCGTATCAGATGTTTAGCCAAGCCCATCCAGAGCTTACCGTAGAATTCGAATCAAATATTTTTCTATCGACCAATGAAATGATCACGGCTATGTTAACAGGCGAATTTCCTTACGACACCTTTGTGCTCATGAGCAACAGCTTTGATGTAAAGCAGATGTTAACAAAAGGATACTGTGCAGAGATAACGGATAGTTCCGTAGTGCCTCAAGAACTTGGGAAAATGTACAAACCCATTGAGCAAATGCTAACGCTTGATGGAAATATCCACGGCGTTCCTTTCGATTTCCATATGGGATACTATAGCTATGATCCGGTGGCATGGGCTGCGGCAGGCTTGGGCGAGGAAGATGTACCCAGATCGTTTGAAGAGCTTCTGGACTTTCTTGAGGCTTGGATGGAGCGCATCAAGGATTCTCCAGAGGACGAGATTTTTATTTGCAGTACGTTTGACGAAGAACTGTACGGTGAGCATAGCTACATCAACTACTTAGTCGATAAATTGGTGACAAACCATATTATGCAGTGTAATTATGCGAACGAACCGATTCGCTTTGATACGCCGATCTTTAGGGCGATGATGGAACGATGCCAAAAAATTGGCACGGATTTATATGCGATTGAACCGGAGCAAAAGAGCGGTTTGGGTCTTTTTTACGAGTGGCATGGTATGCGTGGACTGACGTATCTAGTGCCCCTGCGTTTGACAGTGGATCAACCCATTCTCATCCCGTCGACACTGTATGCGGTCTTTGTGAATGCGCTCAGTCAGCATCAAGCGTTGGCAATGGATTATCTGGAAGCATGCCTTGCGTGCATTGAGCCCGAATCCGGCGCCTATCTGTACCGCGATGCAGAGCCTGTGGAGCAAGAAGGCTACAGCCGTTCCATGGATGCAGTGCAGGCAGAGATCGATGCACTTGAGCAACGGGCGACTAATTCGGAGCTTGACCCACTCGAAAAGAACACCTTACAGGATCAAATAACGGAAAAGAAGCTTAAATGGGAGGAGATGTCAACCTCCGATGAGCGATATATCATTTCGCCGCAGGATTTGGAACTTTATCGCACGTATGGAGATTGTCTCTATTTCCAGCCTCCAAGCATCTTTGATCCATCCACAGAGGAAGGGCAGAACTTGAGGCAGTTGCGTGATGGTTTCTCAACCGGAAACCTAACCGTGGAGCAATTCATCAGCCGATTGGATGAAATGGCTTGGATTCTTGAACTGGAAGAAAGCAAGTAATACATAGGAATGCAGTGATTCAGACGGACTTTTGCAGCAAACTGCTCGTGCTAGTTCTCGTGCTCTTGTTTTGTGCACCAATCATTGCTTCATTTGCTCAAATTCACAGACATACGCGGCTCATGGAGAGCGACGTTATAAGTTGCTGGCTATTGAGTCACTGTCATTACCTCATACAAAGGAAAGAGAGAGAGGATTCATGAAAAAGTTAATCGTGTTATTGATTTTGGCAAGCCTATTCCTAGTTACAACCGCGATTGCTGAGGAACCTGTTCCCGCGCGTTACATGCCGATTCTGGAGTCTTGGAACGCCACGAACGTTGAGGAACTGTATATGAATATTCTTGAATATTATCAGGAATCTGTCATTGATGGCGCAACACATTATACGACAAAGCAAATGCCGCTGAACATCCGCTTTGGTGGAACGACCGAGGAACTCATCGCTGATAAGGCAAATTGGGATTTGGCGATTGTTTCTTCAAAAGAGGTCGATTTGCAAGCCTTGGCAGATCTACAGCTCATCAATCTAACCGGTTATAATCCAAGCGATAACTTGGCATTGCATCAACGGCTTCTTCCAGAAAATCTGCAAGCATTGCTGCCAAGTGACCCACTGATGATGCACTATGTCTATGTGTACGATTATGACGTGCAGGCGGATGATGCGACACTCATGATCTGTCAGAATACCCTCCTGCGTAAAAAAAGTCGTGATCGTTACCGATCGCCGGGATCATTCGCGGGACAGATGTTGAGAGTACGCTCGGTAGATGCCGTCCGGTCTATGGAGGGCATCCGTCGGGTGGACGCATGGACGAAGGAAAAAAAGCTCGTCGCTAGCACTGTCTATACGGACAGCGGCCTGTGCCCAATCGATATTTGGACGGAGGAAGACTTGATTGCAAACGCTGAGGATTGGGATGTTGCCATCATCAGAATGGACCCTGAGGATAAGCTGAAGACGCTTGACGCAGCGGGACTGCTCTTCGATTTGAGCGCTGCTTCCTATTTAGGCGCTCGCACTACGCAACAACCATATTCATATTATTGTGAAATAGCGAACGGTATTTTTAGTACGGATGGACGCATGATCGGTATTCCACATGTTTTGTACAACCAGGAAGGTGCTGGTACAGAAGTCGTGCTCATCGTGAACGCCAAAAGCTCGTACCTTGAGTTGGCACTGGATTATGCAGTACATTTCATTAAATCCAAGGATTGGTACTGGACTGTTGGCGATAAAATGTGGCCGCATGGTAATGACATATGCATGTACAAAGACGAAATGGATTGGTAACTAGAATTCACTAATAGTCACAGTAAAAACTACAAATGAAAATGAATAAGAGGAGATTATACCAATGAAAAAATTGATCTTGCTTTTGGTTATGGCATGCCTACTCCTATCCACAACCGCGCTTGCAGACGAAGCCATTCCTGCCCTTTACGCCCCGATTCTACAGTCTTGGAATGCAACGACCGCTGAGGAATTACATCTGAATATCCTTGAATATTGGTATGAGTCAGCCACTAGTGGTAAAAGCCACTATACGAAAGGTTATATGCCGCTCAGCATCCGCTTTGGCGGAACAACTCAGGAACTGATCGACGACAAAAGCAATTGGGATCTGGCGATTGTTTCCTCCAAAGAGGTAGACTTACAGGCTTTGGCGGATGAACAGCTTATCTTTAGCTTTGGATACAATCCACAAAACCCATTCGCATTGCATCAATGGCTTCTGCCGCAAA
>JAAYIN010000084.1 GCA_012523405.1 Clostridiales bacterium
ACGATCTTTGCCGCTGGGCACGAAGCTTAATGTTTGTGCTTTCAGAGCGGTTTTTTGTTGCTTACGCTCTGTGCCAAGCCAAAGCAGGCCGCCTGTAAGGATGGTTTCCTCCTCCTGTGTACTTGCACGCTGGGCGGCTTGCGCTGCGCTTTGGCCAGTGATCGACCAAGGCGCTTCATCCTTTGTAAGCACCCAAAAATTACGTGTTGCTTTGCTTTCATGCAGTGTTTCCATACTTGCAGGTGCCAGCAAGAAGTGGTTTTGATCTGTTTTACAGTCGCCTGCCAGCCATGGGGTAACGCAGCTCATCATGCCGCCCTCGTTCACTAAATTGAAATAGGTTCCAGCGTATTTCTGTGCATTGCGCAGGCAAAAATCGCCCTGCTCGTTTAGATATGTTAATGGATTCATTTCAAACGCCCCTTTTATCACAATGAAATCATGATACAAAAATATGACGCATCAAAAAACATAGTATTTTTTTGGAGGTGTCATATTTTTATTTGTTATGGTCAGCAGAGAGCGAACGCGTACGGCGATATTCTGTTGGCGAAAAACCGCTGAAGTTTTTGAAGGTTTTAAGGAAATGCTTCTCGTCGGTAAATCCTGAACGACGGCCGATTTCATTCACTCGCCAGTCCGTGGTCTCCAATAAACGCATCGCTTCCTTGATGCGTATTTCTTGGAGATAGTTAACGAAATTGACACCTGTGTACTGCTTAAATAGCAGGCTGAAAATGGTGTAATTCATTGATACTTCATTGCTGACCATGGTCATGTTGATCAGCTGACTAAAATGATCGCGTACATAGTTTACTGCCTGCCTAATTTTTTTCTTGTTATCATAATCTGAAAACTCATGCTCAATTCGTGCACAGAAGATGTCCATCCACATGGAAAGCTCCTGTAGGTAGTTCTCTATATGATGGAACTGCCAGATGGATGAAAATTTAGTGGGCTCACTGGCAGGATCGATCAGGTTACGATAGGTGGTGCACAATTCGTTGATAAAGTCCAAACACAACGCAGAGAAGCTGTCAGGGGATGCCAATGCGTTTGCAACGAGATCCGCTTGTGTTTTGAGCAGTGCATCGACCTCCTCGCCATGCGCAAGGCTGGAGTGATTTGCAAGCTGTTGCCCTGAAATGGAAAGCCGCTCATAGTGCCCATCTTGCCTGTGCATTTCCAACATGCCTGTAAAAAACGACCATCGCCATGCAGCCAACGCTTCTATGTAGCTGTCTCGCAGCTCGTGAATGCCTTGATGCACAACGCTTCCCCCAATGGGTATGCCCAGTAGAGACTGCATCTGTTCCTGTGATGCTTCGGGCACCACATACAACTGCCGCTGATCCAAGGCAGGTATGATAAGCACATCCGCAGGCACTGCCTCGGGGCTGCTTTCGGTGTAATAAGCAATGTATGAATGCACTGGAAACTCCTTTTCATACCGCTGGAGTGCCTGCGAATAATGTTCGTCCGTATCGCTTTGCGCCATCATGATTTGTCGCAGCGTTTGCTGGTATTTTATTCGGTCGTCTTGCTGGGCATGCTGGCGTGCTTGGTACTGCCCTTCAAGCTTCATTAAGGCATCGTGCATTTTCTGGCGTTCTACGGGTTTGAGCAGATAATCAGACACTCCGTTGCGAAGCATGGATACAGCGTAATTAAAATCGTCAAATCCGCTGATGACAAGCACCATAGGCGGATGGGGGAGCGCGTGAAGCCGCTTTACAAGCGTCATTCCGTCCATTTTAGGCATGCGGATATCTGTCACCAACAAATCTATGGGGCGACTTTGGATAATGGCAAGGGCTTCTTCGCCATCACGCGCTTCCAGTATTTCTTCCACTGGTACAGTTCCGCGGCTGATCATTGCTTTGAGGCCTAGGCGGATAAATTTTTCATCCTCTGCGATCAGAATTGTTTTCACGTTTGTTCCTCCTTTTCGCGGTAAGGTAGTATCACCGTCACCGTTGTCCCTCTTTGGGATAAGGATTCAACGGTCAACCCGTACGCAGACCCAAAAGTCCGCTGGATGCGGCTATGTACATTGTGCAGGCCAATGCCATTGCCTGATGATGATTGCTTTGGCTCTGTGCCGTCAATCTGCTTGCGAAGTATCTCTAGCTGATCCAAATCCATTCCTTGACCTTCATCGGAGATGGCGATCTTGCAACATTCGTGTTCATGGTCAATCGTGCCGATAATGGAAATCGTGGTGTCAGCCGTTAGAATTGCACCGCCATGCACTACTGCATTTTCAACAATGGGCTGTAGGCTGATCTTGGGAATGCGCTGCGAGTACAGTTCCTCAGGCATCTCCAAATTTAGCTTGACGACGTAATCAAAACGCAGATTCATGAGCGTCAGATAGTTGCGAATATAATCGATCTCCTTGGATAGATGCACGTTTCGGCTTTCCCATTTCATGCTGTAACGCAGCAATTTCCCAAGGCTTGTCATAGCGTCCGCAATGTCGTATTTTTCATCGATTTCTGCCATCATCTTAATGGCTTCCAGCACATTATAGATAAAATGGGCATTGATTTGGTTGTGCAGTGCACGCAACTCCATATGTTGCGCTTGGACTTCACGCTCCAAATTGTTCTGCATCAACTGACGGATGCTGTCCATGAGGCCATTGACTTCTCTTGCAAAGTCAGCTGCTTCATCATGCCCCGTTACGATCAGCCTTGCATCAATATCGCCGCTTGCGAATGCACGCATACCATCAAATGCAACATAGACGCCCTTTAGCACCTGCCGAATCATTCGGCTGGTTGCATACGAAATCAATACGAAGATCGTAAGCAGCGTAAAAAGCAGTATCAATGCCTGCTTGTACAGGGCGGCATCAATATCCGCTAAGCTCGTCAGCTGTAAGTAGTCGCAGTCCATGCCCTTCAGTGTTTGTCTAACGGCAAGCATTCTGTCAGGGCCTATCCGAACTGTTTCCACCACGCCATCTGCGGCAATTTCGGGTAATGCAGTCATTCCGCTGGGGAACTCGCCAGCCAATACATGTCCCGAATGATCAATAAGCATTGACCAGCTGCGGCCATCGGATGAAAACAAGGCGGGCAACGCCTCATCCATACGTACAAGAACCTCCAAAACACCTATGCGCTCTCCCGAGGTAGATACAATATTGGTTACCAAACACATCAGATGGTCAGCCTGCTTGCGTTCCATAAACAAACTGTCGGCAAAATCAAAATACCATTTGCCCGACTGCATTGCGTTGCTCTCCCATGGTGTACCAGTTATGCGATCCGCACCATAGAGGATGGGCATCATTTCATGAATGTTTTCACGCACAGAATACACACGAATCTGATACAAATCCAAGTTGCTAAGAACGATTTTTTCAAGGCTGCCAATCACATTGCGATAAAACTGCATCAGTTTCAAGGCATCCTCCTGTTGATCCCCAACAGCAAGTTCCTCCAGATGCGCCACCAGTGCGGGCGTGTTGAGGAATACTTGGGTGTTCGTATTGCACATTTCAGCCAATCGCTCCGTTTGTATGACGGATTGGGAGAAACGTAACTCGGACTCCCTAAGCAGTGTTTGCATAGCGGTTGTCTGCATGGACTGGAACATGGTATACCAAAGCAACGCAGTCAAAGCAAGCACGAACAGGCAATTGACAAATGTCAGCCGTTTGGCAAGTGACTGCTCTTTCAACCACCTAATCACGCGGATGCCCCCTCTGTTATTGCATATTTAAGCGACGCTTGTTCTCATTCATTTGGCGCGTGCTTTCCTTGAGCACGATATCAATTCCTGCTTCTTTTCTTGTTAAGCAGTATTCATCCCATAAACGATCAAATGTTTCTTGGTCGGGTGCAAGAAGCAGCTGGGGGAGCATTTCACTATGAATTCGGACGATTTTCTCATTGGCAACATCCGCATCGCTGCCATCTGTGAAAAATACATCATATTGCCCTGTATAGAAGGTATAGGGATAGCACCAATCCTTCATTTGCTGAATCACAGGATCTTCATCAGGCATCCACTGGGATTGCATCAGATTGTCCTGCAGCATCCAATAGGCATCATTTGCACCGACCTGTTCGATATAAGTCTCATATGAGTTTTTTATTAATTCCTGCGTAGTTGGCGTTAAAACCGCCTTGCCATCCACCATCGTATAGTGTTCGCCTTCTATTCCCAATGCAATGAGCTTCTGCCCTTCCTCAGACATCATGTAAGTCACCATTTCAATTGCTTTTTGCGGGTCCTTGCAGTTGCGCGAGATCAAGGTAACCGTCCAGCCGTTAATACCGCT
>JAAYIN010000085.1 GCA_012523405.1 Clostridiales bacterium
TACATCCTGCTTTGCTGTGCCTACTTCCTCGTGGTTTTCCATGTTTTCTCCATGCTTGTATGGGTTTCTACGAGAAAAGAGGCTGTTACAGGATGATTCTTCTGAATCATTCTGCAACAGCCCCTTTTGTTATGCACTGAACTAATTTGGCTTTCGGTTGCGGCTGGGTCGCGATTTGCTATACCCGTTCGCATGTGAACTTTGCTGTGACTGTCTTCCTTGACTGGGGCGGCGAGAACTGCTGCGTGAGCTGTTGCTTTGATAGCTTCTGTTCATGCTAGAACCGTCCCTTGCAGAGGGTACAAGACATTTCTTATTATATCCAATTAAGTCATCACGGCTTGCTAAACGAAGTGCCTCACGAACGAGCTCGAAGTTCTTTGGACTCTTAAATTGAAGCAGTGCGCGCTGCATGGCTTTTTCATGGGAAGTTTTGGGAACGTAAACGGGTGTCATATCGCGTGGGTCAAGTCCCGTATAATACATACAGGTGCTCAGCGTGCCCGGTGTTGGATAAAAATCCTGCACCTGCTGGGGCTGATGCCCAATATCACGCAGATACTCGGCTAGCTGGATGGCATCATTGAGCTGACTTCCGGGGTGGCTGCTCATCAGATAGGGGACGAGATATTGCTTCATTCCAAGCTTCTCATTGATCGCCTTATACTTGGCAGTGAAAGCCTCATATACCTCATGGTTGGGTTTTCCCATCTTCTCAAGGACATTGCTTGAAATATGCTCGGGTGCAACCTTTAGCTGTCCGCTGACATGATACTTGCACAGGTCGTTGAGGAATGCTGGGTTTCGATCGGCCATCACATAGTCAAAGCGAATGCCTGAACGAATGAATACCTTCTTGACGCGGGGCAATTTGCGCATTTTTCCCAGCATCTCGCATAGCTCTGCATGGCTGACATTAAGGTGTTTGCACGGTGTAGGGAATAGGCATTGACGCTTTTTGCATGTACCGCTTTTGAGCTGCTTTTCGCATGCAGGGGAGCGGAAGTTGGCTGTCGGACCGCCAACATCATGGATATAGCCCTTGAAATCAGGAAAAGATGTGAGTAGCTTTGCTTCATCAAGTAAGGATTTTTCACTGCGTGAGGTGACGATGCGTCCTTGGTGAAAGGTCAATGCACAGAAATTGCAGGAACCAAAGCACCCGCGCACCGATGAAAGGGAAAAACGAACCTCATCAAGCGCGGGAACACCGCCGTATTTGTCATAGGATGGGTGCGAGGTGCGCGTATATGGCAGTGCATAGACATCGTCTAAGGCATTGCGTTCAAGAGGCATGGCGGGCGGGTTTTGTACGAGATAACGCATCTCATCTTGCTTTTGACACAGCGTCTTGCCGCGGACGGGATCTTGCTCCTCATATTCGAGCATAAAGGCCCTTGCATACGCTTTGTGATCGGTGCTAACCTCTGCATGACCTGGCAGCAATACGGCGTGTTTTGGGGGCTCCTTAGCCATATAACAGCAACCTGAGAGGGTCGATAGTTCATGGGCAGGCATTCCGCGCCTAACCCAGTCGCAGCAGTCAATGATGGTCTTCTCGCCCATGCCGTACATGAGGATGGTCGCGGCACTATCAACCAGCACGCTGCGGCGCACCTTATCATCCCAATAGTCATAATGGGAGAAACGGCGAAGCGATGCCTCTACGCCGCCAATCAGTATAGGCATACCGGGATACGCCTGATGAATGCGGTTGCAGTAGACGGTAACCGCCCTGTCGGGGCGCATGCCGCCTTTTCCGCCAGGGGCGTATACATCCGTGCTCCTACGCTTTTTAGCAGTTGTATAGTGGTTGACCATGCTATCGATGACGCCTGATGATACCAAAAAACCAAGCTTCGGTCGGCCAAAAAGCTTGAAGGCATCAGCGCTGTGATACTCAGGCAGACAAAGCAGTGCGATTTTATATCCCGCATATTCCAGTACGCGGCTGATGATCGCATGCCCAAAAGATGGGTGATCCACATAGGCTTCCCCGACGACATAGACAAAGTCAGGTGCATCCCATCCGCGTTCGCGTACCTCCTGGGGGGAGATTGGCAGAAAATTCATCAAAATACCTCCGATGTTCATTACAAGGTATTATAACACAGAATGCTGCCCACATGGAAACATGGATTTTGAGAATCTCAGGAATTGGAAGGGATCAGATTCAAAACAGTGACCACAGATTCAGAATTTGCTTTGTGTCCCATATGATTTCGGGTTCACTGGGTGTTATCGAAGCGGAAGATGCATCATCGGCGGTGACCGGCGTTTGCCAAGGCTCATCGCTCGCAGCAGCAAGGCATAGCTGGGGAAAGAGGACGCACCACCAGTTTTGCCCTTCGCCGCTTCCAAGCGTAATGCGCAGCGCCTGATACTCGCCGCTTGGCAATGTGATATGGCCATAGTCCTTTGCGGGCAAGGTCATTCGTCCGACTTCGGCAGATACGCTGCCTGTGAATCCCTCTGCTTTTGCGCATTCCTCCGCAACGCATCTCATCTCTTCTGCTTGACTGGCAAGCAGCGCATAGACTTGCGTGCAGCTGGCATCGGCGGCTGCGGTAAGCTCATTCCCAAAGGCTTTGAGCACGGCATCGCGCACAGCCAGCTTGATGCGCTGCGCCTCGGTGTCATCGCTGTCAGCAAGGATGTGCAAACGGATGATGTCGCCTGATTCATAGGCACTAAGCAGGACCTGTTCCTCCTGCGTGAATGAGTTGGCTTGAGCGGTTGCGAGTGCTGGTAAAAAGAGCAGCACGAGCAGACAGATAGCTGTTAATCCAATGACTTTTTTCATGTGTTCATCCCTCCCGCACTAGATTGCCCGATTGCGTGAGGATGTATACATATGGGATTAATCAACAATTTCAAGCAACCAAACAGACATTCTGTCCGTAAGTGATTGAAATTTTATCGGAAAGGTGTATGCTATAATAGGTAATGACTTAACAATGATTAAAGGAGGCTCCACTATGTATTATTTGGATTGGACGATGATTTTTGTTATTCCAGGCCTCTTACTAGGCCTTTATGCACAATGGAAAGTACAGTCGTCATTTAAGAAATATTCGAAGGTTAAGACAACGTCAGGTCGGTCGGCGAACGAAATTGCGCGCGCACTCCTCAACAGCACGCACTGCGATGCAGTCAATATTTCGGCGATTAGCGGCTCGCTCACCGATCACTATGACCCGCGCAGCAATACCCTGAGATTGAGCGACGATGTCAATGGTTCTACAAGCGTAGCTGCAATCGGTGTTGCAGCGCATGAATGCGGGCACGCGATGCAGCAAAAACAGGGGTATGCGCCCTTGAAGCTGCGCTCAGCTCTTGTTCCCGTTGTGAATCTTGGAAGCAACCTGTATTTCCCAATCTTCCTAGCCGGTATGCTCTTTAGCTGGTCACCGCTGATTTATGTCGGTATCGCATGCTTTGCTCTTTCGCTGGTGTTTTCTCTTGTAACACTTCCTGTGGAATTTAATGCGAGCAACCGCGCGATGGCAGCGCTCACAAGCGGAGGATATCTATCGCAAGAGGAGCTCAAAGGCGCAAGAACTGTACTGAATGCAGCAGCCCTAACCTATGTAGCAGCGGCAGTCAGCAGCCTATTGCAGTTGGTGAGGCTGCTTGTTATTTCTCGAAATCGCCGCGACTAGTCATTTGAAGGGGAGGTATGAAAATGGAGACATCGTTTCGCATTTCGGTTCGCGATCTGGTTGCCTTCACGTACTTCCAAGAGGATATTCTGCCTTCCGGTGATGCGAGCTTGATGCTCGCTGGTACGCAGGCACATAAATCAAGACAGGAACAAACAGACGATCATACGGAATACACGGTCAAATCGATTTTTGAAGAAATGGGCGAGACGATGCTCGTTTTTGGCAGGATTGATATTTTTCGTGACGGCGACATCCCTGTGATTGAGGAAATCAAGCTGAGTTCATGGAATCAGCCCTATGCAATGCCTGAGCACCGCGCTCAGGCTCTTTGTTATGCAGCGATGATAGCAAAGGAAAAACCGGCAGAGCGTGTGACATTCTCAGTATGCTATGTGAATGCCGGCGGCGAAGTGGAGCGGGAGTTTACGGAGACGCTGACATCAAGCGAGCTGATGGATGAAATGCATGAGCTGCTTATGCCATGGCTCAAGGTAGCGATTCGCGAGCAAGCGCATCAGAAGCGTAGGGATGCATCACTAAAAAGCATGACCTTTCCATTTGAAGGCTACCGAAAGGGTCAAAGAGAGCTAGCTGTTCAGGTATATACTGCGATCACGCGCAAGAAGAGATTGTATGCTAGCCTGCCCACGGGGACTGGAAAGAGCGCAGCGGTACTCTTCCCTGCACTCAAAGCCATGGGCGAGGGGAAGAACAAGAAGATTCTCTACTTTACGGCTCGAAATACAGCGCGCCAAAGCCCGCTTGCGACGCTTGAAAAAATGCAAGCTAAAGGCATGATTGCAAGGTGTTCGACGCTGACGGCAAAGGAAAAGATGTGCCCTAAGATGGTTCGCTGCCACCCTGATTACTGCGAGCGTGCAAAGGGTCATTATAGTAGGGAGATCGATGCGATTGATGATCTGATAGGGAGTGACAATCTCTATTGGGATGATGCATTGATCACCCAAGTAGCGAACAAACATAATATTTGTCCCTTTGAATTTGCGCTAGCACTCACTGATCTTGCGGATGTGGTGGTGCTGGATATCAACTACGCATTCGATCCCTTTGCGCAGCTCAAGCGCATGTTTCAGCGCAAAAGAGGCCTAACGCTGCTGATTGATGAAGCGCATCACACGGTCGATCGGGTGAGGGAGAGCTTGTCGGGCGAGATGGACAGCAAAGAGCTTGTGCGTCACCGAGCCATCTTTGGCAAGGAAGCGGGCAGGCGGCATTCGTTTTACAAAGAACTGACGAAGGTCATCAATCAATTGCGGTTGCTCATGGACGGGGATGATCCAAGCACAGAATCACTGGAAATCAGGCTGGATGATTTACCTGATGGCATTGTGCAGAGTGTGCAAGAATTACTGGATGAATGCATGACAGTATTTGCAAATCCCGTCCATAGCGGCGAAGCGATGGCGAGCGTATCAGCAGTGATTCGCCTTTGCTTGCCCTTTTTATATGCAGTGGAGCATCTGGATGACGACTATGCTATTTTATTAAGCGGGAAAAGACGTGAGCGCTGCTTGACGCTTTACTGTTTGCTTCCTAGCAAGGAGATTGCGCGCATTACAAAAACAATGCAGGGAACGGTGTTCTTTTCAGCGACACTGACGCCTCTTCCAGCCATGAAGCAGCTGCTTGGCGGCGAAGAAGGCGATGCGTGTTTCTCTTTCCCATCGCCTTTCCCGCCGCAAAACCTTAAGGTGGTTAGAAAGCGTATTTCCACAAGGTATCAAGACCGCGAGCAGAGCGCCAAGGAAGTTGCCGGCAGTATTTCGCAGGCTGTGATGGGGCGCAAGGGCAAGTATATAGCTTATTTTCCAAGCTACGCCTATATGAGACTTGTGCTAAGCGATCTTAATCAGGAAATCCTGCCGCCTCTATGGATACAAGATCGGGATATGGATGAGGAAAACCGAAATGAATTTCTCCGCGCCTTCCAGGAAGACCAGGAAGCAAAGCTGGGACTCTGCGTGCTTGGCGGGCTGTTTAGCGAAGGCGTTGATCTCCCGGGTGATCAGCTCATCGGCGCGATCATCGTCGGTGTGGGGCTGCCTGTGCCTACGCAGCGTGTGAAAGTCGTGCAGACATGCTATGCGCATCATTTTGGAGACGGATTTGGCTATGCATGCCGTATTCCCGGGATGCATAAGGTACTTCAGGCGGGCGGACGTGTGATTCGTACAGAGGAGGACATGGGGCTTGTGCTGCTGCTGGATGATCGCTATTATCATCGGGAGTACGAAGCACTGCTGCCGCAGCATTGGCAGTTAATCAATGAGGATATCGGGCGAGCAATCGCAGAATTGGAGGGGTAAGGATGAAACATTTAGATAAACGTATGACAAAGCTGACGGCACTGATCATGACTGCCGTGATGCTTGTGGTGCTGGCTTCAAGCTGCGCAATTGGCGAGGGAAGTCATGGCATTGCGTACAAAGTAACGGGCGGTAAAAACGACATGGTTGTTTTGGGTTCTATTCATGTGGGCAATGAGGATATGTACCCGCTGAGCGATGCACTGCAAGAGGCAATTGCTGCTGCGGACACATTGATTTTTGAATGTGATTCGGAGTCTGCTGAAGTAATGAGCATGATGCTGGAGCTCATGTATTACCCTAAGGGAGAAACTCTGCAGGACCATGTATCCAAAGAAACCTATGCTTTGCTCAAAGAGGCACTCCAAGCAACAGGCTATTCAGTCGGTGTCTTTAATGCATTTCGTCCATGGGCGGTTTCGTCGACATTTGCACTGATTACAACAGCGCTTGAAATGGGTGTGGATGATATCACAAAAGCAAGTGAGCTGGGTGTAGAGTCGCAAATTATACAGCTGGCGAAGGACGATGGAAAAGCGGTTGGATATTTAGAAACGGCAGAATTACAGCTTCAGATGATGAATGATTTTAGTCCGGATTTGCAGGAGTACATGCTGCAAACCACCTGCGAGGAGTTGCTTAGCGACCCTGAGGAGGTGGCTGAAAATAGTGAGATCAAATACTGGCCAAGCTGGTGGCGCGATGGGGATGTAGACTCCTTTGTACAGTCCTATCTTGTGTCGATGCAAGAAGATCCAATGCCCGAATTGATGGAGGAATATCATTATGCGCTTGTGACAGAGCGCAACGGCAATATGGCGGAGGGGATTCGTGCATTGCTGGAGTCAGATGAACCTCATAGCTACTTTGTAACAGTAGGTCTTTTGCATCTGGTGCTCCCGGAGGATAGCGTGATGTATGAGCTCCAGAAGATGGGGTACACAGTGGAAAAACTGAATTGAGTAAAAAAGCGAGCCACAATCCAGCAACGGATTGTGGCTCGCTTTTTTATATGATGTAATGACCGATATCATCGCCCGATGCAGCAAGGTCTGCGATTGTAACGCTTTGCAGATACTCGGTGATGCGCCTGTCAAGCTCTATCCACATGGGCAATGTCTTGCACTCACCTGCTCTTGAGCATGTGCCAGCCTTTGCATCAAGGCAGGCAATGGGGGCAATGCTTCCTTCTGTCAGAATTAGAATTTGCGCAGCAGTGATCTGGTCGGGTGATTTTGTCAGCTTATAACCGCCGCCTTTGCCGCGCAGACCAATGAGGATATCCCCCTTGACAAGTAGAGAAATAATGCTCTCTAGATATTTCATTGATATGCCTTGTCTTTTGGATATTTCCTTGAGCGTGATGTAGCTATCTGAATTCTGCTCTGCAAGGTCAATGATGACCCGAAGGGCATAACGTCCCTTGGTTGAAATCTTCACGATGATTCACTCCTTGTGTAAAACCTATTATACCATGTGGTATGCTAGGATTTCAATCAGAGTTTTGAATCATGCGGTGTTTTCTGGCACTATGGCATGCGGCGCATCCGCCATCGCCTGTTTCTCTAAGGCTTGGAGGCATGGCATCACCAACATCCTTCATTGCCAGAATGATCTCATCGCATGGGAGCGGGCAGCGTATGCCGCAAAGTGCCATTTGTGCAGCTGACAGCGCCTGAGAAACGCCGCCGACGTTTCGATAAACACATGGAATCTCGACTAGTCCATGCACGGGATCGCAGACAAGCCCCATCATGTTCATCAGTGCAAATCCGCAGGCATCGCATGCTTGCTGGGGTGTGCCGCCATAAAGTTCGACCAGTGCCGCAGCTGCCATGCCCGCAGCAGCTCCGCATTCCGCTTGGCAACCGCCTTCTGCACCGCTGATGGTTGCGCCAATGGCAATGGCTCGCCCGATGGCTGCGCCTGTAAATAAGCCCCATACAAGCTCGTCATCCGTATACCCGGCATCCTCCTGCGCTGCGAGGAGTGCACCTGGCAAAATGCCGCAGCTTCCTGCAGTTGGTGCCGCTACGATTTTGCCCATGCACGCGTTGCTTTCTGCGATGGAAAGAGCGTAAGCGCAGGCTTTGCCAAGCATGCCAAAACGCGAGGCATGGGTGGGCTGAATCATCTTAGCAGCCTGTCCGCCAACCATGCCAGACACCGAGCGAAGATCGGGAGAGAGACCTGCCTGTGCGCTTTCTCGCATGACAGCTAGCATCTTGTGCATGGTATTCCACGCGTGCTCCTCCGTTTGACCATCGTGCTTTGCTTGCCAAGCAAGGGACGCCTGCCCAAGCGTTTGATTGTTTTTAGTTGCTGCGTCCAAAAGATCTAAAACAGTTCGCATACCCTACACCTCCTTTCCCTTCACAGCTAAATAGGCAACGTGAAAAATGCCGCGAAGAGAAGATAGCCGCTGAAGCAGTGCATCATCTGCATCTCCGTCAAGCTCAAGTGCAACCATCGCTTCACCGCCAACTGACTGACGAAATACGCGCATGGTTGCGATGTTGATTTGGCTCGCTGCTACCTCGCCGCTGATGCTGGCAATCATGCCGGGGGTATCGTGATGGGTGATGACAAGCGTGTTCTCATGTCCTGAGAACCCTGCTTCCAGCCCATCAATAGACTGAATAATGATCTCGCTGCCGCCAACGGAGGCCGCTCTGACCTGAATCTTGCGTCCGTCCTCGCCCTTCACATCAAGGATGACTGTATTGGGGTGTGCACCTCTCATCTCAGCGTCATAAAATTCATAGGTAAGACCGCGTGAATCAGCCAGCTCAAGGCTCTCGCGCAGGCGAATATCATCCACATCCATACCCATCAGGCCGCCGATCAGCGCTTTGTCCGTGCCATGACCGAGGTAGGTTTTTTGAAACGAGCCAAACAGACCGATGCGTGCAGTGATCGGTTCACTGCCAAGCAGCATCCTTGTAAATTTGCCGATGCGTGCTGCACCTGCTGTATGCGAGGAGCTTGGCCCAATCATGACGGGACCAATAATGTCAAATAGATCCATAGAGAACCTCCTTGGAATAATGAAAAAGATTGTCTGTTCAACTGATATGATATCCTTCCAGATGACTTGCGTCAACCTGTTCTTCTGGGCAAATGCTCGATTGACAGGTCTTTTCTCTTTGGGTATAATTGGAGCAATATCATAGATTGTGAGGCAATATCATATGGATATACAAGTAATGTGCGAAAAACTTCAAAACCTACAAATGGAGCGGGCAGCTTATCAGCATGCATCATCCAGCCTTTATTTTGATGGGTCAACCGTCGCGCCGCGCGGATCGGCTGAGGATCGCGGCGTTGTGCTTGGCATGCTTAGTCAGAAGAGCTACGAGCTTTTTGTTAACGATGAGGTTAGAGTTCTTTTGGATGAACTATGGAAAGTGAAAGACGAAATCACTCCTGAGCAACGGCGGCAGGTTGAACTCTTGCGCGAAGAACTCGATCAGTTGACACGTACCCCGATGGACGAGTATGTGGAATATGTGAAGCTATCAAATATTGCGGATGAGAAGTGGCGCAAAGCAAAGGAAGAGAACGACTATTCAATCTTTGAACCGTATTTGGTGAAGATCATCGAGTTCCAGCGCAAGTTCGCTAGCTACAAGAATGCGGATATTCCTGCCTACGAAGCCCTTCTGGATGACTATGAAAAAGGGATGACGACGCAGGTTCTGGATGAATTCTTTGGCATGCTGCGCGAAAAGCTTGTGCCGCTGATTGACACTATCAAGAATCAACCGCCAAGGGCTTCGTTTGCCAATGAGTTTGCATCGGTTCAAAAACAGCGTGAGCTATCCGACTATCTGATGGAAGTGATCGGACTTGATCGCAATTATTGCAATATTGCAGAATCAGAGCATCCATTTACCCTTGGCTTCAATAAGCATGACGTGCGCATTACAACCCACTATTATGAAAACGATCTGCTGTCCTCCATGTATTCGGTGATTCATGAAGGCGGACATGCCCTTTATGAGCTGAATATGGCGCAGGAGTATCAAAGAACGATATTGTATGATTCAACCAGCATGGGCATGCATGAGAGTCAAAGCCGCTTCTTTGAAAATATGATCGGACATCACCCGGCGTTCAGCAAGCTGATGCTGCCTAAGCTACAGGAGCTTTTCCCTGAAACCTACGAGAATGTCGATGTGAAAGAGCTATACCGCGCGATCAATCATATTCAGCCATCACTCATTCGAACCGATGCAGATGAAGTAACCTATCCGCTGCATATCATGGTTCGCTATGAGCTTGAAAAGAGGCTGATCAGCGGCGAACTCTTGGCAAGGGATTTACCCGAAGCTTGGAATGCCATGTATAAGGATTATTTGGGCATTGATGTACCCTCGGATTCAGTGGGCGTACTTCAGGATATGCACTGGTCATCAGGTTACTTTGGATACTTCCCGACCTATGCGCTTGGCAGTGCGTATGCAGCTCAGTTCATGGCGACGATCCAGAAAACCATTGATGTTGCGGCTTGCATTGAAAACGGTGACCTAACTCCAATCGGCGCATGGCTAACCGAGCATGTGCACAGGCATGGTCATATGATCGATTCACAGGAATTGATTGAAAATGCAACAGGCGAAGCGTTTAATGCACAGTACTATGTGGATTATCTGGCCGCTAAGGTGAAGGATGTATACGGGGCGTGATGTTGGGGAACGAGGGATGGGGAACGGTCGTAGGGGTTGCCGCCCCTGCTCAGGGAAGCTTTGCTCACCTCATTGCCCTGAAACCCGTTATTTGGAAGCATTAAAGCGCAGTGGATTCACTCCACTGCGCTTTTGCATGCATAATTATTCGTTTGCATCCTCTTCTTCAATCCAAGGTGCAAAGCTTTCGTCCTCCAGCAGCATTTCGATTCTGCCGTCAGTGACCCTTGCTAGCTCTCCGCTCACATACTCTGCATCGGCGGTTTTCACATCGATGGAGAAGGTGACGGAAGCGGTGAAGTCAGTATCTTGGAGCTTTATAGGCAGGGACTTCATGGTGTGCTGCACCTTATCCCATAGGGGATAGCTGACTTCGCACATCCATCGCTGAGTTGGGTGCATCTGGCATACCTCAGCGGCATTGAGCGCGATGGCGCAGCCATGCGAGTACGCACGAACCAGTCCGCCTGCGCCAAGGAGCACGCCGCCAAAGTAGCGGGTGACGACCACAGCGCAGTTCACCACGCCTCGTGCCTTCATTACTTCAATGATCGGCATACCTGCCGTGCCGCCTGGTTCGCCATCATCGCTGTAGCGCATGATGCCTGCATTCTGCCCAACGATATAGGCAAAGCAGTTGTGGGTGGCATCGCGGTGCTTGTTTCGGATTTCGTCAAGGAATGCGAGGGCTTCCTCGGTGGTTTGAACGGGTGTGGCATAGCCGATGAAGCGGCTTTTGTTGACAATGAACTCATCATCGGCACGCTTCATCAGCGTTTTGTACGCCTTCATATTACTTGAGGATGAGGCGGCAGTAGTTCTTCTTGCCCTTGCGAAGAAGCAAACCATCGCTTCCGATTTGATCTACGGTGATGCAGGTGGTGGTATCCGTTACCTTTTCATCTGCGACCAGCACTGCGCCAGCTTGCATCAGTTTACGTGCTTCGCCGCGGCTGGAGCATAGACCGCAGGTGACTAGAATGGTGGAAACGTGACCGTCCTCCGCCAGCATGTCAGCGGTGATGTCAAAGGTGGGGACATTGGAGCTTGCGCCGCTGCCTGCGAAGAGGGACTGCGCTGCATCCTGTGCTTTGGTCGCTTCTTCTGTGCCGTGGATGAGCTGGGTGACTTCAAAAGCAAGTACGCGCTTGGCCTCGTTGATCTCAGAGCCTTCCAGTGCGCCAAGGCGGCGAACTTCGTCCATGGGCAAGAATGTCAGGAGACCTAGGAAACGCTCAACGTCCTGATCGCCTACATTGCGCCAGTACTGGTAGAAATCAAAGGGCGAGCAGCGATTGGGATCGAGCCATAGTGCGCCCTTCTCCGTTTTGCCCATTTTCTTGCCGTCATGGGTCATGATAAGCTTACAAGTGAGGGAGAACGCATCTTCCTTTTCCTTGCGGCGGATGAGGTCAGAGCCTGAAAGCATGTTGCTCCATTGATCGTCGCCGCCAAGCTGCAAGCGGCAGCCGTGCTTTTTGAACAGGCATAGGAAGTCATAGCTCTGCATGAGCATGTAGTTGAACTCAAGGAAGGTCAGACCGACCTCAAGGCGGCGCTTGTAGCAATCTGCTGCCAGCATGCGGTTGACGCTGAACTGAGAGCCGACATCGCGCAGGAAGTCAATGTAGTTCAGGTCAAGCAGCCAATCGGCGTTGTTGACCATCATCGCCTTGCCCTCGCCAAAGTCAAGGAAGCGGGCGAGCTGCTTTTGAATGCCTGCAACGTGCATTGCGATGGTTTCCTTGGTCATCATCTGGCGAAGATCGGTTCTGCCGCTGGGATCACCAACCATTGCCGTGCCGCCGCCGAATAGGGCGATGGGGCGATGACCTGCGCGCTGCATATGCGCCATGGCCATGATTGGGATGTAGTGACCGACGTGCAGGCTATCAGCAGTGGGATCAAAGCCGACGTAAAAGGTCATTGGACCCTCATCCAGTGCCTTGTAGAGATCCTCCTCAAAGGTGACTTGGGCAACGAATCCGCGCTCTTTTAGAATATCAAGAATGTGCATTTTAGGTAACTCCTTTTTCATTATATATTTGCTTCAAACAGTTCTCTGAGGATTTTCATTCCCTGCTTGATTTGATCGATGGTAGAGTTGCTGAAGTTCAGCCTGAGGGTATTGTGATGTCCGCCATCTGGATAGAAGAAGGTGCCTGGGACATAAGCAACGCCGCTTTCAACTGCAGTATCAAACAAGGTAGTCGCATTGAAAGTCTCAGGCATTTCCACGAAGATGAACAGGCCGCCATCTGGACGAGTGTACTTGGTTCCTTTTGGGAATGAGTCAAGCTCGTCAAGCATGAGATTCAGTTTCTCGCGGTAAGGCACGCCAATCTCTGCGATGTGGGGTGCGAGCAGCTGGCGGCGTAGGAACTGATCAATGATCGCTTGGTTTAGATTGGGCGTATGCAGATCAGTGCCTTGCTTGCCAATGGTGCATTTGCGGATGATATCCTCATTGGCAATCATATAGCCGACGCGCAATCCCGGGCTGATGATCTTTGAAAAGCTGCCCATATAGGCGACATGTCCAGTCTGGTCATATGCTTTAATGGGGGCAATATCTTCGCCGCAGTAACGAAGATCGCGGTACGGGTCATCTTCCACAACGAGGAAGCCATATTTCGCTGCCATCTTGGCAATGGGCTCTCTGCGATCAGCAGCTAATGTGCGTCCGGAGGGATTTTGGAACGTGGGGATGATGTACAGAAGCTTTGGCTTGTGCTCGATGACCGCTGCTTCCAGCTTGTCCAGCATCACGCCGTCATCGTCGCTTTCTACAGGCACGAGATTGGATTGATAGAGGTTTAGCGTCTGCATGTTGCCAAGAAATGTCGGGCTTTCAACCAGCACGGTGTCGCCCGGGTTTAGCATGGCTTTACAGATTAAATCCATACCGGATGTGCTTCCTGTCGTTGGCAGCACGGTCTGCTTGCTTACAGGGAATGTAAACGTGCTTGCTAAATAGTCAACTAAGCTCTCCACAAAAGGCGGATAGCCCTCCGTCGCGCCATATTGCAGTATACGCTTGCCGTCCGCTAGCAATACGTCACGAGCGATGTTTGCGCAAACCTCATTTGGCAATGCATCCATGGAGGGATTACCTCCTGCAAAACTAATCATGTTTGGCCGTCCGAGCACTTTGAAGATTTCCCTGATTGCGCTGCCGGTAACCTTGTCAAAGCGAGAGGCAAAAGAAAGTCCTTCTGGAATCATACATGAATTACCCCCTTCATCGATATTCAATAGAATGAAAAATCGCCTTCCTCCATTGCTGGAGGAAGGCGAGAAAACATCGCGGTACCACTTCCGTTTGGCATTGCTTTGAAGCGTTGCCCTCATAGAGTCCTATCAGACCCCTGCGCTATAAACGGCGCACCGTCAGACCGCTACGATCAAAGATTCACGGCTGAGCTCAGGGAGGTATTTGCCATAGCGCTTGCCGCCTTCTTGCACCAACCGAAGGCTCTCTGCGGGCTTGCATGCTAAGGGTACTTGATCCCATCATTGCTGATAGAGGTATTATAGGGGAGGATGTCGGTAATGTCAAGCTCTTTTCTAAAGTGAATTTTACAGGTGATATTGTCGAAATTTAGCTTGACAGTGCATATTCAGTTTGTTATGGTATAAAAAATGAGGGAGGTCGACTATATGTTGGTAATTGGGGTTTGCGGTGCTAGCGGAAGTGGAAAAAGCACCCTTGCATGGGAGCTATGTAAGGCAATCGGCGATGGGTGCACGGTCATCAATCACGATAGCTATTACCTTGATCATCCGCATTTGACATTTGAAGAGCGCACAAGGCTTAATTATGACGAACCAGGAATCTTTGATCATGACTTATTTTTATCCGATATTCAGACACTCCTTCAAGGAAACCCAATCAGCCATAAGAACTATGACTACGACCAGCATAGGCGCGCAGATAAACAGGATTTAATTTATCCAACAAACGTTTTGATTATCGAGGGTATTCATGTGTTTCATGACCCGAGGCTCTGTCAATTGATGTTTTTAAAACTGTATATGAGCGTTGATCCTGATATCTGCTTGCTTCGCCGTATTACTCGTGATATTAATGAGCGTGGGCGTAATATTGAGAACATAGCAACGCAGTACGTTGGCTCTGTGAAGCCTATGTTTGATAAACATATTCGTAACTATATTGATTTGGCAGATGTTATTGTTGCTCATGGCGGGAAAAATGCGCGAATTGTTCAAATTCTCGCTGGCTATGTGCGTCATGAACTATTGCTTGAAGAGAACAAATAATGGCATAGGAAGAAGTAGGAGGCAATTGGTAATGAGTAAGAAATACCGCGTGGCAGTTGCTGGAACAGGTTATGTAGGCTTGAGTATTGCAACATTATTAGCACAGCACCATAATGTGGTTGCTGTTGATATCATTGCGGAAAAAGTTGATATGATCAACCGGAGAAAGTCTCCGATTGCGGATGCTGAAATTGAAGAATACCTAGCGACAAAACCGCTGGATCTCTTTGCAACGCTGGATGCAAAGGAAGCATATAGCGATGCGGACTTTGTGGTGATTGCAGCACCGACAAACTATGACAGCAAGAAAAAGTACTTTGATACATCCGCTGTTGAAACTGTGATTAAGCTCGTGATGGAAGCAAACCCCAATGCCATGATGATCATCAAATCGACGGTTCCTGTTGGGTATACGAAATCGGTGCGCGAGAAATTTGGCACAAAGAACATCCTATTCAGTCCGGAGTTCCTGCGTGAAGGTCGTGCGCTGCATGACAATTTGCATCCTTCTCGCATTATTGTTGGTACGGATATGGAAGATGAAAATCTCTATGAAGCAGCAAGGGTTTTTGCGGATATGCTCAAACAAGGCGCGATTGATGAGGATATCGAAACGCTCTTTATGGGCTTTACCGAGGCAGAGGCTGTGAAGCTGTTTGCCAATACATATCTTGCTCTTCGCGTCAGCTTCTTTAATGAGCTGGATACCTATGCGGAGATGAAGGAACTGGATACAAAGCAAATCATCGATGGCGTTTGCCTTGATCCGCGCATTGGTACGCATTATAACAACCCGTCCTTTGGATATGGCGGTTATTGTCTGCCCAAGGATACAAAGCAATTGCTGGCAAACTACGATGATGTTCCGGAAAGTCTAATTGGTGCAATTGTTGAAGCGAACCGCACAAGAAAAGACTTTATTGCAGATCGCGTGCTTCAAATGGCTGGATATTATGGCTATGATGAGGACAACGATTTTGACAGCACCAAGGAAAAACCGGTGACCATTGGTGTATATCGTTTGACGATGAAAGCGGGCAGCGATAACTTCCGTCAAAGCTCCATCCAAGGCGTGATGAAACGCATCAAGGCCAAGGGCGCTAAGGTTGTGGTTTATGAACCCGTACTTGAGGACGGCAGTACATTCTTTGGCAGCACCGTTGTGAATGATTTGCAGAGCTTTAAGGCGCAATGTGATGCCATTATTGCAAACCGCTATGACAGCGCCCTTGATGATGTAAAGGGTAAGGTATATACAAGGGATATTTTCCGTAGGGATTAATTAGCTCCTCATACACTTTGAAATCAGTTCATTAAAACAGCTGCTATGTAATATATAGCAGCTGTTTTATATTGATGGATGAATTATCTACCCATGGATCGTTTGCGTCCATCATCTAGGTACTGGCCGAGTTCCTGCATGTTTTCAAGTGCACGGCCGCAGCCCATAACAACGTTATTTTGCGGATCGTCTGCGCAAGAGCAGGGTACCTTGAGTGCGTCTGCGATTGCTTCACATAGTCCGAACATCTCAGCACCGCCGCCCGACAGCAAAATACCAAACTCAAAGATGTCTGCTGCCAGCTCAGCAGGCGTATGTTCAAGAACGCCATGAATGCTCTCAATGAGCTGTTGGAGCGGTTCGTCAATGGCTTCGGTGATATCATCGCTGGTGATGCGCATGGTCTTTGGAAGTCCTGTGATGAGGTTGCGTCCGGTCACTTCCATGTAGAGTTGTTCGGTGCGCGGAATTGCAGAGCCGATGTTGATCTTTAGCTCTTCAGCCGTGCGTTCGCCGATGAGCAGGTTATGCTTTCTGCGCAGGTGACGAATGATTGCATCATCAAAGCGATCTCCGCCCGTCTGAGCGCATTTTTTGACGATGACCTTTCCGTATGAGAGCACGGCAATATCGCTCACACCCGCACTGATGTCAACGATCATGGTGCCAAAGGCTTCATCCATGGGGAGACCTGCACCAAGCGCGGCAGCGAGAGAACGATTGAATAGTTGTGTGCGGCGCATGCCTGCGTCAAACATGGTGGAGATGAGCGAACGCTTCTCCATCTCGTTGACCTCGGTAGGGACGGACAGAACAGCTCTTGGACGTGCAAACATGCGCTTGCCAACGACCTTCATCACAAAGCCCTTGAGCATGAAGTTAACGAGCTCAAAATCCGAAATCATACCGTCGCGCAGTGGACGAATAGCCAGAATATTACTGGGTGTGCGGCCAATCATACGCTTTGCTTCTTCGCCAAAAGCGAGGATAGACCTTGTATCTCGGTCAATCGCAACCACTGTGGGTTCACGAAGAACGATTCCTTTGCCCTTCATATAAATCAGGATATTAGAAGTACCTAAATCTATCCCGATATCGCTTACACTTGCCATTCGTTTATTCTACCCCTTTTTTGTTGCATTTACGCTTATACAAAGTAAGCGACATACGCCTTATCTATAATTCGGCGGAAATTGAACAAATCCTGCTTTCACGCTTGAAAGGTAGTAGAAAATGGTTATTTAGCCTCGTTTTTGCTCCAGTGCAACATATTTTCGCTTTGTTGCCTCGCCGCCGCGAAGATGCCTGACAGACTTATTATAGGACAGAACACTGCGAACCTGATGCGCTAGGGTATCATTTAGCTGCGGCAAGCGCTCGTCCATATCCTTGTGAACAGATGATTTACTGACACCAAAATGCTTTGCAGCTTCACGAACCGTTGCCCCTGTATCCGATATATATTGACCAATGCGTATACATCTGTCCTGAATATGTTGATGCATGTAAGACCCCTCCAAGCGTTTTGGAAAGGATATGCAGGGAGTGCGGGTAAATTGCACAAAAAATTGGAGCCTGTCCATAGAAATCACAAAGAGCTTCGCGCAGTGATCGCGCAAAGCCCTTTGTGATAAACGTTTGATTAATATTCTGCACTGCCTGTGGTGCGGGGGAAGGGCAGGACGTCGCGAATGTTTTGCATGCCTGTGAGGTACATGATCAGTCTTTCAAAGCCCAGACCAAAGCCCGCATGGGGATTAGTGCCGAACTTGCGAGTGTCAAGGTAGAACGCGTAGTCCTCCTCCTCCATGCCCATCTCTTGGATGCGGCTGCAAAGCATGTCCATGCGCTCTTCGCGCTGGCTTCCCCCAATTAGCTCGCCAATGCCTGGTACAAGCAGGTCGACGGCTGCAACGGTCTTGTTATCATCGTTCATGCGCATATAGAATGCCTTGATTTCCTTTGGATAGTTATAAACAAAGACAGGCTTTCCAAAATGCTTCTCGCTCAAATAACGCTCATGCTCGGTTTGCAGGTCAACGCCCCATGACACGGGGTATTCGAACTTAACACCCGACTTGAGCAAAATCTCAATGCCTTCAGTATAGGTGCAGCGAGCAAATTCGCTGTTTGCGATGGCGGTTAGTTTATCAATCAGACCCTTCTCAACAAAGCTGTTGAGGAATGCCATCTCTTCGGGAGCTTCAGCTAGGATGTGGTTGATGATGTATTTGAGCATGTCCTCAGCTAGTTCCATATCATCAAATAGATCGGCAAATGCAATCTCTGGCTCTACCATCCAAAACTCGGCTGCATGGCGAGGCGTGTAGCTCTTTTCGGAGCGGAAGGTCGGACCAAAAGTGTAGACATTGCGGAATGCCATCATGAAGGTCTCAACGTTTAGCTGACCGCTGACGGTAAGGCTTGCGTGCTTGCCAAAGAAATCCTGAGAGTAATCAGGTTCGCCTTCCTTGGTCATGGGCAGCTTATCCATAGGAAGGGTAGTCACCTGAAACATTTCTCCGGCGCCCTCGCAGTCACTCGTGGTGATGATTGGGGTATGCACATAGACAAAGCCGCGCTCTTGGAAGAATGCATGAAGGAGCTGAGCGGCTAATGAACGAATGCGGAAAACCGCATAAAAGGTGTTGGTACGCGGACGAAGATGAGCAATGGTGCGCAGATACTCAAAGGAATGGCGCTTCTTTTGCAGCGGGAAATCCGAATCACAAATACCAACAGCTTCTACCTTCACTGCCTTTAGCTCAAAGGGCTGCTTCATGCCAGGGGTGGGGACCAAAGTGCCTGTTGCGCGAATGGCGCTGCCTAGCGTAAGCTTTACGGCACTTGCAAAGTCCTCTGTTACGCCTTCGTCCAATACGATTTGAAGGTTCTTAAAGTAGGTTCCATCGTTTAGTTCGATGAACCCGAAGGCCTTGCTGTCGCGCACTGTGCGCACCCAGCCTGATACGGTGCAGTTTTCAATGCTTTGATCAGGCGGTGACTGAAAAAGACTCTTAATGCTTGTATCCTTCATGATTATGCCTCCTTAATAGGTGCTCTGCCTAGCATTGCGGCACCAATCATGCCAGCATCCGCGCCAAGCTGCGCGATTTCAATGCGGGAATAGGGCATTGTTTTAAATAGTAAATAGCGCGGAATGCGTTCGCGTACAGCATCAAGCAGGAAGCTGCCCGCTTTGCTCACGCCGCCGCCAAGAACGATCATTTCAGGATCGAGGAATGCGATGATCGTATAGATGCCTTTGCATAGATAGTCCACATACTTATGGAACACCTTCATTGCGTAGTCGTCATTTTCTTTGGCCGCGTCAAAAACGATCTTTGCATTGAGCTTGCTCACATCACCGCCGCACAGATCATACATCATGCTGTCTGGGTGCTGGAGCATCATTTGCTTGCCCATGCGGATAATGGCAGTTGCGCTGCAATAGCGCTCTACACAGCCGTAGTTGCCGCATGTGCATGGCTCGCCGCCGATATCCATGGGGATGTGACCAATCTCGCTGCCAACGCCATGAAAGCCGCTCCAAGGTCTGCCGTCGATGACAATACCCCCGCCAACGCCTGTACCGAGCGTCATAAATACGCTGCTGTGGCTGCCGGCACTAACGCCGCAGATGCTCTCTGCAAAGCCTGCTACGGTCGCATCATTATCGATAAAAACGGGCTTGTTGAGGTACTTTTGAAGCTCTGAACGCAGCGGGACATCTGTCCAGCCCAAGTTGGTGCAGAAGATAACATTTCCTGTTGCCTCGTCTGCAATGCCGGGAATGCCAATGCCGATAGCAGCAATGTCATCTGCAGTAAAGCCGCCCTTGGCCATTACATCAAGCATGCATTTGCCCATGTCGCCAATAATATCTTCATAAGGACGACCTGCTAGCGTTGGGGTTTCACCCTGATTTAAGATAAGTCCTTTTTCGTCGACCACACCGATTTTGATCCCTGTTCCGCCTAAATCAATGCCGATATAAACCATATGCGTGCCTCCAGCTTTATTCGTTATTTTCAGAATTCTGAGCAATTAATTCGTTAAGACGGCGATCAAGCTCGTGTGCCGCGCTGTAGCCCATGCGCCTTAGGCTTAGATTACGTGCAGCAACCTCGATGATGATCGCAAGGTTACGACCCGGGCGTACGGGCATGATTTGGTAGGGAACCTTCACGCCTAGGATCGTAACGGTTTCTTCCGTCAGCCCAAGGCGGTCATATTCCTTAGCGGAGTCCCATTTTTCCATATGGATGACCATATCGATGGATTTGGTTAGAATAACTGAGCCTACGCCGTACATCGCACGAATGTCGATGATGCCAATACCGCGGATTTCCATGAAGTGGCGAACCATTTCAGGCGATTCACCGATTAAGCGATCATCCGCCACGCGGCAAATATCAACCACATCATCAGCAGCCAATTGATGACCGCGCTTTACGAGTTCAAGCGCTGCCTCGCTCTTGCCAACGCCGCTTTCGCCCGTCAGCAAGATACCAACGCCGTATACGTCAACGAGTACACCGTGACGCGTAACATGTGGTGCGAGCACACGGTTGAGGTACATGATGATTTGAAGTGTGAACTTGGTGGTCTTTAGCTTGCTTTGAAAGAGGGGAATATCGTGCTTGTTAGCAAGGTTTAGCAGCTCGCGAGAAGGCGGCATGCCCCAGCATAAGACGATACAGGGGATGGGGAAGCTCATAAAGCGCTCAAGCACGGCAGTGCGCTCTGAGCTGTCAAGTGATTCAAGGTACGTTAGCTCAACTTTTCCAAGCACCTGAGGGCGTTGGTGTGCGAAGTATTCATAAAAACCGCAAAACTGCATGCCGGGGCGATTGATATCGGTGACATCAATGTCCATTTCAGTCTTTGTGGTCTCATTGAGTAGTTCGAGGTTGAGACTGGTTTTAAAATCCTCTAGACTAATCACATTTTGTCCTCCTCTGCATCTTTTGAAAGGATATGTTCTTGGATGAATTTTGCCAGACCGTCCTGTGCATTGGTCAGGCAAATGTAGTCGGTTGCTTCCTTGACGTCATCCCTTGCATTGCCCATAGCAACGCTATGTCCTGCAACGGTTAACATGCTCATATCATTGAGGCTGTCGCCAAAGGCGATGACATTCGCAATATCAAATTTCATCAGTTTTGCTAAGCGAATGAGCGCATCGCCTTTGGTTGCACCCGGCGGCTGCGCTTCGATGAAAAAAGGCTTGCTGACAGTGAAGTTGGCACGATCGCCGAAATGCTCACGAATGAGAGGGAGAACACGCGTAACTTCGCTGGGATCGCTGACAGATAAAATCTTTGGAACCGGAAAGGTAAGGTATGACAGCAGGTCACCGACCGCTTTGCCGTACATGCCAGTTGATTTTTTGTAGAGCTTGGAGGCTTTGCACTCCTGAGCATAATAAAAATAATCATCCTTGTAATACTGCACATAAAACCCCTGATCCGTTAGAAATGCACAGATTTCTTTGGATATTTGAACGTCAAGAACAAGAGAATCCATGATCGTATGATCCGCGTTGACCAATTCGGAACCGTTGCCCGAGATATAGGGGAGTCCTGTCTGTAGCTGGGTGACCAGCGGTTTCATGCTGGACATCATCCGTCCACTTGCAGGAATTACGCGGATTCCTCTTTGCATACAGCGGCGCAGAACATCCATGGTATAGTCGCTGATTTTGCCTTCTTCATTTAGTAAGGTGTCATCTAGGTCCGTTACAATGGTATCAATCGTCACGTTGTCTTACTCCTTTATCCTTGGTACGGCGCTGCTTAAAAAAATGCAAAAGCAGCTCGCTGCATTCATTTGCCAAAACGCCGCCGATACAGGGCAGCCGATGATAGAATGCAGCATCTTGTGTGAGTGCGTAGACGCTTTCTACGCAGCCCTGACGTTCATCTCTTGCACCAAAATAGCATTTTCCAACACATGCCATGCTAAGTGCACCCGCGCACATGGGGCAGGGCTCAAGCGTAACGTAGAGCGTGCAGTCATTGAGTCTGCGTGTCCCAATCTGCATGGCAGCTTCGCGAATGGCGAGGATTTCTGCATGTGCTGTGGGATCGCCGCTTGTTTCTCTGAGATTATGCGCAGCTGCAATGACCGCTCCATCATGAACCATCACTGCACCTACCGGTATCTCGCCCATCCCGTAAGCCTTCTTCGCCTCGCCAAGCGCAAGGGACATCATTTCTTCGTGTATGCTCATGCGCCTGCTTGCAAAGTGCTCTGCTCTGCTTGGTTTTCTGATGAAACCTTCTGATTCACAGCGTCCGCTTCTTTAAATGTGGGGACGAGGCGGTGCAGGCACGATAGCATGTTGCCGCTGGTGTCTATGCAGGTTTGCAGCTCCGCTAACATGTTTTCCATGACTGCGATGTCCACTACCTCGGGATTGGCAACGAAGATTTTTTCCTTTTCGGTTTTAGCTATCCCTTCACCAGCAAGGAGGAGTTCTTCGTAGAGCTTTTCGCCAGGCCTGAGGCCTACGTACTGAATCTCAATCTTTTTACCATTGGCGGGGGCATACAGCTGAATCATCTGCTCAGCGAGTTCGCGAATCTTGACAGGCTGACCCATATCAAGCACAAAGAGCTCGCCGCCTTTTGCAATGGATGCCGCTTGAAGCACTAGGCTTGCAGCTTCGGGAATGGTCATAAAATAACGAATGATGTCAGGGTGGGTAAGCGTGAGAGGACCGCCGGCACGAATTTGCTGCTCAAAGAGCGGAACAACGCTGCCATGTGAACCAAGCACGTTACCAAATCTCACGGCTGTGAATTCGGTGGTGCCTTCTGTGTTGAGCGCTTCAATAACAATCTCTGCAAGGCGTTTTGTTGTGCCCATAACATTGGTTGGGTTCACAGCCTTATCAGTTGAAATGAGCACAAAGCGCTTAACGCCATGCTTGATGGCGGCTTTTGCGGTTAAGTAAGTACCAAATACATTGTTTTTCACAGCCTGAGCAGGGCAATCTTCCATGAGAGGCACATGCTTATGAGCCGCAGCGTGCAGCAAAATTTCGGGCTGATAGAGCGCAAAGACCTCGTCAAGGCGATTGGTATCACGGACAGAGCCAACGCATAGTATGAGCTTGTCGCTGAGATTGCCGGGATATTGAAGACGCAATTCGCTAAAGAGGTCATACATATAGTTCTCGCTGATATCGTATAACACGATGCGCTTTGGAGCAAAGTTCAGCAGCTTTCTGCAAAGCTCACTGCCAATGCTTCCGCCGCCGCCTGAAATCAGGACGGTTTTATCATGGAAAAAAGCAGCAACCTGTGTCATGTCAAGCTGTTCTTCAGGTCTGCCAAGCAAATCGTTGATATTTAGATCGCGGAGAGTGCTGGACGTGTTGGCGTTAGAGCCAACATCCTGCAGATGCCCGACCTTTCGTACACGGCAGCCTGTGGATAGGCATTTTTCAATCAATGGCTTCAAATCGCCCTTGGGGGTTGCGATTGCGATGATAATATCATCAATGCTGAAGTCGCTTGCCAGCTTGAGTATATTCCCTGATCCGCGTACAACGGGAACGCCGCTTAGTCTGGATCCTGTACGCGCTGTGTCATCATCAACAATGATAACTGGCACAGAATTCCCATAGCTGCCACGCTGCAAATCGTGCACAACACTTGCGCCTGCCCATCCTGCACCAACCACCATCACGCGGCGGACATTGCTTTGACCGCTTTTGAGCAAGGCGAGGGGCTCTTTGGTCACAACGAAGCGATAAACCAAGCGTGAGCCGCCAATAAGGATCATGCTGGTAATCCACATGAGCAGATAGATCATTCGGTGCATACGGAAGAGATTTTGCGGGCGCACAAAGCTATTGGCTATGATTGAGAAGGCATAGGTAAGCAAGGATGCAATCAGCGTGGTGATTGCAATGCGAAGAATATCACTTGCAGATGCGTATTGCCACATGGTTTTGTAGAAATCGAAGAACCAGAATGATAGGATGAAAATAAGCGTCATTGCAGGTGCAAGACGAATGTAAATCGAAAAGTATTCATAGGATACATTTGTAGAATAACGAAATATCTGCGCAATAATGACCGCTGCGTTGACAAGAAAAATATCCAGCAGCAGCCACAAGAGCGTGCGGGTTGATTTTTGTAGTTTGGGTTTAGCTGAATTCACAGAGTCGCCTCCCAGTCTAATGCTTATTACATACCGAGTAATTATACCACAGAAACGAGTGAATGCAAAGAGCGCAGGGGCAAGAACGAGCGTGTAGGCGTAACTTGGCAAATGTACCATTGAATGTTATGATAATCAAAACAAACATAGAGGGTGACACATGTATGAGCCTACATCAGGACATTTATCTAACCAATGGAACGGACGCTGCGCGCATGGCGATGGAGATCATGAATGCGGCTGATGTTGCTAGCCGAATACCATCCAAAACCTCGATGATCGGCATCAAACCAAATCTTGTCTTACCTGCGCCTGCAGACCAAGGGGCGACCACACATCCAGAGCTTGTTTGCGGCGTGATTGAGTATTTGCGGGAGCGCGGCTTTGAAAACATTGCGATACTGGAAGGTGCATGGGTTGGAGCGCGAACAGATGAGGCATTTGATGTTTGCGGCTATAGCGCGATCGCTAAAAAGTACCATGTAGAGCTATGGGATACGCAAAAAAGCAAATCACATGCGGTGGACTGTGCTGGGATGACGCTGAATGTTTGCGATTGTGTGGATGAGGTGGACTATTTAATCAATATGCCTGTACTCAAGGGGCATTGCCAAACGTCGCTCACCTGTGCGCTCAAGAACATGAAAGGGCTCATCCCAAACAGCGAAAAGAGGCGCTTTCATTCCATGGGATTGATGAAACCAATCGCACACCTAAGTGCAGGGATTCATCAGGATTTTATCCTCGTGGACGCGATTTGCGGCGATCTTGATTTTGAGGAAGGCGGGAACCCAGTCCAGCGCAATCAGGTGATGGGGTTTTACGATCCCGTGCTCTGCGATGCTTATGCATCAAGAGCGCTTGGGTATGAGTTAAGCGATGTACCCTATATACAGATGGCTGAAAAGCTGGGCATTGGCTCTGCGGATGTGGACAGCGCAACGGTTCATACCGTGACAAAGTCAAAGGGAAATGAGACAAATCAAAAGGCGACACGCCGTGTGAAGCGTCTCGCCATGAAGATTGATGCAAAGGATGCATGCAGCGCATGCTATGCCAATTTGATTTATGCGCTGCTCAGAATAGAAGAAGCAGGACAGCTTGATCTCATCAAAGACCCGATTGCCATAGGACAAGCGTTTCGTGGCGAATGCGGGAAAGTGGGCGTTGGTCAGTGCACGAGCGGCTTCTCTTGCACCGTGAAGGGCTGTCCGCCATCTGCTGCTGACATGGTACGATTTTTAAGGAGCAATGTAATCGGTTGACGATGGGCAGCGTTAAGGCATTGTGATATTTCGGAGCCATCTTCCCTTTTTGAGTACAAAAAGTGCGAGGATGGCTTTTGAATTCATCAAGAGCTGGATGATGAAAGCCGCCAGTACAATGGAGATGCGGCCTTGAAAGAACACACCCATGATGATGCTGGCAGGGACGGGAATGAGCCACATATAGCCACTGTCCAGCAGCATGGCATTTCGCGTATCGCCGCCTGCACGCATGCAGTAAAAGCAGAAGCCATAGACAAAGCTGAGCGGAGAGAGAAAACCAATAATCAAGGCGATTTGCGTCGAAAGCGTTTTGAGTTCAGAGGAGACTTTGAAGGTGTGGGGGAGCAGGATACCAAGCGTGGAGCAAAGCAATACGCATACCACGCTGGTAGCCAGAACAAGGCTTAGGAGTTTCTTTGCGTTGTTTTTAGCTTCAACCAGTCTATTGGCACCGAGTTCCGCTCCGATCAGCACGGAAACGGCGGAGGCTGTTCCAGTTGCCATCACCGCAGCGATTTGGCTGCAAAACTCGGCAATGGTAATCGCAGGAAGGGCGGCTTCATTGAGCTTTGCATAGCACCAAAAATAAATATTGATGCCGCATGTCCAGAGAATTTCGTTGATGACCAGCGGGATTGCTTTGAGGGTGAAGGCGTGGACGACAGTCTTTGGAAGCTTTGTGAATGACGTAATATCCAGCGTGAAAATCAGGCGCTTGCTAAGGAGAAGCACGAGGTAGAAGATCATTTCAAACATACGCGCAATCACCGTTCCCCATGCAGCACCAGCAACGCCCATTGCGGGAATGCCCAGTGCGCCGAATATGAGAATGTAATTGCAAATGCCATTCACCGCCATGGTAACAAGGCTGACCAGCATGCTGATCTTGTTCATGCCCAATGCGCGCATTGAGAATATACAGGTGCTGCTGATGGCAACGGGGATGTAGCTTAGCCAAATGATCTGTAAATACTCAACGCCAAGTGCAATGGTGCGCTCGTCGGTGACGAAAATCCGCATGATGCTGCTTGGCATAAGCCCAAGCAGAAGCGAAAACAAGAGCGCAATGGCAAAGCCAAGCACAAGCTGCAACGAAAACAAACCTTGGCAGGTTTTTTTGTCGTTTGCACCATAGTATTGGCTGATCATTAGCCCCGCTGCCCCTGTCATGCCAAAGAAAATGCCGAAAAATATGACGTACGGTTTATTGGCAACGCTGACAGCGCTCATGGCAAGCCCGTCGATATCGAGGCTTCCGACCATGAGGTTGTCGATCATATTAAACAAATTGTTGATGAGCTGCTGAATGATGACGGGAATCATCACTTTAAGGGCATCAGCGTAAAAGGCGCGAGTACCAAGATAGGGCTTGGCGAGATGTTTGATCATTTGCATTGTGTTCACCTTATCAATCAAATAAAAAAGAAAATCGTGCGTTAAAAAGTACGTCTAACGATGATAGCTGATAAATCGACAAATGGCAATATGAAAATAAAAAAGAGGCTTTTTATATTGCAAAAATGGACTTGATATCAATGCATAGAACGATACTGTAAATAAACATACAAACCTATTGACATAGTGGGTATATCGGAATATACTGGTGTTATTACAGATTTGAAGGGTGGTTCTCCAATGAATCAGACTGTTTGTAAGCGAATGCGAATATACCAGAGAACGGATCGATGTTGCCATATAGAATTGCGATTGACTAAGTAATGAAGACAAGACTTGAAAGGAACGATGAAAATGGCTCATATTTATACATCGGCTGACCAACTGATTGGTAAAACCCCGCTTTTGGAGCTGACCCATATTGAAAAGAAATATCAATTAGAAGCGAAAATCTTGGCAAAGCTGGAATACCTTAACCCTGCTGGATCAGTGAAGGACAGGATTGCAAAGGCAATGATCGATGACGCTGAACAAAGAGGCATATTGACACCTGATTCTGTGATCATCGAGCCAACATCGGGCAATACAGGCATTGGTCTGGCATCAGTTGCAGCTGCGCGAGGGTACCGAATCATTATTGTAATGCCTGAAACGATGTCTGTGGAGCGCCGCCAAATCATGAAAGCATATGGCGCGGAGCTTGTGCTTACAGAAGGGGCAAAGGGCATGAAGGGTGCGATTGCGAAGGCAGAAGAGCTTGCTGCTCAGACACCGAACAGTTTTATTCCAGGGCAATTTGTCAATCCTGCAAATCCTGCTGCTCACCTAGCAACCACCGGTCCTGAAATCTATGAGGACACAGACGGTCAAGTGGATGTATTTGTTGCAAGCGTGGGCACTGGCGGTACGATAACAGGTACTGGCAGATATTTAAAAGAAAAGAATCCTCAGATCAAGATCGTCGCGGTTGAACCGGATTCATCTCCTGTGCTATCGGAAGGAAAGTCGGGTGCACATAAGATTCAAGGCATTGGTGCGGGTTTTGTTCCTGATGTGCTTGATACCAAGGTCTATGATGAAGTGATTCGAGTGACCAATGAGGACGCATTTGAGATTGGCAGAATGATTGGCATCAATGAAGGCATTTTGGTCGGCATTAGCTCAGGCGCTGCGCTTTGGGCGGCGATTGAAGTGGCAAAGCGCGTGGAAAACAAAGGGAAGAACATTGTGGTATTGTTGCCCGATACAGGCGACCGCTATCTATCAACGGAGTTGTTCTCTGAGTAACCGATGAGACGATCCTTGAAGGCAGTATGTACTTGGCTTGCATGATGCGATCAAGGACGGAAAATTACAGAACCTAATAGGCATATAGTAAAGGGGCTGTTACAGAAGTCTTTTCAAAAGACAATAGCAACAAAATCCACCTGCGAATTACTTGATTCGCAGGTGGATTTTTGTGTGTATTTACTACTGTTTTGTAAGACAACGGCCGTTTTGCAACAGCCCCTTTATTTGTCGTTTTTACATTAAACGTTAGTCTAAGAATTCTTCGCGAATGGTGACGGAGAAATCGCGTGCAATTGCGCGAAGATCATCATCCTCAATCGTTTGGCGAATGCCCTGTCCCATGCTCATAGCCAGCACATAGATCTGTGCAGCTTTTTCGATGGTATGCATGAGTCCAAAGGTCAGGTCAAAGTCATTGCCGCTGACAAATAGCCCGTGGTGGCTCCATACGGCAGCTTCGAATTCTTTCATGAGTTCGCAGGTTGCAAGGGCAATTTCTGAACCGCCCGGCACCATCCACGGCACAACGCCAACACCGCCCGGGAAAACAACGGGACATTCGGTAGCGCTCTTCCAAAGTACGCGAGAAAAATCGCGTGAGGTAAGGGGCAGAACGTAGGTGAGAGCAATGAGGTTCGCGGGATGTGCATGATAGATCACGCGGGCTGCGCCATCTGTTGCAGTCTTGCGAACGCTGTGGTTCATGAAATGGGTGGGGAATTCGCTGGTGGGACGGCCGCCCTTTTCAAGTCCCCAAACAATGCGGTAAGCATCGCCCTGCGCGCTAATCTCAACAAGGCAAATATTGTCCTGCGGTGCGAGAATGACGTTGCGGAAGTACTTGCCGCTTCCTGTTGAAAGGAAGTATTCTCCTGCGAGGTTATCTGCTTTTACACCGATATCAACCCATTCGCCTGCTTGTGCATTCATAAATGGGCGGCACTGTACAACTTCTTTGGTGGTTAGGCGATAGGTGAGGTTGCCGCCATTGCGCTCGTGCCAGCCTTGCAGCCAGCCATCATCACAAGCTCTGATATAGTTTTGGATTACTTCAATGTTGGTCATGCTCATGTATATCAATTCCTTTCACATAGAACCGTCTGTTCGTACTCTTTGATTGCTGCATACCACTGACCATCTCTGGGGGTTTGCTGAGCATCACAGTAGGCATCCCAGATGTCGCCAAAGGGCATTGTCTTTAGTTCTTCTTGAAGAATGAAAAGCTCTGTGAAGCGGTATTCGTCTTGCATTGCAGCAAGCTCTTGATGCGGCATGAGCAGCGCATACAGCAATGCCTTTTGCATATTGCGTGTGCCAATGACCCAAGCAGCCACACGGTTGATGGATGCATCGAAGAAATCCAGTCCGATTAGCACGCGATCGGTTGCATCATTGCGGATGATCTCAATTGCGATTTCCTTGGTTTCATCATCAAGGCGTACGACATGGTCGCTATCCCAGCGCACAGGGCGGGTAACGTGCAGAGGCAATTTTTCAAAATAGCAAAGCATGGCGGAAATCTTGTCACTGACCATTTCGGTGGGATGATAATGTCCGTTGTCCATGAGGTTATAAACGCCTGGATGCGTTGCGGCATAGCCAGTGTAGAACTCGTTGGAACCAACGGTATACGCTTCCAGACCGATGCCAAATACTTTGCTTTCCACGCAGTCAATGACGCCGTCTAGGTCTTCATCGAAAATTTGGTCAAGGCTATCGCGTAGGCGCAGACGCGGGGCTAGGCGATCAGCAGGGACATCCTTCAAACCGTCAGGAATCCAAACGTTGCATAGGCAATGAGTTTGAAGTTCCTGAGCGAAGTATGCAGCAATGCGGCGGCAAGCAATGCCGTGACGAATCCAGAAACTACGAACTTCATCATCAGGCGATGAAAGGGTGAGACCATCCTTTACCATCGCATGGCTAAAGAAGGTGGGGTTGAAGTCGATACCGATGCCGCGGGACTTGGCATAATCAACCCAAGCCTCAAAGTGCTTTGGTTCAAGGGCATCTCGGTCGACCGCGTCATCTCCCATGACTGAGTAGCTCGCATGCAGATTGATGCGCTTTTTGCCGGGGATGAGGCTGCAAGCTTTATCAAAGTCTGCTGTCAGCTCCTCAAAATTACGTGCCTTGCCAGGGTAGTCGCCAGTAGCTTGAATGCCGCCGCTTAGTACAGCATCGGGGCTTTCAAGTCCTGTGACATCATCGCCTTGCCAGCAATGGATACTGATTGGGATTTCACCTAGGCGGGAGATTGCGTCTGTTGCATCAACACCGATGGCAGCATAGCGCTGACTGGCACTTTGAAAATTAGTATTCATGGTTTTTCCTCCTTATATATGGTTTGCTGTGATGTGTTTACTGTGGGGTAAAGGTCTTAATATCAAAACTGAAACGAATCAGTTCTCTCGCTGCACTTAGGTCTTTTAGTTCTCCCTGCGCAATCATCTGGGCGATGAGATTGCCAAGGGCGGTTCCTTCGCTGGGACCTGCGTACACAGGTAACCCTGTGGCATCGGCTGTCCATTGGTTGAGCGTAAGGTTTTGACTGCCGCCGCCCACGATGTTCAGGGATGTGAATGTCTTTCCTGTTAGCTGCTCTAGCTTCTTGATTTCACCAGCGTAGCAGATCGCAAGGCTATGGTTAATACAGGCAAGTAGTTCCTCATCATTAGCTGGCAGGGGGGAGCCTTGTTCGCTCAGGGCCAGATTGATTTCATCAATCATGCAACTAGGCGAAAGGAAGCGATCATCCGTTGCGTTGATGGTATGAGGATATCCCTTTCCAAGCAATGCTAGGTCTGCCATCTGTGCATAGGAGTATTTCTTGCCTTGTTCCTTGCGAATGGATTGGAGCATCCAAAGCCCCATGATGTTTTTGAGAAAGCGATAGGTTCCATTGTAGCTGCCTTCATTGGTGAAGTTGGCATCCATGCTGTCAGTGCTCGTAATGGGTTGATCATTTTCCACGCCTAGCAAGCTCCATGTACCGCTGGAAAGGTAGACAGCGCTTTCATCCTTTGCAGGAACTGCCATATAAGCACTGCCTGTATCGTGGCTTGCCGGCAGAATGACCTCGCAGTCAAAGCCTACAAGCGCTTGAATCTGAGGTGTCAAGCGTCCAAGTGAGGTTCCGCTTGGTACGGGCAGTTTTGGAAAGAGCGAGAGGGGAATGCCCGCAGCGTTTAGAATGTCTGCATCCCAATCCCTTGTTTGTGCATTGAGCAAGGCGGAAGTGGAGGCGATGGTGTACTCAACTTCCATTTGATCTGTGAGCAGATAATGCAGATAGTCGGGTACAAACAAGAAGTGTTTTGCCTGTGCCAAAAGCGCGGGATCGGTAGCCATCAGCTGATATAAGGTGTTGAAAGGCTGCTTGGCAATGCCGCAGCGCGTATAGAGCGCTTCAAATGAAAAGGTTTCCTCGAGCTTTTGATCCATTAGATCGGTTCTGTTATCGCGGTATGCAACGACTGGACCGATTCTTTGACCGTCTTGATCAAGGAGCACATAGTCCACGCCCCATGTGTCGATGCCGACTGAATCGGGTATGATTCCCTGCTTTGCACATTCCTGCATACCGCTGATGATATGAGCAAAAAGTGTATCGATATCCCAGCAGAGTTGATCACCTGATGGCACCATACCGTTTTCAAAGCGATAAATCTCGGTGAGCATGAGCTTGCCGTCTTTGATCTCGCCTATGATATGCCGACCGCCTGATGCACCGATGTCGATTGCTAGATGCTTCATTGAATCACGTCCTTATTTATCTCTATACTATATTATAAACGCATTGATACAAAAGAAAAAGGACGCGAATTGTATAGATTCACGTCCTGTGTGAACTACGATATGCGCGAGGCGGCATACCGACGCTCTTTTCGAATATACGGTAGAAATGACTTGAATTGCTGTAGCCGACAGCAGTGCAAACTTCAAGAATGCTGAGATTGGTATCGCGCAGCAATTGCTTTGCCTTTTGCAATCGCCGCTCTTGAAGCAGCTGGGTGGCCGTTTGCCCTGTGGCTTGCTTGACAACTCTGCTTAGGTATGCGCATGATACGCGATGCTCATTTGCAAAATCAGTCATTTGGATCGCCTGGTAGTTGCGCTGTATCTCTTGAAGAAACTCAACAACCAGCGTATTTCCTGCGCGCATTTGGTGGGAAATCTGCATATTGCTTGGGACGCGCAAAAGCTGCATGAACAAAAGCCCCATTTGCGTGCGCTTAATGCGTTGATTGCCCTGATCCTGAGCGAGGAGGGTTTCAATCATAGAAACGATCATCGCTTGAATGCTCTTATCATCGGCAATTTGAAAATGTAAATAGGGGACTTCGCTCTCGCCGCTTCTAAATGCGTCGAGTAAAAAGTGACCCAGCACATGATCAGTGCCAATCAGCTCGAGCGCATAGTCAAAAAACGCAGGCTGAACAATGAAGTTCACGGCAATATCATCCTTGCTGCATTGCTCAATGGCGTGTGCGGCATGTCGGTTGATCATGAGCAATTCACCTGCTTTTAGCTCCACTCGTTCGCCATTTTGAAGCAGATGCAGCGTACGGCCGCTGATCACATACATCATTTCCACGCAGTCATGGCTATGCATTGGAAAGTCGACGAATCGCGTATGCGGCCTAAGGGTGATCATCTGCTTTTCAGGGAGAAAGCGACTGCCTTCAACGGTGAACGCAAGCGCTGAACTGTATAAATCACGCCTCAGTAAACCGCCCTCAAGCAAATCCTGCTCCTCTGAGCTGATGGGCTGAAAATAGGTAATAAGGTTTTCTCTCATCAAAAATACCTCTGTCAAAGATGGGGGTTAGGAACGCGGGTTGGTGGGCTTGCTGTCTCGCATTTCGCTGGGCGTCATGCCAAAACACTTTTTGAATGCGCGCCTGAATGTGGTTGGGTTGTTATAGCCCAGATCAAGATACAGCGATGAAAGTCCTTGATCCTTGGCGCCCTTGTCCATGTGCTGCAGTCTGCGCACGGCTTCGTTCAAACGCAGATTTTCAAGGTATACAGAGAAGTTCTCTCCCGTGCGTTCCTTAAACATATGGGACAAATAGCTCTCTGAAATGTGGAACTGGTCGGACAGCTTTGTTAAGCACAAAGACGGATCGGTGAAATTATCGCGTAAATAGTCCTTGATTTCTGGAATGGGGTCTGACGGTTCGGCGGATTCGACAAAGAAACCGCAAAGTGACAAGGCGATGCTCTCGTAAAGCGGGAAGGTGGGCACGTCGTTGATTCGTTCATCAATTTGAGCGAGCCGCATCTTCTCGTCCTTGCTCTTTGGCGCGATGGAGAAGCGCGCTCTAAGAATGGTGTTTTTGATATCGGAGAGAAGGAAGTTCATCATATTAATAGGTAGAGAGCGTTCTTCGATGTTCTCATGATGGATGAGCGTAAACATCTCAGTGACCTGCGCAGAGTTACCGGTTGCGATAAAGTGCTGGAGCTTTGCGGAAATTTCAACGGGATAATAAACGTTATCCTCTTCCTTTTGAATGACTTCATAAGGAAGGTAAATATGATGCTTCGCAGTATAGCGTGAAGCCATTCTGGCTTGTTCATAGGATTCCCATAGCGTGAATGGTTCTGTGCAAACCGTACCAACACCGGTATAAAACCAGAGGGATTCCTCCGACATTAGATGATCGTGCAGCTTCATCACCCTTGTTTGAAGCTCCATTAGCGGGTCTTTGGAATCTGCCGCAAAGGGCACGAGGATGATGCAGGCATGATCAAGTGAGTTGTAGTGATATACAGGGTAATCGGTTTGCAAAAAGTGCTGAATGCTCTCACCGATGATTTCGTTTCTTGCAATGGAATCATCCACCTGCGTGCTTTGGCTATATGAAACAGCGAACAAAACCAAGAATTTCAAATCGCCGTCAAGGTGCAAGTAACGCATGATATAGTCAAATTCCTGTCCGGATGAAATATGCCCCGATAGGATTCGGCGCAGGTAAGATGCGCTGAGGAATGGACGCTGTACATCCATTTCTTCCTTAAGCAAGGCATTATCGCCCTGAACGATTTGTAACTGCTTTCCTAATTGCACGATTGGACGCATGTTTTGCCGTACCATCAGCACAACCACCCATGCAGCCCCTAAAATGGCTAGTACGATAATGAAGATAAACAATAAATCGTAGTTTCCAAGCGCTTGAGCGCATAAATCCTGGGGCAGAACAAGTAAGTACTTCCAATCATTATGGGTGGATTGCTGTGTTAAAAGGTGAAAATCACGATAACTGTCGGGTGTATTCTCCTGAACCAGTAGTTTTTGAAGATCATCACTTAAACTGTAGTCCGCATCCTTTGCCCCTAGCAGGAATTGAAGAGCTCCTTCACCATTGACCGCAAGCACCATTGCATCAGGCGTGCTGTCTTGCGAGAAGAACAATTGATTTAGTTGATTCATGTCCCATTCAAACCAAATGATAGCTGGTATTTTTCGCATCATGATGTCATCGATATTGCGAACAAGCCACATTTGATTGGGTATACCGGTAAAGGCGGACGCATCAAAGTTTCGCTCTGAACCATCGGCCGATACAAGCATATCAAGCCAATCTTCATAGTGATCACTTCGGTACTTGCGGTAGCTTCTATAAAACTGGTCTATCTCTGTGAATTGACTTCCAGAGATAATGTAATCATGATTCGTTAAGTAGATATGACTTTCTGTGATGGGTAGGTTTGAAAGGCTGTATAATCTAGATGTCAGCACGTTTTTAACGGTGTATGCAGTAAAATAAAACCCGCTCTCATCCCTGCTTTTCATATTTGAAAAACGAATAAAGGTCGAGTCAATCAGCAATTGTCTAGAATAACTATCCAATGTGGAAAGGCTGTGATCCAGAAAGGATACGTTGCTTTGGAAATTAACAAGCCTTTGATCCCAAAAATCCGAGCGGGAATTTGATGTCGAGGAAAAATACAAACTAACGCCCATGAGCAGACAGACCAACAAAATAATACTGTAATATAAAGCGATTTTGGCTGGCAGATTGTCCCCTGTTTCTTCTTGCGTTGGAGGATGAAATAGAGAGCGAATATTTAGCTTCCTTTTCAAGATTGTACCTCCATCATACAAATAATTTATTATTCATCTATCATATTATAACAAATAATCCTTATGTTGCAAGTGCTCACGCGGTATAGGGAAACATTTCTTGCTGAATGAACCCACACTGGAATCATGTGAAAAGCAGAATTTGTATCCTATTCAAAAAGTGTTCCTTGCGTACGTAAGGGCTTACATGCTATTATCTGTACATAAGCAATGCGGATGAGATTAATAGAAACCGCAGGCAAAAACGAAAGGATGGAACTTATAATGAAAAAACTTCTTTCTCTTATGTTGGTTCTTGCAATGACTTTTACCATGGTAACAGTAGTAGCAAGCGCTGAAGAAGTCGCAAAGCCCGAAAAAATTACCATCTTGGCAGACACAACCATTTTCTCCGCCAACAATGGCCGTGATGAAATGGAAGCTCGTTGGGAAGAACTAACCGGTATTGAACTGGAAATCATCCAACCCGACCATGACGCTTACTACGATGTTATGCAACAGCATATCGCATCTGGCGAATGGCCTGATGTTATGATCCTTTCCTCCACTTACTATTCCTCTTATGCTGCAGAAGGCGTTTTGTGGGACATGACCGAAGCTTGGGAAAACAGCGAAACCAAGGCATCTGGTCGTTTCAGCGGTGATGTTGTATTTGACGGTTTGAAGATTGACGGAAGCCTCTACGGCTTCAGCGCAACTCGCGGCAACGGCTGCGTTACTTATGTAAAGCAAGCTTGGCTAGATGCAGTTGACATGACCGCTCCTACCAACTTTGAAGAGTATGTAGCAATGCTAGATGCTTTCACCAAGAACGATCCTGATGGCGATGGCGTAGCTGACACATTCGGCGTATCTGCTGCTGGCTTCATCGGCGCAGAAGCTCCCTTTGTTAACTATCTACCTGAGTTCTATCAGGATGCATATCCCTTCTTTGTAGCACAGGAAGACGGCACATGGGTTGATGGATTCACCCAGCCTAACATGGAAGCAGCTTTGGCTCGTTTGTCTGATGCATATGCAGCAGGCTACATCGATCCTACCACCCTTACCAATGGTACTGGGGATTGCCGCAACAAGTTCTATGATGATGGCTTCGGCGCATTCACATACTGGGCAGGCACCTGGGCAACCAACCTCAAGACCAACCTAGAAGCTAATGAGCTTCCTGGCGACCTAGTAGCACTTGCTCCTATCGCTGAAGTTGGCGCATACTATGACCGTGTTCCTCCAGTCTGGGCGATCACCTCACAGTGCGAAAACCCCGAAGGTGTATTCAAGTATTTCATCGACACCATGCTTGATGGCAATGAAATGCAGATGCTGTGGACATATGGCGTAGAAGACGTTCACTACAGCTTCAAAGCAGAAACCATTCTTGAGAAGGAATATGCAGAAGGCCAGTTCCATATGCTCGAGAACCTCGAGAAGGAGGGCACCGCATATACCAAGCATCACATTGATCCAATGCTTTCATTGGCAACCTTCGCAGAAGGCGTGTACGATCCTAAAGCTGACAGCGTAAAGCCCGAAGCAGCAGCAGCAGCACAGCTCTTTAATGAGAGCTCCAAGCTTGCTACAATCGTACCTACCACTGAGGACATGACCATGTACAATGGCGATCTAACCACACTTAAGAACGAGCTAGTTGCTAAAGTCACCATGGGCGAAATGACCTATGCTGATGCAATGGCAAAGTTCGAAGCTGATGGCGGCAAGGCTTGGTCTGACGCAATCGTTGCTTCTCTTAACGCTCTTGCAGAATAAGACTAACTAAATAGTCTGATTTCTTAGGAAACACTTAATAGGGACGGTCGCATCCTTTACCCGGTGTGGCCGTCCCTTTGCTTCTTAAATATTACGCTTGCACAGGAGGGATTAGAGTGAATAATAACAACGTTGCCCAGCCTCTGCGCAAGGCACCGCTAAAGGTCCGTTTTGAAAAATATAAATGGTTCTATATTATGTTCCTACCAGTCATGGCTTTCTTAATTATCTTTCATTATCTTCCAATGTTTGGTATCAGATTTGCTTTTACCAAATATAATCTGATCAAAGCTCCGGTCTTTGTTGGATTCGACCAATTCAGACGCCTATTCTCAATGCCTAACTTCTGGTCGGCTTTTTACAATACGCTTGAGCTGAGTATTGTTAAATTGCTACTCAATACAGGAATGGCGATTATCGCATCACTATTCCTCAATGAAATGATCAGCGAACGCACCAAAAAACTCACCCAGACAATCATCTACCTACCTCACTTCATGTCTTGGGTTGTTACTGCGTCCGTATTCCAAATGTTGTTTTCGCCCACATCGGCAGGTCTGGTCAACCAGATGCTGCTAAAAATGGGTGTCATTGATAAAAGTATTTACTTCCTTGGTGATAGTGCGTGGTGGCGCACCACCTACTACATCATCAATGTCTGGAGAGAAACCGGTTGGGGTACCATTATCTTTATGGCAACCTTGGCAGGTATTGACCCAGGTATCTACGAGGCAGGTTCCATTGATGGTGCGACTAGAATGCAAAAGATGTGGTATATCACCATTCCTTCGATTGCGAACACCATTTTGACTGTTTTGATTCTAAACCTTGCAAAGGTTATGAACCTTTTTGAATCTGCTTTCGTTTTGCAAAACGACGCTGTTATGGGAACATCGCAAGTGCTCCAAACTTATGTATACTACCAGACCTTTAATAGCGGTGGTATTCCGGATTATGGTTATACCACTGCAATTGGTTTGTTCCGTTCTATCGTTGGCATGTTCTTAGTACTTGCTTGTAACTTTGCAAGTAAAAAAGTACGCGGCCGTTCAATTGTTTAAGAAAGGAGGACAATCATATGACAGTTCAAAATACTACGCCTCATACGCCTGTACTTAACAAGCCGAAGAGCACATTCAAACTATTTAACCTAGTTAACGGTCTTGTGTTTTTCGTCTTTTGCCTGTTCATTATCATCCCATTGTGGAAGGTGCTTGTCGACTCCTTTGACCTGAGTACCGGTTATGGTATGAAGCTATGGCCAAAGAGATTTGGACTTGCAGGCTATACCTCGGTATTTACCAACAAGTCGCTTTATACGCCTTTGATCAACTCCGTGATTACAACCGTTGCAGGTACATTCATGGGTCTGTTGCTGTCCACGCTGGGCGCTTATGTTCTGATTCAGTTTGACATGCCTGGCCGTAATTTCTTTGCGAATTTCTTGCTTTTCACCATGATCTTTGAAGGCGGTATGATCCCGACTTACTTGGTTATGAAAGACATGCATTTGGTTAACACCCTATGGGCAGTTATTTTGCTTCCAGCAATCAATGTGTATAACTTGGTGCTGATGCGTAACTTCTTTGAGGGCATTCCGCAAAGTCTGTTTGAATCGGCGGAACTGGATGGCTGCACACCGATGCAGACATTCTACAAGATTGTTCTTCCGCTTTCAAAGGCTGCACTTGCATCCATTGGTCTGATGTTTGCAGTTGCATATTGGAACGATTATACCAACTATAAGCTTTACATCACAAAGGAAACAATGTACAATTTCCAGATGAAGCTTCGTTCTATCATGATGGGTTCGGATTTGCCGGCGGCAAACGGCGGTGCAGCAGAAAACACCGTTCAAAACGCAGCTGTTATCGTAGCCATTCTTCCTTTCATGGTTCTGTATCCTTTCTTGCAGAAGTATTTTGTTAAGGGCGTCAACATTGGTGCCGTTAAGGGGTAATAATCATATGAATACTATATTCTGGGCAGCAGATTCTACTGTAAAACAGAATGCAATCTTGACCTATCCTCAAACGGGGATAGGTCAGGTTTTTCATTTGTATGCAAAGCCAACGATTCGCATTGAAAACCACGCGGAAAATGGTAGAAGCACAAAGAGTTTTTTGGATGAGGGACGTCTTGCGATGATCTATGATCGGATCGAAGAAGGTGATTTCCTCTTTATTCAGTTTGGGCACAACGACGAAAAAACGGGCGATCCTGCTCGTTATTCCGATCCTGATGCGGAATATATGGAAAATCTTGGACGGCTTATCAATGCAGCGCGAAACAAGAAAGCATATCCTGTGCTGATTACGCCGCTGACGAGGCGTAATTACCGCGATGATAACCAAGAATATTCGCATGAAAAATACGCTATTGCGATGAAGAAAACAGCGAAGTTGCTTGATGTTCCGCTGGTCGACCTATGCGCTAAGAGCGAAGCACTTGTGGACCTCATTGGGGAGAAAAGCAAGGCGTATTATATGCATATCCCAGCAGGTATGTACTCGCGCTATCCTGATGGGCTGACAGATAATACGCATCTGCGATACGAAGGTGCAGTTGTGTTTGCAGGTCTTATTGCGCAGGAATTATTTGCTCTGGGCGGAATTTATGCGGAGCTGCTGGTAGACGGCTATGAAGCGCTGATCAAGGAGTCATCAAATGAAAAATAAAAGGCTATATTACGCGGACAAGCAGAATGGTGAGTATCAAAACCCCATTCTATTTGCTGATTATTCCGATCCTGATGTGATCCGCGTGGGCGATACATACTATATGGTTGCATCGTCGTTTAACTATGTACCGGGGTTACCGATTCTAACGTCTCACGATTTGGTCAACTGGGAATTGGTGAACTATGCATTGCCCAATATCCCATATGCGCGTTATGAAGTTCCGCAGCATTCCCAAGGGGTTTGGGCTCCTGCGATTCGCTACCGTGATGATGAGTTCTATATCTTTGTGGGTATGCCCGATGAAGGCATCTTCATGCTCAAAACGAAAGACCCGCTAGGGCAGTGGAGTGAACCGGTTTGTTTGCTGGAAGGCAAGGGCTTGATTGATCCGTGCCCATTTTGGGATGAGGATGGCAAGGCTTATGTGGTTCACGGCTTTGCAAGAAGCCGCATTGGGTTTAAGAGCTTTCTTGGCATCTTCCCGATGACGCCTGATGGCACAAAAGCAATCGGCACTGACCATTTGCTGTATAATGGGCTGGAAACCCAGCCTACCATTGAAGGACCGAAGGTTCATCGCAGAGGGGAGTACCTCTATATATTCGCACCTGCGGGCGGCGTGGAAACAGGTTGGCAGACAGTGCTTCGTGCAAAAGACATTCATGGACCGTTTGAGGAACGCGTGGTCATGAGGCAAGGAACGTCAAGTACGAACGGTCCTCATCAAGGCGCATGGATAGAGGATACCAGTGGCAAGGACTGGTTTGTTCATTTCCAATCGCTTGGCGCATATGGCCGCATAGTCCATTTGCAGCCAATGCGCTGGACAGCGGATGGTTGGCCATATATCGGCATGGATAGCGGCGATACAGAGTGGGGCATGCCCTGCGATTCATACGAGAAACCATATGCGGCTTGTCATTGTGAGCCTACATCACTTCTTGCTTCTGACGATTTTTCTTCGGATAAGCTTGCTCTTCAGTGGCAGTTCATGGGTAACTGGCGATCTGATTTTTTCTCGCTTACGGAGAGGGAGCAGAGCATTCGGCTGTTTGCTCGGCGGCTACCTGAAGGCTGTGAGCCGATTTTGTGGCAATGTCCGCAGGCAATGACTCAAAAGCTTGTTTGTCCGGCTTTTTGCGCAAGTGTGGTTCTTGATGCATCAGGACTGAATCATGGCGAACAAGCAGGGTTTGCACTGATGGGCGGACAATATGCATATGTAGCAATGAGGAAGAATGCGGAAGGCTTCACACTGGTACATGCGGGGTCACATGGCGATGCACATACGGAATCTGTGCTGGAAAGCAAGAACCTCCGCACAGCCAAACTCACACTGCATATGGAACTTCAATGTGTTGACGGTCAACCGAAAGTCTGCTTTGGTTATTGTGTTGACGGCAATGCATTCGTACCCCTTGCTAAGCCTTTTTTCCCATCGCGACATACATGGGTAGGTGCAAAACCCACATTGTTTGTGATGTCCTATGACCAATGCGAAGGCGATGTAGGGCATGCGGACTTTAGTCAGTATCAAGTCATAGCCATGAAGGAGTGAGTTGATGTCCTTATTTCAATTGAAAAATGCATTGATACAGGCGGATTTGAATCGAGTCAAAGAGCTGCTAACAATTCATCCAGAATGGATTGAACGCTGCGATGAAGAGGGCATTGCGATGCATCTGCATGGTGCACGAAGCGGCGACTTGCAGATGATTCGATATATTGCTGAATATACGAGGGCGAGCCTGAGCACTACAGACGAAATGAACCGTGATATGCTGCACTATGCGGCACAATCAGGGTCGGTTGAAAGCTGCAAGTATTTAGTGGAACGCTGTGGTCTTAACGTATGCCGCGGTGATATCGCATCCGTCACGCCGTATGAAATTGCAAAAGCATGTGCGCATCAAGAACTGGCGGCCTACTTCCAGACGGTAGCAGGTGCGTCGCTAGATGAGATGTATCATAACCCAATCAGGCGAGGCATGTTTCCTGACCCCTCCATTGTTCGGGTGGGCAGTGACTACTATATGGTCAATTCCTCGTTTGTTTATTTTCCATGCATTCCGATCTCTCACTCGACTGACCTCATTCATTGGGACATCATCGGTCATGCGATTACCAACCCTGATTGGTCGATGCTTGGTGAGCTTGACGGGGGCAGGGGATATTGGGCACCTGATATTTCTTATTGTGACGGCCTGTTCTACATATGTGCAACATACCGAATGAACGATGGTGGAAGTATCTGCCGCAAGCAAATCGTTGTGACCTCAAAGCAGCCGCAGGGACCGTATTCACAGCCGGCGATTTTTGATGAGGATGGCATTGACCCATCAATCTTTCATGACGATGATGGACGGCACTACATGCTGCTGAACCGCGGCGCAAGGATTTTTGAGATCAATCAATATGCCACCGAGCAGATTAGCGAAGCTGTAATGCTTTATTATGGCGACTGTAAGCGAGCGCCCGAAGGTCCGCATTTGCTCAAGAAGGATGGATATTACTATCTGTTTCTGGCGGAAGGCGGCACTGGTCCAGGTCATCGAGAGACCGTGGCAAGAAGCAAGACACTGCATGGTATCTATGAGCCATGCCCATACAATCCGATCCTCAGGCAATGGGATGAGAAAGCGCTGATTCAGCGCTGCGGACATGCGAAACCCTTCTGCACACAAAATGGGGATTGGTACATGGTGTATCTCTGCGGTAGAGCGCTTGATGGCAAGTATACGATGCTTGGGCGCGAAACGTCGCTTGACCCGATCACATGGACGATGGATGGATGGCCGCTGGTGAATGGTGGAAGAGGTCCATCTGATTTGCAAATCAAACCGACTGGATTGGTTCCGTCAATGGTAAATGAGGATACGCATGCTTGGATGACACCGCGTGAACCAATACTTGGACAAATTCAGCAAAATGCAGAGTGTATCACCATTGTCGGGAGCGATGTACCGCTATCTGATGTGAAATGCCGCAGTCTGCTTGTTCGCAGACAAACTGCATTTGTGTTTTCTTTTTCATTTGATATGAAGTTTGAACAACTGCCCCTAGCAGGGGAAGCAGGGCTCACCTGTTACTATGATGAGCATTCATTCTTTACTTTTGGTGTTGCAAGGAAAGAGGATATCTTTTACGTGTCGGTTTGTGAGCAAATTGGGTATGAAGCCAAAGTACATGAGCCTATAGCCATCACCGCATCAACAGAAGACACGATCAAGATGATGCTACATGCTGATGGACTGACGAGGCATTTGGCATTTGCATCCGCAGGGGGCGAGCTAATGGACGCTTCTGTACTTACTGATACCACTTACCTGAGTGATGAAGGCGTGAAAATAGGCAAACGCTTTACAGGCGCGATGGTTGGGCTTTATGCAACAAGGCGAGCAAAAGCTACATTTAGCAATATTATTTATCGTGAAGGAGCATGAAAGTATGTCAGATCAAAACCAAATTCTGGCAAGCGCAATTAGCCGCTTCATCAAACGGCTGGAGCGTGAGGATGTTTGCATACATGGGTTTGAAATCCGTCAGGATGGAAAAGTAAGGGCTGAAGGGTATTATGCACCCTTTGAAAAAGGTCAGCCTCATCGTCAGTACTCCATTAGCAAGAGCATGGTTTCCCTTGCCATTGGGCTTTTGATTGATGATGGGAAATGCAAGCTGACAGATCCCATCTGCGATTATTTTCCCGAGTTTATGACGGAAAACGCTGATCCGCGGCTCTTGCGGCTGAGCATTCATAATATGCTGCGCATGTCCACCTGCCATCAGAAAACCACCTATAAAGAAGGGGTATACGATTGCTGGGCGGCTTCGTTTTTCACCTATCCGCCAACGCACGAGTCAGGTACGGTCTTTTCCTACGATACATCCTGCTCGCAGGTGCTGGGTGCACTTGCCGAAAAGCTGAGCGGGATGGGGCTGCTTGATTTCCTCAAGCAACGAATCTTTGATCCCATTGGAGCAGGGGACCCGATGCGGTGGCTCACAGACCCCAGCGGAACGCCACAAGGCGGCAGCGGGCTTCTGATGTCGCTTCGCGATATGAGCAAGGTTGCGCAGCTTGTGATGGATGGCGGCAGGGGATTGATTTCAAGCGAATACTTGTCCTTAGCGACGAGCAAGCAAATCAATACAATCATGTGCAAGAATCCTGAAGAACGCTACGGCTATGGATATCAATTTTGGCGCACTCGCAGTGGATATGCGATGTTTGGTATGGGCGGGCAGCTTGCGATTTGCTGCCCCAAGGAGCAGATCATTCTCTCCACCATTGCTAATACGCGACTTGATCCATATGGGGTACAGCATATCTATGATGCGTTTTACGAGGAGATCATGACTTCCAGTGCAGTGAATGAAGAACTCCCAGCGCAAGAAGCAAAGCTTCAGGCGTTGCTAAGCAATCTTGAAGTGGTCAAAGTGCTGCATGATACAGCATTTGAAAAAGCTGCATGGGCAAGCTACGCAATGCATGCCAACCAGATGGGGCTGGGAAAAATGGTGCTAGGTGAATCGTGCATCTCATTTGAGCATGAGCAGGGGCTTACATGCTTTCCATTTGAACTTGGTGAGCACAAAAAAGCAGAGATCGATGGCAAGCCCGTGCTGATTTCAGCCGGTTACTATGCGCATGAATCTCTGCGTATACGTTGTTTCTTTATTGGAGACAGCCCAAGCGGAATTGATCTGCTGGTTGTTACGAAGGGAGACCGGATCTGCGTTCAAGGGCATTCGTGTTATGAAGGAAATGCAGGCTTTGAAGGGTTTGCTTCAGGCGAAAGAATAAACGTATAATCAGGCTTTAGCCGTCTTTGCAGAAATGCGAAGGCGGTTTTTCTTCCATATACCTGTGAAATATAGCAAGAGCAAAATAGCTGAGCTAATGCCGTTACTGAGCACAACCGATAGCCAAATGCTCCGAACACCAAGACCTAGAACATGCTGGCATACATAGAGGGTCGCAAAGCGGAATATCCAAAGGCGGCTTGCATCCACTGCCATGGTGACTTCTGTATGCCCTGTGCCTTGAAACAGGCCTGTCGTGCAGTTGTAGATACCGTTTGTCCAGCACCAGAATGCCATGAGACTGAGGAAATCAGATGCCATTGCAATAACCTGCGCATCGCTTGAAAAGATACTGATAATGGCGGTGGAGATGCTTTTTGTGGAGAGAATCATTCCTCCGATAAGTAAAAAGCCAACGGATACCAACATGGAAACCAGGTATCCTTGTTCGGCTCTCTTTGGCTGCTCTGCGCCCATATTCTGCCCCACAATGGTGCCGACTGCAGAACCAATGGCGTTTGAGGGAAGTGAGATCAAGCCATTGACTTTGTTCCCTATGCCATATGCAGCAATGGCATCCACGCCGAATGCATAGACGCTTTTGCTCATGAGCAAAAAGCCAAACTGCATAGTGCTGCTGCCAAGGGCAGTGGGCAGACCAATGCGCGCAATGGAGAGGAGCTTTTCCTTTTCAAAGCGCATGGCGGAAAACTGCAGGTGAATGGGCTGGTCTTTTTTGCTTAGCAGGATGACGGCGATCACCGCGGGGATCATTTTTGAAATAACTGTGGCAATGGCTGCGCCTGCAACATTTAGCTGAAGGGTGATCATCAGCAATGGGTCAAGGATCATATTCATCGAAACACCAAGCAGGTTAAGCAGCATGGGATGAAAGGTGTTTCCCTGTGCCTGCCTGACTGCTTGAAAGATATTGATCATAAATAAAAACGGCATGTCCAGTATTACAAGGCGCAGGTATACCACACTATGGTTCCATGTATCTCCAGTTGCTCCGAGCCATGAAACGAGTGATGGGGTTAGCATAAAGCACAGGGTAGCACACAGAACCGCAAAGATCATGGCACAAGCAAAGATTTGATTTGCCATTTTCTTTGCTTCATCCCTTTGCCCTGCACCGATATATTGAGAGATCATGATCGCGCCGGCAACCGTTATGCCGCTGCCAAAGCTGATGACAATGCTCTGAATGGGCGATACTAGGTTGATCGCTGCAATTTGTTCCTTACCGATCTGACCAAGCCAGTAGGTGTCGGTTAGATTATACATGGTTTGTAGAAAACTGCTGATAACCACTGGTATCGCAATGGACAAGAGCGCTTTGACCAGACTGCCATGTAGAATGGTTTCATTATCATGACGCTTCATTAACACAACCGCTCTCCTTACTATTAGTGATGGTACTGATTCAAAAAAGGCACAGCGACCATTATACCATCATCAATGGCGGTGAGCAACTTTTAATAGTGTAGAAGAAAATTGTTTAAGGTATGTGATATCATAGGCAGGTTCTTCAAAAGGTCATCAACCAGACTCGGGTTGCGATTGATGGTGATGATTTGAAATATAGCAGCAAAATCTAAAAAGGTACTGCGCCGAAATGGAGATGGCGCAGTACCTTTTGATTGTTTCTTGTATTAGCCAAGTGCCACATCCAGTACCATCATGATCAAGAAACCGGCCATGACACCAAGTGTACCGCTATGCGAATGCTCACCAAGATGCGCTTCAGGGATCAGCTCTTCGACAACCACATAGAGCATAGTGCCGGCAGCAAAGGAGAGCATCCATGGCATCAGGGGCTGTATACTGCCTGCAATGATGACAACGAGCACACCAAAAACTAATTCGACAAGCCCTGAAAGGCTTCCCATAACAAAGGCTTTTTTGGCAGAAAACCCTTCCTGATATAGTGGCAGCGAAATGGCAGCACCTTCGGGGAAGTTCTGAATGCCCATGCCGATAGCAAGTGCAATCGCTCCTGATAATGCTGCGGGATTGGCACTGTTTTGAGCCGCCAAAGCGAAGGAAAGTCCAACAGCCATGCCTTCTGGAATGTTATGCAGCGTGACAGCGAGAATGAGTAGGGTCGTACGCTTGAGGGAGGAAGAGATGCCCTCTGGTTCATCAGAACCGATGTGAAGATGGGGCATGAGGACATCCAGCAGCATGATGAAGCCAATGCCCAGTATCAGTCCGCCCGCAGCTGGAATCCATCCAGGAATGCCGCTGGCCTCGGCCTCTTCAATAGCGGGAATCAACAGGCTCCATACAGAGGCAGCAATCATCACTCCAGCAGCAAAGCCTAGAAAGATGCGTTGAATGGATGAGGATTTGGATTTGCGAAAGAAAAATACCATGGCAGAACCAGCGGCGGTCATCAAAAAGGTGAATCCAGTACCGCCAAGTGCCCATAAAATTGCTTGCATAATTGCCTCCTGAAAAATAAGAGCATCACCGCTCTAGATGCTATGGTTTTATTAGCCCAAGAATTACATGATAATTTATCGTTTGGATAAAATCAAGGATCATTATTTGAACGGGTTCAATTGATTGATATTAATCCATATTCAATGGTTAGTTGCACCTAACTATCAAGAGAATACCATAATTGTATTCATCCGTCAAGCTCATCAATCAACAAAAAAATCCTCCCTGACACAGGGCACTGTAAAGTAAAGATGAAAGGAAAAGCTGAAGAAAACATAGCAATGCTTCAAGCAACGAGCGGAAACTCCCTTTTTTGATTTTTGGTAAGATTGAGACCCGCAACTTGCGCCGGCGTAAGA
>JAAYIN010000086.1 GCA_012523405.1 Clostridiales bacterium
ATGCATCACACGTCTTCGGAAAGAACCGATCCATATCCTCATCAGTCCAACGCTGCCGGCTTTCAAGAATCTGCCCTGGATCGAAGATTGCCACTACGACCTTGGCGCGGCGAAGAATATCAGCAAGCATGTTGGACCCGCTGTATCCCTGGTTTCCTTGAGTATGCAACAAATGCGCCTCATCAATCAGCACGACATCAGCCTGATCTTGTGGAATATAGTGCTTGCCCTTATTCGGTTCAATGATAGTACGCGCCCTTTTGCTGCCATCTTCTTTTTGCGAGTACTTTTTGATGAAGCTGGACGGTTTGAGCACTATTTCATCGTCGTGTTTCTGCAATCCCAATTTAGTGGCGATTTGGTTGTAGACATGCAGTTGCTCGTCATGATTGACCAGAATATAAGCAGACGGACGGCTCGCATCAGGGATGGGAGCCTCAGCATCAGCCTCAATCTCATCGGCCTCCAGACTCTCCGTCATCATCCGATAAAACAGGTGACTCAGCAACACGGTTTTGCCAGTGCCAGCAGCTCCACCTACAAGAACAAGCGTTGGCAAATCGTCCTTGTCATTCGCACGCGCAGCACGCAGAGCTTCCAAAACCACACGTTCCGCGTCTTTTTGCTCGTCACTCAGTTCATGGAACGGGGATGCCTTGAACAATGCAGAATCCAAAATAATCTGTTCAGCGGGGAACAGCTCCGGATCCTGCTTGTGCAGACCAAGCCAGATATCCTGGAACATCGAATCAAGCAGCGTGTCCGTGTAGTATTTGCCCTGCGCATTTGTACGTCGGTTGTTCAGCCGCTCCACCGAGTCAACGCTCGACATGTAATGCATGAAGCGATTCTCTATATCAAGCGTCAATGATTTATTGAAAAATGCACTACCAATCACATACTGTTGCGCATTGTTGGCATCGGCAATGTGACGCCAATCATCGCGAGACTTCACATCCTGCAATAAATGCTGGCGCGTGCGGGCAATAATGTCGTTCGTCTCTCCCACATAAACAATATGCCGCTTCTTTTTCGCGGCACCATCTTCTGCGTGCACAATGTATACCACGGGATATTGCCCCAAATATTCCCACGCCTCTTGCTCCGGTACAGGGTCGCGCGCAATGAGTTTGGCTATTTGACGCTCCATCAGCGAGCGCAGCGTAGATTCTTCCAGTTGATCTGGCCGTGCGGGAATATGAATGATATACGGGTGGCGCGGCAATTGGGTGGGCATGCTCATATTGGCATGATATCAGCTGTTTTTTGTTAGTATGACTGTCATGATTTCCAACGAGACCATTAACCAAATTCGCGAATTCATTGCCGAGCGTGACTGGAGGCAATTCCACACTCCCGGCAATATGGCCAAATCCATCAGCATCGAAGCCGGCGAGCTCCTCGAATGCTTCCAGTGGAGTGACGAACCGCGCGATGGCGATTGGGAGCATGTGCACGAGGAGCTGGCCGATGTGATGATCTACTGCATCCAGATGGCCGACGTGATCGGCGTGGATCTGGACGAAATCATTCGAAGCAAGATGGCAAAGAACGCGGCGAAGTACCCGGTGGAACAGAGCAAGGGATCCAGCGCGAAAGCGAAGTAAGGGCAGTAGCGATAGATATCACCTCTGGAATGCATCCCGTGACCCATGTTGATCACGACTCCGCCTGCGCCGCAACAAGAACATCGCCACTGCTGCGAGAACAAGCCATCCAGCCGGATACACCAAACAGATGTACACGGAACTCACAACAAAATAGAACAAGTAAAAAGCACAGATTACCACCAACATCCATTTGGCACCAAGTATTATTCGCTGACCAAAATTAAGTCCTTTAAATGAGTTCTTACTCGAATCATCGATTTCAAGGAAACGTTTCACCCTTGTAACGATTCCACACTTTTGTGATACTCCAGATTTGAGCCCATCTTCGGTTTGGCGGTATCCTCTTGGATCAACCTTGCGATTCCACTCATCTGAAGCGCGGGCATCAGCAAGAGCATTCATGACACGCCTATCCCCAGGAAAGCGCTCATGCAACTGCTGCTGAAAATCAGCAGCATCCTCAATCCTGCCAGCGTTACGTAACGCTCTGTATAAACACAGGCCATACTCGGCGTTGGTGTTATCCAAACCCCAAGCTTGTTCATACAAATTTGCCGAATCAGCCGTATGCTCCCTTAGCTCATCAACCAAGGCTTTCACTCCGGAACATTGTGCGTTCTGCGGATCAATTGCCTGTGCTCGGCCTGCAGCCACCATTGCTTCAGCCACATTATTCAGTTCGACGGCTACCATTGCATGCACAGACCAAGCTTCTGCATCCCTTCTACCATCCGAGGCAAGATAATGTCGACCCAACTGAAGCGCCTGTGTATAGCACTCAGCATCATACAAGTCCGCCATTTCAATTGCCACGTCCCGCAGCGAATCATTATTCTGCATTCTCTTCCTTAATATTCAATACCGCTAGCTGAAATACCACCAGTTAATGATTTATCAATTTCCGCGTTCAACAGCTTGAGTCCGCGCGAATATCAGCTGCGCTTGGTGCATCCTGTCACCATTCGCAACCACCTGCTGAGGTATTGAACCTTGAGAGGGTATGCGCCCTCCCTCTTGCTCCAACACCAAGAGACGGCACTGAGCGGCCTGAGTTTTATCGGCATTCTCCCGAATCCGCGAATTGACATCTTGCATAGACATCACCAAAGCTTTGATTTGCACCTGTGCGGCATTAATCGTCGATTGGTCAGCGACTTCCGCTTGCATCATACTTTGAAGTATTTGCAACTGTTGCGAAATTTGTTTCTGTTGACGCAACAACAGCTCTTGCTCGCGTTCAAGTACATGTATCATTTGCTCCTGCAGCTTCCGATCATGCTGCATCTGCGCCTCGTGCTGGGCAAGAATCTTTTCCGTCAGATTCCGCTGCTCTGACACTTGCTGCCATGCACGTTGCTCACGTTCCTCCGCTGCAATTCGACGTTCTGTTTCCAGATTCCGCTTCTCACGCTCGACCTGCGCCGTTTTCTCGGCCAGTTTGCGCTTCATCTTCCGACGCATTCGACCGCGTTCGCTCTCACATAGCTCCTCGCGGACACGTCGCTCCTGTTCGAGAGCCTGTTGGGTTTGGTTTGACTCCGTCTTTTTTGAGAAGAAATGGGCAACCGCTCCCCCGACCGCAAATATGCCGGCCAGCGCAATCAGGCCAAAAAGCGAGGAATCTCCAGAGCCCCTCTGAGATATGGCTTCGACCTCATCATCGTAGCTATCATCTTCCGCCGGAATTAGA
>JAAYIN010000087.1 GCA_012523405.1 Clostridiales bacterium
TATATGGAATGCGGCAGCGATCTACTCTCCCGGGCCGTCTCCAGCCAAGTACCATCGACGTGTTAGGGCTTAACTTCTGTGTTCGGAATGGGAACAGGTGGAACCCCTAAGCCATTACCACCGCAAATAGTGAACTGATTTATGCAGCATCTTATTGTATCATTGGTTTGCTGCTTTGTAAATAGGTAATTGCATTTTTCTTGATTTACTTTTTAATTTTACGGCGAATTTGGATCAGCGCCTTCACATCATTGAGGATAGGCTCCGACGTGACATTGATCATCAGCCATTTTTGACCGATCCCCTGACTGGTTCGCTCGTACAGCGCTTGCGTATAGGGGTCCAGTGCGGGCAGCAGCAGCTCTGCTTCCCCCATCTCCTTTGCACCGATCACCACCATCGCAATGAAAAAGCCCTCCATCGGGTACAGCGTACACAGCGCACGCCCAGCCTTCTTATACTTGATATTCCAACCAGCCTGCATCGAGCAGGTGCTATACGCATAGTCTGGCGTGACGGCGTAGCCTTCCGCTAGGAACGTATTCAGGTTATCCCACAAAGGGCTGCTAATATAGGCGGAAATCTCCGCGGGTGCGGGCTGACGATCTGCGGGGAATTGGGCGCTCCAAGACATTGCGGTCACCTCCGTGTACTTCAGCACTTCGTGCGTTTAACAGGAGTATATCATATATGTGTATGCATATCAATGCGTGACCAAACCCCAAGGGAGGCAGCGGAGGGGCGAAAAACAAACGAGCGAAGCGCACAGGCTGCACACTAAGGAGGCAACGGAGGGGCGAAAAACAAACGAGCGAAGCGCACAGGCTGCACACTAAGGAGGCAACGGAGGGGCGAAAACAAACGAGCGAAGCGCACAGGCTGCACACTAAGGAGGCAGCGGAGGGGCGAAAACAAAAGAGCGAAGCGCACAGGCTACACACTAAGGAGGCAACGGAGGGGCGAAAAAGAGACGAGCGAAGCGCACAGGCTGCACACTAAGGAGGTATCGGAGGGGCGAAAACAAAAGAGCGAAGCGCACAGGCTGAATCCACGGGAGGCAACGGAGGGGCAAAAACAAAAGAGCGAAGCTCCTCTGATCAACAATCCGAAAGCAGCGACAATAAGAAAGCGAAGCCTCGATGCTTTGTGGACCTTGCGTAGCAGGGGTTCCCTACGCAAATCCCTGACCTAGAGCGTTAGCGAACAGGGACGCAGTGCATTAAATGGGCAGATCGCATGAAAGGGCGAAGCCCCGAGCTTTTTTGACGAGCGAGCCGCTTGCGGTTCATATTGACACGCGTTCTCCATCATTGTATGATTATAGTACTCTCAGTTGTTCTTTTTAATATGAGTATCAAGCGAATATCCGTCCATTCCAATGGATACGACCTGCGTTCACAAACCATTTCTGCAAGTCAGCAACTAATCGACTCTGCGATTAAGGCAATGAAAGGGGAATACGAATGCAAGACCAACCGATCAATCACGAAGGAGACCAATGCACCTTCCAAATTCTCTTTACCAGCGATGTTCATGGCGCATTTCGAAATTTCAACTATCCCTTTGTCAAAGAAACCGATGATACAGGCATTAACAAAATTGCTACTTTGATGAGGGAGGACGAGGACGCCTTTGATGGCACAACCTACATCCTTGACATCGGTGATATTTTGCAGGGCAACGGCACTGGCGTATTCATGAAGGACAAGCAAGACGAATTCACCCCCTTTCCTTTGCTCGAGGCATACAAAAAGATTGGCTATGATATCGTGTCCCTTGGCAATCACGAGTTTAATTTCGGCGTGGATAAGATGCTCCGAGCGTTTGAGGGCTTTGAGGGCGATATTCTTTGCGCTAATGTGTTTAAGGACGCGAGCGATACCAATTCCGAGCGAACGCTCCTCCCCCGCGTGAAGCCATACGTCATCAGGTCGCTTAAAAATGGCCTGCGCATTGCCTTTATAGGCGTTGTATCGCCCAATATCATGAGCTGGGACAAGGAGAAGCTGATCAGAGCAGGTTACTCTGCTGATAATGCCGCGACCATCACCAAGGAGGTCATGGACGAGGTGCGCGGCCAAGCCGATGTATACGTCCTCATGGGGCATTTGCACGTCGACAATGAACTGGGCACAGCTGGTTCAGGGGCGCGGGATGTAGTGGCTCTAAACAAGGATTTGACCGTATTCCTAGGGGCGCATTTCCACACCGCCATCGATGACAGCCATCCCGATTCGCTCCTGCATGGAAGCGTGAAATTCGTCGAGAACCTGCAATATGCGGGTTCATACGGAAAAGTATTGATCACCGCAACGTTTGAAAACGGCAAATGGGTTGTGAAGAACAAGGCCGAGAGAAATGAGCAATCCGATGTAAAAACAACCGTGATTACATTGGCGGATGCGAATAAAGCGCGCGGGAAAGTCGTCCCCAATGACCCCGAAGTCGATCGTGCCACCCAAGAGGCGCATGATTTCCTCGTCCACTACATGACCTTCGCGCGAATTGGCGATATGTGCGGCGGCAACCTCATCGCTCCGCCTGAGATCGTCGGAACCGATCGCATTGTGCTTGAATCAACGCCGTACGTTGAGTTCTTGGGCAATATCATGATCCAATATTCGGGCAACGCCGATATTGCGGCTGTCGCCATCAACGATCTCGGCATCAATTGCGAGGAAGGCAAGATCACCAAGTCCACCATCGCCAAGCTCTGCGTTTATGAGACGGGCACTGTCGTGAAGGTCGAGCTAAGCGGCGCGCAGCTGCTGCGGTGGATGGAATGGTCCTATCAATTCTACGGTGTCATCATGCCCGGCACCATCCCCGCTGACCGCAAAACCGACCAAGGCCCCGCGATCAATCCTAAGACCGACCTCACCATTCCCTACGGCATCATCAAAAGCTATCTGCTCGACCAATTCTGGGGCATTGACTATGATGTGGATCTCACAAAGCCTGTTGGTTCCCGCATCAAGATCAATCATTTTCTAAACGGAAAGCCCTTTGATGTAAATGGCAAATACACCATTGCGACCAGCGACTATCGCGAATCTGCCACCTTGCCCACGATCCTGAAGAACGAAGCCTTCCGCTCCATTCCCATTGATCCCATGGAGGATTTGCCCGACGGCATGCTATACCTTGACGTCGTTGAGGACTGGATCAGCAAACAACCAGGGCAGGTCGTCAATCGTCCAAAGGGCGGCAACTGGCGGTTTGTGAATTTGGGTTGGGGCGCAGAGCGTGCGCGCGCTGTTGAGATTTTAAATGACCCCGATCTTCGGGCGAAGCTGGAAACGCCTTTCCCTACAGCGGCGATCACCAAAGAGCAGATTGCAGGCATTTGAGGCGAACACTTCGATTGACCATGCAATACAATAAATAAATGACTGCTAGAGATGATTCGCAAGAATCTTTCACTAGCAGTCATTTTATTTGTAGATAGTGATTCGCAGCTATCTCTCGTCCTTCTTAGAATCCCATTGCTTTTTACTGGGAAACAACGCAATGTTGGGCTCCTTGCTATTGATATACATTTCCTCGGTCTCTTGCTGTGCCTTCTGTAAAATCTCTATCGCTCTGGTTTGAGCGTCGAAAAGCACTCTGTACATTTCTGCATAATCCGGCATTTAGCAATACCCTCTCTATCTTATATACGCTCGATTATATAAGATCGTATATTACATGTCAATATAATAGTAAGTATGGTTCTGTTTATCTTTCATACTTATCATATACAATATGATACGAGGAGTGATAAAGAATGGAAGAGAATCTGTATATGAGAGATTTTGCAAAGAGACTGTATACATTGCGGCAGGAAAAAGGCGTTTCGGCTCGTGATATGAGTTTGTCCTTAGGGCAAGCTCATAACTACATTAATGGACTAGAATCAGAAAAGAGTTTCCCTGCTATGCAGAGCTTTTTCTATATCTGTGAATATCTTGAAATATCCCCGCAAGAGTTCTTTGATTATGCAAATAGGACTCCAACGCGCGCCAATGAACTATATGCGGAGATCATGAGGCTCGACTGCAAGTCACAGGTGTACTTTTTAAATCTCATTCGCGATGTAAATAACCGCCCAAGATAGGAAAAGCTTTAGTTAATGCCTCGCTGCCATAGCTATTAACCTTGACTGCCAAAACAAGATGTTTGCAGGAGAGGCTTTCTTTACTTCATCTATTATTGAAAAAACGGGTGAACATTCCCATGAGGTTCGCTTCATTTTTTGCGCACAAAAAAACCACTCAGTTTGCACTGAATGGTTTATATGGAATGCGGCAGCGATCTACTCTCCCGGGCCGTCTCCAGCCAAGTACCATCGACGTGTTAGGGCTTAA
>JAAYIN010000088.1 GCA_012523405.1 Clostridiales bacterium
ATGAAGAGCTTCTTGCAGTCCACGATCCCCGATAGCCTTTATGAAGCGGCAGAGCTTGACGGCGCGAATCATTTCCAAGTGCTTGGCAGAATCGTTCTTCCGCTGGCAAAGCCCATCATGGCGACGCTTTCACTGTTCTATGCAGTTGGACGTTGGAATGCTTATGCCGATGCGAAATACTACATCACGAAAAAAGCACTTCAGCCGCTTCAGTACCTGCTGTCAAACATGGTACTCAGCACAGGCACAGACGCGATCAGCTTGTCCGAGTCCGCGGCGGTTCAAAGTACGCCCGAAGTGCTCCAAGCCGCGACCATCATGTTCGCAACGATTCCGATTTTGCTGGTATATCCCTTCGTGCAGAAATACTTTGTCAAGGGCGTCATGATCGGCGCTGTCAAGGGCTAAGGCGGCCCACCAAAGCTTGTTGTCTATGTGGATAGTATGTATCCACGCAGAACATAAACTATCAGAAATAGGGAGGAAAAAAGGTATGTTTAAAAGGTTGATTTCTCTGGCAATCGTTCTTGTGCTGTGCCTCGCATTGGTACCAGCTCAGGCAGAATCAGAACTTAACACCACTTTGCCCGCAGATTGGGCAGCGTTTGAAGAGCGCGTAACCATTACCGTTCCTGTATATGACCGTTCCAAGGAAGGCTATCCCGCAGTTGATGACAACTACTGGACCAAGTACATCCAGAGCGAGTTCGGCGACAAATGGAACATCGATGTTCAGTATGTTGCTATTCCTCGTAACGATGTTATGACCAAGTACAACCTCTTGATCGCTGGCGAAGAGACCCCCACGATCATGATGGAATATGACTACCCCAAAGTTGCTGAATGGGCAGACAGCGGCGCAATGCAGGTCATCGACCTGGAAGCTTTCAAGGCTGTTGCACCTACTTTCTATCAGGCAATGGTAGATAACAGACATCTAAGCTACACTGATATCAATGGCGAGACATTCTTTGTTCTCACCGAGCGCCCCTACTATGACACCGATTACACCTACATCACCTACGTTCGTATGGACTGGCTCCGCGCTGTTGGCTACGACCATGTTCCTGCAAACTACGAAGAGTACACAGATGCAATCGCTAAGATCATCGAAGCAGGCCTAACGGAAACTGCACCTGTCGGTCTTGGTATCCCCAGCACCGCTTATGCAGCAAACTTCGCATTCCGCGATGTTCCTGTTGATGAAAAAGAGTGGGCAATGCACTCCTCACTAGGCACTTCTTCCTTTAGCTGGGAAGCCACCAAGCGCATGATGCAGCGTACAAACGCTGAATACAACGCAGGTTGGTATTCCAAGGAATTCGAACTTGAGAAGGACTCCAAGGGCGCTGGCGCTGACCAGATGCTAACAGATTTCGTAAACGGCAACCTCTATCGTTATGGCGGCTATATGTCGGCTAGCGTTGATTGGCTCACCGCTTTCTACGAGAAGAACCCTGATGCAGAACTAGCAGTTGAAAACCTATACTGCGGAGTTGGCGCTGACGAAGTGTACCAGTCCCGTGCAAACAATGCATTTGGTATGATCGTTGGTTTCTCCTCCTATGCAACCGAAGCTCAGCTAAAGGCTGCTTGGATGCTGATGGAGTGGATGGTACAACCCGACGTGCTGTTCGTTCTTGAAAACGGCGTTGAAGGCGTTACCTACACCATCGGCGAGGACGGACTACCCGTTGTTGACGCTGAATATCGCGGCGAAGAAATGCTCAACCACAACATGAACATTGACATGACTTGCCTTGTACATGCTGCAAAGAAGGTTGGCACAATCGAAGAAACATTGAAGCTGATCGTTCCTCAGGGCCTGCCCCAGGATTTCACCGAGCAGATCGCTGAGAACTATGCTCGCCTAAGAGACGTTGCTGACGCTGGCAATTGCTACACAGATCCAGTATTCGCAGTGGCAATCGCATCCGAATCTGAATATAGCGCAACACTTCTAAGCCTATATCAAGAATACTTCGCAAAGCTTGTCAAGGCTGCTCCGGAAGAATTCGATGCACTTTATGATGAATTCAGCCAGAATTATCTGGAAGCCGGCTATCAGGAAATCATCGACGAGCGCGCAGAAGCTTATGAAGCTGGCCAGACCACAAAGCTGCCTAAATAAGCAACGACAAAGCTATTAAAGTAAATTAGTATCACAAGGACCCTCACCTTGCGGCGAGGGTCCTTGTAAATCAAATGGAGGATTACAATGATTCATCTAAACTACGATAAACAAGAGGTTTTAGAGCTTATTGACAAAATAGTTCATAAGACCATGCAAATGGATATCACTTGGGATTGGCCTTGCGGCGTGGCGTACTATGGCGTTGCGGAGGCTTATCGCATGACGCGCAAGCCAGAGTATCTTGAGCTTCTTAAAAATCGCATTGATGAGTATATTGAGCTTGGCTTGCCCAACTGGACAGTGAACACCTGCGCAATGGGGCATTGCTTGATCACTTTGTTTGAGGAAACAGAAGACCAGAAATATTGGGATATTGTGATGTCAAAGGTGGACTATCTGCAAAACCATGCGCTGCGCTTTGGCAAGAATGTGCTTCAGCATACGGTGTCGGTTAACAATGACTTCCCTGAGCAGGCATGGGCGGACACGCTGTTTATGGCGGCGTTCTTCTTGCTGCGTGTGGGGGTGAAGCTAGGCGATCATGCAATGATTGATGATGCGCTAAATCAATACGACTGGCATATTGAGTATTTGCAGGACAAGACCACAGGTCTTTGGTATCACGGCTATAACAATATCACCAAGGATCATATGTCAGGCTTTTATTGGGCGCGCGCGAATGCTTGGGCTACCTATACGATGAGCATGGTCAAATGCGTATTGCCTGAACCCTATCTCTACCCGCAGTACATGGATGTTGATTGCTCACTGCGCGATCAACTTGCTGCACTCAAGCAGGTTCAGACGGAAAACGGACTATGGCGTACGGTACTTGACGATGAGGAATCCTACGAAGAACTATCGGCTTGCTGCGGCATTGCGGCTGGTATGCTGATCTTTGGCAATCCGCTGCATACAAAGTATGCACAGAAGGCATATCATGGGATTTTGCAAAACATATCGGAGGACGGCAGGCTGCTGAATGTTTCGGGCGGCACGGCCGTGATGCGTGACCATAGCGGTTACCGTAATATTTCTAAAAAATGGACACAGGGTTGGGGTCAAGGGTTATGCCTTGCATTTCTGGTAGCTGTGCTCCAATGCGAATGAGGTGAAAAGTGTGCGCAAAGGCAATTTCACACTTCCGGGTGAGGCGGGCTATGAGAAGTTAACGCTTGATCTAGCACAGCGCTGGGGAGCGGACGTCATTCGAGATTGCGACGGCACCAAGCTGTCTGATGAAATTTTGCAGGCTGGTTATGGCGTGTATTCGACGATTTGTCCGATTCGCGAGCATAATGAATGGATTAGGCGCAACCCAGAGTCGCGTCAGCAGACATTCCTGTGCACTCAGCCAAGACTGGCAGATGGCAATCGACTATCGATTGCTGTGATGAAAGACTTCTTTGATGAACAGTTCACGGTCAACGACACGCAAAGCGCCATGCGCTATTGGCAGGTCTATGATCGTACCAACAACCAGGAAGTGAAGAACTGGACATGGAATAGCGAGCAAGGCACGGCGGAAATCCAAACCACGCCTTGGCATGAGTACACGGTCAGCTTTTTGGCGTGGCGCATTTGGGAAGAGATTTCCATGTACAACCATGTCACAAACGATTGGAATAAGGAGCATTTGCTCCAGCTGAACCCCTATCTGCTGCATGCGCAGGCATACCTGCGTGAGTGGTTTGTGGACTGGTGCGATCAGCATCCCGAAACGACTGTGGTGCGCTTTACATCGCTGTTTTATAACTTCGCATGGATTTGGGGCAGCAATGAGTGCAATCGCAATTTGTTTACGGATTGGGCGAGTTATGACTTTACGGTCAGCCCTGAGGCATTGGATGATTTTGAAACCAAATATGGATATGCACTTTGTGCGGAGGACTTCGTCAGGCAAGGAAAGTACAATGCAACCCACCGCGTTCCAAGCCAAAAGAAACGTGATTGGATGGCATTTATATCCGCGTTTGTGCGTTGCTACGCTCGCTCATTGGTGGATATCGTGCACAAAGCAGGAAAACAAGCCTACGTCTTTTATGATGACAGCTGGGTAGGGCTTGAGCCATACGATGGACATTTTGAAGAATACGGATTTGATGGAATGATTAAATGCGTGTTCTCGGGATTTGAAGTCAGGCTCTGTGCTGGTGTGCCTGCGAAAACGCATGAAATTCGCTTCCATCCTTATTTATTCCCTGTGGGACTTGGCGGTGCACCGACATTTTCAAAGGGCGGCAAGCCAGGTAGGGATGCATTTAACTACTGGGTGAGCGCACGGCGTGCTTTGCTGCGTCAAAAAATCGAACGCGCAGGTCTTGGCGGGTATCTGCACCTAGTGGAAGAATACCCAGACTTTGTGGAAGCAATGGATTTGATCGTTGATGAATTTGATCGAATCGGCGATCTGCATGATATTGGAGCGCCGCATGTGCTCAAGCCGACCATTGGTATTTTGACTGCATGGGGATCGCTTCGCACATGGACGCTGAGTGGACATTTCCACGAAACGCATATGCATGTGTTGATTCATATTCTGGAAAGCCTGTCTGGGCTGCCCTTTGAGGTAAAGTTCCTGTCGTTTGAGGATGTCAAGAATGGCGCAGCTGCGGATGTTGATGTGATCATCAATGCGGGCAAAGCGGGCAGCGCGTGGAGCGGCGGCGAATGCTGGCAGGATGATCAAGTTGTTGAAACGCTAACTGAGTGGGTTCATGGCGGCGGCGTGTTCATCGGTGTGGGTGAACCCAGCGCGGCAGCGGGACATCATACGGCGCTTCGTATGGCGCATGTGCTGGGGGTTGATATTGACTATGGCGAAGGCGACTGCCATGGTCGTTGGTCGTACGAAGTAGCAGATGAAAATAAGCTGATTCCAAGTCAATTAACGTTCGATCAGCCACTGGAAACGGTGCTTACAGGCCCAAACACGGTGGTGCTGGCAGAAGCGTGCAATCACCCTGTTTTGACCGTGCATGATTTTGGTGCGGGCAAGGGGATTTATCTGTCGCAGTTCAAGCATGAACAGGCATTCACAAAGCTGCTGACGAATCTGCTGCTTCAAGCGTCAACCGGACAAACGCAGGCAGACGGCATTGCGGAGAACCTCTATACGGAATGCGCGGTATATCCGCAGGCGAAGAAGCTTGCGTTTATCAACAACAGCGATCAGCCGCAAGTAACGGCGTGCGACTGGCAGGGCAAGCGATACGAAGCGAGTTTGAAGCCCTACGAAATGCAGTTAATTAATATTGAGTAATAGCTAGGGAGAAAGACAATGAACATACTCCTTGCAGGAGATTCCACCGTCACGGATCGCGGCACGGTGGAAACATACGATCCAAAGGTTTGCTATACGGGCTGGGGTCAAATCCTGCCGCGCTACATCAAAAATGGAGCAATGGTGCGTAACTTTGCGATCAGTGGATACACAGTTGAAACCTTTCGAACAGAGGGCAAATACGCCGAGCTTTGCTCGCATCTTGGCGCAGGCGACTATATTCTGATGCAATTCGGGCATAACGATCAAAAGCGTCCTCATCTGCGGGAAAACGGCGGGTATACAGATGCTTTGGTTACATACATCCATGAAATCAGAGCGATGCAGGGATGCCCGATCTTGGTCACGCCTGTAGCCCGCAATTCATGGCGCGGGGATAACGATCAATATTCTGATTTGCTATTGCCCTATGCAGAGGCGATGAAGAAAGCGGCTGCGCAATATGATGTGCCGCTCATTGACCTGCACGAGGACACGGTGAACTGGACAAAATCGCTTGGACGTGAAGGGGCAAAACGCTTCTACCATCCCGGCGATTTTACCCACACAAACGATTATGGGGCAGATCAATGGGTACGGTTTTTGCTGGATGGAATGCTGGCATCAAGCGATCCAAGAATCGATTTCCTCAAAATGCAAATACTGCCAAAGGACGAGTGGCAGCCGCTGCTCTTCGCGCAGGACGATCAATTCGTTTGTCACTGGACAGCCGCACCTGCGCCGCGCGTGGATTTTAGGGCATGGAACAACGACGAAATCCTGACGCATGCGGATGCGCTCGACATGGCGATGCAAGGCTATGGCTACTTTGTCGCGCTGGATGTAGAGGCAGTTGGCACCAAAGCTGCCCTTGCAGCCGCGAGTGAAAACGGCTATCTGCCTCCAAGCTTTCCGCAAGACGAAGCCTCTTTTTCCAGCCAAATTCTAGCCGCAGATTTTGAAGCATTGCTATGGCTGGCATGCAAAAGCCGCAATCGCATGCCGCAAATTGTTTCTCCAAAGCAAAATGCGGACGGTACGATCACAGGCAAACATGCAGTAGCATATGCACTTGAGCTGGAACGACGCGCAACAGGCGCGAACTTAACTGTTCTTTCTAATGAAGAAACGCCACAGGGTTCATAAAAAATAAACATAACAAAAAGATCGTGCGATTGCACGATCTTTTTGCGTTAATGAGTTAACTTACTTGACAACTTTGAAGAAGTAGCGGCTTACATAGCCTTCTACGCCGTCAATAGTTGCTTTGCACCAAACATCGCCGGTTTTGGTCACGGTGATTTCCGTGCCAACGGGGTATGCTTTGATGATGGAGCTGTTTAGGCCTGCGCCCTTGCGGAAGTTTACAATGCCGTTGCCGTTAGGGTTAACGAGCTTAGCAGTGAAGGGAGCTTCGGGAAGGGTGCTGGAGCCGCCGCCGGTAGAAGAAGAGCCAACCTTGATGTATTTCTTCATCATGTAGCCGTTCATGCCGCCAACGGTAACCTTGTAGAAGTTGCCGCTTTCGCCGGTAATCTTCACAGTGGTACCATTCTTGAAGTAGCCAAGAACACGAGCGTCAGTGCTGGCCTTTTCGCGAAGAAGAAGCACTTGGTTTGCACCGGGGTTGTTAACTGTGCCCTGCTTGGAAGAGCCAGTGTTTCCGCCGCCGTTGCCACCGCCGCCGCCGCTTGCGCTGCCGCTTAGGAAGCTTGAAGACATATAGCCTGTCATGCCGCCTACCTGAACCTTGTGCCAGCCGTTGCCGCGTGTGATAACGCTAACAGCGGTGCCGGTCTTGAAGCTGCCCATGATGTCGCCTGTCAAGGAAGGCTGGGTGCGTAGGTTCAGACCCTTGGTGCTGTTGGTGCGAACATAAAGGGTATCGGAACTGCTGCCATCAGACAAATACTTGCTCATCATGTAGCCGCTATTGCCGTTAACCTTTACTTTGCTCCATGTGTCTCCGCCTTCTACGACGGTAACCCATGTGCCGCTGGGATACTGACCGAGTGATTTGCTGTCCAATGATGCTTCTTGGCGAAGGTTCAAAGAACCGCCTTTGATAACCATAAGGGTTTCAGCGGATGCAATGGATACCAAGGGGAGCATTAAAACCAGCACGAGGACCAATGCCCGGAGGCATCTTTTGTATAGATGGGTCTTTTGCATAAGGGGATACCTCCTTTTTTTGTGGCAAGGGGAGTACCCTTTGCCGTTCAACCATCAGACGAACGGATAGGACGATCCCATGCGATATTTTTGCCAACAAGCAACACAATATATGGAAATAAAGGAATATCAATGTAAAAGTATGGCGAAATTTAGCAGCTGAATTCGAGAAAATCCAGTAAATACAAAGAAAATGGAAGAATGAACTGTAAGAATTTGGAGCTGCAATGTATGCATAAAATGCGATCTACATCGTTGATTTCCGTTTTTGGAAAGCATTGTTTGCACAGACGAGAAGACAACGGGGCAAGATAGCGATACGCCGATGATGAGGGAGGGCGAGACAATGCTGACAAGCCTTCAAAAAATGGTTGGACTGCCCGTGATATGGCAGGATCGCCAGATGGGGTATGTGGAACGAGCTGTGCCAAATGCGAGTGCAAAGAGACTTGGCGGTGTCGTGGTAAGGCGTGGACTAGGTGCGGCGAAATGGTTGCCGCCAAGCACGATTGCGATGGTTGGTGAGCAATGTGTGCTCATTACCCAAAAACCCGGACACATGCCTGATGGGAAAGAATGTGCGTTATCTCGCGCTTATCTGACAACGGGTGAATGTGTTGGGGAAGTAACGGACGCTGTATTTGATGGAGCTACGCTTAAACTGGTTGCACTTGAAATCAGTGGAGGACCGTTTTACAGTCTGATGGGGCGAAAATCCTATGCGGCAGACTTTCGCGTGTGCGAAACAGAAGGTAGGCGAGGCGGCGTGGTAATCCCAAAACTCGTTTCTTGGGCGGAACTCGAACGGACACTCGGGGAGGAGGATGAAGAATGAATATTATCAAAACAACTGTAGCAGGAGCGATTGGATTTGCGGTGGGCGCGAGTGCTATGATGATGCCCGGCAACCAGAAAATGAGAAAACAGGCACTGAGGCAATTTGATAAGCTGGGCAAGATGACTAAGATGTGGTAAAGGTATGCGGGGATGCTACGTATGAAAAGCATCTCCGCTTTTTGTGTGTAAATGAAAGGGCCGTAAACAGCTTTTGCAGAAAGGAGGATTGGCATGCAGCAAAAAGAGAAAGGAATGTCAAAACTGCATTATCAGATTTTGGCGATGGTCGTTGGGATCGCTGTGATCATTTTTGCATATGATATTCTCTGGCAAGCAATTACGCAGCTATTTATTGGTATGCTGGTTGCGATGACTGCATTACCGATCATGAAGCGCTTTGAAAAGAAATTATCCACCGGGCTTTCGGCGTCTCTTGCCATGACAAGCCTTACTGTGCTGCTTGTGCTGATGGTACTGGTGCTGATTCCTCCGATTGCGCAGCAGGGGAAACAACTCATTGGTATGCTTCCATCAGTCTATGCGAAAATTGATGAATGGGCAGCGCTGGCACAAAAGTGGCTTGTTGATAACGGCATTCCATTAGATGAAGGGACGCGCTCATCTGTGCTGCAAAAGGGGCAGGAGCTGCTCTCAGGAGCAGCGCCTGCGGCAGTGTCGTGGGTGAGCTCGGCAGCTGCGAGCATGAGCAAATGGCTTCTCGCGCCTGTATTTGCCTTCTATTTTTTGCGGGACAGAAAGCGCATAGGGGAATGGCTGCTAATGCTTGTTCCGATGGGAAAGCGCAGCATGACGGTGAAGATGCTGCGGGAGATGAAGCGCGAAACGGCGGGCTATCTGCGGGGGCAACTGATGGTATCAGCCGTTGTAGGGGGACTAACAGCGGTCGGCTTGCTGTTTTGCGGCATTCCTGCATGGCTCCTATTGGGGCTTTTGATGGGTGTGCTCGAACTCATCCCTTATGTAGGACCCTTTTTAGGCGGCGCAATGGTATTGCTGTTCTCGCTCCATGAGGGGCTGTCAAGAACGCTTTGGGCGATGGGCGTTGTGCTGCTGGTACAACAACTGGAGGGCGGCATGCTCGCTCCGCAGCTCATGAGCGAAGCGACAAGCCTTCATCCGGTCGTGGTTTTGCTATGCGTGATGGTGGGCGGTGCGATCAGTGGAATCGGCGGCATACTGCTGTCAGTGCCCTTGCTGCTATGTGCTCGGGCGGCGTTACGCGTGGTAAATCTCAATCGATCTCAAATATGAGGGGATTGTTAATTCTAACCAGATTTTAACTTTGTAAAGGAATAAAGCCTTTTCAAAGTGATTTGATTGGTGTATAATAATGAATGTATCACCTCAAGGGGGGACGCAATTGTGGCAGATATGAATGGAACTACAAAATTCACGCCGATTGTAGAGGGCGCGAGAGATGCCAGTGCGATCATTACGCACGTATATCGGGCATTGCAAGCAAAAGGCTACGATCCGGTAACTCAGTTAGTCGGATACCTCATGTCCGGTGACCCAACCTATATCACCAGCTATGGTCAGGCACGGAGCATGATTTGCCGCGTGGAGCGGGACGAAATAATTGAGGAGCTCGTGCGAGTTTACTTGCGCGGACTAGACAGCTAATGGGTGAGCAAAATGGACGGATTATTGCGCTTGATGTAGGCGATGTACGAGTTGGGGTAGCAGTGAGTGATCCTACCGCAACCATTGCGCAGCCGCTGGAAGTATATAAGCGCGTGGGCTACACGCCCGACTGCAAGTATGTGCTAGAGCTCAGTAAACGCTTTAGCACTGATAGAGTTTTGCTTGGGTTACCTTTGAACATGGACGGCACTCGCGGTATGCAGGCAGAAAAAGCAATGGCTTTTGGCAAGGTGTTAGAAAATGCGGGACTTAGGGTATACTACCAAGACGAGCGCATGACGACCATCACAGCCGAGAGCATTCTTATATCCGGAAGTGTACGGCGCGAGGATCGCAAGCTCCATGTGGACAAGCTGGCGGCAACAGTGATTTTAGAACAATGGCTTGCATCGGGTCAAAGATGACGGATGCATGCGAAGGAGAGTTTCAAATGGAAGAACTAAGCAATATGGTACAGCTACAGGATGAAAACGGAAAAGACGTTAACTTTGATCATTTGATGACAATCGAGCATGATGGCAGCTATTATATTGTGCTTGAGGCAACTGAAGATACGGAAGATTGCCAAGAGGGCGAAGCGATTATTCTCAAGATTGTCCGTGATGAAGAGAGCGGCGAGGATGTTTACGCCTCAATCGATAACGAAGTAGAGTTCAATGCAGTATTTGACAAGTGCATGGCTGCGATGGAAGAAGAGGACGAAGCAGCGGTGCTTGAGCTAGAAGCACTTGACTTTGAAGGCGAAGACGAGGAGTAATAACATGCCTAGAATTTTAGGTCAACGTATCATGCTCCGAGAGTATAAGGCTGAGGATATCGGTCCCATACGCGAGTGGGTGAATGACGCCCCAACCACGCGTTATTTATCGACTCGATATTGGGCACCACAAACGATGATTGATACGCAGGAGTTTCTCAATCGCCAGCTCCAAAGCAGTCACAATGGCTATAATTTCGTAATCGCCGACATTCAAGATGAACACTATATCGGTCAGCTTGATATGTATCGTGTGGATTGGCGCTTGCGCTGCGGCGAAATCGGTATGGTCATCGGCGACTCGAGCGAGCGCGGACGCGGAATCGGGCAAGAGTCACTCTGTTTACTTCAGCAGTTTGCATTTGTGACCCTCGGGCTTGAAAGGCTTGAGCTTGAGGTGCATATGGAAAACACCGCAGCGCTTGGATGCTACCGCAAAGCAGGCTTCTTTTTAGAAGGCGTGAAGCGTCATGCATTTTATAGCGATGGCAAGTATTGCGATGTGGGTTTTTTGAGCATATTGCGAGATGAGTATTTTGAACAGGTACAAAGGTAACACGTACCCGTGTTGCCTGCATAGAATAAACCATCCCCTGCCAGAGCAAAGTAGGCAATAGGGATGGTTTTAATTTTTTCAGAACACACTCAAAACATGGGTAGGGATTGACTTTACCTACTATTTTCGGATAGAATATAGCTTCGCAAGGATTTTGATACTTTGCGTGGTTGGGAGGGTTTGACAATGGGAAGAATCGTAGCGAAGTTCGGCGGCAGCTCACTTTGTGATGCAGGCCAGTTTCGGAAAGTCCGCAAGATTCTGGAAATGGATCAACGCCGTTGTTATGTGGTGCCCAGTGCACCGGGTCGCCGTTTCGCCGATGACGAAAAGGTGACAGATTTATTATATCGCTCTTATCGTTTAAAACGGGATGGTCAGGATTACATGCAGGCTTTTTCCTTGATTCGCAAGCGCTTTGTGCAAATTGCTGAGGACCTTTCAGTCAAGGTGGATATTGAAAAATACTTGGATAAAATCCAAGCAGAGATTGAAGCAGGAACCACAGAGGATTACTGCGCAAGCCGCGGTGAGTATCTTAATGGCGTGCTGCTTGCGGATTATTTGGGTTTTGAATTTGTTGACCCCAAAGATTATATTTTCTTTGCGGCAGATGGAAGCTTTGATAGCGAACGCACAAACACCGTGCTTGCTCAAAAACTTTCAAGTACTGAAAAAGCAGTGATCCCGGGCTTTTATGGCACGGGTGCAGATAACCAGATTCATACGTTCTCTCGCGGCGGAAGCGATGTCACGGGCGCCATCGTTGCACGTGCGGCCTATGCGGATATGTATGAGAACTGGACGGATGTGAGCGGTTTCCTTATGGCAGATCCTCGTATTGTGCCAGAGGCGAAGAGCATTCGCAATATTACCTATCGTGAGCTCCGTGAGCTGTCCTACATGGGCGCTACGGTGCTGCATGAGGATAGCGTCTTTCCAGTTCATCGCGCGGGTATCCCAACGAATATTCGCAACACCAATGATCCCCAAGAGCGCGGAACGATGATCTCCCATGGCGCAGTGGAAGAAAAAAACCCCTACGTCATCACGGGCATTGCAGGTAAGCTGGGCTTTAGCGTTGTTTCAGTTGAAAAAGCGATGATGAACAGCGAGCGCGGCTTTGGCAGGAAGGTGCTTCAGGCGATTGAAGAATGCGGTCTTTCCTTTGAGCATTTGCCCACGGGTATTGATACGATGTGTGTCGTGCTATCATCCGCCGAGCTAGAACCCGTGAAGGAACAGGTTGTTTCGCGTATTATGGAAATGACCTCTCCCGATACATTGACCATTCATGATGATATGGGCATTATTGCGACAGTTGGTCGCGGCATGGTTCAAAATCCAGGTACAGCTTCGAGGTTGTTTTCTGCGCTGAGCAAAAAGCAAGTGAACGTTCGAATGATCGATCAGGGCAGCAGCGAGCTGAGTATTTTGGTTGGCGTGGATACCAAGGACTTCCGCTTCGCCATTGATGCGATCTATCAAGAATTTGTGAACTGACGGATGAAGGCTATGGCAGGAGGATACAAATGATTGGTAAGATGCGTGCGGGGTATCAGAACTTTTGGACGAATGCCGCGTGGCAGAGCCGCGCTCATCGCTTCTGGTTTCAGTTTTGCGCGGTTTGCTTATCTCTTTATATTTCCTATGTTGTTTATTTTTCAAACGGTTCATTCCTAGTAAGCGGGGCGCAGTCAGCTGCCTCGCTTGTTTGCTTTCTTCTGATCGCTATAGCGGTATACGGATTGCTGCTGTGGGCATGCCAGCGATTTGGCAAACAGGGGCTTAGGGAGGGAACGATACAAAACAAGCACCTTTGGAAGGTGTTTTTGCTGAGTACGGTGTTATCGCTTTTCGTTCTTGGCAGTGCGTTTCTGGCTTGCTATCCCGGCGGCGTGAGCTATGATATTTCAAACCAGTGGCGGCAGATGCTCTCGGGCGAGTACAACAATTGGCACCCTGTCTTTCACACGCTGCTTGTATGGCTCGTGTCAAGGATTTCATGCAGCTATTCATTTGTGCTTGTAGTGCAGATTCTTGCGTTCTCGCTTGCGATGGGTTACTTGACCATGACGCTTTCAAAGCGAGGTGTCCCAGTTTGGCTGGCGCTTGTGGTGCAATTGCTGGTGGTCAATTCGGCGGCGGTCAAAAACACGCTGATGTACCTTGGCAAGGATTCTGCCATGAGCATCGGGGTGCTGCTGCTTACGGCTTACGCAATCAATATGCTCTTTACGCAGGGCGAATGGCTTGGCAAAATCCGAAATGCACTGCTCTTTGGTGCTGTGCTCGCCTTTGTGACATTGGTTCGCCATAATGGCTTTATTTTCACGATGCCGCTTCTGGTATTTGTGGGATTCTCATATGAGAAGCAATGGCGCAATGTGCTAGCGTCAGCCGCCTTGCTGATCCTTTGCCTTGGCCTTGTGCAAGGACCGCTGTATGGCGCGCTTGACGTGGTATATCCGAGCAACTTCACCGAGGAGAGCATCGGTATCCCCATGACGATCATGGCGAATGCAAAGAAGAGCAGTCCCGAAACGCTTGACGTGGAAACGAATGAATTTCTTGGCACGCTTGCAACAAATCAAGAATGGCAGGATCAGTATCAGCTGAACAATTACAACTCCATCAAGTTCACATATGACCGCGAATTGATCGCGGCAACACCAATGGATCGAATTCTTCGCATGACGATCAATACTGCCGTAGGTAATCCGCGTCTCACATTTACTACTATTAATGAAGTAACGGGACTTGTTTGGAGTATAAAGGAAGAAGGACGCGCAAGTGAATCCGTGCGAAATTCAGGCGACCTTGCGGATGTGTATGCGGGAAGCGGCATTCGAAATACCATTGGCAGTGCGATAACCAAAGTGCTGGATGCACCGATGGGCGTATTGCCCCTTAGGTATTTGTTTGATAACTTCGGCGTTGCACTGATGATTCTTCTGCTGGCCACCCTTTGGTCGCTCTACCGCGGCGGCGTGAAGGTGTTAACGCTCGCGATACCAACCCTTCTGTATGCACTGGCCACGATGCTCCTATTGTGCGGGCATGATTCTCGTTTCTTCCACTTTATCATTTGCATAGCTTATCCTACTATATGCGCCATGCTCTATATGCCAAAGCAAAGTAGGTGATCCTGATCCCTTCAGCATTGCTGAGGGGATTACTATATGAATTGGCTCCATTAATGTGTACAGTGAGTGTCATTTGGGCAAGGTAATTGTGTCATCTTTACATTTGTTTCGGTTTGTTTACGGGATGGTCAAGAAAGAAACGACCTTCAGAAGTGATGTAAAGCAATCCATCGCACAAAAAACTGGTAAAAATGAGGCGAAATGAGAATAATGATGAAGAACTTACCATGAATCAAAGACTTCTTCTTGCTAAGTTGATTACAGATGTGTTACAATAAAAGGCGATCTTCAATTATTTAAGCGTGGAGGTACGGCTTGATGAACGATCTAGACCATGCGGGTACAGTTTCCCTAGAGATTCCTGCAAAAGCAAGGTATGCACTGGTTGCGTGTATCGCAATGAGCGGTGTGGGTTTGCTTGCAGGGTTGGATGTTGACCAAATTGGAGATTTGCGCACGGTGACGGAGGAATGCTGCGACTGCTTGATTCATCAACCGCATAAGCCCACAAGCATTTCTTTGAATGCACAGACGGTGGGAAATCGTCTGCATTTGACCTTCACTTCAAAACAACGGTTGCCTTTTGATGCCTATCAAGACCAAAACCTTGATATCACACGCGGCGTTTTGGAAACGCTAATGCCTGTGGTGCATTTACATTCAGATGAAAATGGTGTGTATAGCATTGAGTGCTCCATGCCTGTATAATCGGAGGCTGCGATGAATGATGAGCGATTGATTCCCTTGCTGGAACAATACGCCGTCACCCGAGATGCAGCGCTGAGGGACAAGCTGTTTGAAGGCTATTTACCGTTTGCAAAAGTGGTAGCACGAAAATTTATCGGGCGAGGCGTAGAAATTGAGGATTTAGAGCAGGTTGCGGGGATCGCATTGCTAAAGGCACTTGAGCGGTATGAGCCCAATCGTGGTTATCGCTTTGTGACCTATGCGGTGCCAACCATCTCAGGAGATCTTCGCAACTATTTACGGGATAAGGGAAGCGTGATTCGCATGCCCCGAGATTCCAGACAGAAATTATACCAAATGACTCGCGAACAAGAAAAATTTGAAAGTGAGCATTTGCGTACACCAACAGCTGCAGAGTTAGCACAGCGGATGAATATCACCCCGGACAAGCTATTGATGCTGCTGAATATTCGTGCGCAGAGCGACACGGTCTCCCTTGATGCGCCGCAGGGCGAGGATGGCCAAGCGCAGCTTGAAAGCTTGCTTGGCGGAGAAGATGAGGGCTTTGACAAGCTCGAACAGAGTGAATGGATGAACTGGATTTTGTCCAAGGTAAACGATGTGGAGCGTGAACTTTTAATGCTTCGCTATCGGGATGGTCTTGGTCAGCGCGAAACAGCGAAAAACCTTGGCGTTTCGCAGATGCAGGTATCCAGAATGGAACGCAGAATTTTGAGTAGGCTTCGAACCATTGAGGTAAGCGGCCGCTCTTGAGGATGCGGGATTGGGCATAAGGGAGTGATAAGATGCAACCCAACGATTGGCAACAAAATAACGGTCAAGGCACATATACGCCTGAGCAATTGCAGCAACTACAGCAAATGCAGCAGCAAGGGATGATGCCGCCCCAGCAGACGCAAAATCAGCAAAACGTTCCGTTGCAGCAAATGACACCCGAGCAAATGCAGCAGGTACAGCAGCTGTGGTATCAAAATCAGCAGCCTGCCATGCCCCAGCAGTTGACGCCCGAGCAGGTGCAGCAAATGCAATTTGAGGCGATGATGCAGCAAGCCCCGCCCATGCCCAACATGCAGCCTTTGCCTAATGTGCCGCAGTCTCAAAAAAAACGGCGTGCACCAAGGCAGAAAAGGCAAAAAGGTCAAGGCGGCGGAGGCGGTATTTGGAAGGTGCTGCTGGTGCTTGCGGTGGCAGGCGCCGGATTGTGGTTTTTCCTAAGCAATATGTCCACGCCTACTCAAGCAACTGCCCAGATTGAAATGGGCGTTCTTGGCACAACGTATACGGGCGACGCATTGATCGTACGAAACGAAGTCTCATATAGCGAAGAGGGCGTACAGAGCATCGACTATATCGCGCAAGAAGGCAGCATCGTTTATCGCGGCAATGAAATATGCAGGGTTTATTCAACGGGATATAGCACCAAGGAAATGACCTCGCTTCAGGATTATCGCGATCAGATTAAGAACTATCAACGCACGCTTCTAAAGGCGGAAACAAGCACGGATCAGAAAATGTTGCGTCTTGAAAACGAAGTGACGGAGCGCGGCCTTGAAGTGAGGAGTCTGGTGCAGGGCGCAAGGGGTAATTTGATCAATCAAGAGATTATCCTTGAGACTGCCATTACCCAATTGCAGGACTATTTCCAAAGCAAGTATTCAAGCGACATGCCGCTCAATAGACTCTTCAGCGATGAAACAACGCAGCTAAAGCGCATTGAGAGCTGGATTAAGCCTAAGTGGGCAACGGAGGAACGCGTTGTCAGTTTCTACACAGACGGATTTGAGGTCGCACTAACACCCAGCGATTTTGAACAGTATACGCCTTCTCAGGTGCGCGCGATGATCAACGGTGAGAAACCAGAAACCACAACCGCAGCGCGCGGACGTACGGATCTTTATCGGCTCGTCAAGCAAAACAACTATGCCGTGCTCATGCTTATTAAGGACAATACTTGGAATCCTATTGAAGGCACGCAGTACAAGCTTGTGCTGGAACAGTTCTCCAATACTGTGGTCAATGCGCAGGTACTGTCCTTTACGCGCTCGGGCGGTGAACTTCTGGTTCGCCTGGCGGTCATTGGCGATGCGATGGATGTGCTGTACATGCGCACATGCCAAGCGCAGCTCGGCGACTATGCTGACTGCATGACTGTGCCTGTGAGCGCGCTGTATATGCAAAACGATACGCAGGGCATTGTCATCATCGATGGGGGACAGCAGCTCTTTGTTCCGATCAATGTGCTGAGACAAGAAGGCAATACAGCTTATATTTCAGCAATTCAAATGGGTATTTTGACGGCCGGACAGACGGTCAGGCTGTTTAAATAATGAAGTGTGGTGTAGAAAAATGACCGATCCTACGCAGGACATGCCTCGGGAAGGGCAGCAACCTCAGCTTTTGCAGGTGATTGACCAGAATCGCCTTGCAAAAAATGTGTCGAACGTTTTGTCAGAATTAACCAAAAATCGTTATGGGAATTGTGCTCCTGCAAAACTTCTTGCAGTGACCAAGACGGTTGCCCCCACTGTGATCAATCAGTTCAAAGCCTTGGATATCCTAGATATCGCTGAAAACCGTGTGCAGGTGGCACTTCCGAAATTGACAGAAATCGCGCCTGAATTTAGAATTCATTGGATCGGAAGGTTGCAAACCAACAAAGTTAAATATATAATAGATAAGGTATGTATGATTCATACACTTGACAGAATACCACTTGCACAAGAGATTGATAAACGTGCACGAGATATAGGCGTGGTCGTTCCTGCATTAGTGCAGGTAAATATCGCGCATGAACCGCAAAAGAGCGGGATGACAGCACAGGAAGTACTACCTTTCCTGCAGCAAATGCATCAATATCCGGGACTGAAGGTAGAAGGACTCATGAGTATGATGCCCATCAATGCATCCGAGGAAGAACTACGAACTTTCTTTGGCGCAATGCGCACGCTTTTTGATCATCTCCGCGACGAAGCGGTGGATGGAGTTGAGATGCGCGAACTCTCAATGGGTATGTCTAATGATTATGCAATCGCCGCACAGGAAGGCGCAACGATTGTGCGCATCGGAACAGCGCTGTATCGCTGACCGATAAACGTAGGAGGTTCGTCTATTGGGAATCTTTCAGAGTGTTATGTCATGGTTGACTGAGAAATCAAACCATGCTGTAAGTGGACAAGGTGGCTTCTCGCAGGGCCAAGAGGCTGCGCAAGGTTATTCTCATTATGGAACGCAGGAAAGCGAAGGCTATGATGAAAACGCGGAAACATCACAGCAGTTGTCTTCTTCGGGTTATTTTGGTACGGGTGCTGACGATTATGATGGTCGTGTTCGCTACCAGAGCAAGGAAGACCACGCGCGCGATGAGCAGATGCGCCGCCAGAAAATAGACCAGCAGCAGAACATGGCGATGAATACCCAGCAGATGAACGCCGTGCAGATGCCTCAAATGAATTCACAGCAGCAAACCCAATCTCAGATGATTCCCCAGCAAGCACCTCAGCAGGGCTATGTGCAGCGTGAGTATCAGGCTCCCACGAGCAATGTGGTACCCTTTCCGGGAACTCAGCAGTCTGAGGGCACGACCTATTCACATGTGGAATATGTCATTTTGCTGCGTGGACGCAATGAATGTAAGAATGTCATTACCCATATCAAGTCAAATGCCTCCGTGTTTTTAAACATGGAGTTTATCGCTAGTGATAATGAGCGCCAGCGCTGCGTGGATATTCTGAGCGGTGCGGCCTATACACTGGGCTGTACGCTGAATAAAATCTCTCAGCATGGTATCTATCTGATTTCATCGCCTGCTGTACAGGTCATCATGGATCCTACCATGACTAGGATGAACAGTACGCCTGATGCCCGCAGCTATGCAAGGCAGCAGCAAAGCTATCAGAACTATCAAGGTCAGCAGGACATGGAGCCCGCGCAGGAACAGCAGCATTTTACCAGGCAGCAGCAACGCTACCAAGCGCAGGAACAAATGAACTACGAGCAGCAGCGATACGCTCAGCAAAACGCTGGCTCTAGCTTCTCCTCTGGTTCGCCTACCACGCGCTTCCAAGAAGTGCATGATATGCAGCAGCCTGATCAGAGCGCATTTAGAAACATGATGGCAGGCAATCCTGTTGCGAGCGGCGAGACGGCTGCTAGATACTAATGATGTGACTTTTGATGAAATGAGGTGCGAGATATGATTTCTTTTTTGATCGGCGTTGCTATTTCTGTTTTGCGGTTAGCTAGTTTCATACTGCTGATTTATTGCGTATTGTCAATATTCATGCCCCAAAACAAGTTCTTTAGAATGGCAGCAGAATATGTCGAGCCGATTCTAGCACCTTTTCGGGGTTTGATTTATCGAGTGTTTCCCAAAATTCGAAACTTTGGAGTGGATTTTTCGCCGCTTTTGGTTTGGGTTGTCATGGATGTCTTGATTTGGCTACTGCAGTTGCTGCGAAGGATATTCTAATGCGCGGCGAGGAAAACATTGCACAAGCTGCAAGGCGGCTTGCGGAATTGGCAAAGCGCTCAAGCGATACAGGGCTCACGTTTTACACGGGATTTCTATCGCCGCCTGAGGCAGACCTTGCATCAATAGCTGCTAGGAAAAATGGCGTGACTGTGCTATTTAGCGGCGGCTATGAAGACGCGGAACGCAAAATCGCATGCTTTTGCGCAGACGAGGATGACGAGGTTTCCTTTCCATTGGTTTCCCTTAAGCTTACTTGGCCGCATCAAAGTGCTCCGGCACATCGAGATGTTTTGGGAAGCGTGATGGGGCTTGGCATTAAGCGGCTATGCGTGGGCGATATTGTGATGCAGGATGATTGCGGTTATCTCTTTGCGGAGCGTAACATGGGCGATCATATCGCGCAGTCGCTCCTAAGCGCAGGCAGGGTTAAGCTGCAAGTTGAGGCCATGCAGGAAACAGCGGCACTTGAGTCGCCCGAAGGAACAGAGGTCAGGGACACGGTTCTAAGCTTACGGCTGGACGGGGTAGTGGCGGGCGGATTTGGCATGTCCAGATCAAAGGCGTCTGCATTGATTTCGTCTGGTCAAGTCAAGCTTCGCCATATACCAACCGAGAAAACGGATGCAAAGGTAGCACTTGGAGATACCATTTCAGCGCGAGGCTATGGAAGACTGGTATTGACAGAAATCGGTGCGCCGACAAAAAAGGGTAGAACCCCGCTGAAACTGATGCGTTACGGTGAGCGTCGGGGTCGTTAATTATAGCAATACATGAATAAACATGAGAGGAAGTGGGACTATGGGATTGACGATTGATAATATCTACGACAAAGAGTTTGCTCTTAAAGGCGGTGGATATGACCGCAATGACGTAGACCAGTTTTTGGATGAAATCTGTGACGAGATGATCAATATGCAGGAGCGCATGCAGACCCTTACAGCAGACCTGAAGCAAGCTCAGCTTGCAGCAGAAGCGGCTAAGGAAGCAAGAGTTGCTGCTCCTCAGAAGACAGAAGTCGTTCAAACGGCTGCGCCTGTTGCAAAGACCAGTGAAACTCTGGAAGGCATTTTGCTCAGTGCACAGAAGCTGGCTGACGAAGCGGTTCAAAATGCGCAGCGTCGCGCGGATGAAATTGTTAAAGAAGCAGAGGATCAAGCTAGCAAGATCGTTGACGACGCACAAGAAGAAAAGTCTGCCCTTGATAAGCAGTTGGGTACAATGAAAACAGCAGCAACTGAATATCGTGCAAACTTCCTCGCAATGGTCGACAAATATAAGAAGATGATTGAAAATGAAACTTCTGATTTTTCCAAAAAGAAATAACGCAAATCAAAGCGACGCAGTCACATGGCATATGTGGCAGCGTCGCTTTCAATTCTGGATAAGGGAGGTCATAGCATATGGCATTTGATTATAAAAAGGAATACAAGCATTTTTATCTTCCGAAAAGCAAGCCAGAGGTGATTGACATTCCGCCGATGAACTTTGTTTCAGTTGTGGGCAAAGGCGATCCCAACGCGGCGGACGGCGAATACCAGACTGCGATGAACGTGCTGCACTCGCTTGCGTACACGATCAAAATGAGCTACATGGGCGAGCATAAGATCGAAGGATTCTTTGCGTATGTAGTGCCGCCGCTTGAGGGACTGTGGTGGCAAGATGGCTCACAAGCGCTTGACCTAACGCGAAAGGGTGACCTGCGTTGGCGCTCGATGATCAGATTGCCTGAATTTGTTACGATGGATGTATTTGAGTGGGCGCGGACGCAGGCAGAAACAAAGAAAAAGAAGGACATGTCAGCAGCAGAGTTCTTCACCTACCGTGAAGGACTTTGCGTGCAATGCATGCATATTGGTCCATACGACGCGGAGGCAAGTACGATTGAGAGTATGGAGGCCTATGCGACGGCGCAAGGATATGGGCTCAGTATAGGCGGCGAAAGGCTGCATCATGAAATTTATTTGGGCGACCCTAGAAAAACGAACCCATCAAGGCTTAAAACCGTGATTCGTCAGCCGATTCAAAAGCTGGACTGATCGTTTAGCTCTTGGCGCGGCAGCGAAGAACTTCCATATGGATGGTGATGGCAGCAGGGCTGTGCAATGCGAGTTCCTCATCAGAAATAGAGAATGTCATAGGGGTCATTTTCAGGAAATGCTTTGCCTGCACAGGGCTTAATGGCATGGTATGATGAATGACCTTGCGCTCTATGATTTGCATCTGCGCCTCCAAATGAGAGACGACCTGCGAATTATCATAGCTATCATTACGAAGATGTCCCGATACAGCCTCTCTCACTTCTTTGAGATACTCGTTTCCGGGGACGACCTTGATCAGTTCGCCATCTGGACTGAGCACTCGCCTAAATTCCGTGTAATCGGCAGGCGTGAGCACATCCAAAACAAGGTCAATGCTGCTGCTGGCAATCGGCAGTTGCTTGAGGTTGGCAACGAGAAAGTTCGCTGTGCTTGCAGTGCGTGCTGCGGCCATGATGGCATCGCGGCTCAGATCAACGCCGAGAATTTTCGTATTTGGCAGCTGCTTGGAAAGTTCGCGGGCATAGTAGCCCTCCCCGCAGCCTACATCCAGAAGCGAAAAGGATTGATCTGCAAAGCGGTTTTGAAGCATACTATGGATGCAGCTAACTACAGGCGTATAAAAACCATCTTCAAAAACCTGCCTGCGGCTTTCAAAAAGCGCTTGGTCATATTTTTCTTTGGACTGCACGTGACTTGGTGCAAGGTTTACATAGCCCTTGGCCGATAGATCAAAACAATGGTTCTGTGTGCATCTGAGGCTTTGTCCATCGCAGAGGAAGGGCGAAGCGCAGACGGGGCATTGCATGATGCGGAGCATGGGCTCAAGTTTCGTTGCTAAGACGGAAAGTTTCATCGTGCACATCCTTTGTTGGTAGTGATTAATCCATTCGACAGCGTGATAGGCTCTCCCTGCAAATGCGTTTGTCCGTGCAGCCAGAGGAAGTAAATGGCACCAAATACACTAAAATGGCGTATTTTGATACCGAAAAACGCAAAAAAGATAATTATTGCAAAAAATTTCACAAAGATTCTCGGTTTGCTCTTGCCAAACATGGGTGATGTTTGGTAAAATAGAATTTGGAAGTAAAGAATTTTAGGAGGTACCACAAAAATGGTAAAAGTTGCTATTAATGGCTTTGGCCGCATTGGTCGTCTGGCTTTCCGTCAGATGTTTGGCACAGAAGGATACGATATCGTAGCTATCAATGACCTCACCAGCCCCAAAATGCTTGCTCACTTGCTCAAGTATGATACTGCGCAGGGCAACTACGCATACAAGGACACCGTCTCTTATAAAGAGGCTGTTTTGGCGGAAGATGGAAAGACTGTTAAGGAGCCCGGCTCCATCACAGTTAACGGCGAAGAAATCACCATCTATGCTTCACCTAAGGCACAGGATCTTCCCTGGGGCGAGCTTGGCGTAGACGTAGTTTTGGAATGCACAGGCTTCTACACCAGCAAGGCAAAGTCTCAGGCTCATATCGATGCAGGCGCTAAGAAAGTTGTTATTTCTGCTCCCGCCGGCACTGATCTGCCCACCGTTGTATTCTCTGTTAACGAAGATATCCTCACCAAAGAAGATACCATCGTTTCTGCTGCATCCTGCACCACCAACTGCTTGGCTCCTATGGCGAAGGGTCTTAACGACCTATATCCCATCGTGAGCGGTATCATGACCACTGTTCATGCTTATACCGGCGATCAGATGATTCTTGACGGCCCTCACCGTGGCGGCGACCTTCGTCGTGCTCGTGCTGGCGCACAGAACATCGTTCCTAACAGCACCGGTGCTGCAAAGGCAATCGGTCTTGTTATCCCTGAGCTCAACGGCAAGCTAATCGGCTCCGCACAGCGCGTACCCGTATGCACCGGCTCTACCACCATCCTGATCGCAGTTGTTAAGGGCACCGACGTAACTGTTGATTCCATCAACAACGCTATGAAGGCAATGGCTTCCGAGTCTTATGGCTACAACGTTGATCCTATCGTTTCTTCCGATATCATCGGCAGCAACTACGGTTCTTTGTTTGATAGCACCCAGACCATGGTTGCTAAGCTTGATGATAACAACTATCAGGTTCAGGTTGTTTCTTGGTATGATAACGAGAACAGCTACACCAGCCAGATGGTTCGCACAATCAAGTATTTTTCTGAGCTTGGCTAATTAACCACTCAGATTAGTATCGTATAAGAAAAACCGCCCATTGCTTGGACAAGCAGTGGGCGGTTTTTTCTGTGCTAAATACTTTGGAGAAATTACTGAATGCCGTATTTTTTCAGCCTGCGCCATAGGGTGGTTTTGCTGATACCGAGCATTTGTGCACAGGCAGAGCGATTGCCGCCAGAGGATTCAAGCGCCTGGATGAGTTCGGCTTGCTCCTTGTTTTGATAGACAGGGGCGGCTTTTGCAGGAGGCTGATCCTCGCCCGCTGCTAGGTGTTTGAGGACGAAACTCTCTGTGATCTGGGGACCATCGGAGAGAATAACTAATTTGGCTAGGAAGAGCTTGAGCTCAGGCTCGTTGCCTGTCCATGGCTGGGCATGAAGCAGCGCCTGAGCGCTTGGGGTGAGGGATATCTTCTTATGGACGGTTCTGGTTCTAGTTAGGTTTTCAAGCTCCTGCGCGATAATCAGGGGGATGTCCTCGCGGTGGGCGCGTATGGACGGCAAGGTCAAACGGAAATGTGCAAGCCGATAGTACAGGGGCAAAGAAAATTGGTCGGCCAATGCGGTTGCATGCAAATCCTTATGCGTGGTGCAAATCACGCGCACATCCACAGGCAATTGCGCCCGCAGGCCTGGTCTGCGAATATGTGCATTGTCAATGAGATTAAGCAGAATATACTGCCCGTTTGCGCATAGCAACTCCACGTGCTCAATGCAAAGCGTGCCGCGATGCGCTAGCTCCAGCGCCCCTTTAAAGGCATCTGTGCCAGTGCGTCCGCATAGTTGCTCCTCCTGCATCGCTGTGGTGATATGCGCCAAATTCAGCCGAACATAGGGGTTTTTGCGCCTCGGGCTGGCATTGTGGATGGCCTGCGCAAAGCTCGTTTTGGCTGTGCCAAACTCTCCGTCAAGGAGCAGGGGCATATCGTATTGCGCATATTTTGATGCGGTTTCGATTGCTTCGAGCATTCTTGGCGAGACGCTTGGGATATCCTCGAAGGTCGTTTTCGCGATATAGCCATTGGATATTCTTGTGGCGCGAACCGTTTCCTCCAATTCATCAATTTGCTGAAAAGCCTTCAAAGATAGTATGAACCCGTCTTTTTGTTCGCCGCTAGCAAGTGCAGCCATGTTGGCAACGAAAGCCTCACGTCTGGTGCGAACCACTATACCGTATACATCGCGGCATTCCGAAAGGGCGGTTGATAGGATGTCTTGATCGTCCAGCTCAAGCAGATTAAAGATGGATTTTTGTTTGAGCTGCTCTTCAGGAAGGCGAAAAACACCGCAAGCCATGCTGTTGGCAAGCATAACGTGACCGGTGGCATCCAGCTTTAGCACGGCATCAAATGAATGGTTAAGAAGCGCTGAAAACTCCTGCGTTTTTTTCTTTTCTGTTGTAATGCCGTATTGAACCCTGCGCGCCATGCGAAGTGCCATGGAAATACTCTCTTTCGTTGAACTGAGAAAAAGAGCTAAAACCCCTTGCTCTTTGGCACGCGACATAGCCATTTCGCCGCCGATAATCACATCTGCTCCGTTTGCCAGCGCGGTATCAACGGTTTCAACAATGGCGCTGGGATTTGGGGCACAGTACATGCGAAGCTCGGCATCTAGCAGGGACGCAATAGGAGCTGGATCGCTGAACATGGCATCAAACCCAATGAAAGCAATATGGGGGCATGGCTTTGGGCATATGGCAATGGCCTCCTTTGCGATCAAGGCGATTTCTTGTCCTGAAAGCACCATATCAACCAAGGGCAGGGCCGTTTGGTGTCGGATGAGGTAGGCGTGGTAGCCTCTGGCAATGACCACTGCATCCTCTCCAGCTTGTACGGCAAGTACATCCTGCACAACCGTTTGGGAGGATGTGAGAATCACCTCTCCTATTTGGTGCTCGGCGGCAAGTAATTCAGTTGCCTGATCAAACATTGATTGATTGGAAGTTGCAACAATAAGCTTGGGCATAAAAACCTCCTTTTCAAAGAAAAAGATGGATGATGTGATGATGAGGTGACTTTAAAAATTCTATATCTGCATGCACAAAGCATACAGTGTTACGAGGCATATTGCAATTGATAAGCATCAATTTTGCGACATTTTGTGGAATCGCAAATCAACGATAGTGAAACGAAACGCAATGCGGTGAAATGAATGGGAACGCAACGTTTCAGATTGTGGAAAATGGGTGAAATTAGTTTTGTTGTTTTGTAGAAAAATGTAGAAAAACACGGAAATTAACATTGATGAACTGGTTTTGTGTTGTTAATATAAAGGTATCAAAGAACAATTGAAACATTATGAAAGAAAAAAGTGAGTGTGAAAGGCATGACCCCTGTCATTAAGGAAATGTTGGTTATCCCTGTAGCAGGAAGAGACTCAATGCTGCTAAACCTGAGCGGAGCTCATGGAGCATATTACACCCGCAATATTATATTGCTGACAGACAGCCTGGGTCACGTCGGTTTAGGCGAAGTACCCGGCGGGCAGAAAATCACAAAAACACTGGAGGATGCGCGTCCATATGTGGAAGGTGCATCAATTGCTTCCTACAAGCAGGTCATGCATACCATTCAAACCACATTTGCTGATCGTGATAGCGGCGGACGCGGTCTTCAGACCTTTGACCTGAGAACCACGATTCATGCTGTAACAGCAGTGGAAGCAGCCATGCTTGACCTTTTGGGTCAATATCTGGAAGTGCCGGTTGCTCAGCTTCTCGGCGAAGGTCAGCAGCGCGATGCTATCAAGGTACTGGGCTACCTATTCTATATCGCTGATCGCAAAAAGACCGACCTTCCCTATCATACAGAGCTTGACAGCGACTGCGAATGGTACCGCGCACGCACCGAGGAAGCGATGACAGCGGATGCGATCGTTCATTTGGCAGAAGCCTCCAAGGAGCTCTATGGCTTCAATGACTTCAAGCTAAAGGGCGGCGTTTTGGAAGGAAAGGAAGAAATCAAGGCGATCAAAGCCTTGAAGAAGCGTTTCCCCGATGGACGCATCACCATTGATCCCAATGGCGGCTGGCTGCTGAAGGATGCAATCGAGCTGTGCAAGGATTTGAAAGGCATTCTTACCTATTGCGAAGACCCTTGCGGCGCAGAAGGCGGATTCTCAGGCCGCGAGATCATGACGGAGTTCAAAAGGGCAACGGGTCTGCCAACTGCTACCAACATGATCGCAACAGACTGGCGCCAGATGTGCCATTCCGTTGCCTTGCAATCCGTAGACATTCCGCTGGCTGATCCGCATTTTTGGACGATGGAGGGCTCTGTGCGCGTAGGTCAGATGTGCGATGCATTTGGACTGACATGGGGCAGCCATTCCAATAACCACTTTGATATCTCGCTTGCGATGTTCACGCATGTGGCTGCAGCTGTTCCCGGAAATCCCACAGCGATTGATACGCACTGGATTTGGCAGGAAGGGCGTGAGCGCCTGACCAAGGAACCCTTCCTCATTCGCGACGGACATATCAAAGTACCTCAAAAGCCTGGTTTGGGCATCGAGCCTGATATGGAGCAGATCAAGGCAGCTAACCAGCTTTACATGGACAATTGCCTTGGTGCACGCGATGATGCACAGGGAATGCAGTACTTAATCCCCGGTTGGACTTTTGATCCTAAACGCCCCGCTATGGTGCGATAAATATGGGTTGAGGAGTGAAATCAATGCTTTTTATGCCTAAAGGAATTATTATTCCTGTCGTTACGCCAATCACGCAAGACGGAAAATTCAATGAGCCTGTATATCGCGAGCTTTTGGAGCATTTCGTTACAAATGGTGTCCACGGCGTTTTCCCATTTGGAACCACGGGTGAGTTCTATGCCTTTGATAATGCATTTTATCGAAATGTATTGGAAGTCACAAAGGATGCAGTTGGCGGCCGCATGGACATCTATGCGGGTGCAAACCACATCACAACACGAGGCGCGATTGAGATTGCACAGATCGCGCAGGAAGTCGGCGTGGAAGCGCTGTCTGTCCTAACGCCTATGTTCGTATCTCAAACGCAGGCGGAGGTTGAGCAGTATTATCGCGAAATCGCGGACAGTACCGATCTTCCCATTATCATCTATAACAACAAGCCTAAGACGAATGTCACCGTCGAACCTGCAACCGTTGCTCGTTTGGCTAAGATCAAAAACATCGTAGCGGCAAAGGATTCCACAGGCGATATGACAAACACCGAGGAATATATTCGCTTGACCAGAGACAATCCGGAGTTCAAGGTGCTCATGGGTCGCGATACGCTGATCTATGCAGCCCTATGCTATGGCGCGGTGGGCGCAATTACATCGTGCGGCAACGTAGCTCCCCGCCTAGCTGTGGATATCTATGAGCACTTCATGGCAGGCAATGCACAGGAAGCGCTCGAGGCGCAGTTCAAACTCAGCATGCTGCGCATCGCAACCAATATGGGCACATTCCCTGTCGTGCTCAAGGAAGCGCTGGAGATGATCGGTTTCCCCGTAGGCAAATGCGTCGCGCCTATTCAGCCCCTCAATGAAGCTCAGCGCGAAAAGCTGAGCGAAGTGCTTACCACCCTAGGCCTCGTGGATGCAGGCCGCTAAAACCTGAAACACGCTGGCGATGCCAGTGGAAATAAAGAAAGAAGGTACCATATTATGAAGAGGATCATTTCTATTCTTCTTGCTGTAATGCTCACCCTAGGCATGGTTATGTCCGCTAGCGCTTCTGTCTATGAAGGCGGAAGAGTCCGTATCGTTATCGGTTCAACCTCCGTATCCGGCGATAGCTACATGGTAGCAGAAACTGTTAACCAGTACCTGCAAAAGTATCTCAACTGCAACTCTAAGGTTGATGCTGTTGGCGCTAATGAAGCCCTAAGCACCATCGCCACCGCTAAGAACGACGGCTTGACCCTCATGATCTTCCATGACATGACGTATCTAGGCGTATTGTTTGAAACATATGACGAGATGTATGCACTTGAGAACATGGTTGTTGGCCCCCGCGTTGGTCAGAACCCCGGTTCTTGCTTCGCAGCAAAAGCTGACACTCCCTATGCAGACATGAAAGAAATGGCTGACTATCTACGTGACAACCCCGATGCAACCGCGCGCGTTGCTGTTGAAGCAGGCGGCGTGAGCCATATCGGATTCGTTGCTTATTACATGTGGGTGAAGGACACCTACGGCGAAGACGTTTCCAAACGCGTGAAGATCGTTCTTGGCGGCTCTACAGACGAGAAACTCCAGCTGCTATGGGATGGCAACTGCGACGTGATCTTTGCTGACTACTCCTCACTTCTTCAGTACACCCAAGAGGGCGTTGACGCTCAGCTGGCTGTGAAGTTCGTTGGTATGCTGGATCATATCCCCGGCATCGACGGTCTGCCCGTACTTGGCGATCTAGGCGTAACCCTAGGCGGCGAGCCCTTCTACTTCTCCAAGGATTTCCTTATGTATCTACCTAAGGATACCGCTCCTGAAGTCATCGCTGAGCTTGACGCTGCTATGGCACAGGTTGCTGCAGATCCCGATTTTCAGGCAAAGATGAGCGAGCTTACCTATGCTCCCAACGTACTTGACAGCGCAGCTGCAAACGAGTTCATCTATGGAAAGCGTGATGGCATTGCCACATTGATTCAGACCGCTCCTTCCTTTGACGAATTGATGGATCAATAATCTTTCGCATCGCATGGCAAAGAACGATTGACAAGTAGCTTAACTAAGAATACTGCGCGGCAGGCATGCTTGCCGCGCAGGGAGTTACCCATTCATAACGTCAAAAGGAGGACCTCCTCATGAAGGAATTATTCAAATTTAAGACCATGCATTTGGTCTTCCCAACGATCATCGGGTGCATTCTCCTCATTTTGGGCATTGCGCTGATCATTCAACGCTACCGCCTCTGCAAAAAGCAAGGCACACCTTTTTTCAACTTTAAGAACTTTCATTTCTTTGAGCCTGGCTATGACAAGCTAAAACTATATGGTTCTTTGGTACTGTTCATTGGATACATCTCATGCCTGGAGCCAATGGGCTTTTTATGGGCTAGCATTTTGTTTGTTTTCCTATTTAACGTACTTTTTGCCGAATCCATTAACCTAAAGGTTCTGTTTGGTAAGGCTGAAGGTGCAATTGTTAATGCGAAATCCCTTCTCATTTCAGTAGCTGTCGCAGTTATTGCTTCGACTTTTATCTGGTGGCTGTTCGGCATCGTGTTCAATATTACTTTACCATAAAGGCAGGTGACACCTCATGGATGTTTTGTTAAATTTTGGTCTTGCTGTTTTGGGTGTTGTTGTCGGCATTATATTCGGCGCGATTCCCGGCATGACTGCCACGATGGCAGTCGCTGTATTTCTTCCACTGACGTATGCATTTGATCTCGTACCCGCGCTGTTCTTGCTGCTTGGTCTGTATGTCGGCGGCATCTCCGGCGGCTTGATTCCAGCCATTCTGATCAATATCCCCGGTACGCCGAGCTCTGTATGTACAGGCTTTGACGGCCATCCCATGGCTCGCCGCGGCGAGGGCGAAAGAGCGCTTAAAATCGGCATCACCTCTTCACTGATCGGCGGACTCATGTCCTTGCTCGTGCTGGCGCTGCTTACTCCGCCTCTGGCAAGGCTTGCCATCAAGTTTTCAGCTGTTGAGAAATTCTTGATCATCCTCTTTGCGATGACGGTTATCGCTGCTCTATCAAAGGGCAGCATGACAAAGGGCGTTTTTGCTGGCTTCCTCGGTGTGCTATTAGCGTTGATTGGTGAATTTACCAACAATAACAAGATGCGTATGGTACCCGACATGTTCAAAATGCAGCTTCGCGGCGGTTTTGAGCTACTCCCTGTGCTCATCGGACTTTTCGCTATCGCGCAGATGTTCCAAGAAGCGGAAAAGGGCATGAAGAGTACGAACCTGAACGAAGGCGTTGATGTCTCAAACGCTGTTAAGTTCTCGCTGAAGGATTTCAAGGGACAGGGTGTTAACCTCGTTCGTTCAGGCTTGCTTGGTACACTAATGGGTATTCTGCCAGGCGTTGGCGGCAGTGCAGCTTCCTTGATTGCCTATTCACAGGCAAAATCATGGTCTAAGCACCCTGAAAAGCTTGGCACAGGTGCAATCGAAGGTTTGGTTGCTTCCGAAACCTCAAACAATGGTCTAACAGGCGGTGCGCTCGTCCCGCTACTGTCCCTTGGTATACCAGGCGACTCTACGACCGCTGTTCTCATCGGTGCATTCATGCTTCAGGGTATCCAAGTCGGACCTCTGTTCATTCAGCAAAACCCTGCTACTTGGAACTGGATCTTGCTCGCACTGTTACTATGCAACATTTTGATGTTTGTGCTGATGTTCTTCCCCATTAAGCATATTGCCAAAATCGTCAACATCAAATCGTGCCGTCTCTATCCTGTCATCGTGCTCATGTGCATCGTTGGTGCATATGCAATCCGCAGCGGTAACATGTTTGACGTATGGAGCCTGCTCATCTTCGGTATCTTGGCATATGTCTTTGGAAAGATCGGTTTGCCAACTGCGCCGTTCCTCATTGGGTTTATCCTCGGCGGCGACCTTGAAAAGTACTTCATGAGCGCAATGAACGGTAACGATTACAATCTCTTATGCTTCTTCCAGCGTCCAATCGCTCTTGTGATCTGGGTACTTATTATCGGATTCCTAGGCTATGCCATTTGGGATAATTCCAAGGGCAAGCGTATGGAAAAAGCAGGTATGAAGGACTAATGATATGGACGTATTATCAAAGATGATTTCCACACAGGCTGCATTGTTTATCTATATGGCGACGGGAGTCATCTGCCGAGTGGCAGGCATTATCAACGACAAATCACGAAAGCACTTCAACGCTTTTCTTGTAAATGTAACTTTGCCTGCTATGATCTGCGCTTCTTTTCTAACCAAAAGGTCAGCGCAGGAATTAGCGCAGGCTGGGATGATGCTCATCATCTCCGCCTGCGTCTGCTTGGCATCCTACGGGCTATCGCTGCTGATTTGGCGTGGAAAATCTGCGGGGCAGCGAAGCATATTGCAGTTTGCCACCATGTTTTCAAATGCCGGCAACGCTGGGCTTCCTGTGGTTGCCATGGTCTTTGGGGATGCGGGGGTTCTCTATGCATCCTTTTTTCTCATTCCGATTCGCATTTTCATGTGGACATTGGGTCTATCCTTCTTCATGCCCGAAAAGGGCGGCGGTAAACTCAAAAAACTCATGACAAATCCGTGCTTTGCCGCGGTGTTTGTAGGTCTTGGTCTGATGCTTTTGCCCTTTCAGATGCCTGCTGTCCTGCAAACATCAATGCGTTCCATTGGCAATATGACAGGCCCGCTCTCCATGATGATCATCGGCTCGACACTGTCTGAGATGCGTCCTAGGGATATGCTTGATAAGGAAGCACTCATGGTAAGCGGTGTTCGTCTGATTCTGATTCCACTCGTGCTGATGGGTGTGCTGCGTCTGGCGGGACTAGCGGAAACAAGCTGGCAGGTAGCGGTGACATTGGTTGCTATGCCTGTGGCTACACTGACAGTTGTCTTTTCTGAAACGTACGGGGGCGATCATCACTTTGCATCTCGCTGTGTGTTCATCTCCACCGTGTTGTCTCTTGTCACTGTACCTTTGATGACTTTGCTGTTTTAGCATCAGGTGCATACTTATACATTTTGATATGGAGGATTCTAATTATGAAAGTTGGATTAATTGGACTTGGCATTATGGGAAAGCCCATGGGCGCAAATTTGCTTAAAAAAGGGTATGATCTCACGGTATTTGACCGCAACCTCACGCCTGTGCAGGAGCTTGTGGCGGCAGGCGCAAAATCTGCAGCTGATGTTCGTGAACTGGCAGCTAGCTGCGATGTGGTGCTGACGATGCTGCCCAACTCGCCCCATGTCAAGAACGTTGTGCTTGAAGCAGGCGGCGTGATAGAAACGATTCGTGAGGGCTCTGTAGTGATCGATATGAGCTCTATTAATCCGATGGCTTCTCGCGAAATCGCTGCGGAGCTTGAGAAGCATGGCGTTAAAATGTTGGATGCGCCCGTTTCTGGCGGAGAACCAAAGGCAGTGGACGGAACGCTGTCGTTCATGGTTGGCGGACCTGAAGATGTGTTTGAAGCGCATAAAGAACTGCTGTCTTCGATGGGTGCTTCTGTTGTACGCTGCGGCGAAATTGGCGCAGGCAATGTCACGAAGCTTTGCAACCAAGTGGTTGTGGCGGTGAACATCGCAGTTGTTGGCGAAGCATTGATGCTGGGACAGAAAGCGGGCGTTTCGCCTGATGCGATTTACCGCGCGATTCGCGGCGGACTTGCAGGCTCTACCGTTATGGATGCGAAAGCACCCATGATGATGGATAGAAACTTCAATCCAGGATTCCGCATTGACCTGCATATCAAGGATTTAAATAACGTTCTTGATACCGCAAAATCCGTTGATGCACCTATGCTTCTGACCAATCAGGTGATGGAAATGATGAAGGTATTGCATCACGACGGCGAAGGACAGAGCGATCACAGCGCATTGGTGAAGTTCTATGAGAAGCTGACGGACGAGCAAATCGGACGTTAAGCAAGAAATCAAAATCAGGGGGGATCTTCTTTGAATGGAAGGTCCTCCCTACGTCAATAGGCATGAAAAGTCATGCTTTGATGATCACGGTATGGGAGGGCGAAGTATGGCAAAGATTTTAGTCGTCACCCCCACACAGCAGATGTTTGAGCAAGCACAAGAGGTAGTCAACGAAACCCAGCTTGATGTGAAGCCTCTTTTGGTTTCATCGGATACGGTGCTGGAGCTTGTGCTGCGTGAACGCGAGAATGGCGCGGCGGTTGTGGTGGCACGGGGAAACCATGCTCATTTGCTCAAGAGCGAGACGGGTATTCCGGTGGTGGAAATCGTTTTGTCGGGGCAAGAGCTGGCGCTGCTGATTGCTCGTGCTAAGGAAATGAGCGGCAAGGATTATCCGCAGATTGCGCTTGTTGGCTTCCGCCATATGTTTTCAAACCCTGAACCCTTGGCACAATTGCTCAAAGCAGATGTACAGATTTACTACGCCGCGCCTCCCATCAATATGTCGGTGGTGGTGGACAAGGCATGCAATGACGGTGCGGATGTGGTTGTGGGCGGCGAGCTGGCCATGAAGTATGCTAGGAAAAAAGGCGTGAAAACGCTCTTCTTGGAGTCTACAAAGGAAAGCATGCTGACGGCGCTAAGCACGGCAAAAAGGGTGCTGTACGGCATTGAGCTTGAGAGCAGCAAGACCAACGAATTTATGTCGCTGCTCAATTACTCCTTTGATGCGATATTGAAACTCAAGCCGGATGGGCGCGTTGCTATTGTGAATTACATGGCAGAGAAATTGCTCCACAAAAGGGCATCGGAACTCATTGGCATGAACATTGCTGATCTTTTGGATATCGGACAGGACAGCGCGATTGCGCAGGCGATGGAAAAGCGGAAAAGTGCTTATTCAATCGTGGTACGCACCAAGCGCGATGCATTTATTGCGAATATCGCCAGCTTGAGCGTGGATGGCGCCAATGAAGGGTTTATTCTATCGCTTCAAGAATTCAAACGAATAGATGAAATGGAAGAGACGATTCGATCGGATCGATACAACCGAGGGTATCGGGCAAAGACATCCTTTTCTCAGCTCAATACGATATCCCCGCGAATTCAGGAACTGCATGAGGATGCGCTGCAATACGCGCAGTACGAGCTCCCGATTCTCATTACGGGCGAATTTGGCTCAAATATGATTCCGCTTGCGGAGTGCATTCATAACGCAGGCATACGCAGCAAGAATCCTTATGTAGTGATGGACCTCTCGGCTCTTTCACCAGCTATGCAGGAAGCGCAGCTGCTTCGGGATGCGGGAGATGGGCAGGGGAAAAACCTGTTTGAAATTGCTCATAATGGGACACTTGTGCTAGAATCAGTTGATATGCTTGACATACAAGGTCAGTATCAACTGCTGAGTGTGATTCGAAAAGGGTGCGTAATCCATGCCGATGGAAGGCGCATGCTTCCCGTGAATGTGCGGCTCATCTGCACGACGTGCAAGGACTTGTACACATTGGTTCGGCAAGGGCGTTTCCTTGAGCCTTTATATGCCTATGTGAGCCAATTGGAACTCTCCGTTCCGCCGCTTCGGGAGCACGCAGAGGATATTCCGCAGCTGCTTGAGGAGTTCATGGCACGGTTTGCGGGGAAATATCGAAAATTCGTTATCATCAGACCCGAGGCACAGGCGCTCATTCATGCGCATCCTTGGAACGGTGATATCTTGCAGCTCAGGCTATTTTGCGAGAAAATCACGCTGCTTGCGAGGGGAAAAGAAGTGGATGAGGACTTTGTCAAAAAGCATCTGCCAAGAACTTTTCATGAAGATGGGGAGCTGTTGAGCCAGAGAGAAAACAAAGTACCCCCTGTTTTATACTCGAGGGAAGAAGCTGAGCTGCTAGCGGCGATTGATCAAGTGGGAACAAGCCGCGGTGAACTCGCCGGTCACCTTGGTATTAGCAAGACGACCCTGTGGCGGAAGATGAAAAAGTACGGGCTTGCTTAAAGGAATATACAAAAGTTACCTCATGAAGGAGAAGGGAGTGCGCAGGAAAATGTTGAAAATTCTATTTGCTCCGGATTCGTTTAAGGGTTCGCTGAGCGCAGTGAGGATTACGCAGATCCTGGAGCAAAGAGCAGCATTGCATTTCAAGGGATGCCAAACCATTTCTTTGCCCGTTGCCGATGGCGGGGAGGGCACAGTGGATGCCTTGGTGATGGCGCTTGGCGGCACGAAGGCTACGCATGCGGTATCAGGACCAATGGGTCTGGCGGTAGAGGCGGCTTTCGGCTGGCTGAATGACGGCGAAATAGCAGTCGTCGAAATGGCGGAGGCTTCAGGCTTGCCGCTGATGGGCAGCCATCCCGATCCTTTGAAGGCATCCTCCAGAGGGACTGGCGAACTGATTGCGCATGTGATTGAGCAAGGCGCAAAGAGCCTGTTGATCGGTATTGGAGGAAGTGCGACCAATGAAGGCGGAATGGGCATGCTCGCTGCTTTAGGCGCGGTTTTCTACGATGATCAAGACCGCGTTCTCTACGGCACGGGCGAGGATTTATGCAAGGTGGTTCGCCTTGATCTATCTGGGCTTAATCCGCTGCTCTCGCAGGTGGATATCACGGTGATATGTGACGTGACGAATCCCTTGCTGGGCGTGGACGGAGCGACGGCAATCTATGGTCCTCAAAAGGGAGTAACAGCAGAGCTTTATCCGAGGATTGAGGCGGGCATGGAGCGATATGCTGCGCTGCTTGAAGAAGCGCTGGGCAAGGACATCGCATCTGCACCAGGCGCAGGAGCGGCAGGCGGCATGGGCGCGGCGCTGGGCGGGGTGCTGGGGGCGAGGTTGCGTCCAGGCATTGATGCAGTGTTGGAAACGGCTGACTTTGATCGAATCATGAAGGAGTGCGACCTTGTCATTACGGGCGAGGGTCGCTTGGATGGTCAATCCGTGCGCTTTGGCAAAGTGCCTGCGGGCATTGCTAGCCGCTGCAATGAGCAAGGCGTTCCTGTCATTGCGATTGTCGGCAGCATGGGCGATGGTGCGCAGGCGTACTATGATCTAGGGATGACGAGCATTGTAACCACAGTCAATGCGATTATGCCGCTTGAGACTGCGATCAGCGATGCGGAAGCGCTATTAAGCGATGCTGCGGATCGTGTGTTCCAAATGGTGAAGATAGGCATGCATATACAGAACAAGCAGTTGGAGGGATAAACGATGCGTAAATATGTGAAGGTACATGATATCGACAATGTGGCGATTGCTGTTTTGCCGGTGATGGCTGGCGAGGAAATCTGCGAGGGGATCACTGCCAATATGGATATTCCTCAGGGTCATAAGGTGGCACTTGAAGAGATTCCCGCTGACGGAAAGATCATCCGCTATGGCGTGACGCTTGGCTATGCAAAGGATTTGATTGCTAAGGGGGATTGGATTAATGAGAATATGCTCGATTTGCCGATCCCTCCATCCTTGGAAGATATGCAGTTCGCCGTAAACCTCAATACGGACTTGCCCAAAGCACCGGCTCGGACTTTCATGGGCTACGCTTCGGCCGACGGTGGATATGCCGGCACCAGAAATCTATTGGGGATCCATACGACTGTTCAGTGCGTAACGGGCGTGCTGAACGTAGCGGTTGACCGCATTCGCAAGGAACTGTTACCCCTGTTCCCGCACGTTGATGGCGTTGTTCCAATCAACCATGCCTATGGCTGCGGGGTTGCGATCAATGCTCCAGAAGCAAAAGTGCCGATTCGTACGCTGCGTAACCTCGTGCATCACCCGAATTTCGGCGGCGAGGTCATGTGCGTTGCGCTTGGCTGCGAGAAGCTAACGGTGGAAATGCTACTTGATCCTAAGGACAATACCGCTGAAAACGTCATCGTGCTTCAAGAAGTGAAGGGCTTTGATGCAATGATCACTGCGATTATGGAGATGGCTCAAGTGAAGCTTGAGCACCTTGAGGCACGCCGCCGCGAAGAATTGCCGCTAAGCAAGCTTCTGGTTGGTATGCAATGCGGCGGGTCGGATGCATTCTCAGGTGTGTCTGCAAACCCGAGTGCGGGCTATGCGGCTGATATGCTTGTGGAGGCGGGGGCAACCGTTATGTTCTCAGAGGTGACGGAAGTGCGTGATGGCGTACACTTTATCGGCGAGCGCTGTATCAATGCGGAAGTTGGGCAGCGGCTCGCGCAGGAAATGCGTTGGTATGACCAGTATCTGGCAAACGGAGAGGTCGATCGCAGTGCAAATCCAACACCCGGTAACAAAAAAGGCGGGCTGTCAAACATCGTTGAAAAGGCAATGGGCTCCATTGCGAAGTCTGGTACATCACCTATTGTTGAGGTGCTATCGCCTGCTGAGCGCCCCAGCAAACATGGCTTGATCTATGCGGCAACGCCTGCAAGTGACATCGTTTGCGGTCCTTGTCAGCTTGCGAGCGGCATCGGCTTGCAGGTGTTTATGACGGGCAGAGGTACGCCCTACGGACTGGCTGGTGCACCTGTTATCAAGGTTTGCTCGCGCAATGAGATGAAAGAACAATGGCCGGATTTGATCGATGTAAATGCAGGACCTGTTGCGACAGGTGAGCAAACCATCCAGCAGGTAGGGACGACGCTGTTCCATACAATTGTCAATGTGGCTAGCGGCACTGAAAAGCCATTTGCTGAGAAGTATCAGCTGAACAACGATCTCTGTATCTTTAACCCCGCGCCGATTACCTAAGGGGCATTTGGTACAATGGTGTTTTCCTCATAGATTGGTATATGAAAAGCGTTGACTCATTGCGTGTCAACGCTTTTTGGTTGCTTTTGCAGCATATCAAGCTCAGCGCGAGCAACTTCGATTGAAATGTTTCGACTGACAAAAAAAGCCCTTCTAATGAAGAGCTTACCTTAAAAAGCGTATAAAAAAACCACCGGCTTCAGATTAGAAGTTAGTGGTAAGTTGGTAGCGGCGAACGGATTTGAACCGCTGACACTCCGGGTATGAACCGAATGCTCTAGCCAACTGAGCTACGCCGCCAAAATGGTTGCGGGGGAGGGACTTGAACCCTCGACCTTCGGGTTATGAGCCCGACGAGCTACCAAACTGCTCCACCCCGCGTCGTTTCGCTTGGCGACGTTTATTATCATACAACATAAACGAGTTCTTGTCAATCTCTTTTTTCACATAATTTAAATAAATAGTGATTTCTATCTTTTTCCCGTAAAATGGTATCAAATAAGGCATAAACGACAGCAAAAATGCCAAATTGTGGGAGAATTCTACGCTTGCCATTCCAATGTAAATGCGATATGATAACTACCGAGATGATGTGAAAGGGGATATATATACATGGCAGATTTGAGACAGACCATAGAGGAAATGACCGAGAGCACCGAAAAGGTGAAGAAGGATCGCAAAAATTGGGTTTCATTTGTAGAGAGTGATGTTATAAACTTTCTGATGCTCAATGAAATTGACAAGATGTCCATTGACGATGGCCAGGGCAACAAAGCAAAGCTGACACGCCGCAAGGATGGCAGCGTTTATGTGGAGTGCACTAGTTCCAACGTACTGTAAGGGATAAGTAATGCGGGAGCTGACTTTGTGCAGCTCCCGTTTTGGTATAGACAGGTAGGGAGGAGGATGAGCGATGATAGCATTTAAACCCGCGGCGATATTTGGCAACCATATGGTGGTATGCCGAGACAAGGAACTTCGCATTTTTGGTCAGGCAGAGGATGGCACGGTCATCACGGCGACGCTACAGGGCAAAAAGGGCGTTGCGAAAGCTAGCAATGGACGATTTTTGGTTCTTCTGCCGCCGCTGGCTGCGGCAACCGATGCCGTATTGAGCCTATCGGACGGGAATACAACCTATCAATATACGGATGTTGCAATCGGTGATGTGTTTTTAGCGGGCGGACAGAGCAATATGGAGCTGGCGCTTGAAAATGCGAATGAAGGCGAGCAGTGCATCAAGGATCATGAGGATTCGTTGCTTCGGTTTTATCGTGTACCCGTGAGTGGGGTCTGGGATGATGAGGCAAAGCAAAAGGAAAGTGAAACCCGCTGGCAGATGGTTGCGCCCAATGAGTGCGGGGATGTGAGCGCAGCTGCATATTTCTTTGCCCAAAAAGTACGAGAAGAAGAAAATGTGCCTGTTGGCATTGTGGAGTGCTATCTTGGCGGGACGATGATCTCTTGTTGGCTTGATGAGATGGCGCTATGCCAAACGCCTCAAGGCAAAGCGTGCCTTGAGGCGTTTGATGAAACAAACCGCATGGGCAAGGAAGCCTACGATCTGGCGTACGAAAAGTATATCATCGATCATCCTGCATGGGAGAAGCGAGCGGAGGAGATCAAAACCGAGCAACCTGATATTGACTGGATGAAGCTCAATGAGCTCGCAGGTCAATGCCCGTGGCCGCCGCCCATGGGGTATCGCTCGCCCTATCGTCCCAATGGACTTGCCCAAACGATGCTTGATCGGATCGTGCCCTATACGCTGACGGGGATATTGTACTATCAAGGCGAGAGCGACGACAAGCAGCCGGATGACTACCATGCACTGCTGATGACGCTCGTGCTTCATTGGCGGCATCTCTTCATGGATGCGCATCTTCCGTTTATGAGTGTACAGCTTCCTATGTATGGCTGCGATGGGAAACCCGATGGCGATCAATGGGCGCGGATTCGTCTCGCGCAAACACGGGTGAATCAAAGCCTGAGGCATTGCGGCTTGGCCATAACAATTGATCGGGGAGACGAAAAGGATGTGCATCCCACGGATAAGCGGGTGATCGGTGAACGGCTTTACCAACAGGCGAGGCAGCTGGTCTATGGAAAAACGGGACTGAACGCACCCGAAGTGACCGCAAAATATACAGTGAATGATACGCTCGTCGCCGCGTTTTCCCAGCCTCTTGTATGCCTTGATGCAGAGCCGCGCCTCTTTGAAATCGCGGATGAACGCGGAATATACCAGCGGGCCAAAGCTTGCATTACCGGAGGCAGCGTAAGCCTTAGCGCAGAGGGGATTGCGTATCCCACATGCGTTAGGTACGCATATGTGAATTGGGGCATCGTGAATGTCTTTGGCGAGAATGGATTGCCGCTCGCGCCCTTTGTCATGGAGTAGCGTTACTACATACAATCAATTAGCAAGCTCGGCAATATGTATTGCTGGGCTTGTTGTTGCCAGTCTGCATGCGTTTGACAGAGGCGAGAGAAGCACGTATACTCGATCAGGCAAGTGAACAAAAGACGGAATTTGTCGTATAGTGATGATATATGGCTAAGTGAGGTGACGGAATGCAGCATTGGAAGAAACAGTTTATCACGCTTTGGATTGGGCAGGCGGTGTCGGTGTTTACCAGTTCGGTGGTGCAGATGTCGCTGGTTTGGTATATCGCAGGCATCAGTGAGTCGGCAGCCATGCTCACCATCGCCACATTTATTGGATTTGTGCCGCGTGCGATCATTAGCGCGGTGGGCGGCGTTTATATCGATCGCTATCATAAGAAAACAATCATGCTCTTAGCGGACGGATTTATTGCGCTAGTGAGCCTATTGCTTGTAATCGCCGGTGAGCATATGGCGATTCCTATGTGGATGATATTACTCATATTGTTCTTCCGTTCGATTGGAGCGGCATTTCATGAACCCAGCCTGCAAGCATCCACGCCGCTGATCGTTCCCAAGCAGCAGCTAACGCAGTATGCAGGCTATGCGCAGGGATTCCAGTCCATGTCAGACCTTCTAAGCCCTGCTGTTGCAGCGGCGGTTTATGCGATTTTCCCCATTCATCGCATCATGATCATCGATATCTTTGGAGCTGCATTTGCAGCCGTGATGCTCGCGTTTGTCGTCATTCCGCGGGTGAAAAGAACCAGTGAGGCACAGTCACCGCATTTCTGGGCTGAATTTAAAGCAGGCTTTGTTGCGCTCAAGAGCACGCAGGGGATGACAATGCTCATGGTGATCTGCGCCCTGTATTCTGTGATTTATTCTCCGATAGGCACGCTCTTCCCGCTTGTATCAATGTCTCATTTTGGTGCAGGGGTGAATGGCTCAGCGATTGTTGAAACGGTGTTTGCAGTGGGGACACTTGTTGGATCGTTTTTACTTGGATGGCTTGGCGGCAAGATCAAGAAGATTCCTGCGATTGCGATGTCCATTGCGATCTATGGCTTTGGTACGATGCTTACAGGTCTGTTGCCACGAAGCGGATTTATGTATTTCGTGGTAATATCCGCATTCATGGGCATGTCCATTCCCTTTTACCATGGGGTGCGCAGCGCCATACTGCAATCGAGCTTTCCCGCCGATATCCTAGGGCGGATTATGTCGCTGTCCATGAGCATCATGCGCCTTGCTATGCCAATTGGGTTGGTGCTTGCAGGGACGTTTGCCGAGGTGATTGGCGTTGATAAATGGTTCCTCATCTCGGGCATATTGGCGATGGTTCTCGCTGCATTTACGGGCTTTAGCCCTGCGCTGAAGGGTCATTACGAGTGAAACGCTTGCCAAAGGATCAATGCAAAAGAAACGATAGAACTTCACAAATAATATGGCAATCAAATCTCATCTTCGCTATAATGATACTTGAAAATAGATGGGCATGGCAGGAGGCAATCAAGTGAAAAATCAAAAGAATTATATGGTCGATACCAGCCAATCCGTTCCCTTTTTTAATCATGCAGATGAATGCATCGGAACGGGGCGCATGGGTCTTGCGCTGCAAAAACAGTATTTTGAGCAATTGAAACTGGTGCAGGACGAGATAGGCTTTCGCTACATCAGAGGACATGGCTTGTTTAGCGATGATATGGCGATCTATCAGGAATACACGAATGAAAATGGTCAGCAACATGCTGAGTATAATTTTACGTACTTGGATTTCGTCATGGACAGCTATTTGGAACTTGGGCTAAGACCGTTTTTAGAGCTGGGTTTTATGCCAAAGAAAATGGCATCCGGTACGCAGACGATCTTCTATTGGGAGGGCAATGTAACGCCGCCCAAGACCTATCAGGCGTGGGGAGCATTGGTGCAAGCCACGCTCAGGCATTTGATGGAACGTTACGGCGCGGATGAAGTCGTTTGCTGGCCTATCGAGGTTTGGAATGAGCCAAACCTTGCGGGCTTTTGGCAAAATGCAGATATGGCGGAGTATTTCCGTTTGTTTGAGGAGAGCTTTTATGCGGTGAAGGCAGTCGACCCTCGCTTTCGGGTGGGCGGACCTTCGATTTGCGGTGTGGATGATGAGCGGTGGATGCGGGCGTTCTTGGATTTCTGCTTGGAGAAGGAACTGAAAATCGACTTCATTACGCGCCATCATTATGTATCCGAGCAACCGGCTGTCAGCGGGCATTATTCCTATGTGAAGCTACAATCGCTGGATACTTGCCTTGATAGTGTGAAGAGCACAAGGGCCATCGTGGACAGCTACGATGCATTTTGTGATATGCAAATCCATATCACGGAGTTCAACACATCCTATGTTGCCAATGCGGTTGTGCACGATACCAACTATAATGCTGCCTATGTTGCTTACTTGCTTTCAAACATGGGCGACATCAATCAGTCCTATTCTTATTGGACATTCGGCGATGTTTTTGAAGAAATTGGCGTACCGTACACCCCCTTCCATGGAGGATTTGGGCTGGTTGCCAATGGCTGCATCCCCAAGCCGACCTTTTGGAGCTTTCAATTCTTCAAGCAGCTTGAAGGGACATGCGTACATCGCAGCGACGATTCGGTGATCGTGAAAGGCGAGGGTGACGTATACCGAGGCGTGTGCTGGAATCTATCGGGCGGGGACTTGTCATTGTCCTTTGCACTCAACCTGAAACAAGGTGAGTATTGCCTCCTCGCAAAAACCGTTGATGAAGCATGCTGCAATCCGCTCAAACTCTGGCATGATATGGGCGAGCCTTCGCATCTAAGCAAACAGGAGCGCACATTGCTTCGCCAAGCAGCCCAGCCGATGATCACCAGCGACTCGGCCATGAACGGCGACATCCATATCGACCTCTCACCCAATGCACTGGTGTATTTTGAACTGAAAAAGGTAATGCGCCAAAGTGATCGCGGCTATGACTATCGCCGCGCGACCGCTCAGCGTTAACGTGCAGACATCCTTTGCCATGAACGTCCGAAACACTCTTAAATGACAGCTCATAATAGTACAACGAAAATACAAAGAGCCGCTTTCAAGCGATGAGAGCGGCTCTTTTTCCGTTTTGAGGCATTGGCTGTGACGGCAAGATGGAAACAAAATGTAAACACTGAAATCATGATCGATTTAGGCGGCGATGAGGCAAATGCGTGGCTTGAAATTAGCTGATGAATGGGTTATAATGCCTAAGAAAGGGTTGAAGACAATATGTTTGAGGGTTTTCCGGAGGAAACAATTAGATTTTTTCTAGACCTTCGGTATCACAATGACGTGACGTTTTTTAAATCGCATCAAGAGGAATATAAAGCCTTTGTCAGAGAACCATTCTATGCCTTCATCGAGGAACTGACACCTACTGTACAATTGATAGCAGACGATATGGAAATACGACCGTTCAAATGTTTGGCGCGTATCAGGCGTGATATTCGTTTTACAAAGGATAAGTCGCCTTTTCGCGACCATATGTGGCTGCTTTTTAGGCGTGGGGCGGAGGAAAGACAAGGCTGCGTGACCTACTGGTTTGAGCTTTCGCCTGAGGTCGTGGAGTGGGGCGTTGGCATGTGGGGCTACAATCGCCCCGGAATGGACGCGCTGCGCAGGCGCATGGTTAGCAAGCCCAAGGAAGTGACTCAAATCCTGAAGCAATGCGGAATCCCATGCGACTCGCTGCATATATCAGGGGATAGTTACAAGCGCATGCCTTTGCCTGAGGGATTGCCAAAGGAACTTGGGATGCTGTACTCACGCAAAGAGATTTATGTCAAGCGGGCGCACACGCCATTATCCTTGTGCTATTCCAAGGAACTGGTTGATGTGGTGTCCAAAGATTTTTTAAGACTTAAACCGCTATATGAGCTTTTGCGCTCGGCAGCGGATGAAGGTAAAGCACAGCTGGACGGATGATTAGGGAGAGTGTTACCATGGATTATCGGAAACTCAAAAGCGGTTCGGATGTTAGGGGTGTTGCCGCTGGCGAGAATGCTATGCTGACGACGGACGTTGCAAAAACGTTGGGCGTAGCTTTTGTGCGCTATTTGGCAGATAAAACCCAGAAACCGGTGGAGCAGATCAGCATTGCACTAGGTAGAGACAGCCGCATTACCGGTCCTGCATTGCTTGGGGCAACGGCGGAGGGAATTGTGGCAGCAGGCGCTAATGCGGTGGACTATGGCATGTGCACCACACCTGCGATGTATATGGCGATTTTGACGGAGGGCTTTGCGCCAGATGGCTCCATCATGCTCACCGCGAGTCATCACCCTTGGCAGCTCAATGGTCTTAAGTTCTTTACGACCGATGGCGGCCTTGGATTTCATGAGCTGGACGCGGTCTTGGATATCGCGCAGCATTTGGAAAAAATCGAATCCGTATCAACGGGCGAGATTGAAAAGCAGCCATTCTTGGATACCTATCAAGAGCATCTCAAGCAGCTCATCATCAATGCCATTGACCCTGATGTGCAAAAGCCATTGCTGGGACTTCACGTGGTGGTTGATGCGGGCAACGGTGCGGGCGGATTCTATGCGGCTATGCTGGAATCTCTGGGTGCATGGGTTGAGGGAAGTCAATTCCTTGAGCCTGATGGTTATTTTCCCAATCACGTACCAAACCCTGAGGATAAGGTCGCGATGGCATCCATATCAGCTGCTGTAAAGCGCTCAAATGCGGACCTTGGTGTGATTTTTGATGCGGACTGCGATCGTGCAGCGATTGTTGATCACACGGGTAAGGAGATCAACCGCAATCGTTTGATAGCTCTGATTAGCGCTATTTTGCTGGATGAAACGCCGGGAGCGACCATCGTCACGGACTCTGTTACCTCCACAGGTCTCACCAGTTTTATTCGTGAGTGGGGCGGCGAGCATTACCGCTACAAGCGCGGCTACCGCAATGTCATCGATGAAGCAATTCGCCTTAACGAAGCAGGGATTGATTGCCCGCTCGCGATTGAAACAAGCGGACATGCAGCGTTGCGCCAGAATCATTTTCTGGATGACGGCATGTATTTGGTGACGATTTTGCTGATTAAGGCGATGCAGATGAAGCAGCAGGGCGAAACGCTGAGCAAGCTTCTGGATGGTCTTCGCGAGCCTGTGGAGAGCGTTGAAATCCGTTTGCCCGTGATGGCTGAGGATTTTGCTGCTGTGGCAAAGCGCGCGATTGAATATGTGATGGAATATGCAAGCCAAAACGAAGAGGAATGGCATGTCGCACCTGACAACCGCGAGGGTGTGCGCATCTCATTTGACGTGGATAACGAGCTGCAAAGTGCGTGGTTTTTGCTTCGCCTAAGCGTGCATGATCCAGTGATGCCGCTGAACGCCGAGAGCGATGTACCTGGCGGCGTGAAGGTAGTACTTGGCAAATTGCTGGAAGCCCTTGTCAATGAGCCTGAAATTGATATAGCACCGCTCATGGCGGTGCTATAAGGAAAATTATCTTTTTATTGAACGCTGCCATGCATGGCGCGGATCAGCTCGCCGCTGTCATCTCCGCCATACTCCCAACACATGATGCCCATTAAGCCTTGTTGGGTCACATAGGCACCCTTGTGCTGGATGGAAATCGGATCGTCATAGGTCAAGAATGATTTGCCGTCTGTGCCATAGGGTGCTTTTGCTTTGTCATCAAAGTGAAACTCCCAGCGGCCGCTTGACATGATCTTGCTATACATGACGGAGCTTTGACCGTTGTTGGTGGCTGACGCAAAAACAGGGGTATCTGTGCTCTTGCTTAGCGTGTAGATGCGGCCATAGAACGCAGTGCCGATCATCATCTTGCTCTTTGGGAAACCCGCCTCGGAAAACAGGGTGACCGCGTTCTGCGCGGATAGGGGATAGGCGGAATCGGCTGCATAAAGAGCGGTGTGATGGCTGGCAACCTTAGGGGTTTGCAGGTCGTAGGTCATGAGGTTGATTTGGTCGATGATACCGCCGACTGCATGACCTTCGATATGTCTTAATACGATGGGATCAGCGCCAAGAGCGATGGCGAGCATGCGGTATTTGCCGTCTTGTTGCTCGAGCTCATCCAGTGCTGCGCGATAAGCCTTGAGCAGCAATGTGAAATTCTGCTTGTCATCGGGGCTTGATACAATGCCTGCGGAAGAAATACCGGGATATTCCCAGTCGATATCAAGACCGAGAAATCCATGCTGCTCCATGAGCTCGATGGTAGAGGAGACGAGACGATCGCGTCCCTCCTGCGTAGCAGCAGCTTGAGAGAAGCCATCTGCTCCCCAGCCGCCCATGGATAAAACAGGCAGAATGTGCGGATGCTTTTTCACATAAGCCTTGAAATGTTCGATTGAATACCAGTGGCTGCCGCTCGCTTTACCATCCTTGATCAAGCCAAATGAAAAATTCAGTTGATTTAGTTTGGAAGCATCATCATCTCTGAGATGCAGCGTTCCGCGGTCAAAGACATAGGCGGCGGTGCGCTTGGCTGCAGGGGCGGCCTTGGCACTTTGGACGATTGGTGCAGGTTCTTGAGGGGTTCCTCCTGACCCAATGCCCACCCAGAGCAGCGATGCAAGCGCTAGACTGCGCCAAATGGAAGCATGTATACGTTTCATGTGAGTGTAAACTCCTCTCTGTTCTGATGAAGGATCGACGTGAGTATATCATGCAGAATATTTTTGTGCAATGTAAGATCTTGCTATGGATTTTTAGGTAAAGCAAGGAAATACAAGGAGTGATTTGCAATGGGTGAATACATCATGGATTTGCGTAAACTCGTCGGGCATATCCCCTTGATGCAGTGCGGCGCATCGGTGATTGTTTTGAATGATGAGGGCGAGGTTTTACTCCAACTGCGTACGGATAATAAGGAATGGGCATATTCTGGCGGTGCGGTTGAACTTTACGAACGAGTGGAGGATGCTGCGAAGCGCGAGCTGTTTGAAGAGACAGGGATTGTAGCGGAGGAGCTCGAACTGCTCGGTGTTTTCTCGGGCGAGGAAATGAAGTACACCTATCCCAATGGCGATCAGGTCAGCAATGTTGACATCGCTTTTGTTTGCAAAAAGTATCATGGTGAATTAAAATGTCAAGAGGGCGAAGTGGAGGAATTACGTTTCTTCCCGCTTGACGCTTTGCCGACGCCCTTTTTTGAAGTGCATCGCGCGGCGATCGAGAAACTGCGCCAAGTGATGGCACAATAGCAAGAAAAGCTATCAATCAATCCATGGAGGTTAACGCATGAACATCCATCACCTCAGGTGCGCTGTCATGGTTGCGCGTCATGGCTCTCAAACAAGGGCGGCAGAAGTGCTGTACATGAGCCAACCTAACCTAAGCAAAGCGCTCAAGGATTTAGAACAAGCCTGCGGATTTCGAATATTCAGCCGCACGGGGGCAGGCATGATTCCCACCCGCAAGGGCGAGGAGTTTTTACTGCGCGCTCGTGCTGTGCTGGAACAGATGGATGCAATGGATGCGATCTATCAGGGGCATAACCGAACAACGGCGTACCTAAGCGTAGCGATTCCGCGTGCTAGCTATATTTCCAATGCAGTGACGGAGTTTGTTAATTCGCTGGAACCAAGTTGCGCGATGGAGCTGAATATCAGGGAAACCAATACGGCGGGTGTAGTGCACGAGGTGCTCGCGCGTGAGGTTGATATCGGCATAGTCAGGTATAGCGTTGCCCAGCAAAATAAGGTGCTTGGTGATTTGGCAGAGCAGGGGCTAAACTACATCCTTTATTGGAAGTTTAAACCTCTGGTGCTCATGTCAAAGAAGCATCCGCTTGCCCGTAAAAAATCCATAACCAAGGCAGAGCTGCTCCCGTATATAGAAATATCGCATGGTGATACGGCGCAGCCCATCCATATGGATGAGAGCCAAGCGGAAATCGCGGAGCAGCGTCAGATTAGGGTTTATGAGAGGGGCAGTCAATTCGATTTGCTCAGTCAATCGCCCGCCACCTATATGTGGGTATCGCCTGTACCCAAGGGTATTTTGGATCGCCAAGCGCTTGTGCAGATCGCGTGCGATGAAGTGGAAACTGAATATCAGGATGCGCTGATCTACTTGCGCGGCTATACCATGAGTAAATGGGAACAATCCTTTTGCGACTTTGTGCGCAAGGAAGTGCAGCCGTAATGCAAAAGCCCCACGATGCAATATCGTGGGGCTTTTGCTATGGTTTTCATTAGAAGTAACGCGAAATATAAAGGGGCTTGCGATAGAAAATCTGAGCTGTTTTTTCAGGTGTACAGTTGACTGTGACCTTCTGCATGGAAGCGATTGTAGACGAATCATAGCGGCCGGCTAGGAGCGATGAGAAATCCTGAATGCTCATGCAGATATCGGCTTCTTTGCTTGTTTCTTGGACGCTCTTGGTTTGTCCGTCTTCAAAGATGACTTCAAAACGACCGTTGTTTTGCTTGATTTGCTCATCTGTGATGTCAAGGATGATGCAGCCGCTTCCCTGCATGCGCGCCATGGATAGTGCTTTTTTCACATTCACAACGCGCACCATGCCCATCTGATCGCGCTTTTCAAGTACCGTGCCAAAGCTCCATTCGGGAAGCAGCGGTCCAAGTGCAATATCAGTAGGCAAGCGCAGGATTGCATACTTGTGATCGGAGGCAAGGGAAATCAGGAGGTTGAGCAAGCCGTAAAAGCCCTTGATATTTGTAAAGAAGAAGTTTTGGCAGTTGAGATTTTGAACACCGCTCTCCTTCTTGATGTCAAAGGTGACATAGCCAAGAGGCGTTTGATCCTCATCGCGGTATACATAGGTGTAGATTTTGTCTTTGAAAGGATTGGCCTTATCTACCCAGCCATATTCGATGTCCTCATCAATGGTCATCATATTGTACTTGTTTTGCCATGCGCTCATCACAAGGCGGATTTCGTCCTTTAGGTTCACGCCCGGTTCTAGCAGCTCGCAGTAACCGCCCACAGGCACCTTGGGCATGCCGCTAAGGAGCAGTCGATACTCATAGCGCTCGCATCCCAGCTCATACCCAAATTTACGATAGTAATAGGTAGAGAATGGATATAGGTAGGAAAATGCAGCGCCTTGATCGTACATATCAGGCAATGCCATTTCAAAGCAGCTGCGCACACCGCCGCGGCGACGATGCTGGGGCAATGTGGCGACTCCGCCAATGCCCATCATCAGCATATCATGTCCGTCAAAATTGGCGCGGTAGGGGATGACGGTGAAGGTTGAGAGCATGGTGCAGTCGTCATCCTCAAAGGCTGCCCATTGAGATTGCCAGTTGAGATCTTGTCTGGTTGTCGGATTGTTTACGATGCCTTCATAGATTTCTTGAGGCGTTTTGTCTGCATCGGACATCCCGTATTCAAATGCTAGGGCGCAAAATTCTTGTACCCGTTTTAATTCACCGCTATTGATTTTTCGTGTGATCATTGTTTACACCACCATTTGCTTAAGTTTTTTTGCTTGGGAAAACATCATATCATCAAAGCTTTGTGAATTCAAGTATCTGTGTAAGTTGTATGCTAGAAATTGTAACTTCACAATTGAATACAAAAAAGGGCAACGATGAACGATGCAATTGTCCTAGCTTTTGTGTAAGATATAGTTACAGATTGAACAAATTCAGATCGGGAGGGATGACATGACACGCGCTAAATCGGAAACTATGGCGGTCAACAACAAACTTGGCCCCAGAAATTTCTCCCAGCACAAAAAAACGATAGCGCTGCTTTCGATGATTGCACCTGGTGCAATATGGCTGTTGCTGCTTCGTTATTTACCAATGTTTGGTATTATTCTTTCATTCAAGAAGTACCGTGCATTTAACCCCAACACTTTTTGGAATAACATCTCCAAGAGTCCTTGGGTCGGATTTGATAACTTTAAGTTCTTGAATTCGCCTGATGCAGGTATCATGCTTCGTAACACCTTGGGATATAACATCGTATGGATTGCGCTGGGCCTTGTGATCGCAGTTGTATTTGCAATCATGATGAGCGAAATTACAAACCGCTTTGCTGCAAAAACATATCAGACCATGATGTTCTTCCCTTACTTCCTGAGCTGGGTTGTTGCAAGCTACTTCGTCATGGCATTCCTTGATCCCACAAGCGGCTTGATTCCTAACTATCAAAAGAGCTTGGGTGTGGATGTAACCAATTTTTATCATGACGCAACGTACTGGCCATTCATTTTAACGATAGCAAACCTATGGAAGAATGTCGGTTACTCGACCGTTCTGTACTTGGCGGCTATCACAGGCATTGATGCCTCATGGTACGAAGCGGCGGCGGTTGACGGTGCGAACAAGTGGCAGCAAGTCTGGCACATCACGCTCCCCGGCATCCGCACAATGATCATCATCCTGTTGATCATGAACGTAGGTAAGATATTCAACTCTGACTTTGGTCTATTCTATAACGTGCCGCAAAACTCCGGCTCGCTTTACTCAGTAACACAGGTTATTGACACCTATGTATACCGCGCTTATGCAAACACCAAAAACATTGGTATGAGCTCCGCGGCAGGTCTGCTGCAAAGCGTCGTTGGCTTCTTCTGTATTGTAGGTGCGAATACCATCGTTACAAAAATTGATCCCGATAGTGCTCTATTTTAAAAGGAGGTGGAACTATGGTCGCTGCAAAAACTGCGAAGCCCATGAAGGTCAAGGATGATCTGCGACTAAACGGTTTTAGTAAACCCGTTGAAGGCATGTTCCATGTAATCCTTGGAATATTTGCACTTATTTGTATCATTCCCTTTGTCTTTGTTATCATCATCTCTTTCTCGTCTGAGGAGAGTATTCGGCAGATTGGTTATTCCTTTGTTCCCAATCAATGGTCATTGGAATCATACCAATATGTATTTGAAAAAGGCGGCATGCTGTGGCGTTCTTATTTCAATAGCTTCTACATCACAATCCTTGGTACGATCTTAAGCGTTACCATGTGTGTGCTGTACAGCTACCCGCTTTACCGCAAGGACTTCAAATGGCGCGGATTCTTCACATTCCTAAGCTTCTTTACAATGATCTTTGGCGGCGGTATGATTCCGACCTTCGTCATCTGTAAATCGGTACTTGGGCTGAGTGATAACTACGCGGCACTGATTGTACCGCTGCTGTTTAGTCCGTTTAACATCATGATCATGCGTACATTCTTCCAGACGTCGGTTCCATTCGAACTGGTCGAAGCTGCAACCATTGACGGCAGCGGCGAGTATAGAACGCTGATACAGATCATCCTTCCAATCGTTAAGCCGGGTATTGCAACCGTTGCGCTTCTAAACGCACTCGCTTACTGGAATGAATGGTTCTTGTCCCTTCTATACATCACCAAGAACAATGCAATCATTCCCCTGCAATACCTGCTGATGCAAATGCAGCGCAATGCGGACTTCCTCGCAAAGAACAGCCACATGATGGGTGTTGACGCCGCAGCTGCAACGCAAAACCTTCCCTCGCAAACCCTGAAAATGACATTGGTCGTTTTCACAGTAATCCCGATCGCGTGTGCATATCCCTTCTTCCAACGTTACGTCGTTGCGGGACTCACACTCGGTTCAGTCAAGGGGTAAGAACGATCGTAGAAAAGTCGATCGCTTACATATATTAAAAGGAGGCAACTATATTATGAAGAAGTTCCTAGCTCTAATCTTGGCAATCACTATGGTTCTTGGTATGGCTAGTTTTGCAGTAGCAGAAGACCTGCCCACCATCACCGTCATGTTCCACGGCAGCAACGTGACCGACGACACCGCAGTAATCGAAGCAGTTAATGCTTACATTGCTGACAAAGTTGGCGCAAAACTAGAAGTTATCTGGGGCACCTGGGGTGACTTTGATGACAAGGCAACCAATGCTATCATCGCTGGCGATGACACCATTGACATGTACTTCACTTGCTCATGGTCTGCAAACGCTTATGCAACCTATGCAAGAAACGGCTACTATCTGAAGCTTGATGATCTGATTGCTGAATACGGCGCAGACCTCACAGCAGCTATTCCTACTTCCTTGATGGAAGCAGCAAGAGTTGAAGGCGCTGACGGCATGGGCATCTATGCAGTTAACGGCTACAAAGACATTGCTACCCAGAACACTTGGGACGTCAACGTTACCTTGCTCAACGAGCTTGGCTACACCCTTGACGAGTTCAAAGCACTTGATTTCTACTCCTTCGGCGATCTTTTCGCAAAGGCTAAGGAAGTTAAGGGCGAGAACTTCTACCCCTTCCTAGTTGAGCCCGCAGTTCTTGAGCGCATGGTCAACAACTCCATCGCTATCTCTGGCGACTCACCTACAACTGCTCTTCTAAGCTACTACCTCAACCCTGCAGACGTAAGTGCTGAAGGCGCTTATGGCAACACAGTTCTCAACAAGTTTGCTACAGAAGAATTCAAAAACTTCGTAACAAAAATGCATGAGTACTATGTAGCTGGTTATGTGAACCCAGGCGTAGCAGTTGCAGAAACCGCTAACGACGTTCGTACCAGCGCACAGCTTGAAGCTAACTACCTTGTTGGCACACAGAGCTACTCTTTCGGCCATGAGCACACCACCTCTGCAGAGCGTAAGATCGAAGTTGCTTATGTTCCTTGCACCGAGCCCTACATCGACATCACAGCATCACAGGGCGCTATGGTTGCTATCTCCACCGCTTCCGCTCATCCAGTTGAGAGCTTCAAGTTCCTCAACCTTCTAAACTCTGATGCTTACCTGATGACTCTTCTTAACTACGGCGTAGAAGGCGTTCATTACAACCTAGTTGATGGTCTTGTAGACTGGACCGATGTTCGCGCAGCGTACACTCCTTGGATCAACGGCATGGGTAACATCACCCTTCTAACTGACACCGTTGCTGAAGGCGCTGGCTTCCGCGAGACCTTCAAAGAGTACTATGCATCTGCTAAGGGCATCCCCGCACTTGGCTACAGCTTCGACTACAGCGCAGTTGAGACCGAAATGGCTACACTGGCTAACGTTGCTGCAGAATATGCATTCGCTATGACTGCTGGTGCAGTTGATCCTGCTGAAAAGCTACCAGAATTCCTTGAGAAGCTGGAAGCTGCTGGCATGCAGAAGTATGTTGACGAAGCAAACGCACAGATGGAAGCATACTTGGCAACAAAGTAATTGATGAATCGTTAGCAATAACAATGAATTAATGATTGGACGCACTCAAGGGAGCATTTGCTCCCGAGGGTGCGTCCTTTTGATTGCGCGTGATTTGAATATTTGCTAAAAAGAAAAGCTCGCCATTGCGAGCTTCTAAATGATTGTGGTTGATATAATTGTGAGAGGGTGGGAAAAGGTTCAAGGCAATTAACGTGAGCGAAGCTCCCTTGAGCAGGGTTGTAGGGGGCGGCAGCCCCTGCACAAACACCGTTTATATCTACACCAAAGAAAACAAAAATGGATACAGGGCAATTAAATGAGCGAAGCTCCTCTGAACGGGGTCGTAGGGGTGACAGCCCCTACACCGTTCTCTCTCCGTCCTCACGCCTCAAACGCATTGGGCAGATGATAAATACCTTCTTTGGTGATCAGCACGATATCAAACCTCACCATATGCTCGGCATACTCGGCATGCTCGCCAAGAAAATGACGCGCAGTCAGCACAAGCCTCTTTTGCTTGGCGGGCGTAATGGAGAGCATGGCGCTTTCTAAGGTTGCCTTCTCGCGTGTTTTTACTTCGGCCATCACCAGAATATCCTGATCCATCATCACTAGATCGATCTCGCCAAAAGGGGAATGAACCCGCTGAAAGAGCGGAGTCATTCCCCTTTGGCATAGATATTCACAAGCACGCGATTCGCCTAGAATGCCTTTAGCATAGGGCGTGATGCGCTCATTATTCATTCGGGAAACCTTCGTACATGGGGAAGCGCTTCATCATGTCAAGGACTTCGCCGCGAACGGATTCGCAGGCAGCTTCGCCTTCGACCAAGATACGCTTGATGAAGCCTGCAATCAGCTCCATGTCGCTCTCAACCATGCCGCGGGTCGTGATGGCAGGTGTGCCAACGCGCACGCCGCTGGTGATGAAGGGGCTGCGCTGCTCGCCGGGGATGGTATTTTTGTTAACGGTGATATTGGCCAAACCTAGGAGAGCTTCCATTTCCTTGCCTGTACGCTCTGTGTTGGTAAGGTCGATTAAGATCAAGTGGTTGTCAGTTCCACCAGAAACCATTTTGATATCGTTCTTGCGGAAAGCCTCTTCAAGCGCCTTTGCATTGCGAATGATCTGCTCTTGATAGCCTTTGAATTCGGGCTTTAGAGCTTCAAGGAAGCAAACGGCTTTTGCAGCGATCACATGCATCAAAGGGCCGCCCTGTGTGCCGGGGAAAATGGCCTTGTCAACGGCTTTTGCATACTGCTCTTTGCAAAGGATCATGCCGCCGCGGGGTCCGCGCAGCGTCTTATGGGTTGTGGTGGTGACAAAATCAGCGTAGGGGACGGGGCTTTCGTGCATGCCAGCTGCTACAAGACCTGCAATGTGAGCCATGTCTACCATGAGGTATGCGCCAACTTCGTCCGCAATCTCGCGCAGGGGAGCAAATTCAATCGCGCGGGGATATGCGGATGCACCGGCAACGATCATCTTAGGCTTGTGTTCTTTGGCAAGGGCACGAACAACTTCATAATCGATATGACCAGTGACTTCATCAACGCCATAGGGAACGAAGTTGAAGTACTTGCCGCTGATGTTAACAGGGCTTCCGTGAGTTAGGTGTCCGCCATGATTGAGATTCATACCAAGGACGGTATCGCCAGGCTCGAGCATAGCGAAATAAACGGCAGTATTTGCCTGTGCGCCGCTGTGAGGCTGAACATTCGCATGCTCTGCACCAAAAAGTAGCTTTGCACGATCGCGTGCCAAATCCTCAGCGACGTCAACAAATTGGCAGCCGCCATAATAGCGCTTGCCCGGATAGCCTTCTGCATATTTGTTGGTGAGCGGGGAGCCCATTGCTTCCATCACCGCAGGAGTGACGAAGTTTTCGGATGCGATCAGCTCGATGTGTTCACGTTGACGTTGCACCTCATCGGTCATTGCCTTGAAAATCTCTGGATCGGTCTCCATAACGTGTTTGTAATTCATCAGTGCTCCCCCTTGATTAATCTTTAATTGAAATAAAAACCATGTGTACTCAGGCTGAGCGATCCCGCAGCACATTCCAAACCGCGCTTACTGCTGCTTCCTTCCGGATCTGACAGGGTTCACACATTGAAATCGCACAGGACTCAACCGTCATCATACACACGGCTTCTCTATTTTACATGACGATTCAAAAAAACGCAAGCGTTTAGCATGCGTTTTTATCGATTTGATGAGACTTCTTGAAAGATAAACATGAATGTTCCGCTGAAATTGGTTAATATTGTTCGGATTTTTGCTTTTTCGCTATTTAATTGCATTTAGTGACTCAAAGGTGACCTGAGTGCGATACCGCGAAAATGGAATGGGCAAAGCGGGGGAATCATCAAAGGGATTGAGGACCTTTCGCATCCAGAGCGTATCAAGCCACATCCCATGCTTGTATCCAGCGCAGTTAAACCTTGCGACCTCTTCAAAATCAAAATAATCATGCAGCGCAAGGCTTGCAGCGTTTGTTGCGCATAGCACACCAAAGGCGGAGCGATACCCTTGCTTGGCGAGAATGTCCAAAAGCGAGCGATACAGCGCCTTCCCAACCCCTGAATGCTTGGGGGCATTTGGATGCAGGTAAATGGTCAACTCGACAGTATACCGATAGCCTGTTTGGGGCCGCATCGGTTCGGCGTTGGCAAAACCTAAGAATTGACCTTCGCTTTCTGCAACCAAAAACGGATGTTGCTCAAGAAGGCTTTCGACTTCTAGGCGGCGTTCGAGGATGGTCTTATTGACCTCGTTAAAGGTCGAGACGGAATTGTCGATGTAGTAACCAAAGATTTCATTGATGATGGCAGCATCATCGGGGGCGGCGATTCGTAGGGTCACATTCATGGCGCTCACTCCTGCAGGTATAAGATTATTTGTGGATGTCGTTTGTGATACGCGTGATATCCTCTGGGGATAAACCGATCAGAGCGGTTTGAAAATTCGTGTAGGTCACGAATCCGGGTGCAGTTCCCGAGGCTTTCTTCACATGCTTGCGCTTGGTATAGTCAATGGCGAGCGCTGGATGGTTTCGCCCTTTGCTAAAGTAGGCGGCCAGCTGCGCGGCATAAAGCAGCGTTTCATCGCTGGGATCATTTTCGGTGCGAACGATCACATGCGATCCTGGGATTCCCTGCGCATGCAGCCATGTCTCGTGACCACGCGCATGAAGCGTTAGGCGATCATTTTGAATGGAGTTTTTACCCACTTCGATCACTGTGCCGTCAGGTGCTGTGAACTTGTAAGGTTTGCCTTCCTGCATCTTCTTCTTTTTGCGAAGGGAAGCATCGGGTCTTAGAAAGCCGCTTTGAGTAAGTGCGAAGCGAATTTCATCCATATCGACAGTGTTCTCGCATTTTTCCAAGTCCTCAAGCGCACCTTCAAGGAGCAGGAGGTCACTTTCAATGACCTTGAGCTGGTCGTGCGCATATTGCTCAGCCACCTTTGCCTTGCGGTACTTCTTATAGTAGCTTTGTGCGTTTTGTGAAGGGGTTTTCAGAGCGGATAATGTGATGGTAATGTCGCCATAGTTCTCATCGTAATAATTTGAGACGGTGATGCTCTCCTGCCCCTTTTGGAGCAAATGCATATTGGCAGTCAGCAGATCACCGCAAATGCGGTCCTCTTCTGCCCTCTCGCTTTGGTTTAGCGCATCGACCATGATGCCCTTTTTCTTCTCTGTGCGATCAATGGCATTTTTGATATGCTTTTGGAGCCCTGCGCCTCTTTGCTGCATACGCAGATGAATATCGCGGCCAAGATAATAGGCATCCATTGCCTCGCTGATGGACGGCATGGCTTTTTGCCGTTCAAGTGAAAAGGTTTGATAGGGGAATGGAAAGAAATCCATCGCGAGCCCTGTTTCGTCATAAAGCGTGGTGGGCGCAAGCAGTTCCTGCGAGCCATGGTAGAAATCGCTCAGCTTAGCGGCTACAATGTCCCAGCGAATTTCGTCGCATTGGGTGAGTGGATCAAGCCCCATCTGCACGCAGACTTCCTTTGAGCAAACAGTTGCCATACCGGCGACCGTTTGCATCAGCCCTTTGAAAAGAGGCATGGAGAGGTCTTGCAAACGTTCTTTGAGTGCGTCGGGCGTAATGACGTCAGGAGTGAGCTTGTCAGGCTGGGGCGGGAGTTGATAGGTACCGCCGGGCAAGACGGTGCGCACGCGGCTCATTTCGCTGTTTACGTGGTGAATGGAATCGATGATCGTTGAGTCTTCGTTTGTGAGTGTTATATTGCTATGTCTGCCCATAATCTCAATATAGAGCGTCTTTTGGACGTGGTAACCCAAGTCATCCATGCCTTCAAATACGATCGCAAGGATGCGGTCACCGGCAATTTGCTTAATATCGGTAATGCGCGCGCCAAGCAAATGCTTGCGCATCAGCATGCAAAACATGGGCGGCTGCGCTGGGTTTTCAAACGTATGCTGAGTAAACTGCACGCGCGCCTGACTGGCATTCGCGCTTAAAAGAAGGCGGTAATTGACGCCGCTGCGGATCATCAGTACGAGCACATCGCGCTCGGGTTGATTCACTTTGTCGATGCGCCCGCCAAGCAGCTTGCTATGAAGTTCTTGCTGAAGAAAAGATAAAGTAAAGCCATCCATCGGCATGGCGCAAAACCTCCCTATATCGCTAAAATCGTGTGAATTCGGCTTGTTGATGATATCATAAGATCATAAAAAGCGCAACGAAAGATGAAACAATCGGCATTTGCTACAGCATACGTGCATACCCTTTGAGTGCAATCGACTGCTGAGGAGAGGATACAATGAAAATCAAACGAGCCGATATCGAACGTATACTCATTTTGTGTGCGGCGGCACTGGTGGTAGTGCTAGCGCTGCGCGGTAATGACCAGACAACATCCCAGGTGCTAGTGGATCAAACGGTGATTCCTATAGAGGAAACCATGGCAACAGAAACAGGTGAAACAGTTTCAACGGTTGTGTTTTACGAGGATGGAGAAGGATACCTTGTGCCTGTCACCAGACAGGTCGCAAAGACAGAGGGCATCGCAAAGGCAACGCTATCCCTGATGGTGAAGGAAAGTCAAAATGACATGCAGGCAGCAAGAATGGGGCTTAGAACGGTTATCCCTGAGGGGACTAACTTTGAGATTGATATTGCTGATGGACGCGCAAATGTCAATGTGAGCAAAGAAGCGCTGAACTGTTCGTCTGCTGAGCAGGAATCGCTTATGGTAGACGCGATTACCAACGCGATGAGCTGCTTTGCAACGGTTGAGGAAGTGACGCTTGAATTCGATGGTCAAAAGCGAAGCAAACTCACCTACGGCACGGATGTTAGCGGCGTGTTTTCAGGAAGCAATCTAAACCTTGAAAGCATCGAAACATTCTCCGAGGATGCCAACCTCGTCCAGCTCTATTTCCCATCGCAAACAGGCAGATTGCTTGTGCCTGTCACCCGAAGTGTCTTTAGTGACGCTGACCCGACCACAGCGATGATCGAGCTTGCCAAAGGTCCTAAGGACGATAGCGGTCTTGAACGGGCATTGCCTGAAAACTGCGGCATTAAGGGCGTAACGATGAAGGATGGCGTTGTGACGGTTAACTTCTCGCAGGAATTTAAGCAAACACTTGAAGAAACTGATGGCGGGAATCAAACGGTTCGTGCGATCCTGTTTACCTGCTCGCAATTCCCAGGTGTCAAACAGGTTCAGGTGCTGGTTGACGGCGAGAAACTTGAAGCATCCCCTGATACCCAAACAACTTTTATTAATGTGGAAGAAGAAGTCATTGCGCAATACCCCGGTGTAATAGAGGTCGATTGATGCAATGGGGCAATGAACTTCATCAGCTGATAAAGCGCAGAACCAAATTGGTTTTGCGCTTTTGCCTATTCTAGACAATTTGCAGGTGAACATGTATAATCTTACCATCACATGTAAGTTGAAAGGAAGTCATTGACTATGAAGCGTATAGATAACCGCATGGACAATCAGGCACGTCCATGCACAATGCAAATAGATTTTGTAGAAACGGCGGATGGCAGCTGTTTGATTTCGACAGGAAAAACCCGCGTCATTTGCACGGCAAGCGTGGAGGAAAGAGTGCCTCCCTTTTTGCGCGGACAAGGCAAAGGATGGGTGACGGCTGAATACGCCATGCTGCCTGCATCAACAGGGAGCCGCAAGCAGCGTGACGGGATCAAAAAGGACGGAAGAAGCGTTGAAATTCAGCGCTTGATCGGTCGCTCGCTCCGTCAGGCTGTGGATATGACCAAGCTTGGCGAGAGAACCATTACACTTGACTGCGATGTGCTTCAGGCGGATGGCGGAACGCGCACTGCATCCATTACAGGCGCGTATGTCGCGCTTGTGCTTGCGGTTGACAAGCTCATGAAAAATGGTTTGCTGCATGAAAATCCGATCATCGGACAGATCGCTGCGGTGAGCGCAGGGGTTGTGGACGAGCGTGCGATGCTTGACCTTTGCTATGTGGAGGACAGCGGCGCAGAGGTGGATATGAACTTCGTGATGAACCAGAGGGGCGAGTTCATTGAACTTCAGGGAACTGGCGAGGGACGCGCATTTACAAACCGCGAACTGGGTGCTTTGCTTGCTTATGGCAGGAAAGGCGTTCGTACCCTCATGCATTCGCAGCGTGCGGCGCTTCAGGGGCGAGGCGAGCATTTGCTGGCACCAACTCGCTTGGTGATTGCAAGCGGGAATGCACATAAGATCAAAGAGCTGAAGGATATCTTTGGCAGCAGCTATGAGTTGATCTCAATGAAGGAGGCTGGCTTTGATGGCGATATTGAAGAGAATGGCACAACCTTTGAGCAAAATGCAGCAATCAAAGCAGAGGCGATTATGCGAGAAACAGGGCTGCCTGTGCTTGCGGATGACAGCGGACTTTCGGTTGATGCGCTCAGCGGTGCACCTGGCGTACACAGCGCAAGGTATGCGGGAGATCACGGCAATGACGAGGCGAACAATGATCTGCTGCTCGCCAACATGAAAGATCAGCAAAACCGCGGATGCAAATTCGTGTGCGCTATGGCGCTTGCGCTGCCCTCGGACCAAACGCGTGTGGTGGTCGGGGAGTGCGCAGGACAGCTGCTGAGTGAGCGCAGCGGTGAGGGCGGTTTTGGTTATGACCCGTTATTCATGTATGAAACAGGCAAGACTTTTGCGCAGATGTCCGAGAAACAAAAAAACAGCATTAGCCATCGTGCAAATGCTGCTGAAAAAATGCGAGAGTTGCTCTATGAGGTGCTCTGAGCATGAAGCGTGTGATTGCAGTATCGGATTCACATGGGTATGTGAATGACCTCCGTGACGCGATTGAATTGGCCGAAAAAGTAGGACAAATCGACGTGCTGGTATTTTTGGGCGATGGATATGCCGATATCGAAGTCGTTTGGAATGAACTGAAAGCAAGGTCACCTCAGACGGCTATTTACATTGTGAGAGGGAATAACGATTGGCGTTATCAATCGCCAAATCACGTCGCGTTTAAGGTCGATGGTGTGACGTTTTATGCGTGTCACGGGCATGAGTGGCAGGTGAAGTACAGTCTGCATCGGCTTTGCTATGCAGCCAAAGAAAAGGATGCGCGCGTAGCTCTTTATGGTCATACCCACAGAAGCCACTTGGAAATGGACTACGGGCTTTATCTGATGAATCCCGGCGCGATCTGCGAAAGAGGCATAGGCAAATCTGCCTATGCCGAGATTTACGTGAGCGATGAAGGGCAAATCAACGCGGATTTAGTCTTTTGGAAGTAAGCATCAATCCTGCTTTGCTGGGTGAGCGTAGCAAAAGGAAACACAGCCCAGTTTGTCCATCGATTCAAACCCGCATTTTTCGTAGAATGCGCGCGTCTTTACGCTGTTATCCGTCGTCAAAACGATCTGCCTGACAGTTTGAAATTGCTGGATCATGGCGGCTAAAAGACCTGAGCCAATGCCTTGATGCTGATATTTTTCCAAGACTAGAAGATCTTGGATATACAAAATGGTCGCGCCATCGCCTACGACGCGAATCAGTCCGACTAGTTGCGCGCCGTCCCATGCGCCAATGGCGCACAATGACCCCAAATAGGCTTTTGCAAGCGTTTCTGGGTCGTTGGTGTAGGGCTGACCAACCCACGTCGTGATAAAGGGCTAGTATGTCCTGCAAAGGGATTTGCTGATTGATGAGATACTGGATCATGATAACCACATCCTTCATAGAAATAAAAAAAGAGACGTCAATTCATTGAATTGGCGTCTCTTTTTTATGCTGCAAGGGCAGTTCTTACTTGAATTCGACAGTTGCGCCGACTTCTGCAAACTTTTCCTTGATCTTTTCGCATTCGTCCTTCGAAACAGCTTCCTTGATGACTTTAGGAGCAGCTTCAACAAACTCTTTTGCTTCCTTCAGGCCAAGACCTGTTAGCTCGCGAACAGCCTTGATAACCTTGATCTTTTCGGAACCAACTTCCTTAAGAACAACGTCAAACTCGGTCTTCTCTTCTTCAACAGCAGCGGCTGCGGGGCCAGCGGAAACAACTGCAGCAGCAGCGGATACGCCAAACTTTTCTTCCAGAGCCTTAACTAGGTCGTTTAGCTCAAGTACTGACATTTTCTCAATCTCGGCAATAAATTCTTCGTGATTCATGTGAATAGCCTCCGTTTCATAATCTAGATAATAATAGGTGAAAATCGTTGTGAAGCACCATTAAGCTTCGGGAGCCACTTCGGCATCTTTCTTTGCAATAGCGTCCAATACGCGTACAAAGCCAGCAATGCTGCTTTGCAAGCTGCCCACCAAGCGGGCCAGAAGCATTTCGCGGCTGGGCATTTCTGCCAATGCATGGATCTGATCATCAGTCATGATCTCAGCGCCAAGCAAACCTGCCTTGATAGAAAGGGCTTCAGACTTTGACTTCTTGATGAAGTCGTTGACGATTTTTGCAGGGCTTACGGGATCACTCATGCCAAAGGCAAAAGCGGAAGGTCCGTTAAGCACGTCATCCAGGCCTACGATGTTTAGTTCTGCCAGTGCGCGACGAACAAGTGTGTTTTTCAAAACAACATATTCAACGCCATTATCACGGAACTGCGCACGCAAACCTGTTACCTGCTCTACTGTCAAGCCGCTGTACTGAACGATCATAACGCTCTGCGCATCTTGAAATTTCTTCACGATCTCGCTAACAACTTGCTTTTTGAGCTCTAGATTCTTGCTGCTCATTGGGGTGCACCTCCTTTTTGAGAATGTATAATTCCAAAAAGAAAACCCTTGCAGGCGCAAGGGCGAACATTTGTCGCAAGGGATGTTACTCCCACTTTGCACCTCGGCGGGAAAGCAATCTGCTTATTATCAAAGCCCGAAGGCCCCAACCCGCTGTCTACGGCATAGGTTTCTAAAGAATCGTTTATATTATAAGGGATAATCAGAAAAAGTCAAGCAATTTCCTGATTTTATCTTAATTCCCTTGAAAATAATTGGCAGCGTATTTTACCGCCGAACGGTCAAAATAGCGTTGAACCCAGTTGAGGAGGTGAACGAGAAATGGTGAACCAACAAAACAGCTCAGCAACCACTAAGAGCAGCGTACCCGAAGCACGTGCAGCCTTGGACAACATGAAGTTTGAAATTGCCAAGGAATTGGGAATCAATCTCAAGCAGGGCTACAACGGTGATCTAAGCTCCAAGGAGAACGGCTATGTCGGAGGTTACATGGTAAAGCGCTTGATCGAACAAGCACAGCGCCAGATGGCTTCCCAAAGCGGAACAACCACTCGCTAATTCCTAAATTTAATAATGAGGTGTATGTCAAATGTATCAAAACCAACAGAATACCACATCCGGTCGTACCATGGTTCCCGAAGCAAAGCAGGCTCTTAACAACATGAAATTCGAAATCGCCAACGAGCTTGGAATCAACCTCAAGCAGGGCTACAACGGCGATCTACCCAGCCGTCAGGCAGGCTACATCGGTGGCTACATGGTTAAGCGTCTGATCGAGCAGGCAGAGCGCGCAATGAGCACCGGTGCTCAGAAATAAGGAGTAATCCTAAACCTTTCGCCGGCAGATGGGCGACAAAGCATCTGATGACAAAGTTTGCTAAGCACTCTTTTTCATTGGCGGCTTTGACCGCGGGACATTTGCTTGCGTAGTCGTTTGGTTTACGCAAGGGAGACCTTGCGCCCTAAGGCATCCGAAGCTTTCGCATAGACGTTGGCTTCGGATGATACTAGGGCAAGACCCTCGGATACCTCAAAGGGTTTCATAGAAATTTTGAGGCGAATGCATTGCGAGATGCGTTCGCCTCTTTTCTCATTGGTACAAAGGGGGACATGTAAAAGACGAATAGGAGCACCCAAAAACGGCTGGCAATTGCTGAGATCATGCGCTGACGCATAGGGCTCATCAAAAGCCGCTGGTTGGGCATATACCAACAGGGAGGCGTGAAGGAGTTTGGTGAGCGATCATCGAACATTTACAACCGAAAGGGTGGTCAGGCAGATGAAAAGATTCCCTCTTATAGGTATTTCAGGGAGTATTGATGCGGATGAATCAAAGCAGGTTTTGGTCAGGGATTATATGCGGGCTGTGATTGCCGCAGGTGCGATTCCGCTGCTGCTCAGCCTTGATATGGGCGAGCAGATGCTTGGCGAATGCCTTGATCAAATGGATGGACTGCTGCTTGCCGGCGGCAATGATATCGCCCCCAAACTGTTTGGACAATTGCCGGTTGAGGCTCTTGGTGAGGTAAATCCATTGCGCGATCAATTTGAAGTGATGCTTGTGCGAGAAGCGATCAAAAGACAGCTGCCAACGCTTGGGATTTGCCGCGGTATTCAGGCGATGAATGCAGCGCTTGGAGGTACGCTATACCAAGACTTGCCTTCGCAATATGCCCAGCTGGATCATTCTCCATGCCACAAGCATGCACAGACCTGCGGCGCGCAGTACGCAAGCCATAGCGTGATGGCAATGCCTAATTCGCTGCTGTTTGCAGTGATGGGCGCGGATGAATTTGAGGTCAATTCCTTTCATCACCAAGCGGTATGGGAAGTTGCCCCGGGTATGAGAAGCTGCGCACGGGCGGTAGATGGCGTAATTGAGGCGATAGAGCATGTCTCGCTGCCGTTCTTCCTTGGTGTGCAGTGGCATCCTGAGCGTATGTTTAGCACGGACAAACAAGCGGCTAAGCTCTTTTTTGCGCTGAGTGAGGCTGCAACTGCTTATGCTAAAAGGCACTGTAAAGTAAAGATGAAAGGAAAAGCTGAAGAAAACATAGCAATGCTTCAAGCAACGAGCGGAAACTCCCTTTTTTGATTTTTGGTAAGATTGAGACCCGCAACTTG